>SXHN01000046.1 GCA_005773635.1 Actinomycetota bacterium
ACCAACATCGATAACGGTGTGATGCTCTGCTACTTCCACCACCGACTCGTCCACGAAGGCAAATGGACCATCAAAATTGATGCCGACGCCACCATCAAATGGTTCAAACCCGACGGCAGCCACTACGACACCAGCCACCCACGACCACCAACAACCCCAATCCCACTCCGCAGATAGAGGACCGCGCGCCAGGGTCATCAGCACGCGCTCATAACGGCAGTTCTGAGTCGCCACGGTCTTGAGACATGCGATGCAAGATGACGGCCAGCGCGTTGGGTATACGATTCGCGCCGATGAGTGTCGAGACCAGATTCCGGGAGACTGAGGGTCGTGTCGCGGCAGCAAATGGACTTGACGTGCAGGAACGTTGGGTTGACATCGCGTCGCCGCCCGTGCGTGTCCGTGTCCTGGAGTCGGGCGTCGGTGATCCGGTGCTGTTTATTAATGGCATCGCGGCACCCGGGATCGCGATGGCACCACTCGCTGGCCGCCTTCCCGGACACCGCCTCGTGATCATCGATCTCCCGGGGCACGGCTTGTCGCCGCCCTACCTTTGGCAGGGCGCTCCGGTCCGGGAGCAGGCGGTCAACGTAATTGCCGGGGTACTCGACGGACTCGGCATCGACCAAGTCACGCTGATCGGCAACGCACTCGGCGGGATGTTCTCGCTGTGGTTCGCGCTCGACCAGCCGTCGCGGGTCGCTCGGGTCGTGCTCGTCGGCCAACCTGCGGGTGCGATCGCCGGAGCACGCGTCGATCTCACGATGGGCATGATCACCGCACCGGTGATCGGCCGCGTCGCGACCTTGATGGCACAGCTTCCGTCGCCACGGTTCATCGGTCGTATGGGGCTACGGCCTACGGTGAGACCCGACACGCTGCGGTCGCTGTCAGACGACATCATCGATCTGCACCTGCTCTCGATGCGTTTACCGGGTCAGGCCGCGTCGTATCGATCCCTGTTGCGGCGCCTCCTCGTAGGTCGCACACCCCGCCCAGAGCACGTTCTCAGCGACGCCGAGCTCGCCAGCTTCACTGTGCCGTTGCTGTTCGTATGGCCCGAAGACGACCAGTTCCTACCACCCGCCCTCGGCAAGCCGAGCGTCGACAAGATCCCGACCGCTCGATTTGTCACCACCCCTGGCGGCCTCTTCGCCTGGTTCGACGACCCCGACCGCTGCGCCGCACTAGTCGCGGAGGGGCTGTAACCGGTCCGCGTCGCATTGGACCGTGACGATATTTCGGACACAAGAGACCACACGACGACGACAACTGCAAGTTTGGCCAGGCTTCAGTTTCTCGGCGTCAATGCAGCAGTGCGTTGCGATAACCCGACGCCGGTGTTGTCGGATTATCGCTCGTGTTGTCAGTTGCTGTCGGGTGTGGGCATGACCCCGGCTTGGCGGAGGCCCGCGAGATTGTCGACGATCCCGCGTTGATGAACTACGCGACCGTCCGCGTCGAACGTGAGTAGGAGCATCTCTTCGAATTCGAGGTGTCGGCCGGTTGGCGGGAGCGGGCCCCACGCGCCAAGTTGTGTTCCGCTGATACGTAAGTGCACCGCGACCCGGTCGCCGTCGACGAGGATTGACAGCATTCCTCGTGATAGTCAGGCATCGTCGCGTACGCTCGTTCGACCATTTCGCGCACAACTTCTCGCCCATGGCGAAGCGGTGTGTATGGCTGGTAGTCAACGACGTATTCGGCCGCGTAGAACTCGTCGATTAAGTCGAAGCGACGACCGTTCCAAACGTCGTCGAATAGGCGTTGCACGGTCGCTCGGTGATCACGGTTAGCCATGGGTCGAACGCTACACAACACCGACTCGCGCGATCATGACGCCGCTTCTATGCCTGGGGGAGCCAATGCTGGGGCCACTGTGGCATTAAATGATCGTGATTGCGCGCAAGGTGCGCGTTGTTGCGGTTCGGGTTAGATACCGTCTGCGATTTCATTGAAACGCGGTTGCGATTTCGCAGATGACGTTTCCTCGAATCGATCCCGACCTTGAGCCGGGCCGCGTAGCGCGGCACCCGCTCCGATTGCCCGAACTGTGCGTGTTATTGCAAGAGTTCCATCGCAGTACGCAACCCCGCATCATTGAGTGAAGAATCAGCAACCAAGGTACCGGGCGTTACCGCCGAGAATTCGCGCTATCGATCGCGCGTCGCTTGGCGACTCCGCCGTCACCGACCACTTGCCACCGACGGCGAGATTCAACTCCGATTTCGTGACGAAGTGTTGTTCTTGAGGGCAGAACTTCTTGAACGCTGCATTGAAGCCGCTGTCTCGCTCGTGAGCGCTATGCCAAATAGCGATCTTCAACACGGTGTGACCAGTTCGTGAGCATGAACCCGAATCTTGCGGTTTCGGCAGACCGTAATCCGTAACGTTCTCGCCATCGCGCACTTGAGGGTTCGAGGTGTGCGCCTTGAATTCGCAACCCAACTTCGCGCCGATACTGCGCGCCGCCTTGTACGACGATGTAGCCCGGCTTGCGCACGAACTCAAGGCGCACAACAGACTCAGCGCCACCATCGCCCTTCGAATACGCACACGCCCGGCTTACCTTCAGTGTGCGGATCAAATATTTGAATCAAATCCGACATCTTGGTTTCGCTGCGCCCGAGTCGATCCGTGAACAATTCCGGGATGTTTCACGAGATCACCTTGCGAACCCAAACTATAGAACCGCCAGCCGCAATCACGCCAGAGGCAAACCCCAACGCGTCAAAAAGACCCGCGAAAACAATCACTTGACACAATCAGGCTTCGCTTTGCGCTCGTTGCGCAAGAGTCCAGTCCAACAATAGAGCTGCAATTCGTGTTACGCCGCCATGCGAAGTCGGAGCATGCGCTCTGCCATTTGCGAACGCGTCATTGCGTTCGGCAGAACTTCGCGGGTTGGCCAAGATCCTTCACCGTTCCACGGGGCAGTGTCGCCGAGAACTTCGACAACATTCTCGGCCCGCATCGCACGACTCACCACGTCGCCTTGCACGTTCGTGCAACCAAGTTCTTGAAGCAACTCCAGTTCTTCCGGCTTGTTCACACCCTTGGCAACCACTTCGAGGCCCAGCGAACGACAGACCGAAGCGGCGGCGGCAAGCGCGCCAACGGCTTCCGGTTCTTTCGCCAGCGACGTCATCATGCGCCGGTCAAGTTTGACCGTATCGGCGTAAAAGCGCTGCAGTTGTGCTGGCGAAAATTGGTCGGTGCCGAAATCGTCGATCGCGATCCGCACTCCGTTGTAGTTCAGCGCTTGGAGCGCCTTGAATGCTTCAGCTGGATGCTTTGTCAACGTCACAAGTGGTATCTCGATACCGAGTGAACCCGGAGCAACCCCAACCGATTCGATCGCGCTTGCGATAACCGATTGCAATTCGCCCGACAACAGATCTTGCACGCCGACCGTAAGCCATACCGTACGCGGATAGTCGAGGCCCACATTCCAGTCATGGGCGTAGCGCACTGCGTCTTCGATCACCAAACGATCAAGGTCGCGTGCTACTCCCACCTCACGGGCCAGCACCATAAACTCCGAAGGTCCGAGCAATCCGCGGGTGGGGTGGTCCCAGCGCAAACCAGCTTCGAATGAGCGCAACTCGCCCTCAGCAACGCCAGCAACAGGCGTGTACATCACCCAAAACTCTTGATTAGCAATCGCGCCTTCGAGTTGTTCCTTCAAGAGATCACGCGCGGCGGCCCGCTTGCGCAAGTCGTCGTCGAAATACTGGTGGCGGCGCTTGCCAAGTTGCTTCGCTTGATACATCGCGGTGTCGGCTTCGCCCAACAAAGTTTCGGCCTCAATATCGGTGACCGACGGCAGCGAGATACCAATGCTTGTACCGACATTGCCCGTGCCGCTCGACAACGCAACTGGTTCTTCCACGCGAGTGATGATGCGATCGGCGATTTGCTGCGCCATTTCGAGATCGGAAATGTTGTCAAGCAGGATCACGAATTCGTCGCCACCAAAACGGGCTACGACATCGGTGTTGCGCACACATTCACCCAGTCGCCGACCGACTTCAATCAGTAGCTCGTCGCCAGCTTCGTGACCCAATCCGTCGTTGACGGCCTTGAATCCGTCGAGATCCAAGAACATCACCGCGGGCATCAAGCCCGTGCGTTGTCCACGAGCGAGCGCGGCAGCAAGATGTTCCATCAGCATGGCGCGGTTCGGCAACCCAGTCAGAGCATCGCGAGTGGCTTGATTACGAAGTGAGGTTTCAGCCCGCTTGTGTTCTGTGATATCGCGAATCAACAAAGAAATGTGCGTGAGCGTGTCGGCGTCGCGATTGTGGTGTCCGATCATGTCAACTGCGACCGGTCGTTCAATGCATTCTTGCTCGTCGTCCGAGACCAATATCGCAAGCTCTCCTGACCACTTCCCACCCGTCCGTACTGCTTCGCCAGCAGCGCCGCGTAACACTTCAAGCGATTCCTCGCTGAACAGTTGGGCCACGCTCGCAGGCTGCACGTGACGCCGGAGCACATCGTCGGCCGCCGGGTTGGCGTACTCGATGACGCCCGTCGCAGACGTGACCAACACGATCTGATCGGTCGCTTCGATCAGCCCCAGCAGTTCCGCGCTGCGCTCAGTCGCGATGGTGCTGAAGTCGTTGTTACTGCCCGAATTTCCGGCCGAACTGGCCACCGCGTTCTCCTCGTCGCCCGTCGAGGTCCCCAGATCCTCAATCGCCATTACTTGCTGTTCCTCGGCACTGAATGATGGGCCTTGAGTAGCAATCCAGGTATTCGCGCAAGATGCGCCACCTCATTCACCCAGACGAGGGCAGGTGGCGCATCTCACAATGCAAATGGATTAGGCCTATCGGCCTGCAAGTACGGCGTGGCGTACCTAGTTAATGCGTTCGACGATCATTGCGAGGCCTTGGCCACCGCCGACACACATGGTTTCGAGCCCGTAGCTCTTACCCGCGTTCTCGAGGCCATTGAGCAACGTCGACATGATGCGCGCACCCGTCATCCCAAAAGGGTGACCAAGCGCAATTCCACCACCATTGACGTTGAGACGGTCGAGGTCGATACCAAGGTGCTTCGCACTCGGCAATACCTGGGCTGCGAACGCTTCGTTGATTTCGACAAGGTCGATCTGGTCGATCGTCATTCCCGCCCGCTCTAGTGCTTGGCGGCTCGCACCGATCGGTCCAAGGCCCATGATCTCTGGGTTCAGTGCGGATACGCCACTGCTCACGAAACGACCGATAGGCGTAATGCCGAGGGCTTTGGCTTTGGTGTCGCTCATCACCACGACCGCAGCCGCACCATCGTTCAATGGGCATGCGTTGCCAGCCGTCACCGTGCCGTTGGGGCGAAACACCGGCTTCAGCGACGCAAGCTTCTCAAGGGTGGTACCAGCGCGGGGCCCATCGTCTTTGCTCACCACGGTGCCGTCGGGCAACGTCACCGGTACGATTTCGCGGTCGAAAAAGCCGTTTTCTTGCGAAGCTACAGATCGTTCTTGTGACCGAACGGCCCAAGCATCCATCTCTTCGCGAGTAACGCCTTCTTGCTCAACGACGTTTTCTGCCGTCTGACCCATAGCGATGTACACGTCCGGGAGGCCGCTAGGAGGTGTCCATGCGCCGCCATCACCGGATTCGCGGGACTTGGTGCGCGCGTGTGCGTCGGTGAACAACGTGTTTTGTGGACCGGTGTCCGCCGCGCCGTACATGAACCGACTCACCGTCTCCACTCCACCGGAGATGAACACGTCACCTTCGCCAGCTTTGATGGCGTGGGCAGCCATGCGAATGCTCTGCAGCGACGATGAGCAGTAACGGTTCACAGTCACGCCCGGCGCATCGACTCCCGCAAGCAACGCGGCAACGCGAGCGATGTTCGTGCCCGCTTCACCAGCAGGCTGGCCACAACCCCAAAACACGTCTTCAACGAGTTTTGGATCAAGGTTCGGCACGCGCTCAAGCACGGCCTTGATGATGTGGGCCGACAAGTCGTCGGGACGCATGTCGACGAGTGAGCCCTTGTTGGCCCGGCCAATCGGGGTACGGGCATAAGCAACGATGACTGCTTCGGTCATGACACACTCCTGGAGAAAGACTGTTACTTCAAGCGGACCGTACAGTTTCTCCCCCACTGCCTCTGGGCGTCGAACTGGGGCCTAGATTCGATACTCGATGAGCCTTGACGCAATTGGAGCCGAGCACCACCGTTCGCATCGAGCACAGTGGTTGCGGGCAGCAGTGCTGGGCGCCAACGACGGCATCGTGTCAATCGCAAGCTTGGTAATCGGCGTCGCCGCAGCCAAGGGCAGCCACAGTGCACTCACGACTGCCGGCCTCGCCGGGTGGGTGGCGGGCGCGATGTCGATGGCCACCGGCGAGTACGTCTCAGTTTCGAGCCAACGCGACACCGAACACGCCGACATCACCCTCGAACGTGAAGCTCTTGAACGCAACCGAGCCGGCGAAACCAGGGAGCTTGCAAAAATCTATGAAGGTCGCGGCGTCACGCCGAGCGTGGCACGAGAAGTCGCCGAACAGCTCATGGCCCACGACGACCTTGGCGCCCATATGCGCGACGAGCTTGGCATTACCGAGATCACAACCGCGCGCCCATTTCAAGCCGCGTGGACATCAGCACTCGCGTTTACCAGTGGCGCAGCATTGCCCCTCTTTGCGATGCTGCTGGCACCGAGTTCGGTGCGAATTCCACTCACTGCGCTCGTTGCGCTCATGTCACTGTTGTGCCTCGGTGTTGTCGGTGCTCGCTTGGGCGGGGCGCCTCCGACGCGTGCCGCAACGCGAGTCGCGTTTTGGAGTTCGATCGCGATGATGCTCACCTGGGGCATCGGCAGGATTGTCGGCGCCAATATCTAGCTGCGCTGCCCGGCGATCGCCGCTAGTCGTCGATACGACGAAGGTGGTGTAAGTACTGCTTGGCATTCCACACGTACCCTGCCGCATTCAGTTTGATGTGTTCGGGGTTTGATCGTCCCTCTTTGATCACAGCAGGCACGCCCAGCGCCATGGCCTTACTAGGTATCTCAGTGTCGTTCGTAACCATCGCGGCTGCACCGACCAACGCCCCCGTGCGAACTACGGCGCGATGCAACACGATGGACCCGGAACCAACCAGACAACAGTCTTCGATTGTGCAGCCCTCCAAATGCACCAGATGCCCAATCACACAATCATCACCTATCGTCGTTTCAGCATCGTGGGCGCAATGGATGACAGCGCCGTCTTGAATACTCGTGCGGGCGCCAATCACAATCCTTGACGCATCGCCGCGCAACACTGCCTGGGGCCAAACCGACGATTCCGGGCCGATGATCACGTTGCCAATGATCGTCGCTTCAGGGTGAATAAACGCGGTCGGATCAATCTGCGGGACTTTGTCGCCAAGTGCATAGACAGCCATGCATGCAACCTATACGGTGCATCTCGTGAGTACCGAGGACGCCATTTCCGAGATCGCCAAACATGGCTATTGCATCATCGAAAACGCAATTGATCTCAATCTCATCGATGCCCTGCACGACGATCTGATGCGCCTTGAAACCGCACTCGATGTGCAACCGGCACTGAATAGTTTCGAAGGCAACGCCACGCTACGCATCTACAACCTGCTCGCCTACGGCGCGCTCTACGAGCAAATTCCCCTCCACCAACAGATCTTGCCGGTTGTGGAGGGAGTGCTCGACCGTGGCTGCCTGGTCTCGACCTTGAGTTCGATTTCGATCCTCCCCAACGAGGCGGCGCAACCAATCCATGCCGATGATCAACTGATGCCGCTGTCTAAGCCCCACGCTCCCACCGTGTGCAACACCATGTGGGCACTGACCGATTTCACCGAAGCGAATGGCGCGACCCGCATCATCGCGGGCTCGCACCTCGCCGACAGTTCTCCGAACTACGGCCAACATTACGAATCGATCCCCGCCGAAATGAACAGGGGTTCTGTGCTCATCTGGCACGGCTCACTATGGCACGGAGGCGGAGCTAACCGAACTCGCGAACGTCGCGTCGGAATAGCAATGAACTACTGCGCCGGTTGGGTGCGTCAGCAAGAAAACCAACAGCTGGGAATTCCCCGCGAGATCGCCGCTCGATTTGCACCACGTCTTCAGGAACTCTGCGGTTACTCGGTGTACAACGGCCTCATTGGCCACATCAATAAGCGTTCGCCAGCCGAAATGTTGCAGTCGCCCAATGAGTTGTCTACAACGTCGCCAATCGTCTGGGACAAGATCTAAGACCGCAGCGGAGGCGCGGTGTCAAGTCGACTCGTAGCACTCAGCACTGGCGAACCATTCGTATGCACTCTTGCGAAGTCGGGTGCATCACCACGCCCGTATACCGAACCATCGGCCATTACGAGCCAATACCCAGCGCCAGTTGGCGACGTGCGTATCGCGACCACCAACCGTTGCGATGCTTCTACGATGCCCAAGTAGTCACGTTCAGCCTGAGAAATAAACACCCCGCGATCAGCGTCATCGCTGAACTCCGCCGCGACCCCGCCGTGCTGTGTTGCTTCACCAAGTGCGTGGACTGATCCCCCGGCCGTCACGATCCAATAACCATCGTCCCACGGCGTCACGGCCATACCAATTACCGGGTCGTCAGCACCAATATCAGCAGCGCTACCGAAGCTCACGGCGTCGCCCACCGCGGTTACATGGCCAATCGAGTCGACGAGCCAATAGCCCCGACCAGATCGAGTGCTTGCAATGTCAACGATCCGAGTGTCTGGTTCGACGACAGCTGCTTCCAGTACCGGCGCGGTGCCAAAAGCACGTACTTCGCCGGAACGATTGACCGTCCAGTATCCCATGCCGCGAGGCTGTGGCGCGACGGCGACCGTTCCTAGCGGCGCGGCGCCAAGGGCATTCGCATTACCAAATGGCAGCACCTCACCGTCGGCGTAAAAGATCCAATAGCCGTTCGCTTTGGGGGTCATTGCAATATCGGTGACCACCGCGTTCTCGCGCGCTCCATATGCCGAACCCCAGAACCGCGTATCACCGAGGTCGTACACCTGCCCATCCGGGTCTGCGAGGTAAAGCCCATCTCCTGAGCGCACGACAGGTTCTTGTGGAGCATCGGCTCCGACGGCTCCGACTCCACTCGCACCGACCAACGGGGTCGGTGGGGAATACGCAAGGTCAACCTCAGAGAATTTCAACATTCGTCCGTACATGCTTGTGATCGCGGCCGCGTAGTTCGGCGCAGTGGCCCAATGCCCATTGCCCATTTGCCACCACGTGGGCGCCGCGCCGCGATACGACTTGGGCGGTCGAATCATTGCGTCGGGCAACGTATTCGGGTCGGCGTAGCCACGCAGCAGTTGCATCTGCGCGCGAACGCCGGTGCGGGCGTCTGGGTATCCGCGCCCGCTATTGCAGGAATCGCAGGCCCCGATGCCCGCGAAATTGTTGTCGTGTGGGCGCACCATGCCACGATCCGGAAAGTGGAAAAAGCCGGTCTCGATAATCGATTGGGTCCAGGCCAAATCCGCGCGCACCCCCAGCGCAGCACCTTCTTGCAGGAAAATCTCTGCGAGTTCCTCGATCGTCACTGTGATCCGCGGATTGTGTGACCGTACGAAGTCGGCCAGATGTGCCGCATCCACTCGCGACGGCCCGAGCAGAGATAGCGGATCGTGGTCATAGCCGGGAACGGTCGCCGGATCCACTGGCGCCGGGACCGGATTCGGCGACTCTTCGGCGTATGCCGAAGCACCGATGCCCGAAGCCAGAACAAGGGTGAGTACTGACCCCGTGATTCGTTGCAATCGCTGATGGGTCATACGGCATATGTCGGCATCTGACACCCCGGAAGTTGAGCTATTAGCGTTGGGGACCATGACTCCCGTAGCAATCACTCGAAGCGGCGCCGTGCGCGGTACCCAGTCCGACGCAACTAGCACCACCGGTACGCGATTCACAACCCTGTCGTTCAAGGGCATCCCATTTGCCCAAGCACCGATCAACGCACTTCGGTGGAAACCGCCGGTTCGCGAAATCGCTTGGGAAGACGAACGAGACGCAACTGCGCACGGGCCAATCTGTTCACAAAACGACATGATGCTCGAAGCCATGATGGGCGCATCAGAAACGGTCAAGAGCGAAGACTGCTTGACCCTTAACGTCTGCACTCCGGGCCTCACCGGCAAACGTCCGGTGATGGTGTGGATTCACGGTGGCGCATTCCAATTCGGTTCAGGTTCGACACCGTGGTACGACGGCAGTCAGTTTGTACATAACGGCGACGTCGTAGTGGTGACACTCAACTACCGGCTCGGTCCGCTCGGATTTCTGCACCTCGAAGATCTCTTCGGTTCCGAATTCGCTGGCAGTGGAAACCTTGGCGTGCTCGATCAGATCGCGGCTTTGGAGTGGGTACAAGAATCGATCGAGAGTTTCGGCGGTGACGCATCCAACGTCACGATTTTCGGTGAGTCCGCTGGTGGCGGCAGCGTTTCGACGTTGATGGGCACACCAGCCGCACGGCCCGGCGTGTTGTTTCACAAAGTGATCGCACAAAGTGGAGCCGCCTCATGGGGGCTCACCCGAGACCAGGCGACAGCCAATACCCAACGAATCATCGACGCGCTCGGCATTCAGGCTGGTGACGTCGAAGCATTGCGCAATGCGAGCGTCGACGCGATCGTGCAGGCCAGCAGTGTCTTGGGTTTGGAAACCGCTGGGGCCACATTGCCATTCGCACCAGTCATCGACGGGACTGTGCTGCCGCAGTCACCGTTAGAAGCAGTCCGTGAAGGATCTGCACGCGGCGTCGCATTGCTCACGGGTACGAACCTCGATGAGATGACGCTGTTCAACCTCATCGACCCCGCACTCGCGAATATCGACGAAGATGGTCTCGTGATGCGAGTGTCGGCCAAGTTCGAAGACGCGCAGACCCTGGTGAAGCAGTATCGCGGCGAACGTCCAGATATTTCACTCTCCGACCTTTGGACTGTGATGTCGAGTGATGTCGTGTTTCGAATCCCGGCAATCCGTTTGGTAGAGGCGCACCTCGCACACGGGTCCGCACACATGTATCTCTTCACCTGGCCCACGCCGGTGTTCGGTGGCGCACTGAAGTCATGTCACGCAGTTGAAATCCCGTTCGTGTTCAACAATCTCGAACAACCTGGCGTCCCGATCTTTCTTGGCGACGGCCCGGAACGCCGCGATATCGCGGACCGCATGCACGCCGCTTGGATTCGTTTCGCGCATGTGAATGACCCTGGTCATGCCACCATCCCCGCATGGCCTGCGTACGACTCGGATCGGCGCGCAACAATGGTGATCGATACGCAATGGGAGCTCCAAGACGACCCGTACGGCTCCGAACGGGTGCTCTGGGACACCTGGGCCGGATAGAAATTGCCACTTGGGTAGCAGCGGCTGAGGGCCGACAACCTCTCGGTGACGACTGATCTCACCGCGCTTCCACCCGAACGCCTCGGCCAACTACTTCGCAATGCCCGCCGACATGTTTCGCTCAGCCGCAGACGGGCTGCCAACATGGCCGCGATTAGCAGCGCAACGCTCATCGCCATCGAACGAGGATGGGAAACTCCCGGCCAAACCACGCTGGCAGCCCTACTCAGCACCTACGGCACAAGCGCCGAACAGATCCTTCCGCCGCGTACGCCCTTGACTATTGACGGCAAATTGGTCGCGCTCGCGCACGACTCAACCGCACACGTCGCAGCTTCAAGCGCACGCGACGATTTGTTGCATGGCTATATCAAACTCGTAACCGAGGCCCGCGACACCGGATCGCTCGACACGCTGTCGCTTCGCTCCACTGACCTCCAAAGCATTGCACTCGCTCTCGGCACCGATGACGCAATTCTGGTCGAACGCATCGCCGCGCTCCTCGATTGCAGCCTCGAAGAGGCTGTATCCATTGGTCGTTTGCTCCGTACCTTTGCAGGGCCGATACTCGGCGTCGCATTCAGTGTCACGGTGATCGGCGGCAGCATTTTGGCCGGCAACACCTCGGGCGCCCAACTCTTGCCCGCATCCGCCGACACGCCGCCCGCGCCAATTGTGGCTGCAGAGTTCGGCGCTACAACACCCGAAACCACGACTTCTGAGACCACAACTTTGGGCATTTCTTCGACGACGACGCAGCCACGGCACGCGACCTCAGTTGAATCCCTTCCGGGTGAATCCCACGCAGCAACGGTGACGTCCGCGGCGGCGGTGCTATCCGCGCCGGACAGTACAACGACGACGCAAACTCCCGACATTGGTCTCCTTCCCGGCGAAACACCAACGCTGATTTTCGAGGGGTAACTAGACGGGCCGAGCGTGCCACGATTTCTCGTGTACAAACGCTTTGATCCCCGCGGTTCCCATCGACACGCCGAGGCCTGAATGTCGGCGGCCTGCCCACGGCAAACGTGTCGTTGTTCGGTCAGAGCAATTCCAATAGACCGTCCCAACATCGAGGCGCGAAAGAAATCGCTCGGCCCGAACGCGTTCGCGAGTGAAGATTGAACCGGTAAGCCCAAACTCGGAGTCATGAAAGTGTGCGAGTGCGGCATCATCATCTGCGACGCGCATCAGCGCAATGATGGGGCCAAAGCTCTCCTCGCGCATCACCGCGGCCGTGTGATCGACATCGACGATCACGGTGACAGGGAACCAGTTTCCTGGACCATCAGGTCGTTGCCCACCCAGCAGTACGCGGCCGCCTTTCGAAACTGCATCTTCGACTTGGGCTGCCAGCAGGGCCGGTTGCTCAGCGCGGGCCAATGCTCCCATGTTGGTGGCGCTATCCAATGGGTCGCCAGGAATCCATGTGGCCGCCGCAGCTACGAACGCGGCAAGGAACTGCTCCCAAATGTGCTCGTGCACATAGACCCGCTCAATCGCGCAACAGGATTGGCCCGCGTGATACAGCGCGCCTTCAACAACCGCGGGAGCGACGGCGTCAACGTCGACGTCGTCGCACACGTACGCGGCATCTTTGCCGCCAAGCTCGAGTTGTACCGGCACGAGTCGGTCCGCGGCTGCCTTGGCGATCGCGCGCCCCGTTGGATATGAACCAGTGAAGCCAACAAGGTCGACTCCACTTGTCACGAGCGCCGCACCCGTCGCACCGCCACCAGTCACACACTGCAATACGTCTGCGGGTATCCCAGACCGGTGCGCAAGATCAACAATGTGAAGCCCGGTCATAGTTGCGAGTTCCGACGGTTTGTACAACACTGTGTTACCCGTCAGCAACGCCGGGACCAGCGAATTCAACCCCACAAAATATGGGTAGTTCCATGCGCTGATGTGAGCCACGACGCCCCTGGGCTCATACGTGATGCGCTCTTCAAGATCCGCTTCGATTCGCACTTTCTGCGGTTCGACGACGCCAGCACAATGATCGAGGTAGTAATCGATACGCTCGCCCACCGCATTGAGTTCGTTGCGCGAATGAGCAATAGCTTTGCCTGTCTCTGCGGTCATGATCTGCGCGGAGGTCTCAGCGTGTTCGGCAATTTGGTCTCGCCAACGCGCAACAGTGGCAGCGCGTTGCTCGTACGACCGGCCAGCCCACGCGGGCTGAGCGGAACGAGCCCGTTTGAGCTTTGCCGCAATTTCCACTTCGTCCGCGACTTCTACCGTGCGGATTTCTTCGCCCGTCGCCGGGTTGCGAATCGACATCGTCTTCGAGACTTGGGCGTGAGTTGCAACCACGATCGGCACAGTCGCAACCGCAGGCACCTTCGGCACAGCACGCTGGCCAGCCGACGGACCCGACCCAGCCGACTCCGCGGTGTCGCTCAAGAGCTCTTTCCATCGATTCTCCTTGTGGCCGGGTCGTCGCGCCAGCATCACCACAAATTCTCGGCGAGCAAGATCGTCCAGTACCACCTCTACATCCTGGGTACTCGAAAAGCCATGCAGCCGCTCACAGCGTTGCTTCAACTCGCCCACGGTTTGTTCGCCACGCAACATCAATACACACACGACTGCCTGCGCCGGTCTGTCAAGATCGAACACTTCATGCGCGCGATGACGAAACTTGATGGCGCGTTCACCCGCGGCCTTGTTGCGAGTCACGAGTTCGAGCTCACGCAATTCGTCCAAGGCGTGCTGCACCGTCGCTTCGGTCAAATCAACGACTGGTTCACGATTCGTAGTCTGGTTGCAGGCAACGCGCACCGCGTTCAACGACAACGGATACTGATCGGGGGTTGTCACCGATTTCTCCATCAGCGCCCCCAAAACTCGAGATTGCGTTGCCGTCAACGAAATTGGAAGCATGGTAAGCAAAGCTATCTGGATATTGTGAGGCAATGACCGACGAGCAGTATCGCCAACACCGCTTCTCCCCTCCTGCTGGGTCAACAACTATCTTGTTGGTGCGTCATGGCGAGTCCGCACCCGCAGACGCGACCGTTCCATTCCCGCTGGTCGACGGTCACGGCGATCCGGAATTACATCCGCAGGGCCGAATCCAAGCCGATCGCGTCGCACAGCGGCTTGCGCATGAGCCTATCGACGCGATCTACGTCACCACGCTGCGCCGCACCCACGAAACGGCCGCTCCCCTCGCGGCCCTGCTTGGCATCACACCAATCGTCGAACGCGATCTGCGTGAAGTTCACCTCGGAGAATGGGAAGGTGGAGTCATCCGCATCAAAGCGGCCGCTGGCGACCCCCTATTTCAAGTGATGTATGAACAGCAACGTTGGGATGTGATCCCAGGCGCGGAGCCAATGGAGGCCTTCGAAGCTCGCGTGCTAGCGGGGCTTCGGCGCATAGCGGCTGCACACCCTGACCAACGTGTCGTCGCTGTTGTCCACGGCGGCGTCATCGGCCAGATCCTTTCGAGCGCCACTCGTGCATCGGGCTTCGCATTCGAAGGCGCAGACAATGCATCGATTAGCGAGGTTGTGGTCCACGGCGAGCGCATTATCGTGCGACGTTTCAACGACACTGTTCATCTGCACTAGCTCGTGGCGAGCACCTTAATCAGTCTGCAGAGCTCTGCAATTGCAGCGCAAACTGGGACAAGGTTGAAACCAGCATCTCAGTGTGCTCCACAAAGCCACAAGCATTGCGCGAGGCGCCCTGCCACATCGGACTGTTTCCACGAATGCGCGGCGGTAGCTCGATCTGTACTCCCGCGCCGCGCGTCTCGTTGACTGGATTGCGAGGGTGTACACCGCGGTAGCTCGCGGGTATCTCTTCAAGTTGCGAAATGAACTGGTAGTGATCACCCATCGAACTTGTCAAGTGAACTCCAAGTTGCTTTGCGATGTCACGTCGACTGCCGCCGATCATTGACGTCGTCCAACGCTGATCCGAGTCACGCATACCTCCGTAACCATGCAGCGAAATCGCGATATCAACGTGCGCACAAAACGCCGCCAGCCGCGCAGACTGCTCGGTTACGTACCGATGCGATGGCACGTGCCATTGCAGATCGTGGGGTTGAACAACGCAGTACAACGATGCGTTACTCCGCAGCGCGACTTCACGCGCGATTTCATACGTTCCCGCTTCCAACCCACCGTGAATCGCAAGAATCCCGACGGCAGAGCTGCGCAGTTCGCAATATTCAACAACCCCTGCAGTCGCGAGTAGTTCGTCGAGCACGCCGTTCAATCTCCAGAGAACTTGGGTTCGCGTTTTTCCATGAACGCCATCATTGCTTCGCCCAGATCATTCGATGGTAGAAACGCCGAGTTCCACACCGCAACGTAGTCAAGACCCTGTTGAATTGTCATCGAGTCGCCGGCACGCAACACTGCTTTACTTCCCTGCACAGCAAGAGGAGAGTTCGCCGCGATTTCCGAAGCCATTTCATGCGCCGCGGCAATGGTGGCATCGCGGTCGACGCAGACGCGATTGACGAGGCCGATCGCCTCGGCTCGCACCACGTCAATGTCTTTGCCCGTGTACACGAGTTCGGCCAGATGTCCGGCGGTCACGATCTTCGGAAGTCGCTGCAACGTGCCGACATCGGCAGTGATGGCCACCTTGGTCTCGCGCACACTGAACTTTGCATCTGCGGCGCCCAAACGGATATCAGCGGCACAAATCAAATCGATGCCGCCGCCTATGCAATACCCGTGGATCGCAGCAATGACCGGCACCGGGCAATCGGCAACCGCGGTGATGGAATCCTGGAGCCGTTTAACCTCTGAGTACATCCGCCGCCGCGTCGTCGCCTGGCTCTCACCGCTTTGGCGGGCAGTTGTGCCCCCCATTGCTTTCAGGTCGAGCCCGACCGTGAAATGAGGGCCATTGGCCGCAATGACAATCGCACGGACGTCGGCGTCAACCAGAGCATCAATCGCCGTGGGAAGGTCGTCCCAAAACGCGGGCCCCATCGCATTGCGTTTGGCTTCATTGTCCAGCCACAGCGTGCCGACGTGTTCGCGAGTTTCAATCGTGAGGACTGCGGATTCGAAGGTCATGGACTGCGAGCGTACTGTGGATCGCTATGACGCAGATCGAAGTCGAAATCGACTCCATATTGGCGAACTCGAAGCGGTCGTTTGGCGACCAATCGCACGCCACAGGGCGTGGCGGTGATGCCGTATTCACCTGGGACTATGAACGATCACGCGACGGCCTCAGCCGACTCTACGAGAAGGCGAAACGCACCCAGTGGAACGCCACAGATCTTGACTGGTCCATCGACGTCGACGTCGAGAAGATGGCAAATCAAATGGCCGAACTCGCTGGCGGTCCGGGCGCTGGACGTTCCATTATGGCAGACATCGATGGCTCGCCGGTCGCGAGTTGGGGTGTCAAAGAATGGAGTGAATTTCGCATCGAAACCTTGAATTGGCGACTGTCCCAGTTCCTACATGGCGAACAGGGCGCCTTGGTGTGTACCGCAAAAATCGTCGAAACCGTGCCATGGATTGATGCGAAGTATTACGCATCAACGCAAGTAATGGACGAAGCCCGCCACGTCGAGGTATTCGCCCGCTATCTCGACACGAAACTCACGGGCCACTACCCCGTCAACCCCGAACTCCAATTGCTGATCGATGATGTACTGCGCGATAACCGCTGGGACATCACGTACATGGGCATGCAGATCATGATTGAAGGCCTCGCACTCGCGGCATTCGGCTTTATGCACATGTTCACCGAAGAGCCGCTACTCAAACAATTGCTGCGCTACGTCATGGCTGATGAAGCTCGCCACGTTGCATTTGGAACACTCTCGTTGCAGGAGTACTACCAAGAGTTGTCGGGATCTGAAATTCGTGAACGCCAGGAGTTCGCGTTCGAAGCTGCTTTGCGCATGCGCGATCGACTACTCATGGTGCAAGTCTGGGAGCACTTCGACGTACCCCAAGCAGTCATTCGCGAATTTCTGGTGCGCCTTCGCCAAGGCCAAGCGTGGTTTCAAGCCCCGTTATTTTCGAAAATCGTTCCCAACTGTAAGAAGCTCGGGTTACTCGACGCCGGCGACGGATGGCTGCGCCAGCGGTTTACCGAAATCGGCGTGATTGAGTATGAAGACCACGGCGACGCTCAACTCGATGTTGAGTTGCTCGACGCGGTGACAGCCGACCGACTCGCGGCGCAATGAGCGACATCAACGACACTCGTGTCGACCCTGACGCCGACCTGGCCGCCCGCATCGCTACGGCTGCTTCGCTACGCAATTTCGCGCACGCGTTCGTTACGTTCGATGCTCCGCTCGCAGTAATTCACAGCGCTGGGGTGTGGGCCGACGAACAGACCGAACTTTGGGCGCAGGGCACACGCCGAGATCGTTTGGCAATGATGCGAGCCGCGCGCGAACGAGCAATCGCAAACGGCAACGCCAATGCGGGCTTGATGACGGGCGGCGCCGGATTTGAAGACCGGGCGGTGGCCGGAAAGGCCAACCCTTCCGGAGTCGATATTCGAGTGCGCGAACTTGGCGAAGTTTGTTCGGCCGACGTGATGTTTCACAAAGCGAACGAGGGCCCGCCGGGCCGCGCCCACGGCGGCATCGTCTCGGCGGTCTTTGACGACGTCACTGGATACGTCATCGGCCGCCTGGCAAAACCGGCGTTCACCGGTGAACTCACCGTTCGGCTTGTCGCTCCAGTGCCGCTCGACACTCCGTTGCTGTTTCGCACTTGGCTCGACCGCGAAGAGGGACGCAAACTCCATATTCACGCCGAGGCTCTCGACGGCGCTCACGTGGTTGCGACCTGCAAAGCGATCTACATCACCGTCGACCCTGCGTTGTTTGGCACGTCCGCGGATATCTAGCTGAAATCTCGCTGACATCACCAACTTCCGATCAGTCAACCGCGCACCTGATCTGCTGAGATCGTGGCATGACGATCATCAAAATCAACGCGATCACGGTACCTGAAGACTCGGGCGACGAGCTCGCACAGCGATTTGCTGCCCGTGCCGGCGCGGTCGATGGACAAGATGGTTTCGAGGGCTTCGAACTGTTGCAACCTACCGATGGTCGCAACCAGTGGCTTGTAGTCACACGCTGGCGCGATGACGCCGCGTTCCAAGCCTGGATCGCATCGCCGTCGTTCGCGCACGGCCACGCCGGCGCAACAAAGCCTGCGAATACTCCCCACACCGCGCCGGTTTCCGTCGCCTCGGAACTGTGGTCGTACGAAGTTGCGGTCACGGCCGCGGCCCCACGGTAAAGGCTCCACTCCTAGACCGGAAATCCTCGCTCCCGCGTGCGTGAGCGCTCGTGGTCACGGCGAGTTAATGCCGTTTCGTAACCCCGCGCGGCCCCGTTATCGGGCTCCAATTACAACGACAACGAATTGACCAGATCGGCGGCGCGCCGCGCGTCGTCGGCGTCAGCAGTGGTAGCCACCAGAATGAATTCGTCGAGGCCCGTATCGGCCACAGCCTTCAGAGCGTCGCGCATCGCGCTCGCTGTCGAAAGCCTTTGCAGGCCCGCAAGCGAGCGCGCCACATCGTCGCCGAAGATGCGCAAATAGTTGAAGGCATAATCGCTGAGCCGTTCACTGGCATCGGATCGCAGGGAAAACCATGCGCTGCTCTGTAACCACGGCAGGCCAGTGCGCCCGGCGTTGGCCCATTGCGCCGAAAAGGCTGCCGACGCGTCGCGGATCGCCGCGGCATCGCAACTCATGTCAAAGCCCGCAATCCCTGCCGCCCACTGCGCAGCGCGAGCCATCGACTTGGGACCCATTGATCCGGTGAGCAATCGCGGCCCACCTGGTTGCACTGGTGGTGGCCCAATCGGACCCACCCCCTCAACGGCCACCTCGCCTGCCCACACCTTGCGCATCACCGCAATCTGATCGTCGAGGCGCTGGTGACGGCGTTCGAATGGCGCTCCGAGTGCTCGATAATCCTCGTCACGGCCCCCCACCCCGACGCCAAGGGTGAGGCGCCCTCCCGAAAGCACATCGATCGTGGCTGCTTGTTTGGCGACGTACACCGGCGGATGCATCGGCGTGACTGATACTGATGCCATCAGTTCGATGCGTGATGTCACGGCCGCCGCTCCGGCGAGCAGGGCCATCATTTCTTGGTTTGGATAGGCGATCCGCTCCCCGACTCCAAGGATCGAAAACGGTCCATCATCAGCGACCCGCATCCACTCCAAGATCGTGGCCCGATCCAATCCAGCAACCATCGAGGGCAACGCCAACCCAATCTTCATAATCGCCGACACTATTGCGTACGCCCGCCGGACGAAGTAGGCGAAACACCAGCGGTAGCGCAGCAGCCCAGGAGCGAGGAACGAGCAACATGGGTGCGTAGCTACCAGCGCCCGCCGGACGAAGTAGGCGAAACAACAGCGGTAGCGACAAGCCTTACCCATTCGTCGTACGCATCGATGACACCGTCAAACTTGAGACCGGCGATGCTTGCGTGACGCGCAATAGCGGCGTCGTCGAGCACGGCGCCTTCGAGCGACTGCTGCCACTGCTGTGTACCAAGGCTGTAGGTAACTGTCGCGGTGAGTCGATCATTCGAACATGACATTGGATCGAATCGAACCAGCACCGGCCCACTTTGCGCCTCGCCCACTTCGGCCGCTCGGGCCCAAGCCGGCGCGAATCGTTGCACGAATACGACGCCATCCGCCGTGACGTGGCGAGCGCAGGCCGCCAGCACCAATGGCGCCCACATGTTGACGAGGTACGAACCGACGACCACCACATCAAAGCGGCGCCGAAGATCGAGCGCATAAATATCGCCCTCAACCGCTTCGACCGCCTTGCTCAGATGCGCGAGCATTTCGGGTGACTCGTCGACACCGGTCACCGTGTGCCCGAGCGCGGCGAGCGCGTTCGCAACCCGCCCTGCGCCGCAACCCAACTCCAGAACCGAGTCATCCGCAAGCATCTGACCATGCAGCATCTCAGGGACGCCTCGCGCGGGCAGCGCTGCAAACACTTCGACGGGCGAACCGTCGGGTGCGATCATGTATTTGAGGTGAGCAGGTCCTTGAACGGGGTGGTCTTGTCGGGGCCGGGCTCTTTGGGCAAACCGAGCACCCGCTCACCGATGATGTTGCGCTGCACCTGGTCGGTGCCGCCGTAGATCGAAGGTCCTGGCGAAAACAACGTCATTTCTTGTACCAGACCACCACTCATCGTGTCGGGGCCCATGATCATCGACTCCGGACCGATGACAGAACAGCCAACCTCACGATTGAGGCGCAACATGTCGCTCATCATCAACTTCGCGATGTTGGGCGCGGCTGGCGATGCACCCTTAGCCCGCATGCGCAACGTCGCGATTTTGCCGATGCGATCCATGGTGTACAGCTTGGCAATACCTTGGCGCACGTGCGGATCGTTGATCTTGCCCGCCTCCTTGGCAAGTTTGATGAGCCGGTCGCTCATACCCGCGCCGCCACCCGCGGTACCGCCGGTACGGACCTGGCCCACGAACTCGCGAACTGGTCGCGCGAGGTGATTTTGCATTGGTCCGGGAAACGCACTCCCAGCGGCTCCTCCACCACCGGAACCGAGCGAAGCGCGCTCGGCCGCGAGCGTCGTATTCGTAACGGCCCACCCGTTGTTGAGCCCACCAAGAATGTCGTCGACGTGCACACGAGCTTCGTCGATGAACACTTCGTTGAAGAGAGCGCGCCCGGTCATTTCGGTGAGTGGCACCACAGTGACACCGGGTTGATCCATATTGAAACGGAAGTACGTGATGCCAACGTGCTTCGGCAAGTTGACATCAGTCCGAGCAATCAACATGCCTTTGTTGCAGTATTGGGCGGTGGACGTCCATACCTTTTGACCGGTGATGACAAACTCGTCACCGTCGCGTTCGGCTTTACACGCTAACGATGCCAGGTCGCTCCCCGCGCCCGGTTCGCTGAAGAGCTGACACCAGGCGTCGGTGCCATTCAAGATGTTGAACAGCCATTCCTTTTGTGCCTCGTTGCCATGCCCCACAATCGTGGGGGCCGCCAATGCATACCCCAAACCAGAAGGCGCTCCGATTGCTCCTGCCGCGGCGATCTCTTCGTTCACCACGTTGCATAAGGCTCGGCTGTAGCCGCGGCCGAAATGCGTCTCGGGAAAATGCGGTGCCGCGTATCCCGACTCGGCGAGCTTGAGCCACCACTGCGCCACAGTCATTGCCGGGTCGAAATTGTCGGCCAAAAATGCCTTCACTTCGGCGCGTACTTCTTCTGTCGTCAACTCAGCCACGATGCTCTCCTCATACGTCCCAACGGGCAGTGGCGGGAGCTTAGATTGCGAGTATGGCCAAATTCGCAGCCGACCAGACGATCCGCTACGGCATCATCGGAGCCGGAATGATGGGCGGCGAGCACATGCTCGTACTTGAACATGTCGAAGGCGCCGAAGTGGTTGCCTTTGCCGACCCAGTGGCGACTTCGCTCGAATGGGGAGCGCTCTGTGCCCCGAACGCGGACCCAATGACGGATTACCGAGATCTGCTGCGCCGCGACGACATCGACGCCATCGTGGTCTCCACCCCCAACTTCACCCACATCGATGTGCTCGCAGACGCGCTCGAAACGGACCTCGCGGTCCTAGTTGAAAAACCAATGTGTACCACCGTCGATGATTGCCGAACTGTCGTGGACCGCGTCCGCACCCGTGACGCCCTCACGTGGGTCGGGCTCCAGTATCGCTACATGCCGACGATCGCGGCGCTCCTCGACCAACTCGACGCCGGCAGCTGTGGCGAGACGAAAATGGTGTCGATTCGCGAACACCGTTTCCCGTTTCTCCAAAAAGTCGGCGACTGGAATCGATTCACCCGCAACACCGGCGGAACCCTCGTAGAGAAGTGCTGCCACTTCTTCGATCTCATGCGACGCGCCGCGGGCGCCAACCCGATACGGGTGTATGGCAGCGGCGGCCAAGACGTCAACCACCTCGACGAGTTCTACAACGGCGAACGCAGCGACATCCTCGACAACGCCTTCGTAATCATCGATTTCGCGAACGGCGTGCGGGGCGCACTCGAACTTTCGATGTTCGCCGAGGGTGGCCGCTACGAACAAGAAATCACTATCACTGGCAGCCGCGGCAAACTCGAAGCGACCGTGCCCGGTAATCACATCTGGTTTGGCCCTCGCGATCGCAGCGGCCCGCACCGCATCGAATCCCCGATGCACCCCGATGTGCCGCATCCAGATTTTCACCAAGGTGCCTCGTATATCGAACATGTGCAGTTCGGTGAGTGTCTTCGCGCCGGAGCGACGCCGATCGTCACAGTCGAAGACGGGATGTGGGCGGTCGCTATGGGGGCGGCCGCACATCGCAGTATCGATGAACAGCGACCGGTGCACCTCACGGAGTTTGGCCTGGGCTAGCTGCGAATTGACCAACGCTCGCACTCGAAATCGACCAGCGTACGAAGTACGGTCGGGGCATGACCATCGCCCCTCGCACTCCCAAACCGGCTTCCTCACACACCACGTTGGCAAACGCGTCCGTTGCAAACACGCTGAACTTTGCCGACACCGCAGATTTCGATCGAGCGGCCCGCGGCCTGTTGTGCCAAATCGACCCACCGGTCATCGCCAACGCGCAAGGTGCCGTCATCTGGGATCTCAACCAATTCGAATTCTTGCGCCAGCCTGCACCACCGGAAGCAAACCCGAGTCTGTGGCGTCAGGCCCAGCTCAATATGCACCACGGGTTATTCGAGGTGGTCGACGGCATCTATCAAGTCCGCGGCTACGACATCTCCAACATCAGCTTTATTCGCACTAACAGCGGCTGGATCGTGATCGATCCGCTCACCAGCGCAACCACCGCGGCCGCGGCTCGCACACTTGTCGACGAGCACTTCGGAGTGCGTCCCATCGTTGCGGTGATCTACACACACAGCCACACCGATCACTATGGGGGAATCCGCGGGATCGTGAGCGACGCCGAAGTTGCAAGCGGCGCGATCCGCCTCATCGCGCCCGAGGGTTTTCTCGAAGCCGCGATTAGCGAAAACGTCGTTGCAGGCCCCGCGATGCTACGGCGGGCGATGTACATGTACGGGCCGTTGCTGCCAAAAGGCGCCAACGGCCATATCGACGCTGGCCTCGGCAAGACGGTTCCCATTGGAGACGTTGGGCTTATTGCGCCGACCGAGTCCATCTGCGAAACGGGCGACACGCTCACCATCGACGGGATCCGTATCGAATTTCAAATGACACCGGGCACCGAAGCTCCGGCAGAAATGAACTTCTACTTCCCCGACTTTCGTGCCGTATGTATGGCCGAGAACTGCGCGGCCACGCTGCACAATGTGTACACGCCACGCGGTGCTGAAATTCGCGATGCACTCGGGTGGAGTCGCTACATCAACGACGCGATCGAACTCTTCGTCGACCGCAGCGATGTTGCGTTCGCGTCGCACCATTGGCCGCGCTGGGGGCGCGACGACATGCTGGCGTTTCTCGGCGGGCAACGCGACATCTATCGCTGCCTTCACGACGAAACCATGCGCCTTGCGAATCACGGACACACGCCGCTGGAGATCGCAGAAGAAATCGAGATCCCAGCTGCGATCGGCGACGAATGGTTCAACCGCGACTACTACGGCACCGTAAATCACAACGTCAAGGCCGTGTATCAACGGTACCTCGGTTGGTTTGACGCGAACCCCGCGAACCTTCACCCGCTGCCACCTGTTGCGGCCGCGCACAAGATCGTGGAGTACATGGGCGGCGCCGACGAAATTTTGCGGCGAGCACAGGCCGACTTCGAAGCTGGTAACTACCGATGGGTCGCGCAAATCGTGAACCACGTGGTCTTCGCAGATCCCGCAAACGACGCGGCGCGACTCCTCCAAGCTGACACGCTCGAACAACTCGGTTACCAGGCCGAGTCAGGACCGTGGCGATCGTTCTATCTCATGGGCGCACAGGAATTGCGCAACGGCACACCGAGCATCCCCGGGCTACGGGGCGCGGTGAGCGTGGATGTGATGCGGGCCATGACGCCGCGCATGGTGCTCGACAATTGTGGGGTCAAGCTCAACACGCCCCGCGCGGTCGCGCACGAGCTCGTGTTCCACATCACTTTCACCGATCACCGTGAAACGCACGAACTCGTCGTGCACAATGGCGTATTTCACGTGAATGCGGTGCCGGTTCACGCGGCCAATGCTGCCATCTCCACGACCGTCGAATCGCTTGTGCGGCTCACGAGCGGTACTTCAACAATCGACGACGAACGAGCCAACGGCGCGTTCGTGATCAACGGTGACCAAGCACCATTCGAAACGCTCATCGGGCTCCTCGATCAGTTCGAAATGTTCTTTGCCATCATTGAGGACTAAGAGTTAGCTACCAACTCAAGCACCTGCGATTCAGGAATCTTGCCGTTCCATCGGCCGAGTTCCTTGCCTTGCGGCAAGAACAAGATCGACGCGGGCTGCGAAGGGATACCGAGCTTCTGCCACGAAGTAAACGATGCGTCCCATACGAACGGGAACGAAATGCCGTAACGGTCTCTGAACTGTTGCGCTTCGCCGAATGTGTCTTGTGTGCCAAGGCCCAGCACGGTCAAGGTGTCGCGGTGCTGTTGAGCAAACTGCTCAACACCGGGAGCTTCCCGGTTGCACACCGGTCAGTGAGGCGCCCAAAACCACACCAAGAGTGGCGTGCCTGCAGGCACAACGCCGGTGAGCTGCACCGTCGCTCCGTTGCTCACATCGCGAACCTGAAGTGATGGCAATGGGGAGACCGCGGCCGGCTGCGTGCTGGAGGTTGCGGGTTTCGGGGCGGCCGTGGGAGGCGGCGCATTCGTTGTGGATGGCGCCGGAGCGCTCGTTGTAGCGCCATCGGTCGAATTCGTGGTGGACGTGTTCGATGGGCCAGAAGTCGTGCTGAGGTTGCCTGCCGTAGTGGCCCCGTCGGCGGTCGGCGAGTCGCTTCCGCACGCCGCGAACCCCGCAGCGCTGACCATGATCGTCAACGCTCCCACGACGCGACGAACTGATTCAATCACCGATCGTTGCACGATATCTCCCGCCTCGAATGAGCCATCAGCGCCACGCTACCGACAATTCCGGCAATCACGGACGCGGCCAGCACTCCAATCTTGGCGGCGTCGCGCAATGACGGATCCCCGAACGCGAGATCGGACACAAACAAGCTCACCGTAAATCCAATGCCGGCCAACGCTGCGGCGCCGAATATCTGAACCCACGAGACACTCGCGGGCAAAACTGCAAGGCCCATGCGGACCGCAACCCACACTGCTATTGAAATCCCCAAGATTTTCCCGACCAACAACCCTGCGACGACTCCGATCGCTACCCGTCCTGCGCCCACTCCATCGAAGGCACTTCCGTTAATCCGCACTCCTGCGTTTGCCAACGCAAATACCGGCATCACCACAAACGCCGACCAAGGGTGGAGAACATGTTCCACTGATTCGGCAGTTGGAAGATTCTTGCCGCGGCGATTTGGTTGTGGATGCGTCGGCAACAACAAGCCAAGTATCACGCCTGCAACTGTTGCGTGTACGCCAGACTTAAATACGGCAATCCACAAGGTCACTGCACACACAATGAATACGATGCGCGACCGAACGCCAACGATCCATAAGCCGCACAACAGCACGATGTTTGCGGCAGCCAGCAACAGCCAGCCACCGGACATACTCTTGGAATAGAACAACGCAATCACTGCGATCGCGCCGAGGTCATCGACGATTGCGAGGGCCAAGAGAAAGACTTTGAGCCCAGCCGGAATCCGCGGCCCAAGCAACGCAAGAATTCCCAATGCGAATGCAATGTCGGTGGCCATGGGGATTCCCCACCCGCCGCTGCCGCGCTGACCGGCATTCAAGGCGGCGAAGATCACCGCAGGCACCACCATGCCCCCAATCGCCGCCACCGCGGGCAGCATTGCGGCCTGGCGATCCCGCAACTCGCCCACGACGAGTTCACGCTTGATCTCAACACCGACGATAAAAAAGAACACGGCCATCAACGCGTCGTTGACCCAGGCATGAAGACTCTCATCAATACGCGCGCAGCCGAATCCCAACGAAACATGATGGTCCCACAGGGATTCGTAGCCGTGACGTACCCCAGAATTCGCCCAAATTAAGGCGATGAGGGCCATTACGACGAGCACGATTCCGCCCGACGCTTCCGATTGCACGAAGGCTCCAAATGCATCTCGCGGCCGGCGAGAACCCCCTTGGTCGCGCTCGCCTGCATCGGCCAAAACTCCTGGTGCGGGCATAGTCCGACCGTATCCGAACTCGCTAGTCACTCCACGGCATTATGCGACTCACTACTGTGAACATCGATGAATCATCCATGTTCAACTGCCGATCTAGTACTTGCGGCGCGCCGGCACCTCTGGACTCACATGTCGCCGCAAGATCGCGACACGATGACGGTGATCGAGCGCGGCGACGGCTGAGGCGTCCACCAAAATCGGCTGACGCGAACTACAGCAGCGCGTTGATTTTATCTTTCGGGCGAGCGAGGATAACGGTCTTGCCTTTGATCGCGATCGGCCGTTGCATCAACTCAGGGTGGGCAAGCAGCACCTTCACCACGGCGGCTTTCGTCGTGTAGTCGGCTTTGTTGAGACCCAGTTCCTTGAACCGATTGTCGTCGCGCACCAGTTCTGCTGGTTCAACATCGATTGACCCAACGATTGTTTCGAGTTGCGCCTTGCTCAATGGCGTTTTCAGATACTGCACAACGTCAACCGCGACGCCAGCCTCGCCAAGGATCTCCAGCACGCCACGGGAAGTCCCACAGTTGGGATTGTGGTACACAACAACATCAGCCATCCCCCCACTCTATGCAGGTAACCGCAATGTTCACGCGACGACGCGGAAGACTTCTTCGAGGCTCGTTTGACCCAGTGATGCTTTGCGCAGGCCGTCTTGACGCAGGCTGACCATGCCTTGCATGAGTGCGAGTTTGGCGATGTCGTCGCTGGATCGGTGTTCGATGATCGCGCGTTCGATTTCTTCGGTGATGAGCAGTACCTCGTGTATGCCAAATCGACCGCGGTATCCGGTGCGGCCACACGAAGTGCAGCCGATGGCGCGCCACAGACTTGGCCACTCGTCGCCCGTGAGTGAGTCCATGGGCCAATGCGCGGCAACGAGTTCAGATTCCGATGGTTGATATTGCTCTTTGCACTTTTCACAGAGCTTCCGAGCGAGCCGTTGCGCTACGACACAATCGAGCGCCGATGTGACGAGAAAGGGCTCGACCCCCATTTCGACGAGGCGCATGGGCGTGGATGCAGCGTCGTTGGTATGCAAGGTAGACAGCACAAGGTGACCGGTGAGGGCAGCTTCAATTGCGATGATCGACGTCTCCCGATCACGGATCTCTCCCACAAGCAAAATATCGGGGTCGGATCGCAGGATGGCACGCAAGGCACCTGCGAACGTAAGCCCGGCTTTCGGGTGCACCTGCACCTGGTTGATGCCAGCGAGCCGATACTCAACGGGGTCTTCAACGGTGATGATGTTGCGATCCGGTTTGTTGAGAATGTTGAGTGTCGCGTAGAGCGTGGTTGATTTTCCAGAGCCAGTAGGGCCGGTGACGAGGATTGTGCCGTACGGCTTGCGGTATGCACTTGAAAATCGTTCCATGGTTTCAGGGAGAAACCCGAGTTCTTCGAGTCGCAACAGCGCGTTTCCTTTGTCCAAGATCCGCATCACGATCTTTTCGCCGTACACCGTGGGAAGTGTCGCCACGCGCAGGTCAATTCCTCGCCCGCCCACTTTCATAGAGATACGTCCGTCTTGCGGTACCCGGCGCTCGGCAATATTGATATCGGCCATCAGTTTGATGCGTGAAATCACACCATTTTGAATTTGCCGGGGCGCGTGCATCACTTCGTGCAACACGCCATCGATGCGGAATCGGACCCGAAGGTTGTTTTCAGTTGGCTCGATGTGAATGTCGCTCGCTCGGTCACCGACCGCTTGTGTAACGAGCAGATTCACGAATTTGACAATGGGCGCGTCTTCGACAACCTCGTGAAGATTCGTCAGACCTTCATCGACATCGTCTAGCTCATCAAATGCAAGCTGCGCGACCGAATCGACCTCGGTGTCGACGCGAAAATTTCGGTCGAGAAGTTCGCCGATCTGAGAGGGAGTAGCGACGACCGATTTGAGATCTTGTCCTGTGATCGCGCGGATGTCGTCGAGCGCAAAGACGTTTGATGGGTCTGCCATCGCGATGACGAGCCGTCCATCATCCCACCCGACCGGCAGCACTTGATATCGCCGCGCGACAGTTTCGGTGACGAGTGCGGCGACGCCGAAATCGATCGGGTAGTCGTTGAGATCAACGAATTCGATGCCCACTTGGCGAGCGAGTGTCCGAACCACTTCCGCCTCCGCAACGGTGCCGGTCTCAATCAAGATTCGCCCGAGCGGCTTGCCTGACTGCTCTTGGTCGCGGAGTGCCGCGTCGAGTTGGGCCTCGGTGAGGAGGCCTTCGCGAAGTAAGAGCGCGCCGAGAGACGGTGCCTCGGACAGAGTGAGCCTCCTCGTAGTGGAAACCCAACTATCGGCAGATTGAGTCGGCCTCTAGAGCCGCAATCACGCCTCTCGCAGCCCAGAGAAGAGTCGCAAAATCGCACCGCGATCGCGGGGATCTGAACTTTCAGCCGCCTCTTCGGTTGTTTGGGCGCCATCGTGCGCACTGGCTTCGACCGCAGCATTCACCTGAGGCGCCAAGTTGCCGGCCGAAATCGCCACCGTCGACACTGCTACTGGCCCATCTGCTGGCCCGTCTGCTGGCCCATCTGCTGGCCCCGACATGGTCGAGGCGGATTCAGCCGCAACAACAACTTCCGTCAGCGCGTCGACTCCTGGCCCGTAGGGAGCGACAGGCACTACCCGAGGGCCGAAGTATGCAACATCGTCATGCTGGCCCGACGGGCCAGCATCGCTGGCGTCGCGCTCATCGCGAGCCGAGAGCGTCGATGGTTCCTTGAGATCTAGTGCCCCGCGCCGAACAAGCTCCGCGACGCAACGACATACTTCAACAAGCGACTCACGCTGGGTATCGACAAGATCCGACACCGACGAGTATCCGTCGATCCGTGCCAACAGCGACCATTCGTTGGCCGAAACAGTGATCTCAGCTCCTGAAAGCCGCGTTGCAAGCGCGGGACGAAGGTCCGTCGACGGGATCACTTCACAGATCTCGTTCCATTCGGCATTCAAAAGCTCCAACTCAGCAAGCAGTGGCTCCACGGCGATGACCACGTCGTGGCGGCTATCGCCCTGATCGTTGGCAGCGAAGCGGAAACTTCCGCCTGGATTTCGAGCCACGGTGAAGCAAACGTCGAGGGCGCGTCGATGCAAATCGGTCTCGTCAATCGCGATCCCGCGCCGATCAGTGCTCTCGGCACCACTGCATTCGCCTTCGTGGAAGTCGATTCGCCCCGCGGCGCCACCGGCTTCCATAACCAGTTCGCCCGATTTCCGCCCCGCCGCGAGCATCCGCAACAAATCTGCGAGCGCTACGACATCGAATGTTCCCTGCAATGACACTGCGATCGACCTCCTCATCGCAGTATCGGCAGAACAGGGCCCGCGAGTTGAATCGGGTTACGACGTCAGTTGAGTTCGGTTCAACTCGATGTCCTGCTCGAAAGTTCCTGGAGCGCCGCCGCTCGCATGGCTGAAATGGACGGTTCAAGGCCTGTCCAAGCCGTAAACGCCAGCGCGGCTTGGTGAATCAGCATGCCGAGACCGTCAATTGTGACCGCTCCCGCGGCGTCAGCAACACGCAGTAGCGGCGTATCCAGGGGGGTGTAGACGAGATCCACCACGCAATGCTTAGGGGTCAACCCTGAGGCGTCAAAAACGAGATTCGGGTCGCCCAGCATGCCGACCGGAGTGCATTGCACAATGATGTTGGCCGCGAGTGCGGCGGGCGTGCGCTGATCCCAAGCAGTGGTGTCAATCCCAGCGTGGAGCGCGGCGACCACCTGGGCCGCTTGCTCATTACGGGCGGCGACAAGCACGGACGCGCCGCTTCGGGCCAGCGCCAGAGCCACCGCACGCGCAGCACCGCCGGCACCGAGCAGCACAACTGACTGCCCCGCAACTTCGACGTTGTGATCACGCAACGATGCGACGAAACCAGGCCCGTCGGTGGAATCGCCGAGCAGTCGGCCATCGGTCGTCCGCGACACGCAGTTCACCGATCGCAGTTGCGAGGCATCGGCACTGAGTTCATCGCAGTGGAGCGCGGCCTCAGTCTTGTGAGGCATTGTCACCGAAAGGCCCGCGATTCCTAGAGTGCGCATCGCTTCAAGTGCGTTGCCAGCATTTCCTGCGCTAACTGTAAACGCGCCGAACATCCAGTTGAGATCGGCGGCGCGGAATGCGGCGTTGTGCAAAACGGGCGACAACGAATGCGTGATCGGATCACCGATGACTGCGGCAAGGCGAGTCTGACCATCGGGAGCCCAACCGACCATCAGAGCAGGTCCTTGTCGCGCGCTTCTTGAACGTTGACGAGGTGCTGTTCGTAGGTTTGTGCGAACGCTTGCGTACCGTCTTTGTCGATGAGCACGTAGTAGAAGAACTTCGTGTCGGCTGGTCGCAACGCCGCGAGCAGGCTTTGCTTGCTCGTAGTCGCGATCGGATTTGGGCCAAGGCCCTTGTAGCGGTAGGTGTTAAAGAACGAGTCGGTTTGGCGATCCAGTTCTGTATTCGATGGCTTTCGTTGCTGGATCGCATACAACACCGTCGCGTCAATTTGAAGTTTCATGTCAATTGCTAACCGGTTGTAGATCACCGAAGCGACGAGCGGCCGCTCATCTTCCTTTCGTACTTCCAGTTGGACCATCGCCGCCACCTTCACGACGTCGTAGGGGCTGCGTTGGTAATTCGAGGCAAAGGTATCGAGGTAGATCGAGTCGGCAACGGAGTCGAAACGTTTGACCAAGCGTTGCACGACTGCAAGTTCAGTGAGACGTTCGTCGTTCGGAAAACGGTAGGTGTCGGGATAGAGCAGCCCTTCGGTTGTATGCACGTCCGCGGGTTCAAATTTTGATCGGACCTGATCGCTCTTGACAATCTCGATGAATTTTTGAGCGTCGAGACCGAGTTGTTCCGATACTGCTTCGGCAACCTCGCTCAGCCACAGGCCCGGGAGTACCTTCAAAACGACAGATTCGATACGCGGGCCTTTGCGAAGTGTTTCAATTGAGGCTTGGACGCCCATTTCTTCGCGCATTGTGTACTCCCCAAATTTCAATGAACCAGGATTGTGCAAGCGCACATAGACCTTGAACGCCAACGCAGATTCGATCACTCGCTTGCGCTCCAATTCATCGGCAATATCCGCGGTTCCTGCGCCCTCCTTGATGGTAACGATGACCGTCTTGCCATCGGTTGCCGCGCGGTCTATTTCTCGGTCGTACCAAAACTTGGCGCCCCCAATTGCAACCAGTGGAAGCAGCAACAACGCAATCAAAAGTTTCGCGATCGCGCGCAGGCGACGCCGTTCCTTGCGCGTTGCCTCGGGTGCCGGTGCGCCTTCACCGGACCCATCTACAGTTGCCGCCCGGCCAGCTTCGTTCCAATTAGCGTCGCCAGTACTGCCGAAGACGGCTTCGACATCGAAGGGCTGGTCGTCGTCGCTCATGACATTGCCGTCGAGTCCAGGTACGCCTGCAGCATGACAGCGGCAGCAACTTTGTCGACAACTGCCGTCTGATCGCGCCCGCGCACTCCGGCCTCGCGCAGACTTCGCTGCGCAGTGACTGTGGTGAGGCGTTCGTCATGCAACACAACTGAGATTTCATCACCAAATTTGCCCTGCATGGCGTCAACTACCTCGCGTGCCGATCGTGCGGCCGGCCCGTCTCGGCCGGTGAGCGAAAGCGGCAATCCGACCACAACGAGCTTGACCTCCCACTCGGCAATCGTATTTGCCAGCGCACCGATCAGATCGTTGATGGACGCGCCACGGCTCACCACTGCGTGCGGCGATGCGATCACTCGTGACGGATCCGAAAGCGCCAACCCCACTCGCCTGCTGCCAAGATCTACTCCGAGAACCCGACCGTGTGGCGATGCATTCATTGGCGCCAGCGCTGCGCGCCCTCGCCGACGACCCGCAGCGCCTCATCGATTCCAGAAATATTCGGGCCACCTCCGACAACGAGATCAGGGCTCTTGGCCGTTCCTCCGCCCAACGCCTTCGCTCCCGGCGCAGCAATCTCCGCGGCGGATGCTCCGAGCGCGACGAAATCCTTGCTCACCGCGACTGCCAGCGCAGCTTTCGCACCGTCGCCACCGATTCCAATGAGCGCCACAATGCCGCTGCCATTGGGCATCGCACGCAACGTTGATTGCGCCATCTGTCGGAGGTCGTCGGGCGTACCGCCGTCGTGGCGCAGCACTAGCACTGAGCCAACTGCGTGTTGTGCAAGCTCGACCGCGACCGACTGTGCAGCTTTCGTGCGCAGCGCGGCGAGTTCTTGCTCGAGGGCCTTGACCTGCGCGAGCAATTTACCGACTCGATCTTCAAGCTCAATGGGCGATGCTTTGAGCTGTGCCGATACTCGCCGCAACTGGGCTTCCTCCGCCGCAATGTGCGCCAGCGCGGCATCGCCTGTTAACGCCTCAATGCGCCGCACGTTGGATCCAATCGAACCTTCACTGAGAATCTTGATAGGGCCAATGAAGCCAAGGTTGCTGACGTGCGTACCACCACAGAATTCCGTGGATGGGCCCGCTTCAAGAACTCGTACAACATCGCCATATTTGTCACCAAAGAACGCGATCGCGCCACGGGCTTCGGCTTCGGCTTTGGTCATCTCGTCGTGTGTTACGGAGCCGCCAGTGATCACTACCGAGTTCGCCATCGCTTCGATCACGGCCAACTCATCAACACCGACCGATTCGAAATGGCTGAAGTCGAATCGCAACCGTTCGGCGGAAACGTGTGATCCCGCCTGCTTGACGTGATCACCCAACGTCTCGCGCAATGCCCAGTGAAGAATGTGTGTGGCGGTGTGATTCCTGCGAATACGGTCGCGGCGCACTCCGTCGATGCGCGCATCGACGATGTCGCCTTCTGCCAACGAACCTTCGTTTACGGTGCACCGATGCAAGGTCAGACCCGGTAATCCAAGCTGCGTGTCAGTGACAGTCACCACCGCAGGGCCGACCAACTCACCGGCATCACCCACTTGACCGCCGCTTTCGGCGTAAAACGGTGTGCGGTCGAGAATTACATCGACTACGCGTCCGGTTTCGGCTCTGGCAACCCGTTCGGAGTTCTCGATGATCGCGACGACTCGGGCACCTTCGGTGAGGTACTCGTCGCGTCCAGTAAACGTTGTGAGACCATCAACCGCAATCACTTCGCGAAACAGTTCAATCGGTGCGTTTGCCTTGCCGCCTGCTTCCTTGGCCGCTTGGCGGGCTCGGTCGCGCTGCTCAAACATCAGGGTCTCATAGCCAGCAACATCGATGTCGCGGCCGCGTTCGGCCGCGATCTCTTTGGTGAGGTCGACAGGAAAACCCAGCGTGTCATGCAAGAAGAATGCGTCGGCGCCAGAAACGTCGCCTTTGGTAAGTACCTCATCGAGCAGCTCGGTACCGCGGGCCAACGTAGCTCGAAACGACGCTTCTTCGTGGCTGATGATCTTGGTGATCAACGCTTGGTCGGCCAAGAGCTTTGGGTACGACACCCCCATCGTCGCGCAGACCGCGGCGACCAACGAAGGCGTGATCTGATCACGGGCGCCCAATTGGTATGCGTGGCGCACCGCACGCCGGATGATGCGGCGCAACACGTAGCCTCGTTCCTGGTTACTCGGCATTACGCCGTCGCTCACCACAAAGGTCATCATGCGGGCATGGTCGGCCAGAATCCGAAGGTAAACATCATGTTCATCGTTGACGCCGTAGGCAATCCCTGTGACCTTGGCCGCCGCGGCGATGAGCGCCTGAAAAATATCAAGATCCCACACCGACTCCACACCTTGTAGCGCCAGCAAATTGCGTTCGAGCCCGGCACCGGTATCGATCGATGGTTTCGGCAAGGGCACTTTGGTGCCATCAGCTTGCTGGTCAAACTGCATGAACACGAGGTTCCATACCTCGACATATCGGTCTGCGCCGGTAGCGGGGCCACCCTCGATCCCATAGCTCGGCCCGAGATCCCAAAAAATTTCGCTGCAGGGACCACACGGTCCGGTGTCACCCATTTTCCAAAAATTGTCTTCGTCGAGCCGCTGAATCCGTTCCAACGGCACTCCAATTTCGGTGTGCCAAATATCTGATGCCTCATCGTCGGACACATGCACGGTGACCCAGAGCCGTTCGGCCGGAAACTTCAGCACTTCGGTGTAGAACTCCCATGCCCAACGAATCGCGTCGCGCTTGAAGTAATCGCCGAATCTGAAGTTGCCCATCATCTCAAAGAACGAGAAATGGCGATTGGTGCGACCAATCTCTTCGAGATCGTTGTGTTTGCCGCCGGCCCGAACGCACTTTTGAATCGACGACGCCCGGGAATATGGGGCTGTCTCTTCTCCTACGAAATACGACTTGAACGGCACCATGCCCGCGACAGTGAACAGGAGCGACTTGTCGATGGGAATGGTGCTTGCAGAGGGCACAACCGCGTGGCCCCGAGTGGAGAAGAATTCGTGCCAGGCACGGCGCAGTTCGTCAGCGGTCCTTGGCGTTTCGGGCATAGGCGGCCGATGTTATGTCCTCAGCGCGAACGCAGCGCACGCACCGGTTTCGGGTCGTACTGCTTGCGGAGTTCGGATTCTTTCGAAACCATCGCAGTCCGCCCTTCCGCCACCGCATCGCGAACTAACTCAACCGATCGGCGAGCGACTTGCGGGGGCGCGAATCGTTGCGCTTCACGCTTCACTTTGCGAGCAACGATGTAGCTCGTGCTCAGCCCCGCGACGTAGCCCATCGTTGTCCAGCGCGCTCGTTTGAACATCTCAATCCTTAGTTGAATCGTCTTGGTCGCGAAATGCTACGAGACGTTGCGGGCTCGACGCCGTCGCGAACGCTCGCGCGCGGCATCGATCTCGGTCTTTGGTGCTTTGCCCCGCAAGCGCTGGGCCGATCGTTTCACACCCGATCCAAATGCCATCGTCTTGACGACCGGGTTCGCGATCGTTCGGTACGCCAAGCGTGATGCCGAATCAACGTGCGCTTCGATGCCCTCGGCCGCGGTAATCAGGCGGTCGACTCGATCCACATTGTCGACGGTGCTATCGACCGCGGCCCGCAATTCGTCAACCAACGGCAATGTTTCTTCGCGCAAGGCATCAACCGACCGATGAAGTACTCGCAGTGTCGACCGCAGCGATACCAGCATCGACACGACGGCGCCGGCAAGCACGGCCACCAAGACGGCCATCACAATCGCGATTACGTCAGTTACTTGCATCGTCATCACCTTCGGTTACTTCGCTACTGCTGCATTCGGCGCTCGCGCCACCGCTCCACGATGCCACGTTCCGCTCCATGTGTCGAGGGCTGGTAGAACTGCATACCCTCAAATTCGTCGGGCAAGTATTGCTGATCGACCCAACCCGCGGCTGAGTCGTGCGGATATTGGTACCCCACTCCGTGCCCAAGCGACTGTGCACCCCGGTAGCTGGCGTCGCGCAAATGCTTCGGAATCTGACCAAGTGCCACATTTCGAACGGCTTCACTGGCATTACCAATCGCCATATAGGCCGAATTCGACTTCGGTGCTAGCGCCAGATAGGTCACGGCGTGGGCCAAATTGATTCGCGCCTCGGGCAAGCCAACAAACTCGACGGCCTGCGCCGCAGCGGTCGCAACCGACAACGCCGCCGAGTCTGCGAGCCCGACATCCTCACTAGCAAAAATCACAATGCGCCGCGCAATGAAACGGGGGTCTTCGCCCGCTTCAATCATTCGGGCGAGCCACAGCACCGCAGCGTCAGGGTCGGAACCTCGCATACTTTTGATGAATGCACTGACGATGTCGTAGTGCTCGTCGTTCCCATAGCGAACTGCACGCATCGCCAGCGCCGCTTCGGCATCCGCCAATGTGATCCGAGCGGGCGAGGGTTCGCCAGAATCTGAGCCATGCGCGCGTTCGTATGCCAACGCGTGTGCGAGCTCCAAGCATGTGAGCGTGTGGCGACCATCGCCCTCCGCACGATCGGCCAAATGCACAAGCGCATCATCATCTATCGCCGCAGGTTCGCCACCAAGGCCACGCACTGCATCAGACAACGCCCGTTGCATCAGCTCGACAAGATCGCTCGACTCAAGTTGTTCAACCCGAAACAGGGTAGAACGAGACAACAGCGGACCGGTGAGAGAGAAATAGGGGTTCTCGGTCGTCGCGCCGATGAGTACCAGTAGCCCCTCCTCAACATGCGGAAGCAATGCATCCTGCTGGGTCTTGTTGAACCGATGCACCTCGTCAAGAAACAGGATTGTGCCCTGCCCACGTTGCCCAAGCCGCTCGCGCGCCCGATCAACAACTTCGCGTACGTCTTTCACTCCCGCATTTACTGCTGACAGCGTCTCGAAGGCCTTGCTGGTGGCCCCGGCGACCAATCGCGCAATACTGGTTTTTCCGGTACCTGCGGGGCCCCAAATCACAACCGATGAGAGCCGGTCGGATTCAATGAGAACCCGCAGCGGCTTACCTTCGCCGAGTAAATGCTGCTGCCCCACAATGTCGCCCAGCGATCGGGGTCGCAAACGAGCTGCAAGCGGCGCCCGGCTCGCCAAGCGGTCTTCTACCGCCGCACTGAAGAGATCCATTGCGACCCAGCGTAGTTGGCGACGATTTTGCGGCGGTTAACGCCCGTAATCGTCAGAGAGACGCACGATGTCGTCTTCGCCAAAGTAGGTGCCGTGTTGTACTTCGATGAACACGAGCGGTTCGGCTCCAGTGTTTTCGATGCGGTGGGCCATCCCAAGCGCAATATCGACCGACTGGCCCGCAGCAAAGGGCACATGCTCATCACCAAGCGTCACGACGCCCGATCCTTGCACTGCGAACCAATGCTCAGCCCGACGGTGATGCAGCTGCAAACTCAGGCGCTGACCCGGATTCACAACAATGCGTTTCACCTTAAATGAAGCATCGTCGGCGAGCACGAAGTACTCGCCCCATGGCCGCACGTCATGTTCCAGCACATGCACCACCTTGAGGTTGCAAACCGACTATCAACCAGAAACGCGTCATTACACTACTCACGATTTCACAGGTGCTTTGCGAATGTTCAGCCCGAGCTCGCGGAGCTGTACTTCCTCGATCGCACTCGGAGCGTTGGTCATTGGGTCGGCACCCGACTGTGTCTTGGGGAACGCAATGACTTCGCGAATGTTTTCTTCACCGGACATGATCGCAACAAATCGATCGATTCCGATTGCAAATCCCGCATGCGGTGGCGGACCAAAACGAAATGCGTCGAGTAAGAATCCAAAACGCTGTTGTTGCTGCTCAGGACTGATCCCGAGCAGCGCAAAGATGCGCGCCTGAATATCGCGACGGTGGATACGCACGCTCCCCGATCCGAGTTCCCAACCATTGAGCACAAGGTCGTAGGCCTCTGCGCGCACTGCAAGCGGATCAATTTCGAGGATTTCGAGATCGTCGGGGTTCGGCATCGTGAAGGGGTGGCTCGCAGGAATTGGAGTGCCGTCGTCAGCCAGCCCATCGAACAACGGAAAGTCGACGACCCACAAAAACTTCAGTCCCCCCTCGGTTACCGCGGGTCTACCGAGTTCGAGACGAAGTTGTCCGAGGACACCGACAGTTGTTTTCCATTCACCTGCCGCTATCAGCACAAGATCGCCAACCGTGGCGGACAACGCATCGATGATCCCGGACTGCTCTTCAGCGGTAAGAAATTTGACAACCGGCGAATCAAGTGTCGCGACGCCATCTACGTCACGCACCCGCATCCAAACCAACCCCGCGGCGCCGAGCTGCTTCGCTCGTTCGACGAGCCCGTCAACCACATTGCGCGAGGCTTCACCCTGGCCTGCTACGCGTACACCTTTGACGCACGCCGCGCCAGCGAACGCACGGAACTCCGTCGTCGCGAATACCGCGCTCAAATCAAGCAGCCGCATCTCAAAGCGCAGATCGGGTTTGTCGGTTCCGTAGTTATTCATCGCGTCGCGCCACGTCATGCGCGGAATTTCCTCCGGTGCGTCGCCCGGTCGCAGCACATCGACCACGGCCCGAACCGCGTTGCCGATCGCGGTCTGCACATCGAACTGCGACGCGAATGTCATTTCGATATCGAGTTGCATGAACTCGAATTGCCGGTCAGCGCGCAAATCTTCGTCGCGCAAGCAGCGAGCGATTTGATAATAACGGTCGAAGCCACCAACCATTAAGAGTTGTTTGAACAACTGCGGGCTCTGCGGCAATGCGTAAAACGAACCAGGATGCAAACGACTCGGCACGACGAAATCGCGCGAACCTTCGGGCGTCGACGCAATGAGCATTGGCGTCTCGACCTCAACGAAGTCTTGGTCATCCATGGCGGCACGCATTGCTTTGTTCACCAGTGCGCGATTACGGAGATTCCGTTGCATGGGCGCGCGGCGCAAATCGAGATAACGGTGCCGAAGCCGCAAGATTTCGTCGACATCCACGCGGTCGTCAAGCGGAAACGGTGGCGGCTCGCTTTCACTCAACACTTCGAATGAGTCGGCCACCAACTCCACTTGGCCAGTGGGCATGGCATCGTTGACCGTGCCGTCAGGCCGAGCCTTGATCTCGCCTTCGATGCGCAACACCCATTCGTTGCGCACTTGTTTCACTGCGTCCAACCCTGCTTTTGCGGGGTCGACAACCACCTGGAGCAATCCAGTCGCATCGCGCACGTCGAGGAACGCGACGCCCCCGTGATCTCGACGGTGAGCAACCCAACCGCAAATCGTTGACCGAGTGCCAATGTGTTCGGCCCGCAGTACTCCCGGCCGCTGTGTACGCATCATCGTGTCACTTCCCTTTGCATATTCATTTCAGGTGGTCGCGCAACCATTGCACAACTTGGAGTCGCGCAACTTCGATTTGCTGCGCGGTGGAGAGGTCTTTGACCACAACGTTGCCCTCGGCCCACTCGCGTTCGCCGTACATCACGCCAAAGCGAGCTCCCGACCGGCTCGCGGCGGCCCATTGCTTCTTCAAATTCTTACTTCCGTACGAACGGTCGGCTCGCACATCGCCGCCTCGAATTTCGTGCAACAACTTCGCGACGTCCGGTTCGCCGATCGCATCAATAACAAAGACATCCGTAGAACTGGTCGATTGCGGGAGCACCGCTTCGGCGTCGCACGCAAGTAGCAGTCGCTCGATACCGCTGCCAAAGCCGATGGCGGGCGCTTGCGGACCACCCATCTCCGCGCTCAGTTTGTCGTAACGCCCGCCACCACCTAGCGCGTTCTGAGCACCGCCGAGCGCCAACCCCTGAAACTCGAACACGGTTGCGGTGTAGTAGTCGAAGCCGCGCACCAAACGAGGTGCGACTTCAAACGCAACATCAACAGAGCGTAATCCTGCTTGCACGGCGTCGAATTGCGCTGCGCTCGCATCGCTCAGGTAGTCACCGAGCTTGGGTGCAGCCGCAATGATCACCTGCCAGTCGGGCCGTTTCGAATCCAAAATCCGAAGCGGGTTGAGCTGCGCCCTCGGCATTTCGTCGCCAAGCGTCGCCGCGTTACTCAACCAATAGTCGAGCAGCACCGCCACGTAGCGTTGCCGCGTTTCGGCATCGCCCATGGAGTTAATCAAGAGCTTGACCTGGCGCAGCCCCAGTGAACGATAGAACCCATCGAGGAAGTCGATCATCTCGATGTCAATCTGCGGATCGTCGCTGCCGATCGCCTCCGCTCCCAGTTGCCAATGTTGTCGGTAGCGGCCCTCCTGCGGGGCTTCGTATCGGAAGTTGGGCGCGCAATACCAGACTTTCCACGGAGGTGTCGGGCGATGTTGCGCATACGCCCGCACGGTTCCTGCCGTACCCTCGGGGCGCAGCGCTAACCGTCGACCAGCTTTGTCGACGAAGTCGTACATTTCCTTCGACACCACGTCAGTGCTTTGCCCGAGCCGAGCGAACACTTCGTAGTGCTCGAAGATCGGGGTCATCACCAGCCCAAAACCGTAAAGCTCCGCTCGGCCCGCGAATGCGCCGATGACCTCCATCCAACGCGACGAATCCGGAGGCAATACGTCGCGGGTGCCCTTTGGGGCTTGAAAAACGTCGCGGTCGCTAGCCATGGGACACCGAGGCTAGTTGGGGCACGCAGCAAATTTGGGATGGTTTTAGCCTGTTGAAATTGGTCGGCCGACTCGGCTTGCTCCGCGGCGCGCGCTACTCGCCACGCCGGACGAAGTAGGAGCTATGGGCATGCCACTCAGGTCGTTTCGACCCAGGTTTCTGGTTCCAACGTGAACTCACCGAACCCCACAATTTGATCGACTCGATCGTCGTAGGTGATATTCATATTGTTCTTGATCGTGATGCTGTTGGCGTAGACCGCACCGAGAAAATCTGCATTGTTCTTGAAAGAAACGGGACCATTGGGCGCGTACAACAAGGTCGCCGTGCCGTCATTGGGGGCAAAGTTGTTCTTTATTCCAATCGCACAATCAGCCGGGTTCCCGCCGTTGGACGTGCACACAGACGCGGGCGCCGGTTGATAAAACGACGCCAAAACAAATACTTTGTCAGTTAAGTTCGCCGACGAGACTCCCACACCGCCGAAGGCATTGATGGGTGCACTCTCAGCAATGATCGTCGTATCGCCTCCAATGGTAACTCCGTTGATGTCGACTGGGTCTGAGGGGCCGCCGCCTTGAATGAAGAACGTCCCTGACAAGTTTGAACTGTTCGTCGACAGCCATACCGAGAACGCAGATGGTGACGCGAATACCTGCGGTGCGGGGTTGTAGTTCGCCGGATTAAAGGAATAGGTCGGAATGGTTTTCGTAGCGGGCGCAGATTTGCAAACGTGAGTCGATAACGGGCCGGTAGATCCACTACCGGTCTTGATTCCCCAAGTAGTTGTGGCGCCCGCGATCGACCCTCCGACATTGATTTGATAATTCACCCCGCTCGGATCATCCGAACAACCAGGACTACTCGACGCGGCAGTCGCCTTGCCTCCGATATGTGCGCCAGTACCCATATCGATCGCCCGACCGTTCGACGATTGAAAACCGCCGCTAATTACATCTCCTGTAACGGTCGAGTTGTTCGCCATCGTCACCCACCCCGTTGCGGCGTTGACTGATCCTTCAATTGTGTCGTTTTGGTAGACCGTCACGCTGCCATTCGCCCAGACATCGCCAACGACATGATTGTTGTTCTTGGTATCAACGTCGCTGAGCGAGAACAGTGCGTATCGAAACGTTCGTGGCGGTGCCATGACAACGCGAACGGAACGACCTGCAGCCAACCCCTGCGCTTCGCCCGCGGAGCCGGTGCTGTCGATCTGATAACGGTTGCGCCCAAGATAGGTCACAGCAACGGTGTACGAACCCTCGGTTGTTACTCCAGCAAACGGCGCCGGTGTCGCTCCGTTTGTCGATTGAAGGTACGCGATCGCTCGTTGCACCCCCGCCTCCGCGGTCGCCAGCGATGACTCCCAATTCTTGCCTCGCTGACTCGACCGGTCGGCGTGGGTGCCCGTTGTCAAGATCACAGCACCAAGGGCGGCGACAATCGCCACGATCATCACCGCGCTAATCATGGCGAAACCACTTTCACGATCGCTGCTTTGACTTCGCGACATCACAGATTTCCTTAAAAGTTCCGAAGGTGGATTTCGGAGGTCAGTTGAATCGTTGCATCTGGCGACGCTTCAGGAATGACTTCGAGTAGTAAGCCGACGGTTTCAGTTGCGGTCGTGTCCGGGGAGTACGAAAATATCGACGAAGATGCAAGACGAGTCTGCAGAATTTCGGTCGGGCGCCCTGTAACCGTGCGGCGCAGCGTCGAGCCAGAGATGTCATAGGTGACTGTCGCGGCGACACCCAACACATAGGTCGACAGCACCAGGTGATCAGCATCAGACGTCGGATCAATCGCCGATGCCTGCCGAAGGTCTTTGGTCATGCGGGCCATCGACGCACGCGTCTCATCCAGTATCGCCGCACGGTCAGAACCGAATCGTGCGGTTCTTTGCGCGCTGGTTAACTGCATACCGAGCGTCCCAACCACCAGGAGCAACAGCCCAAGCGTGATCGTAAGCTCAATCAGCGAGAAGCCTCGGTCGTCTTGTCTGCGACGGATGGGTTGGCGCTCGCTCATCAGGAACACTGATTCTTCGTAAGCGAAATCGTCGCAGTGCTGACGGATTCGTTGCCTGCTTTGTCGTAGCCGACGACGTAGAACCGCACGCTGTCGAGACTCTTTTTGTGCGTATCGGTGAATGTCAAGGACGCGGTCGTCGCGAGCGCTGTCCAAGTCGCACCATCAGTGCTGCGGTAAACTCGGTAGCCGGAAAAGTTGAGGTCTGTCGACGTACCCCAGGTCAGCACGACGGTTCGGTTTGCGCCCGAGCAAGTCACCACCCTTGAGAAACTCGAAGGAACGGTCGGGGGCGTCATGTCGAGGGTAATGGATGCACCTGAAAATACACTCGTGTTTCCGGCCGCATCTTTCGCTTCGTAACTCACGGTCTTGACACCGTCGCCGCTAGATAGTGACCACGAAACAGTCGGATTCAGCGAATCGAACTGTGTCCAAAGGCCCCATGTGGCACCATCATTCGACAGTCGGAAACTGGCCGGCCCGCATGCATCGCTCAGCGCTGAAGTGATTGTGATCGATGAAGCTGCGGTGAACCCCGAAATAGCACCGGCCGAACCGTTCAACGTGTACGAACCAGCCGGGCCAGTGATGTCGCCTGGGCACAGGGACGTAGTCGTCGTCGGGCCCAATGTCGTTGTCGTAGCCGGAGGCAGTGTGGTGGTCGTTGCAGCTGGTGCAGTCGTTGTCGTGGCTCCTACCGTCACTGTTCCGGTCGAAAAGAGCGACGACGCGCGAAGGTTTCTGCTGATGCCATTCACACTCGGTGCTTTGTACTGAACAATCGCAGTGACGCGCTTGTAGTCCTGTGTCCCAACGATCTGAGGATCATCGACCCACGTAACGTATTGGTAGATCCGCATCACGGTTGACCCCACTTGTACTGGGTCTTCGAAATGCAGCACATCTCCCGACGAAGCGTCGACGACCAACGGTTCGAGATTTCCGAGTCCGTCAACATCGAAATACCCACCATCCGGGCTCACATCGGAGTCGGGGTTCGCGGGGTCGAGCGACATGGCGGGCGCACTCGACAGCGCAAGGCGCGAATACGCGATGCTCCGCAAATGCTCAATGCGGGCCGAGGCAAGATCCGAAGCGGTCTGACGCTGCCGTGCCATCGCAACAGTACGGAGGCCGAGGCCAAGGGTGACGGCGAACCCTCCGGCGACAATCGCCAGAATCATCGTCGCTGAAATCAGCTCCAGCAGCGTAAATCCGCGCTCGGACAACGACCGTCGTTGTCTATGTGCGCGTCTCCAGCCACCCACCACACCTCGAAGCAAGCGCTGACACATCATGAGCTCGCTCCTTTGGTCGGTCGCCAGATGTCACTCTGGGTGGTATCGACCAAAGAGTCGGTAAAGCTTGAGGCAGTAGACGTTAAAGGTGACGCCCGACCTCGGTCACGATCTTCAGCGCCGGGCGCACCGACCGCCGGAATTATCGAGCGCCGGGCAACACGCGAACCACGTCGTAGACCGCATCGACACGCTTCATCGCGGCCAATATCGAGTCGAGATGGTCGGGTTCTGCAAGCTCAAATTCGAAACGGATTCGGGCAATGCGGTCCGAGGTCGTTTTCGACGAACAAGTCAAAATATTCACGTGATGTTCCGAGAGCTCGTCGGCCACGTCGCGCAGCAACTTCGACCGGTCGAGCGCCTCAATTTCAATCGAGACCACATACGCACGCGGAGCGTCACGGTTCCATTCCACTTCGATCACGCGGTCACCGACCGTCAACAAGCTGAGCGCATTCGCGCAATCAGTCCGGTGCACTGACACTCCCCGACCGCGGGTAACGAACCCCATAATTTCGTCGCCCGGCACCGGAGTGCAGCACTTGGATAGCCGTACCATGATGTCGTCGAGACCCTCCACATGCACGCCCACCGAGTCGCGTGATGTGTTCGACCGCTGCGGCTTACGGGCGGTAGTTGGAACTTGTTCCTCGCCGTCTTGCAGCACTCGCTGAATCCGTTGTACTACCGATTTAGCAGTCACGTGATGCTCACCAATCGCGGCATAGAGGGAATCAACGTCGGCGTAATTCATGGCCTCAACGACTTCACGCAACGCGAGCGCCGGCAACTTCTGGACCGGTAAGCCTTCGCGCCGCAGTGCGCGGTCAAATTCGTCGCGCCCGGCGTCGATAGCATCGGTGCGGCGCTCTCGAGAAAACCAATGTCGGATCTTGGATTTCGCGCGTGGCGTGGCGACGAACTGCAACCAATCGCGCGTCGGGCCGGCGTCCGCGACCTTGCTCGTGAATACTTCAACACTGTCGCCAGATTGCAACCGCGTATCGAGTGGCACGAGCCGGTTATTGACTCGAGCCCCGATGCAGCGCTGCCCCACCTCGGTATGAATCGCATAGGCGAAATCAACTGGGCACGACCCGGCCGGAAGTGTCATGACGTTGCCCGCAGGAGTGAACACAAACACTTCATCTTGATCGAGGTCGATCTTGAGGCTGGCCATGAACTCAGCCGGGTCGTTCGTATCGCGTTGCCAGTCGACAATGCGCGCCAACCAATCGAGATCTTGTTGCGTACCTTGTTCTTTGTAACCCCAGTGCGCCGCCACACCGTATTCGGCGCGTTCATGCATTTCGCGGGTACGAATCTGAAACTCGACCGGACGCCCGCCCGTGCCCACGACCGTGGTGTGCAGCGATTGATACAAATTGAATTTCGGCATCGCGATGTAGTCCTTGAATCGACCTTGTATCGGTCGCCAAGTCGCATGCACCGCACCAAGCACCGCGTAACAATCTTTGACTTCATCAACGACCACGCGCACGCCCAGAAGGTCGAAAATGTCGGCGAACTCTTTGCCTCGTACAACCATCTTTTCGTAGATCGACCAGTAGTGCTTAGGGCGGGCGGTCACCTTGCCATCGACACGCAGCTCGAGCAGACGTTCTTCGACTTCACTCACCACGACATCGAGATCAGTCGTACTCGATGGTTCGCGCCCTGCAACCATCTGCTCGATTTCCGCGTACCGCTTCGGATACAACACCGCAAACGAAAGGTCTTCGAGCTGCCACTTCACATCTCCGATTCCTAGGCGATGCGCAAGCGGAGCGTATATATCGAGAGTTTCTTGCGCGATGCGAAGTTGCTTTTCTTCGGGCATCGACGCGATCGTGCGCATATTGTGGAGACGGTCTGCAAGCTTGATCAACAACACTCGAAGGTCTTTGGCGATAGCAACAAGCATTTTGCGCATCGTGGCCGCTTGCTGTTCTTCTTTGCTGTCGAAATGAATCCGTTCGAGTTTGGTGACGCCATCGACCAGCGCAGCGACCTCTGATCCGAAATCCCGTTCGAGATCGGCGAGGGTAATCGTGGTGTCTTCGACTGCGTCATGCAGCAATGCGCCAGCGATGGTGGTGTCGTCGAGGCCAAGTTCGGCCAACACCATCGCGACCCCTACTGGATGGGTGATGTAGGCATCACCCGATCGTCGGACTTGATCTTTATGCGCGTTGAGCGCAACCGCGTACGCCAATTCGATGAGGGTTGTATCGGCGTTGGGGTGACGACGCGAGAAACGAGAGGTAAGGCCCGCGAGCAGCGGATCTACTGGTGCTGGCGCTGCATGACTCCGACGTACCAACTTCGTTCTCATGAACGAATCCCGCTCCTTTGCTGTTCGCTCAGCACCTAATAGTTCACAACTGAGTGAATTTCGGTTTCACCAAGTTGCCTTCGACCATCCAAAAATCCGAGTTCGATGAAGAACGCACAGCCCACGATGGTGCCCCCCAATTTGTGAACGAGCCGCAACGCAGCATTAGCAGTGCCACCCGTAGCCAACACATCATCAACGATCAGCACTCGTTCGCCCGGCAGAATCGCGTCGCGGTGAAGTTCCAGCACGTCGGTGCCGTACTCCAGCGCGTATTCCTCACGCTCCACATGCCAGGGCAATTTGCCCGGCTTACGCACCGGCACGAAGCCGGCACCGAGACGGCAAGCAATCGGCGCAGCGAAGACAAATCCGCGTGCTTCGATACCGACCACTTTGTCGATTTCGACCGTCGAAAATGGTTCCATCACGGCGTCGACTGCGGCGGCGAAGGCCTCCGGGAGCGCGAGCACCGGCGTGATGTCTTTGAACACAACTCCTGGTTTTGGATAATCGGGGAGATCGCGCACGTGGTCTCGTATCCAAGCCGCGTCAAGTCCCATTACGGCAGTCTAGGAGCGCACCACTCGTTACTTTCGCTTTCGGCCTCGGGTCTGGCGTGCCTTTGGCGCAACCAACGGACGCATCACAGCAGGCGGTCCGGCAACACCCGACGGGTCCCAATCTTGTGGATTCACTACATCCGACGCGGCAGCTACCGTCTCCTTAGGTACTGAACGTGCGGCACCGGCTGCCCGCGCCGCTTGCTTTTCGCTCAACGCCCGGTATTGCGGTTCGCGTTCCTTCCACCACACCAGTGCGGGAGTTGCCACAAATATCGACGAATAGGACCCGACGAGCAAGCCAAAGAACAACGCCAATGCAAAATCTTCGAGTGACGTCGCTCCGAAGAACCCGACACCAACGACCAACAACGAAAACACCGGCAGCAGCGCCACGAAGGATGTCGACAACGACCGCATCAGCACTTCGTTCAGGGATCGGGTCGCCATGTCGCGATAGGTCGACCGACCTATCGCGGTGAGTGCCCCTTCGTTTTCTTTGATCTTGTCAAACACCACGACGGTGTCGTAGAGCGAGAACCCAAGAATCGTCAAGAAGGCCGTCACTGTGGCCGGAGAAACGGTGAATTGGGAAATCGCGTAGACCGCGACCGTGAAGACGATGTCGTGCATCACCGCGACGAGCGCGGCCATGGCCATTTTAAATTCGAAGCGAATCGATAGGTACAGGGCCAGCACTACGAAAAACACCAACAACGCGGTCAGCGCTTTGCGCGACACCTCTCCACCCCACGTCGGGCCGACAGTGCTGATACTCACGTCGGTGGTTTTGGCACCCGCATACTTCGCCAGATTTTCGCTGACGACCTGGCGTTCACTCTTCGGCTCTTTGTCGAGAGCAACTGTGACTTGTTGTCCTGTTACTGTCACCGTCGCTTTAGCGCCGCTCAAAACTGCCGGCGTCAGCGCCTTTTCGACCTTCGCTTTGTCCGCCTCAATTGCCTTAGCGACGCTGAAGCTCTGGTTGCCGCCGACAGAGGCTTCGGTGACGTCACTGGTCTTGACCCCGGTTGCCCGAGCAATCTGTTCACGGATCGTCTCGATCGCGTCATTCACCACTTGCGCTTGCACACGGATCGTCTTTTGTCCCGACTGAGGGCTCGATGAGATCGTGGCTTTGTAATCCTCGATGGTCGTAGCGTCAAGAATGTCACGCACCTTGGCAACACTGACGTCACGATCCTTGGGCACCTCTACCTGCCACGCTACGCCCCCGCGGAAATCAATACCCAGATTCAACGGACGCACCAGCAACAGCAACGGGCCACCAATCACGACCACCAAAAACAGCGTCAACAACAGCCGTCGTCGAGCGAGAAAACGAAAGTTGGTTCGTTCGTGGTAGAGGTCGGACAGGCGATGCCGACGATCAACGCCAGCGACGCCACCATCGGTCATGTGATCAGAGCCGGAAACGTGACTCATACTGACGTCCTTCCCGCGACGTCGAGACCCGATGCGATGCCAATTCGCTTCATACCCACCAACGACTGCTTGCGCGACATCATCAACACCAACGGATGCATGAAGCACCACGCGATAACCAGGTCGATCACGGTGCTCAGGCCCAAGAAGAACGCAAAACCCTTCACGGAACCAACGGTCAGGGCGTACAGAACTGCCGCACCGATCAGCGATACTGCGTCGGCCGCGATGATCGTGCGGATGGCCTTACGCCAACCAGACTCCACCGAAGACCGCACGGTCTTGCCGGAACGCACTTCGTCTTTCAGTCGCTCGAAGTACACCACGTAGGAGTCGACGGTGACACCAACCGACACGATGATGCCGGTCACTCCCGACAACGTCAACGTGACGCCATAGACCTGGCCGAACCACGTGACGAGCGTGTACATCACCATCCCAGTCATCGCAAGCCCGAGCCACACCACGAGGCCGAGCAAGCGATAAAACAGCAGCATGTATACCGCTACCAAGACGAGCCCGATCACACCGGCGGCGATTCCCGCTCGCAACTGATCCTTGCCGAGCGACGGCGATACATCTTCGACTGTTTGTTGCTCCTTATCGAACTTCACCGGCAGAGAGCCATAGCGCAACGACAGCGCGAGATTCTCGGCCTCAGACTGCTTGAAGTCTCCCGAAATACGCACCTGATCGCCAGTAATGCCTTGGTTGATCACCGGCGCACTGATGACCGCGTTGTCGAGCACGATCGCGACGCGCTTATTGACGTAACCCGTCGCGATGGGCTGAAACTGACCAGCTTTGTAGGTGACGTCGACTCCCCACTGCCCACGATCGAAGCTCGCATCCGCGTCACTCACAGACTCGCCACCCAGCAGGTTCGGCCCTAGCGCATAACACCGTTCGGGTTTGCCGCCAGCTGTACGCACCTGGTCCCATACCCACGTCGTTGGATCGGCTTCGATCAGGTCTTTGCAGGTCTTGCCGGTGAAGTCCTGCGCAGTCGTTGTCGTTGAGGGGACGGTCGTTGTCGTCGCTCCCTGCGCCGTGGTGGTCGTCGCCCCCGGCACCGTCGTTGCGTTTGCGCCAACGGTCGTGGACGGTGCCGCCGTGGTGGTTGTCACCGGTGCTGCTGTCGTCGTCGGAGCTGTCGTGGTGGGGGCGACTGTCGCCGTTGTGGTGGCGCCACTCACAGTTGTCGTTGTGGCCCCTGCAACTGTCGTCGTTGTCGCCCCTGCAACCGTGGTAGTCGTCGCGCCAGGCTTCGTCGTAGTCGTCGCCGGAATCTTTTCATCGGCCGGTCGGTCTCCGAGCACTTCACGGTTTTGGAGCTCTCCGGTCGACCCCACTACGTCAAGGGCTTCTTGGCGATCCTTCACACCGGGCAGATCCACAACGATTGAGTCGCCCTGGCGATTCACCTCTGGTTCGGCGACGCCGAGGCTGTTCACACGGTTCGAGATGATGGAACGCGCGGTGTCCAACAGGGCCGGGTCGGTGCCCTCAACCGGAAACAGTCGCACCGATATCCCGCCACGCAGGTCGAGGCCCAGCTGTGGGCTGTTGCCGGCCACCAACGTGGCGACGAACGTACCCAGGATCAACAGAATCGATCCGAACAGCAACAACGGTTTACGACCCATGGGTCAATTTTCCTCACTTGGCGGCGTGCCGTTGGGCAAGCTTGGGAGATCGGCGACGATGCGCCCAACCGCTCGGCGGTCGATGGTGATCACGACGGACGGGGCAATTTCAAGATCGATCGTGGCTTCGTCGAGGCGCACAATCGTGCCGAATACCCCAGAGGTCATGATGATTTCGTCGCCTTGAACCAGCCGACCGTGCATGAGATCGGCAGCCTGAGTTTGGCGCCGTTGGGGCAACACGATGAAGAACCAAAAGGGGATCACCAAAAATGGGATCCAAAAGAGCAGTTGCAAAATTCCACCAGGTCAGTTACGGATCGAAGCGGGCGAAATCTAGCTCGAAACTCGCCGAAAACCCGGCCAGAGCGAGTTCAGCTATTCAGCGGCAACGTCGAACGCACGCCCGCGATCAGCGTCGACGGCAGCATTCAACTTCGCGAGCCTCGCGGCTCGGAGCATTTTGACCTGCCCCGCGTAGGCCGCCCTTGGCAAATTGGCCCAATACGTGGCTGCGGCGGTAGCCCGATCCAGCAGCTCGTCGGGCTCCACGACTTCATCGAGAAATCCCGCGTTGCGGGCGCCGATCGGGTCGTAGGAGCGGGCGCCTACGGTCGCAATTTGCTCATGGCGCTTATCGAGTCGCTCTTGGGCCATCTCCACTGCCCAACGCGGCAACACCATGCCAATCTGGGTTTCTATCAAACCAATCTTGAATTTTCCGGCGGTACCAATGCGTTCATCCGCGCCCAACAGCAACAGCGCACCCGCGGCGATCGCATGGCCAGGGCAGGCAACGACAACCGGCACCGAAGAACCGTACATCCGTGTGAACAATGCACCTCCTGCGGTCACGAGGCGTCCGGCCGACTCCGGGCCAGCTTTGATTTCCTCAAGATCGAAACCGCCGGACAAAAACCCAGGTGTACCGGTGATCAACATGGCTCCAACGGTGCCCTCGCCCGCCTTCTCGGCGTCAGTGAGCGCAGTATCGAGGGCGGCGACGACCTCGCTCGACAACGTGTTGGCTTTGCCATGATCAATCGTCACATGCGCAATACGGTCACGGATTTCTGTGGTTACCAGGGTCATTTCGGGCCATCTCACTCGGGTCGCGGAGTCGAACGAAGCCCGCAACCTACCGCGATCGGGCCACCGCTCCCAGCTTCGCTGCGTGGCTTAGTCGGAGTCGAACAGACCGGGGGTCTCGACGTTGCCCACAATCACGTCGAGGCCCAGATGCCGATACGCAGCCGAAGTGGCAACCCGGCCGCGCGGTGTGCGTTGCAACAACCCGTTTTGTAACAGGAACGGTTCGTACACGTCTTCAACGGTCTCTGGCGTCTCGCCAACAGAAATCGCGAGCGTCCCGAGTCCCACTGGCTGGCCACCGAAGGTCTTGCACAATGCGGTGAGAATGGCACGGTCCACTTTGTCGAGGCCGAGATCATCAACCTCGAACAGCAACAACGCGGCGCGGGCCGTCGCCGCGCTCACGGTGCCGTCGCCCCGAACCTCGGCGTAGTCGCGCACACGTTTTAACAAGCGGTTCGCGATGCGCGGCGTGCCGCGTGACCTGCGCGCAATTTCATCGGCGCCGTCAGCCGCGAGCGCGACCCCTAAAATCTGGGCGGCACGCGTCACGATGAGCTTGAGATCGTCGGTGGTGTAGTAATCGAGCCGAGCGACGAACCCAAAGCGATCGCGCAACGGCCCAGTAATCAAACCAGTTCGCGTCGTTGCTCCTACGAGCGTGAAGCGCGGGACGTCGATTCGAATCGAGCGCGCGGCGGGGCCCTTGCCGATCACGATGTCGAGTTGAAAAACCTCCATCGCGGGATACAGCACTTCTTCCACGGCGCGCGGCATGCGGTGCACTTCATCGATAAATAACACATCGCCATCGTCGAGATTGGTGAGAATCGCGGCGAGGTCCCCGGCGCGTTCTAAAGCTGGCCCGCTCGTGGGTTGGAGTCGCGAATTCATTTCCGCCGCGATGATCGCGGCCATACTCGTTTTGCCAAGACCAGGCGGCCCCGCAAGCAAAACATGATCGACGGCTTGGCCGCGCAGCTTCGCCGCACCCAGCATGATCGCCAGGTGTTCTTTCAACGCAGCTTGGCCCACAAACTCATCAAAACGGCGCGGCCTCAGCGTTGTTTCTTCTGCGGCTTCAATCGGGTCTTCGCTCGGCAGCAGAATCTCGTCGCGGCTCATCGTCGAGCCCCCATCAAACGCAGTGCCTCGCGTACCGCGTCACCAACGTTCGCGTCAGCGCGCAATTCACTCAGCGCGGATCGCACTTCATCGGGGTTGTACCCCAATGCCGTCAGCGCATCACGCACCTCGGCTCGCACATTCAGCGCGCCCGACCGTTCGTTGCTGTGGCCCTCCAATGCCGCGAGGTCAACGTCGGGCAGCGACAATTTCGTTTTCAGGTCGATCAACAGCCGTTGCGCCGTGCGCTTGCCAACCCCTGGCACCAAGCACAGTTGATCGACATCATCGTCGGCCAGAGCCCGACGCAACGCGTTCGGTGGATGCACCCCAAGAATCGCCAACGCCAGCTTGGGGCCAACGCCATTGACAGTGATCAGCGATTCAAAACAGTCGCGCTCTTCGCGGGTCAAAAAACCGAACAGCACCATGGCGTCTTCGCGGACATGCAGGTGCGTAAACAAAAATGCCTGTGAGCCCGGTTCGAGCTGTGCGAAGGCCGACAACGGCACGAGAGCTCGGTACCCGACGCCTCCCACTTCGATGAGCACCTCCCCACTTGGGATTCGCTCCAACACGCTGCCGCGTAGAGACCCAATCATCACGTTCTCCTTGCCAATGCCGCAGCGATACGTTGATCAAGGCCACTCGGCAAACCAACTTCGCGGTCGCTTCGAACGTCGAGGGTGCGAGTCGACTCCGTGGCCGCACCAACCCGCTGCCGCCACAGATGGCACAGCGCAAGCGCAAGCGCATCGGCTGCGTCGGCGGGCTTCGGCACCTCGCGCAGTTTGAGCAGCCGCGCCACCATGGCACCCACTTCCGCCTTACCGGCGCCGCCGTCACCAGCGATCGCGAGTTTCACCTCATTGGGTGAGTACTGCACCACATCGATGTGATGGCGGGCAGCGATCGCAAGCGCAAGCCCGCTGGCCTGACCGACGCTGATCGCAGTTCGGACGTTGTTTTGAAATAGCAAACGCTCCACAACCACGACGCTGGGCTTGAGTTCGACGATCAGCGACTCGAGTTCGTCGTGCAAAATGCTGAGCCGTTGCGGCAAATTGAGCGCAGGATCGGTACGCAACACCCCGCAGCTCACGGCTCGTAGTCGGGACCCAGTTTCACGCACGACCGCTCCGTAGCCACATCGGGACAGACCAGGATCGATACCCAAGACAGGCGCCATTGCGAACACGAGTTCGATCCTAGACCACCTGCCCACGAACCGGCGCGACACTCCCAACCCCTCCGCGGTCACACACAAGCCACGCAAACCGCCAGATCATGGGACCACCTCGGCGAGCCGTGCCAGACACGTGCGCCGCGGTCACACACAAGCCGCGCAAACCGCCAGATTATGGGACCACCTCGGCTAGCGGCGGCGACGCAGACCCAGCACGATGAGCACCAATGCCAACAGCGCGGCCAATGGCAAGGCTCGTTTTGCGACAGACCCGCCGGCAGCATCGAGCAAGTCGAGGGGCTTCGCCTCCGGGGCATCGATTTTGCGCAACGTCGTCGGGGCCGTGATAGGTGCGCCAGGAACGGCTTCGTCGCTCACGTCGGGTGCTGGCGCACCCTGGGGTTGATCAGAATCCGGCCCAGCGTTCGAATCGCCATCCTGCGAATTGCCAGCCTGCGACAACACATCGTGTTCAAGGTTCTCAACGAACTGCTTGAGAATTTTCGACGACACTTCTACCAACATCCCGCCCCGGCCGAATTGCGCAACCTTGCCGGTGATGTTGAGCTCAGTGTCGATATCGACGACGGTTCCCCCATTGTCATCGCGCATCACAACGGTGATCATGGCGCTTGCGTTGCCTTGCCCACGCGTGTCGCGCCCACTCGCGTCAATCTTGATTGTGTGCGTCGATTCGTCGACGGTGTCGAGCTTGGCAGTGCCTTTGTACTGCGCAGTGATCGGGCCCACCTTCACTTTCACGATGCCCCGGAACTCGTCGCCTTCAATCTCTTGCAATTGCGCGCCCGGCATACAAGGCGCAATACGTTCGATGTCGAGCAACGTGTTCCAAGTGATCGCCACCGGCGTATCGACGCGAAAACTGTCGGTGATGTGTTCCATTGCGAGCTCCGTTGTTGATGGCGCAGGTGCGCCGGTGAGTCAACCTTCGGCTTCTAGACGGGCCAGGTCGTTCGGGGTATCGACATCGTCGGGATTGCCGGTGTCGTCACAGGCGATCTCGACAACATCATGACGAATGAATAATTGCCGGGCACCTTCGTCGCCACGCAACGCCATTGCCTCAGGCCAATGATCGCGCCCAAGTAACACAGGGTTCGCACGCACGCCGTCGTAGGTGGCAACTGCCATGCTCGCGCCATCGTCGTAGGCCACGCCCAGCCGACTCCAAGCCGCAGCCCCAACCTTGGGCTGGTCGGCCAGCCCAATGACAGCGGCGTGAACGATTCCCCGACTCGCTAGGTGCTTCAGAGCCACGTGCAATGACGTGGCGATACCCTCGGCAAAATCAGGATTACTGACGACCTCAATGCCCGGCAGAGCCAAACTGCGAACAGCTTCAGCGTGATTCCCAACTACCAGTACGACTGGCCCGAGGCCTGATGCAACTGCGGCGTCAAGGACGTAGGTCAACAATGGGCGCCCGCGGTATTCCACCAGTGGCTTCGCCACGTCGGCGCCAAACCGTTCGCCGCGTCCGGCCGCCAACACCACCGCGGCGACTGTTCCCCGTATGGTGCTCACGGGTTGCTCGCAGCCTGATTATGCGGATGCGTCAAGGGCTCGTCGCACAAGAACTCGTGCCAAGTGCTCGCGATATTCAACCGAAGCATTGAGATCGGTAGGAGGTTCGCACCCCATCGCGGCGCTCATCGAGGCGTCGGCGATCGACGCTCCACTTGCCAGCGCCGCCTCAACCGCAGTCGCTCGTACTGGGGTGTTTCCCATGTTGACGAGCGCCACGCGTTTGGTACCAGCAACTGTCGCGGCAACCGCCCCGACGATTGCCCAGTCCTGGGCCCGCCGATTGAACTTTTGATAGTTGAATCCCGAAGCACCGGCTTTCGGCACGCGAATCTCTGTGAGCAACTCATCGGCGTTGAGCGCGGTTTCGAAGAATCCGGTGAAGAAATCTGCGGCTGCAATAGTGCGTTCGCCAGCAGCGGATCGAGCCACAATGATGGCGTCGAGTGCCACCATGGCCGCGGGGAGGTCGCTCGCGGGATCACTGTGAGCAACCGAACCACCGAGCGTGCCGCGATGACGCACTTGGTTGTCGCCCACTTGCGCGGCAACCGATGCAACGATTCCGCACTCTTTGGCGAGCAACGTGCTGGTTTCGAGATCACGGTGGCGAGTGAGTGCACCAATCGCAATATGGTCGCCCGCGTCGGTGATGTACGAAAGGTCGCGAATTCGAGCCACATCAACCAGCACAGTTGGTGTGGCGAGGCGCAGTTTCATCAACGGCAACAACGACATCCCACCCGCGAGAAACTTCGCGTCTTCGCCATGTTCGGAGATCGCAGCGAGCGCCTCGTCGGCGGAAGCGGCACGAACGTACTCAAATGCGGCGGGGATCATTGCTTGGCCCCTTCGGCAGCAGCGAGCACAGCTTGCACAATGTTGTGGTAGCCGGTGCAACGACAGAGGTTGCCTTCGAGGCCTTCTCGGACGTCGCGCTCGGTCGGCGCAGGATTCTCATCAAGGAATCCCACTGCGGCCATCACCATGCCCGCCGTGCAGTAGCCACACTGCAAACCGTGATGGTCGTGAAAGGCTTGCTGGACCGGATGCAGCGTGCCATCAGAGGCCGCAAGACCTTCAATGGTGGTAATCGACCCGCCATCGGCCTGGGCCGCAAGCATGGTGCAACTTTTCACCGACTCGCCCTCGAACAGCACGGTACATGCACCGCATGACGACGTGTCGCAGCCCACCTTGGTACCCGTAAGTGCACAGGATTCGCGCAAATACTGCACCAGCAGCGTGCGAGGCTCCACGTCGTGTTCTTGGGCAACACCATTGACCGAAATTGAAATCTTCATGAGGCTCCGAAGCTAGTAGATGGGAGTCGCTACCCGCCGAGAACCTGGGTCAGCAGTGCTTCTGAGATATCAAAGTTCGCATACACCGCTTCGACGTCGTCGTGGTCTTCGAGAATATCGACCAATCGCAGCACCGACTTCGCACTGGCTTCGGTATCGATACCGACCGAAGTACTGGGGATCATTGTGAGGTCTGACGATTTCACCGCGATGCCCGCGGCCTCAATGGCGGTTCGCACTGCATGGAGTTCAGTGGCCGGCGTGGTGACGACCCAGTCGTCGCCCGCGTCGCCAACATCCTCGGCGCCCGCGTCGGCGGCCATCAGGAACAGGTCGTCTTCCTCGATGGCTGTCTTGACCACCATCACTACGCCTTTGCGTTCGAATTGCCAGGCCACGGCGCCGGGTTCTGCGAACGACCCACCATTTTTACTAAAGAGATTCTTAATTTCCGAGCCGGTGCGGTTTCGGTTGTCGGTGAGGCACTGCACGTACACCGCAACACCACTCGGGGCGTACCCCTCGTAGTTGATCGCCTCGTAAATCACCCCTTCTTCTTCGCCGATACCGCGTTTAATCGCGCGCTGGATATTGTCGACCGGCAGCGAGGCATCGCGCGCCTTTTGAATCATCGTCCGCAAGGTCGCATTCGAGGCTGGGTCACCGCCGCCCGCACGCGCGGCAACCTCGATTTGGCGCGTCAGCACCGCAAACAATTTGCCCCGCTTCGCATCAAGCGCACCCTTTTTATGCTTGATCGAACTCCACTTGGAATGGCCACTCATCGCGCGTACCTCCTCAGGAACATTGGGCGACAAACTGTTGATGCAGTCGCGAGTCACGCGACAACTCTGGATGAAACGTTGCCCCCCATATTGCCCCATCGCGCAACAACACTGGCGAGTCGTGGTGCATCGCTAGCACTTCACCACTGCCGAGGCGCTCGATCTTGGGCGCACGAATGAACACTCCTGGAAAATCGCCCGGGCCTACGACACCGATTTCGAGGGGAGCTTCGAAGCTATCGATCTGGCGTCCGTATCCATTGCGGCGAACTGAGATATCCAACAAACCTAACGGTGTTTGATCGGGGCGGCCGTCGAGCACTTCAGTGGCAAGCAGGATCACGCCAGCGCATGTCGCAAAACAGGGCATACCGGAGCGCACAGCAATGGCCAGGGGTTCGCGTAGCTCTGACGTCGTCAGCAGCTTGTCTTGGGTGGTCGACTCGCCGCCCGGCAGCACGATCGCATCAACGTCGTTCAAATGCGCCGGTAACTTAACCAGCACCGCTTCGACACCGAGGGCCGACAACACCTCGGCGTGTTCACGAAACGCACCCTGTAGCGCCAGTACACCGATTCTCATTGCGCAGGAACTCGTGAATGCAATTACCAACCACGTTCTTCGAAACGAATCTGCGGGTTGTTCTCGCCTCGCATCGCGTCGCCAAGCCCTTTTGAGACCTTCAACACGATGTCGGCGTCTTGGTAATGGGTTGTGGCCTCAACGATGGCTTTCGCTCGCGGCGATGGATCGTCGCTCTTGAAGATTCCTGAACCTACAAACACTGCTTGCGCGCCGAGTTGCATCACCAACGCGGCGTCGGCGGGCGTCGCGATGCCGCCTGCGCAGAACATCGGTACCGGAAGCTCGCCGAGCGCAGCAACCTCTTGGACAAGGTCAAGTGGGGCACGAAGCTCCTTGGCCCACCCGAACAGTTCCTCAGGTGAGGCTTGGCGAATCGCGCGGATGTCGCCAAGGATCGAACGGAGGTGGCGGACTGCCTCAATGATGTTGCCGGTGCCAGCCTCACCTTTAGATCGAATCATGCACGCGCCCTCACTGATGCGGCGCAGCGCTTCCCCAAGGTTGGTGGCACCGCAAACGAAAGGAGCAGTAAATGCCCACTTGTCAACGTGGTAGGCCTCATCGGCAGGGCTCAGCACTTCGGATTCATCGATGTAATCGACGCCCATCGCTTGCAGAACCTGCGCTTCGGCGAAGTGGCCAATTCGACATTTTGCCATGACGGGAATGGTGACCGTCGCTTGAATCGCTTCGATCATTGCGGGATCGCTCATGCGTGCGATACCGCCGTCGCGGCGAATATCTGACGGGACGCGCTCAAGTGCCATCACCGCGCACGCACCAGCATCTTCGGCAATCTTGGCTTGCGCCGCGTCGACGACATCCATGATCACGCCGCCGCGCAACATTTCGGCGAGGCCACGCTTTACACGGGCGGTTCCTGTGGCTGGAGCATCAGTCATGAACTCATGCTACCGGCGAGGGTCTAGGAGACCTTGACCGAATACTTCGGGTCCGGCAGTGCCACCCATGTATTGCCGGAAGCAAGCGCTACCACCACCCCGTTGGCATCCAGTAACTCGCCTGGGCTGTCGGCATCGTCGCGTTGCCATGTGCCCAGCACCACTCGACCGCGAGACAGCACCCAGACTGCACCGGAGCCAACCAGTTCGGCTTCCGCCCCAATCGTTCCGGTACCGCCCTGATAGCGGACCGGTTGAACGACAACATTGGCGGCATGGATCTGCGTGCCATCAGAATCCAGATCCGGGCGGCCGTTGAAGAATCGGTTCCAGTACTTCGCTGCTGGGTCCCATACCCAACGAACCGCATTGTTGTTCGTGAAGCCAATATCAACCGCGGCCGCGGGGGTCGCAGAAGCAGGCAGACTGCCGTAGGTGAATAAAGCTGCGGGCGGGCCGACCGCAGTGGGCGCCTTCGCGAAAATTTCCGGAGCCTTCAAAAACAAGTTGTGGGGTGCCTTGCGTTGGCGCTCGCGAAACATCGCTGAGCCGCCAGAAGACTCGTTGAACCGCACCACTGGCGCCGCTCTGATGCTGTCTTCGGCATACCGTGCACCGCCGGAATACACAAAAATACCCTGAATAGGGCGCACGATTGCTTGGTCAGTACGCCGGACTGACCGCACCGGACCAATAACCGCAGGGATCTGCGATTGAAAGACCGCAGCAAGTCGAGTGATACCGCCTTCGACCACTTCTTCGTACACCACATCGGCGCTCTGCACGCCCACGAGCGGGCGGGCCTCGCGAGTGTTTTCGACTTTGACGGTCAGCGCCGGACGAACTTCGACTTCTTTGCCGCTGGGGACACCCGACAACGGTGCCGGCTCGCCTACGGCGGCGGCAGTCGTGGTGGGCGCCTCGCTCGTCGTTGACGTGGTCGATGGTGGCGAGGCTGGTTTCTTGTCATCGCCGCAGCCGGACAACGACATCGCGAAAACGCAACATCCCACGATCGAAATTGAATTCCGGCGAAACTGCAACGGAGACTCCTCAGCGTGGTGACTACATCTCGCGGAGGCGAGCGATGCGGTCATCAAGGGGCGGGTGCGTGGCAAACAAGTTATCGAACTTGCGCTTTTTTGCTTCGTCTTGTTCCAGGGGACCTTCGATCCAGAGGTGCGCGGTCGCTTTCGACGAAGTATGCACAACCGTGGTGTCGGCCTTCAGCTTTTCAAGCGCCGAAATCATTCCCGGTGGATACCGTGTGATCAATACACCACTGGCATCGGCGAGATACTCGCGTTGACGGCTGATTGCGAGCTGCATGAGCCGAGCGATAAACGGTGCGAAAATTACCAACACAACCCCAAGAATCGCCAGGACCGCGCCAAATGGATTGTGGTTGTCGTCATCACGATCCCCGCCGAGCCCACCCCAAAACGCCCAACGCAAAAACAAGTCGCTCATCAATGCGATCATCCCGACCATGGTCACCGCCAGGGTCATTACCAAGATGTCGTAGTTTTTGATGTGGCTCAACTCATGGGCCAGCACTGCTTCAAGTTCGACCCGATTCATCTTGTCAAGCAAACCCGTGGTGACGGCGACGGCGGAATGTTTCGGATCACGTCCCGTGGCAAACGCATTCGGAGCGTCGTCGTGCATGATGTACAGACGTGGCTTCGGCATGCCCGCGCCAATACACAGACCTTCGACCAGGTTGTGATATCGCCGGAATTCATTTTCGTCGGCTGGCACCGCGCGACTCATCTTCAGGGCAATCGTGTCAGACTTGAAGTACGAAAACGCAGACGAGCCGACTGCAAACAGCGCGGCAAAGAGCACGCCAATCGCGCCGAATTTCAGCAGGTAGGTGATGATCCAAGCGACGCCAAACACGACGACAAAAAAAGCCGCGATCATGACCCCGCTCTTGCGTTTGTTGTGGGTAATCGCGTCGTAGATCAAGTTTTAGAATTGAACTTTCGGGACTTCACGGTCTTCGGGCGTCGAAACCTCGAAGAATTCACGGGTGGTGAAGTTGAACATACCCGCAATGATGTTGGACGGAATCGTACCGATTTTGTTGTTGTAGCCGAGCACCGAGTCGTTATAGAACTGGCGAGAGTACGAAACTTTGTCTTCGGTAGCAGTGAGTTCTTCTTGGAACTGCAAGAAGTTCGTGTTGGCTTTGAGGTCGGGGTACGCCTCGGAGAGCGCGAAGAGCTTGCCCAGGGCACCGCTCAACATGCCTTCAGCCTGGCCCTGCGCGGCGACGCCAGTAGCAGACACCGCGGCATTGCGGGCCTGCACCACGCTTTCAAGCGTCTCAGCTTCGTGTTTGGCGTAGCCCTTGACCGTCTCGAGGAGATTCGGACTGAGGTCGTGGCGGCGCTTGAGCTGCACGTCGATTTGGCTCCAGGCGTTATCAACCCGGTTACGAGTTTTGACCAAGCCGTTGTACATCGCCACGAAGATCAGCACGAACACAACGATGATCGCGACGATGATGAGAATAGGGACCATACACACTTCCTTCGTTAGACCGGTTCCAAGGTACTTGGAACGAGTGCTCGGGGTGAGGATACGAGCGTTCTGAGGCCAGCAACCAACGGGTGCGCTCGTACATTCCCGACGCCGCGCGCCCGACACAGCCCGCTACTGCGAGGTCGCCCTGCGCTGCTACCAACCTCGTGAGCGTCCGACGTCATTGGCGAGACGGATGGCTCGAACCCGCCTTGATCGCGGCCTCGTACATCTCGCAATAGCGAGCGGCGAGTCGGCGCATCGAAAACTCATCCGCTCGTTGGCGACCTGCCTGCACCAGCCGCTGATGCAGCGTGTCATCATCGAGTACCGCTCGCAACGCAGTTCGGAGTGCGTTGGAGTCTTCAGGCGCAACCAGCACTGCGTCGACGTCGGCGCGGGCGACGTTACGGTAGCCATCGATATCGCTCGCCACGACCGCCGCGCCGCCCGCCATGCCTTCGAGCAGCACGACTCCAAACGATTCGCCGCCGGTAGATGGCGCGCAAAATATCCGGCTCCCGGCGATGCGAGCATTGCGCTCTTCATCAGAAACCACCCCGAGCCACTCCACATTGGCCACGTCGCGAGCTTGGAGCTCTTCGGTTTGCGGACCTTTGCTCGCGACCCACAGCGTGGCATCACGATCAATACCTCGCCAGGCGTCGAGCAACACAGACAACCCTTTGCGAGGCTCATGGCGACCACAAAAAAACACCGCTGGACGCGTCGCGGGCGTGGGCTCGGCGCGGGCAAAACGATCGACTTCGACACCGTTCCACAACAGCTCATAGTCGCCTCCGACTGCATCGAACGCTGTCGCGCGTGCAGACTGCGAGACCGCGGCGCGGGCGTGCACTCGTTCCAGATTCGACCGCACTGCAGGCATCGCCCAATCCCGTCCGATATGACCGGAAATATGGTGTGTAGTGATCATCGGCCCGTGGTATCCGAGCAACAATGTCAGCGTAGGCCCAGGGACCATGGGCTCGTGGAGGTGCACTACATCGGGTTCAAAGAAACCCAACGCGTCGATCGTGCGCCGTGCGACCTGTGCGCCTGTCGCCACCGGAGCGATAGATCCGTTGCTCTCCCACAGCGTGCTCTCTCCTACCGTCATGACGCCCGGCACCGGGGGAGGCCCATCGCTTGGAGCAATGATGCGGGCGTCGACGCCGCAGCCCCTCAGCTCGCGAACTAGGCCCATCACTTGCGACTGCACGCCACCGGGTCGCGATAACGAATATGGGCACACCATGAGTACTTTCATGGTGCGTTCCAGGGTGTCGCACGCACTGGCAGCTCTTGGTCGCTCGGCCAATTGGGTTGCATCAGGTGCCACTGCTGCGGTGCCGCTCGAATCAAGATTTCAAACTCGCGGGCGAGGTCTTGGGTAACGCGAGCCATATCGGCGCGGAGTTTTCCCTCGCGTCGTAGATCGAGCGCCGGTCGAACCGTCGCCGTGTGCTCACGGCCTTTTGCGAAATAGACCGCAACTGCAAGGATCTGCGAGTTCGCTCGAATAGCCAACATCGCCGGGCCGGCCGGCAGCGTGGTGCGTTCGCCAAAGAACTCAACTTCGATTCCGTCACCCGAAAGGTCGCGGTCGCTGAGTAGGCACACGAGCCGATTGTCGCGCAACGCCTGTAAACAACGAGCGGCAGTGTCGTCACCAGCAGCCACGACTTCCATTCCCATAGCGTTGCGCAACTCCACAAACCATTCGAATAGTTCCGGCGGGTCTAGGGCTTCTACGACAACGAGCAGCCGCTGCTGTTTGACCAAACTCATCCATGCACCGGCAAACTCCCAACCACCCAGGTGCGGCAGCGCGATAATCGCACCGTTTCCTTTGGCTAACGCAGCCTCGACATGTTCGTAACCGTCGATCGTGAAATGATGTTCGAGATCCGACTTCACGGCATTGGGCAGCCGAAACATTTCCAACCAATAGCGGGCGTACGAATCGAAGGCTTCACTCACCGATCGTTCAAGCGCCATTCCTCGCAGTGCACCACCGCTTGCCCGCTGCAAGTGCCGCGCGGACATGCGGCGGCGCGTTGGCATTGCATAGCTGAGCATGCGACCAATGCCTCGTGCCACCGGTTCACCAATCCGCGGTGGCACCGAATTCGCGGCGGAAGAACCGGCGCGATACGCCCAAAATATGGCTTTATCGCGAGCATCAGCCATATGCGGCGACTGTTTACGGGCGGACGCGACGCGTTGGGTGCAGCCGGCGCGCCCCATCGGAGCGCGCCGTGCGGGTTTCAAACCATGTGCGCAGACGCGGTGTCGCGGGGCCCGATGGTGCGCTCGGACGGCGAGCAGAAGCTCGTGGCGTCGTGCGCCGTTGACGTTCGATTGCTGGTGGGCGATCAGCTTGCTTCCAGACTCGAATGAATCGTTGCGTCGCGGTAAACAACGTCAGCGCGAACATGATCCACAACACGGGGACCAAAATATCGAGCGCCATACCAACGCCGAGCAACACGTACCGCTCGGCCCGCTCCATCAGGCCGCCCTTGGCGATCAAACCAAGGCCTTCGGCTTTGGCCCGCTCATACGAAATCAACATCGACAACGCCGCGACAGCCATCGCGAGAATCGGCAGGTGCGGGCTGATCCGACCGAAGTACCAAGCAACCCCGCCGAGCACTAGTGCGTCCGAAACCCGGTCCATGACCGAATCAAAAAAAGACCCACGTACGCCGGTACGGCCGGAACTGCGTGCCATATTGCCATCGAGCAAATCGCCAAGGCCTGACAGAGCGATTCCCACTGCACCCCAGACCACGTGACCGGAGGCAACCGCTACTGCGGTCGCGAGGGCGAACAGCACTCCTAGCACCGTGAGTGCATCGGGAGTTATCCCAAGTCGGCTAAGGCCACGACCAAGGGGTCCGAGGCCTCGCTCAACACCAGCGCGGAGCTGTTTGTCGAGCATGGGTCTCCTTGAAGCCATCCCGCAGCGTTGCCGCACGGGATCGAATACGACTGCTCGCGTCCGCAAGCATTGCGGGAACGCTAGCACGCGAGCGGCTCAAGGCCGCTGGTCCTGCTGAGAGCGCCCCAAGAATGCCGCTGAGCGCCCCCCGACCAGGGCGCCCAGCGGCTTGCAGGGCCTTTGACCGACCTCTAGCTGCGGGATTGCAGGGAGTCGCGAATCTCGCGCAACAACACAATGTCTTCTGCTGGTGCCTCCGGCGTCTCGTCTGCCTTTTGTTGAAACTTGTCGAAAGCCTTCACCATGGCGAACACCACGGCGCCGATGATCACGAGGTTAACCAGCGCAGTAATAAACGAGCCGTAGAGAATCTTGGCGTCGCCGACCTTAATGGTCAAGGAGTCAAAACTGGGTTTCCCAACGATCGCTCCGATAATGGGATTAATGATGAAGGTAACGAAACCGTCAATCACAGATTTGGTTGCACCACCGAGAATGAACGCGACGGCAAGCATCAAGACGTTGCCGGTCATGATAAACGCTTTGAATTCGTCGAACAGCTTCTTCATGTGTCGCCCCTTATACGTGTAGTGGAGAGCACACTGTACGAAACCTGAGAATGATTGTCGACTACCACTAGCGGCGCAACTGAATCGCATTCAGTCAAGCTTGGCGATGTGTCATGCAGACGCGGTATCGAATCCTGACCAGTCTTCAGGGTTGGGCTCATTGGTACTGAACACCACTGACCCATCGACGCCGTCGAGCTCCACGATCCCCCGCTGCTTTGGTGGATCTTCGGCCGAATAGAGCACTACTCGCCACATCGGACGGCTCCGCAGGCCCCGCCACGTCACCTGGGCCGACGCATGCCCAGCGGCGAACCCAACCTCTTTACTGGCTACTGCGAGCGCCTGGGTTTGGTCGATCGTCAAAGGAAACGCACAAGCGAACTGGTACGCCGCAACCAGCAGTAGACCTCCGCCACCCAGAACCATGCCCCGGTTGTCGCTCGACAACCCACCCCAAATGCTGACTGCGGCTACGACGACGTAGAGCCAGCCCGCGATCCTGCGGCGCACCACGTCGGGAAACTGGTAAGGCCCGAGCGTCGCGGCATTGAGGTTCAAGTCTTCGGGAAGCGTGTCACCCGCAGCGCCGGCTGGTTGGCTTGTCGGCGTGGCGACGTCGTTCATGGATCTGGAAACTACTCCGAGGCCGTCACTCGACACGCCTCGCGAGCTCGTGCTGCCCGGGCGATGACACCTTCAAGTTCTAACTGCGCAAAATCATGTTTCGTCGCGAGGTCGGCGGTGGCCTCGATCTCCGCCCGCAGGATCACTCGCTGGGTTGGAGATAGAAATTCGGCGAGTGCGACATGGGTTTCTAGGAGGCGCATCACAATCGCAGGGCTTCGCTCCCCAGATTGTCGCACCTTCGCAAACGCAGCCGTGACCAGCGATTGAAACCGCACCGGACGATCGATGACTCGAAGTTGCCCGGCGGAGTCGGCATGCACGGGTGTCCCGACGTCGCGGGTCGCGAAGTTTCGCAACGCGTCGCCGAGCCAGTCGATGCACGACAACGCAGTGAACGTGTCGTTGATGGCAGGCGACAGAGCTCGGATCGCCACTTCCACAAGTTGGTCGATCGCAAACTCGAGATCTTGCGCGAGGGTTCGATATGCGCCTATGTCTGTGACTTTGCCGATCGTGTGGCTCACGTCTGCGGTCAAACCCCATACTTCAGCAATCGGATTACCTTGCAAAACAAATTGTCCAGGGCGACACACGAAGCGAACCACAGCGTCGGCGCGCTGCGCGGCAGCAACCAAAGGATCATGATCGATCTGTTGGATATACCCTGAGCGCAGCGCAACGACCGCGTCAAACGGTTCAAGAAATTCGGCCAGCGCGTGAGCAATCTCACCATCGTCAAGGGATCCGCAATCCGCAGAATGCAGCGATCGTGCCTGCCCGTATTCAGACATTGCCTGGTCAAGTTCTTTGACGATGCGAACAAGCACAAAGTTGGGTTGAATTGCGCGAGTGAGATGGTGAATATAGGCAACCAACATCGCGGTGCAGAGCAACGCCAGCAACAATGCGACCAGCCCCCCAAGATGGGGCGCCAGTGCCGCGAGCTTCCCGGCAGGGTCATTGCCCCGGTAAAACAACAGCACAACGAGGCAGTACACGAACGTGCCAATGAAGGTGGCAAAGGTGTATTGGGTCGTTCGGTCTCGCAAAAACGACCGGAGTTGGCGAGGTCCGACGGTGCTATTTGCAAAGCTCAACGCAATAAAAGTCAACGACGCCAACAACGTCACGACAGTCAACGAAATGGAGGCAACGGTGATGAGGATCGTCCGCGCGTCCTCGGGAGACCCCGATTCGAAGATCGCGGGATAGCTGATTTGGCCACGGGAATGCGCACGATCGACGATGACAACAACAAAGGCCAGCACAGCGGCTGCAAAACCGAACAGCGCAGGGCGCGAATAGAAATCCGACCGAGATCGCTGTTTTTGATACTTCATCTCAGCGCGCCTCGGGCCAAACCGATCGCAGCTTTGCCCATCCCGTTTCCAGCGCCTCGGGAATCACCCGAGTTTCCGCCACCGTCGTCATAAAATTCGTGTCTCCAGCCCAACGCGGTAACGCGTGCAAATGCAAGTGCTCGGGCACGCCTGCGCCGGCTACAAGCCCCAGGTTGGCGCCGAGGTTGATACCTTCACAGCCGTACGCAGTTTGCAGCGCGGCAACCGCTCTTCGTTGCGCACGCATCAGTTCGATACTGACCGCGTCCGTGAGTGCCGTCAAATCGCCTTCATGCATCCGTGGCGCAATCAACAGATGCCCTGAGCCGTATGGGTACAAGTTCATAACAGTGATCGTCGCCGCGGTTCGTTCAAGCACCAATGTTGACTCGGCAACTACTTCGGTGTCGAGCAACTCCGAAATCGCGCACAGGAAACAATCGGGTGTTTTACCGGCGACCTCGCTCACGTAACGCGACCGCCAACCAGCCCACAACCGATCGAGGGTCATGCGCGTGTATTGACTTCATGCGCGACCCGCGCCGCAAAATCGGCCACGGTCACACCCCGTTCAGGGTCATCGGCGCCCCGAGCGTTCACACCGACAGTGTCGCGTTCAACGTCGTCGTCACCGACAACCAGTACGTACGGGATCTTCTCCATCTTGGATCGACGGATCCGCGCACCCAACGCGCCTGCGTGGCTGTCGAGCATGTCGACGCGCACACCATCGGCGCGCAACCGTTGCACGACACTCCACGCATAGTCGGCGTGGCGATCCGAGACCGGCAACACGGCCACTTGCTGTGGCGAGAGCCAGACCGGAAATGCGCCGGCGTAGTGCTCTACCAACACCCCAAAGAAGCGCTCAACGCTGCCGAACAACGCTCGGTGAATCATGATGGGCCGGTGCCGTTCGTTGTCGGCGCCGATGTAGTGGATATCAAAGCGTTGCGGTAACTGGAAATCGACCTGGATAGTGCTCATCTGCCAAGTGCGGCCGATCGCATCGCGTGCTTGCACCGAGATCTTCGGCCCGTAGAACGCACCGCCACCTTCGTCCATCACCAGATCAAGACCTTTTCCTTCGGCTGCAACCCGCAGCGCCGCGGTCGCTTCATCCCATTCCTCTTGCGTACCTACTGCTTTGCCTTCTGGGCGGGTCGACAGCTCAAGATAGAAATCGTCGAGGCCGTAGTCGCGCAACAAACTCAAGACGAAGTCAAGCAACGACACGAGTTCGTCGGCCATCTGTTCTTTGGTGGTGAAGATATGCGCATCGTCTTGCGTCATCCCGCGCACGCGTGTGAGCCCATGAACGACGCCGCTTTTCTCGTATCGGTAGACACTGCCAAACTCAAACATGCGCAGCGGCAGTTCACGGTAACTGCGAGTGCGATGCCTGAAGATCAAAATGTGAAATGGGCAGTTCATTGGCTTGAGGTAATACTCAGTTTCGCCATCCACCTCCATGGGCGGAAACATGCCGTCGGCAAACCATTGCAGGTGCCCGCTAGTTTCGAACAAATCTTTTTTGGTGATGTGCGGTGAATACACGAACTCGTAGCCAGCCTCTTCGTGGCGTTTGCGGCTGTATTCCTCCATCAACCGCCGAATGATCCCACCCTTGGGGTGAAACACGGCTAGCCCGCTGCCGATTTCGTCGGGGAAACTGAACAGGTCGAGCTCCACGCCGAGCTTTCGATGATCGCGGCGCTCAGCTTCTTCGAGGCGATGCAAATGTTCGTCGAGAGCCTGCTTCGATTCCCACGCGGTACCGTAAATACGCTGCAACTGCGGGGCCTTTTCGTCGCCGCGCCAATAAGCTCCTGCCACTCGCATCAATTTGAAGGCACCGAGCCGGGATGTGGACGGAACGTGCGGGCCTCGACAAAGATCGGTGAAGGTTGCCGCGCCGTCTTGGGCCACGTTTCGGTAGACGCTGACCCCATCGCCGGAAACTTCGCCGGCATCCTCAGCTTCGGCTGAGCCGCCACGCACCTTGTCAATGATTTCCTGTTTGTATTCCTGACCGTTGAACAACGCGAGGCCCGCTGCGAAATCGAGGTCTTCGCGCACGAACTTCTGGTTTGCTTTGACGATCCGCTGCATTTCTTTTTCGATCTTGGCAAGATCGTCTTGCGAAAAGGTCTGAGCGTTGGGAAGCGCAAAATCGTAATAGAACCCATCGGCGATCGCTGGGCCGATCGCATACTTGGCGCCGGGAAAGAGCGTCACCACCGCTTGGGCCAGCACGTGCGCGGTGGAGTGGCGCAGCACCTCCCGCCCATCGGCGCTGCCTGGAGTCACGATGGCAAGTTGCGTGTCACTCACCAACGATTTCGACAGATCGATCCATTCGCCGTCTGCTTTCGCAGCAAGAGCATCTTTCGCCAAGCGTTTCCCGATGGATTCCGCAACCTGACCTGGCGTCGTGCCGTGGTCGTATTGCCGTGTGGTTCCATCGGGCAAGGTGACCGTGATCTGGTTACTCATATGCAGCCGAGTTTACGAGCAGTGAAGAGCAGGAACCCTGATCATTCGCGCCGACTCTCATGCCGCGGTCCCACGGATGCCTCGCATCCCACCAGACTGTGTGACCACCTCAAGGACCGGCGCCAGACTCTCATGCCGCGGTCCCACGAATGCCTCGCATCCCACCAGATTGTGTGACCACCTCAAGAACCGATTTAATGAGCAATGGGGCGTTCGAGATCGACGCCGAGCAGCGAGCCGAGACCACACAGCGCCGCGCGTGCAGTTGCGTCGGAGCCTCCCGACAACATGGCGTCGGCCAAATCGCCAAGTGCTTCAATCGCTTTGGGGGCATCGAGATCGTCATCAAGCGCGGCGTGCGCGCGCGCAACAAAGGGAGCAGGGTCAGGGCCGCCGTCGCATTCGGCCGCCGCGAGCAGGCGATTCAACAACGCAATACCTTCGTTGATGTCGGTGTCGTACCACTCGAAGCCGCTGCGGTAGTGGTGGCGCATCAGCGCAAGACGAATCGCACGCGGATCTGCGACCTTGCGGAGTTCGCTGATAAATACGAGATTGCCGAGCGATTTGCTCATCTTTTCCCCCTCGTAGTTCACCATTGCCGAATGCATCCAAAGCCGAACAAACGGCTTGCCAGTGAGCGCCTCGCTTTGTGCGATTTCACATTCGTGATGTGGGAAAATGAGGTCCGTGCCCCCGCCGTGAATGTCAATTGTGGCGCCGTGTTCGGCCATGCTCATCGCAGAACATTCGATGTGCCATCCCGGCCGCCCCACTCCAAAGGGTGCCCTCCATGCAGGTTCATCGGAGAGGCTGGGCTGCCACAGAATGAAGTCGAGTGGTGCTCGGCGGTGCGGGTCGTCGGGATTGCCGCCCCGAGCGCGCGCCAATTTCACCATGCGGTCTTCGGGATATTGCGAAAGCGAACCAAACTTCGGAAACGACGAGACATCGAAATAGACAGTGCCATGACTGATGTAGGCATTGCCTTTGTCGAGCAATTTGGCGACAAGGTCGATGATGTCATCGACAGCTTCGGTGGCCCGCGGTTCCGCAATTGCAGGCCGCATTTCGAGCGCATCCATATCCGCACGAAATCGCGCGACTTCGGCAGCCGCAAGATCGAGATAGTTGACGCCGAGTTCGCGGGCTTTCGGCAGGATCGAATCGTCGACGTCGGTGATATTGCGCACCATGCGCACTTCGTGGCCGAGGGATTCGAGACGTCGAATTAGCAGGTCGTAGGTGAGATACGTGGCTGCATGCCCAAGGTGCGTGGAATCGTACGGAGTGATCCCACAGACGTACATCGAAACTATTGGCCCGGCTTCAAACGGGACCACTTGGCGTTGGGCGGTGTCGTACAAGCGCATTGCTAGGCAACCTACTCGCTACCGAAACGTGCACGAGTGCCCGACGCTTGCATATTGGTCGGCACGTGACGTGGTCACACAATCTGGCGGGATGCGCGGCATCTGTGGGACCGCGGCACCAACGTCTGGCGCCGCAACTCGACGTGGTCACACAATCTGGCGGGATGCGCGGCATCTGAGGGACCGCGGCACCAACGTCTGGCGCCGCAACTCGACGTGGTCACACAATCTGGCGGAATGCGCGGCATCTGAGGGACCGCGGCACCAAAGTCCGGCACGCAGTCCTCCCGCTTAGATGGTGGTGAGGCGAAGGCTGGCTTTCATTTTGTGACGAACATTGATGGTCAATAGCACTGCAGCGAACGTCTCCATACCTACGGCGTTGCGTAACGAGCCTCCGTCGAGCGCCCGTAAATTCGGTATCGAGGTTGTGATCTCCATGAGCGCTTCACGGGCTTCGTCATCGTCTCCGAGCACAACGACGTCGCTTTCCATCGAATGGTCGAGGTCTGCGAACTCGGCCGCGGGCACGAGGTGAAATGCAGTCACGACACGCGACCGCCACAGCAGCGCCTGGATCTCGGCCGCTACCGAACCGTGAGGTGGCAATACTGCGTTGAATTCGTTGCCATTGCGGGTGAGGTTATTCGCCATACTCACGACGATCTTGCCGGCGAGCCGCTCGGCTTGTTCACGCACGGTGGGGATGACTGAGTCCGCATTGACCGCAAGGATCACCACTGGCGCGTCGCAGGCCCCGGCGTTGTCGCACGGAATGAGCCCGTTGACTTTGTCGCCCCATTTGGCCCGGAGCTCGTCGACGCCTGATTGAGCTTTGTCAACGACTCGCGACCCGAACAACACTTCGTGTCCAACACTGGCGAGGCGAGCGGCAAGACCCGCGCCCGCGGGGCCGGTGGCTCCGAGAATTCCGATACGCATGGGGCGGGATTGTGTCACAGTTGAGTCGCTCCCCCACAACCCACAGCCCCAAGATCGTCGTAAGGTGACGAAATGGATTTGGCGATTATCGCGACGCGCGCCGACGGCACACGCCGATGACGGCGCCCGAACCTCCCCAAGCGCCGAGCAACGTACCTCCAGGTTGGTATCCCGAGCCCGGAAGCGGATCGCTGCGGTGGTGGAACGGCGTGGATTGGGGTCCGTATTCTCCCGACGGTTTCGTCGGCCCGAGCCGCACCGCAGCAACCATCGCCCATCTTGGCTGCGTGCTTGGCGGATTCATCGTTCCGCTGATCATCTATCTCGTTTCCGATAAGTCCGATCGATTCACCAGAGACTCGGCACGCGAGGCGTTGAATTTTCAGCTCACATTCTTAATTGTCTTTGTGCCCGGCTTCATCGCGATGCTCATCCTTGGCGCGCTGTTCGCAAGAATTTCCGATGCGCTCGTAGTGATTCCGATACTGGTCGGAATATGCGCAGTCCTCGCGTCCACGATCGCGAATTACGCATGGGGCATTATCGGAGCCGTGCGGGTGAGCCGAGGCGAGCAGTATCGCTATCCGTTGTGCATTCGATTGATCAAAGAGCAGTAGTCGCCGGATGCTGGATGGCCGCGCTACCGCACGGCATCGTTGCCGAACGCTACGCGCAGTTCGGCGAACAACCCGGTAGTTCCATCGCAATTGAAGTTGTCATCGAGTTTCAAAACGGTCTCGCCATCGTGGCGCTGCAGATGCACAAATACACAAGACTCACCCGGGTGTGCGAGCAAGAGTTCTTTGAGTCGGTTCACTTTCGCTTCGTCGAACCCGCCGGCTTTCACAATCAAGCGAACCGGAGGACCGGTGTCTCCGAAGATTTCCGGCACGGTGACGTCCATGACGATCAATTTCGGAGCGTCTTCTCGTCGGTCGAGGCGCCCCTTGATCACCACGATTGTGTCGTCGCTGAGCTTCGTACCAACCGCAAGCATCGTCTTGGGAAACACCATTGCTTCCATCGCGCCCGACAGGTCTTCGAAAATGAAGGTCGCCATCAGGTCGCCACGTTTGGTGTATTTACGATTCAACGACGTGACGATGCCGGCGACGGTCCGCATCGTGCCGTCTTCAAATTCGATGAAGTCGGCAACCGAACATTCAGCCATGCGAGCAAGTTGTCGGCGGGCACCCGCGAGCGGATGGTCGCTGACATAGAGGCCCAGCATGTCTTTTTCGTGGGCCAACTTCTGCATTTTGTCGAATTCAAGGTCAGGAATCGCCAGGCGTTGCTCAAACCCGCCGCCTCCGGCAGTGTCACCACCAAGATCGAGATCGAAGAAGCTCATGGTGCCCTGTTCACGTTCGCGACGACGTTTTACGATCTGTTCGATCAACGTTTCGAACACCATCAGTAGACCACGGCGCGGATGGCCGAGATCGTCAAAACCGCCGGCTTTGATCAGAGATTCAATCGTGCGTTTGTTGAGTGCGCTCATATCGACGCGTTCACAAAAGTCGTGGAAATCACTGAATGGCCCGCCTTCGGCGCGCGCCGCGCAAACTTGTTCGGCCACACCTTCGCCCACGTTGCGAACCGCGCTCATCCCGAAACGGATGGCACCCTTCGGGTGGTCGTCATCAAAGCGCACCGAAAAATCACTGACGCTGTCGTTCACACACGGATTCAACACAGGGATATCGAGTAACCGACACTCATTGATATAGACGGCAGCCTTTTCCAGGCTTTGTTTGACTGAGGTGAGCAGCGCCGCGAGGTACTGCACCGGATAGTTCGCCTTCAAATACGCGGTCTGATACGAGACGAAACCGTAGCCAACACTGTGCGATTTGTTGAAGGAATAATCAGCGAACGGCTCAACTGTGTCGAAGTAGCTCTCGGCAAACGCCTTCGAATGACCGTTGGTGACACAGCCTGCCACGAATTTGGTGCGTTCCTTCGCGATCATCTCGCGGATCTTCTTGCCCGTTGCTTTGCGAAGGTTGTCGGCTTCTTCCAACGTATAACCAGCAAGTTTTTGCGAGACCCGCATTAACTGCTCTTGATAAATCATCAAACCGTACGTCGGGCCCAAAATCTCCGACAGGGATTCATGATCGAATACCACCGGCTTGCGACCATTTTTCCGATCGGCATATTCGTTGTGCCAGTTTTGGGCCATCGGTCCGGGGCGATACAGCGCCACCAATGCGGCAACATCTTCAAACGAGGTGGGCGCAAGCCGTTGTATCAACGCTCGCATCGGCCCGCCTTCGAGCTGGAACACACCAATCGTGTCGGCTCGCTGTAGCAACGCAAAGGTTGCGGGGTCGTCGAGCGGCGGGTCGTCGATATCGGGTCGAGCACCCGTCGACGCTTCGATCAGTTCGAGGGCAATCTCCATAACATCGAGGTTGCGGAGCCCCAAAAAGTCCATCTTGAGCAGGCCGAGTTCTTCGACGCCGTGCATTTCGTACTGCGTAACTACCGGCGAATCCGTGACATCTCCACCAGGCCCCGGCTTGCGCTGAATCGGAAGATAATCAGTGAGCGGATCTCGAGTAATCACAACCGCGGCAGCATGGATTCCGTCTTGGCGACGCAGGCCTTCTAGCCCGCGGGCCACATCGACTATGCGCTTGACATCGGGATCTTCGGCGTACATCTGGCGCAAGTCGGTAGCCATCTTGTAGCCGTCGCCGTATTTCTCTGATTCTTCGAAGCAATATTGCAACGGGGTGTCGCGGCCCATGATGAGCGGAGGCATTGCCTTCGCAATTTTGTCGCCGACGATGTAGGGGTAATCGAGTACGCGCGCGGCATCGCGCACTGCGGCCCGGGCCTTAATCGTAGAGAAGGTCACGATTTGGGCAACCCGATCTGCGCCGTATTTCTGGGCTGCGTATTTGATCATGTCGCCGCGGTAACGCGAATCGAAGTCCATGTCGATGTCGGGCATTTGTGTGCGGCCCGGGTTCAAGAAACGTTCAAAGAGCAAGTCGTATTTGATGGGGTCGATATCCACGATGCGAAGGCAATACGCCACCACCGAACCCGCCGCACTCCCCCGCCCTGGTCCAACACGTATGTTGCGCGACTTTGCGTAGCGCACAAGATCCCAGACCACCAAGAAGTACGCGGAAAAGCCCATCGTCTTGATGACGTCGAGTTCGAACTCGACTCGTTCGAGAACGTGCATTGCAGGGCTCTGCCCATAGCGGTCCTTAGCACCTCCGAACACCAACTCGCGCAGATATGAATCTTGATCCTGACCCTCAGGAACAGGAAACGATGGCAGTACCGCGTTGTCGAATTCGATCTCGACTTGCGACCGTTCTGCAATCCACAACGTGTTGTCGCACGCTTCGGGGAGCTCAACAAACAGCGATCGCATTTCGATTGCACTTTTGATATAGAAATCTTCGCCGTCGAATTTGAATCGCTTCGTATCGCTTTTCAATGCCCCAGTCTGCACGCACAGCAACGCGTCGTGTGCGTCGGCGTCGCAACGATCGGTGTAGTGCGAATCGTTCGTCGCCAACAGCGGCGCGCCGAGTTTGCGGGCAATGTCGAGCAACGGCTTGATGGTTTTGATTTGGTCTTCGATGCCGTGATCTTGAATCTCGACGAAGAAGTTGTCTTTGCCAAAGATGTCTTGGAACCGCCCGGCCGCTTTGTAGGCCGCGTCCAGATCGTCTTTGACGATGAGTTGCGAAACGAGGCCGCCAAGACACCCACTGGTTGCGATGATTCCTTCATGGTGGCGTTCCAGAAGATCCCAATCGGAACGCGGCTTGTAGTAGTAGCCGTCCATGTACGCGGCGCTCGACACCTTCATGAGATTGTGATAGCCGACATTGTTTTCCGCGAGCATCGTGAGGTGATAGATCTCGTGTTCGCTTCGTTTCGGACGATCGAAGCGAGACTGGCTCGTGAAGTAGCCCTCCATCCCCAGCACTGGCTTGATGCCGTTTTTCTGAGCGGCTTTGTACAACTCCAAAACGCCGTACATGTTGCCGTGATCAGTGATCCCAACTGCAGGCATGCCGTGACGCAGCGCGGCGTTGACGACATCGTCGATGCGCGATGCACCGTCGAGCATCGAGTACTCGGTGTGCAAATGCAAATGTACGAAGCTGTCAGCCATTGTCGTGCCGTTTTCGAAACTCAGTGTTCGGGGTTTTCCGCAGCCCCCTGTGGGCAACCCTGTGGATGAATCACAGAGGTGTGATTCGCTGCTACGACCATAGGCGCGCCGGACGATTCACTCAAGAGTCAGCCTCGATTGGGGGCCTGACCTCGGCTGGCTCGCAACGGCACCATCATCTCGGCCGCAGTTGGAGCGCCGTGCGCACTGCGCAAACCCCGTTCTTTGGGCAGCGCCGGGTCGATAAATCCAACGGGAGCAAACGGCATCAGCACGACATCGCCCACTCGCGCCCCAGCGGGGCTCACGCCGGCCACCGCTTGCCCAAGCCACAACTCATCGAGTAGCTGTTTGCGGCTCTTGACCCAGGCGACCGAGGAGTATCTCGAAACACACTCCGCCAGCAGTTCCTTTGCCGAACCATCACGAGCGTGAAGATGTCGGAAGCGAGCGTCGCCCGACTGTTGCTGCACGAGCGAAGCAAGTTCCAGCGTGTCGATCCACGCATCAGGTTCAATGTGCACCTGCCCATGATCAGCGGTCACCAATAGCGCGACATCGCTAGGAAGTACGTCCAACAACTGGGCAACGATCGAATCCACGTAGCGAAGTTCGGCTTCGTAGTAACCGTCGCGAAGCCCATATTCATGCGCGACTTCGTCGACTCCGGGGTAATACGCATAAATCAACGGCTCGCGGGTCTCGTGCGTCAAGCGGCGGCAATGTTCGATCATCACACTTGGAGTCTTCCAGCCGTGAAACGGGCCGTTGCCAAGGTGCGCAGCAGTAAATCCACTGCGCTTGAACTCAGACTTCGTGAGTACCGGCACCAGACGGCCACGAAACGCGCTCTGACGTTGCACCTCACTCGGCACAGGCCCCCTACCGCTGCCACCCTCCACCTGCCAACGCAGCACGTTCAAGACCTGGCGTTCGACCATCGTGCGGTACCCAACGATGCCATGTCGGCTGGGAGTGGTGCCTGTCGTGATGGAGGTGAGCGCGGCGGACGTGGTCGCGGGCACGACCGTGGTGATCGACGAACCGGTCATCGAAGCCAACGTCGGCACAACGTCGGGCATCGCGTCAATCGCGTTCGCACCTAGTCCGTCGATCACGAACAACACGACGGCCCGGGCATCTCGCACCGGTTCGGGTAACCAATCGCCAGGCATGAGGCCGAACAGCGCAGGGACCAGATTCGAGACGCACCCACCGTGGTACGCGGCCATCGTTGGTGTGGTGGACTCAGGCATGATCCGCGCAGCCTACGATGGCCGGGTGCACACGGAGCCCCGATGAAAGTATCGACCCGGGGCGACTATGCAGCACGGGCCTTACTTTCGCTGGCATTGCACGACCAAGATCGCCCGACCTCAGTCAAAGAGATCGCGGAGCGCACCAAACTTCCCCAGCCCTATCTCGAACAAATCCTCCTAGCGGTAAAGGGCGCCGGATTGGTCCATTCCAAGCGCGGAGTGGGGGGTGGGTACGTCCTCGCCCGCGTGCCCGAACAGATCACGTTGGCCGACATCGTCGCAGCAGTCGAAGGCCCTGCCCCAACACTCGCCGAAGGCCACGATCATTGTGAAGGGCACTGTGTGTTGCAAGAAGTGTGGGTACAACTCGACGATGAGACCCGCACCGTTTTAGCCAGAATCACCCTTGCGGAACTCATTGAACGCACTCGGCGCGGTCATTCGTAACCGGACCGCGCAGCCACATCGGGTTCGCCGAGCCCCTGAATCACTTGCACAAGATCTTGTGGCATTGCCCGCTCGAAACGAAGCTCGGCTCCAGAGACCGGATGTACAAAACCAATTACGCGAGCGTGGAGAAATGGCCGCTTCAGCGCGACCGATTCGCGATACCCCTTGTAGGTTGCATCGCCAACAATCGAATGCCCGATGGCGGCGAGATGCACGCGAATTTGGTGCGTGCGACCGGTTTCCAACACGCACTCCAACAGTGAAACACCCGGGTCGCGCCACGTCGAACGCACTTCATAGTGGGTTCGGGCATCACGCCCATCATCACGAATCGCCATGCGCGTACGCCGTGCCTGTGAGCGGCCGATTGGCGCGTCGATCACGCCCCGCGGCGAAGCCAGGCGGCCCCAGCACAACGCGTCGTAACGGCGCTCAACACTGCGTTCGGACAGTTGTTCCACCAGCGACTCGTAGCCGTGTTGTGATCGTCCCACAAGTAGCAACCCACTGGTTTCACGATCGAGGCGATGCACAATCCCAGGCCGACTTGGATCACCAACATCCGCGATCTCAGGAAACTGCTCAAGTAAGCCATTCACCAATGTTCCGCTGTCGTTTCCCGCGCCAGGGTGCACAACCAAGCCTGGCGGCTTATGGACCACGATCACATCGTCGTCAACGTATTCGATATCGACGGTGAGGGACTCAGCAACGGGATGTCCGACGGCAGTCGGCGCCGCGGTGATCCGCACCGTTTCACCTTCGTGGAGGCGATAGCTCTTTACGACGACTCGTTCATCGATCAGCACCCCTCCGGCATCGATAATCGTTTGGGTCTCAGCACGGGTCCACCCTGTGTGGAACGCGACCGCACGATCGACTCGATCGCCATCGAGGCTCGCTGGCACTACAAACGTTTCAAGTGTCGTCATGACTCAGATCCAGGGTGAGCCGTCTCGCCCGCATTGATATTCGTCGCGGTATCGCCTTCGACGACCGTTTCAGCGCCGTGCTCAGGTTCGTCGTTGCCCAACATGAAGCTCCGCATCGCAATCACGATTGCACCGATTGTGATGCAGCTGTCGGCAATATTGAACAGTGGAAACGACCCCACCTGCACGAAATCGACAACGTGACCCCGAAGGAATCCAGGAGCGCGAAAGAACCGGTCGCCCAGGTTGCCGCACGCCCCTCCGAGCACCATGACCAACCCGACTGTGGTTGCAAGATCGTTGGACTTGCGCAGCGTGCGGGCCAACACCACGGCGATCACAATCGCGCCCACGGCCAAAACCGGTGTATAGCCCTGCAGCCGACTGAATGCCGCGCCCGAATTGCGCGCCAACGAGAACCCGATGACCTGCCCGCCAATTTCGAAAAAATCTAAGCGCTGACCTTCGCGGTCCTGCAGCGTTGCGACAATCAGTGATTTCGTGATTTGGTCCGAGGCGACAATCAACGCCACCCATACGCAGATGCGCGTCGCGCGTGATCGGAGCGCCGAACTACCGACGGCGTTCGCCACGGGACTTGCACTTGATACACAATTCCGCCCAGGGAATCGCCTCAAGACGTGCGACGGCAATGCGATCGCCACACATTTCGCAATAGCCATAGTTACCGGTGACAATGCGATGCAGAGCTTTTTCGATCTCATCGACCGTTTGACGCGCAGTGGCCGACAACGCTAGGTCGCGCTCGCGCTCGACGGTCAGGGAATCACCCTCGCCGCTTTCTTCATCGAACTGCGTATCCCCAGGCTCGCGCTCATTAGCGAGAACCTCGGCTTCAGCCATCAACTCGTCGGCTTGACGATTGTGGTGGTCGCGCTCGTCAAGCAGCTGCAATCGAAGCTTCTCCATCGTGTTCGCAGCCAACGCGGGCCCATGGTGCTTTGGCGATTCCGCGTTATCGAGCAACCGAACCGGCGCCGAAACCGTCTCCACGTGTGGCTTCTTGACTACCGGCGCCACCTTGGCCGGTTCCTTCGCCGACTTCGCAGCAGTCTTTGCACTTGTTGCCTTCGCGGCTGCTTTGGCGGGGGTCTTAGCCACAGATTTGGTTGCTACTTTCGTGGACGCTTTGGCAGGTGCGGGTGCTGGTGTCTTGGCTGGCGCTTTCGCTACGGTTTTGGCCGCGGGCGACGCTGCTGCCGCGGTCGTTGCTTTCTTGGCGGTGGTTTTCCCGGCGAGCTTCGTGGGCGCTTTGGCTGGCGGCTTCGCGGGCACTGCGGCGCGGGCATTCTTGACCGGCTTCGCCGCAGGCTTGGCGGGCGACTTCGCTGCGGTTTTCGTGGCAACGCCTCGTTGCGCTGGCTTCGCGGACGCGGCTGCCCCCGACTTCTTGGCCGCTTGTACGGTCACTTTCGATGCCGTCTTCGCCGGTTTCTTAACGGCAGATTTCTTAGCCGCGGGCTTCTTGGCTACCGCGTTCTTGGCTACCGCATTCTTGGATGCCGGCTTTGGGGCAGATTTCTTCGCTACTGGTTTTGCGGCAGCTTTCTTCGCCACCGGCTTTGGCGCAGATTTCTTCGCTGCCGCAACCTTTGTGGCAGCCGCACGACTGGGTTTGCCGGTTGCGTTCGCCTTTGCCTTACTCGTCGCCATAATCGCTCTCCGTGACCTCAGATGGCCGCAGACCCCATGAAGCAGTGGCCTGGTCTCGCGGTGCGCCGCAAGCACGGTGCCCGCGGGAAGCGGCGGAGTGTAGCCCGAACCAATGCGCGACTAGTAGACGTAGACCGAGGTACCCAGAGGTATCGCATTTGACGCCCAAATGAAGTCGATGGCGAGGTTCGACAGTCGGGCACAGCCGTGCGATGCTGGATAGGGAGGTATCGAAGCACTCCCGTGGAACGCGATTCCATCAGAGGTGAAATACTTTGGGCGCCACAAGGATCCGAGCCTGCCGACTCGTAATCCATCAATTTGGCGGCTCATCGTGAAGCGCCCGGTTCGTGTGGTCGCGATTTGGGTCACGCCGTCGTAGGTGTACGGCTTGTCGTTGCCGGTTGATGTATTGAATATCCATTCAGCGCGGCCATCACGGGCCAAGATGATTATCTGGCGAGCCTTGTCGATCTCAGCGACATACCCCGTGGGGCTCCGCGGCACGTGCCGCGGCGCGGATACCAGCTTTCGATAATCATCGGCCGACACCACGCCGGTACGGGAGCGGTCGTACGTTTTTTGAAACGCCCACACTGCTTGCAGCGTCTGGCTATCGAACGTGCCGGTGAGATTGAGCCAAAACCCACGTGCCAACAAGTTGTATTGCAACGATTGCACGACCGGACCGGACGCGCCTAGGGCGGCCATCGTCGCCGTCGGCGCCAGCGGATCGGCGAGTATCCAAAAACTGTGGAATCCTCCTGCGCCCGCGATCGCAACCGCGCGCCGGTCGAGGGGCACCGTGACGGACCTCACCGCCCCAGGAACATCGGCGGTCGGAGGCAGCGGGGGGCTGTAGTGGCCACCGCTCGACCTCGGTCCCACATGCGAATCATCACGCGGTCGTAACCGGTTCGACGTTGCCGCATCGCCAAAGACCCGGACTCGCCCCGAGGTCTCAAGGATCGAATACCCAGCACCGCTGCGGGTGGAAGCGATTCCCGCAACCGCACTCGGAGCGGGCCAAGTGCTGCCAAAGTTTCTCGCCGTGCCAAATGGATACAGCGCTCCATCGCGAGCGACGACCCAATATCCGCTGCCCGTCATTGCCGACGTAAACGCAGCAGCCCCGCCATGGGCTGCGACAGCTCCATACGCTGATCCAAAAAAGCCAGCATCGCCGTATGCGAACACGCCACCGTCACCGGCAGCAATCCAGTAGCCCTTGCCAGTTGGGGTCGGCGCGATTCCGATAGCAGGAGCCGCTAAGACAATCGGCTGACCAAACCACTGTGCCGACCCGAACGCGTACACGTGACCGCCCGCGGTCACCAACCAGTAGCCGCGACCATCGGGATGCGGACTCATGGCGACAACCGGGGTCGACAAATTGGCGGCGCTCACCGACCCGTATCTGCGGGCGTTTCCATGTGCGCTCACCGCTCCGTCGCTTCGGGCGACCCAATATCCGGAACCATCGCGCAATCCAGCCATCGCAACCAGGCGCGCAGGGGCATTCGGTCCCGGGGAACCCCTGAAGGCCGCGATTCCGGCGCCGGTGACTATGCCGTCGCTGCGGGCGGCCAGAACCTGTGCTGAGAGTTGGGCACTCGGCGCCAAATTCGCTTGAGAACCCGCCATAACGTTGGGAGACGCCAGGCTCTCGGTTGGAATCAATCCCGCGATCAGTACTGCAGCAACTGCGACGGTGCCATAACGAAGCGATAAGCCCCGGATGGCTGGCACAACGACGCGACTCACGCGATACGACACAACTGGTTTGCTTTCAGCACACGACACGAACCCTCGACACGCTACTGGGTGCAAACTCCGGTTTCCATTCGCCCCAAACCAACGGACCCATAGCGACTCGTGCACCCTCTCGTGCACCCACTCGTGCACTCTCGGGGCAGTAATAGTGTCGGTGAATTCTTGGGCCACAACTATCGTTGCCCAACATGTTCTCGCCCGTATCACCGCAACTTGATCTTGTGGCACTCGAAACTGCAGTGCTCGCGCGTTGGCGAGACGACGCCGTCTTCGCCCAGAGTCTGGCTAGGAGAGAGGGCGCCCCCGAGTGGGTGTTTTACGAAGGCCCACCGACCGCGAACGGCAAGCCTGGTATTCACCATGTGTGGGCGCGCTTATTCAAGGACATCTACCCACGGTTTCACACGATGCGGGGCAAGCACGTTATTCGCAAAGGTGGCTGGGACTGCCATGGGCTCCCCGTCGAGGTGCAGGTCGAAAAGGAGCTTGGCTTTTCGGGCAAACCACAAATCATTGAATACGGCATCCGCGAGTTCAACCAACGGTGCCGAACGTCGGTGCAGCGATACGTCGAAGATTGGGAGTCGTTGACCTCGAGAATCGGCATGTGGCTCGATACGAGGGATGCCTACTGGACACTCTCCAACGAATTCGTCGAGACGGTCTGGTGGCTCTTCGGACAAATGTGGGGCAACGGCGATATCTATGAGGGCTTCAAGGTTGTTCCCTACTGCGGCCGCTGCGGTACCGCGCTTTCCAGCCACGAGCTCGCCCAGCCGGGGGCGTACCAAGACATCACCGAACCGTCGGTGTATGTCCGCTTTCCGGTGATCGGACGCGACTACGACCTCGTTGTGTGGACAACGACCCCGTGGACATTGCCGTCGAACGTGGCTGCGGCAATTGGCCCAGATGTCGAGTACGTACGCGTTCGCGACCCTGAAGGTGGCCGCGACCTCATCATGGGAAGCAGTCGAGTTTTGCCGGTCCTTGGCGACGACGCCGAGATCCTCGCCACAATCTCGGTTGCCGAACTCGCAGGCGCGCGCTACGACCGTCCGTTCGATTTCGTCGAGATCGCGCAGGACGCGAACATCGTAATCGTCGCAGATTTCGTGACCGTCGATGACGGTTCAGGCATCGTGCACCTCGCTCCGGCGTTTGGCGAAATCGACCGAGAAGTTTGCGCGCCGCTCGGACTACCAATCTTGAATCCCGTCGACGACAGTGCCCGATTCACCGATGCGCTCCCCGATCCCTACCGCGCCAAATTCGTCAAGGATGCTGACGCCGACCTCATTGCCGAATTGCGTGAACGTTCACGGCTCGTGCGCGTCGAGAGCTACACCCACAGCTATCCACACTGCTGGCGGTGCGATCGGCCCTTGATCTATTGGGCCAAGCCAACCTGGTTCGCACGCACTTCGCAACACCGCGACGAATTGCTGGCCGCCAACGAAACCATCAACTGGTTTCCTTCGCACATCAAACACGGCCGCTTCGGAAACTGGCTCGAAGGCAACATCGATTGGGCATTGTCACGAGACCGTTTTTGGGGTTCACCGATACCCATTTGGCGGTGCCGTGATTGTGGACACGACGAATGCATCAGTTCGCTCGAAGCTCTGCGCAACCGCAGTGGCTTGGATCTCAGCGACCTCGACCTTCACCGGCCGTACGTCGACGAAATCCGCGTTCCCTGCTCACAGTGTTCGGGAGTTTCGGAACGCGTCGAACCAGTTCTCGACGCATGGTTCGATTCCGGTTCGATGCCCGCAGCACAGTTGCACTACCCGTTCGAAAACAACGACCAATTTGCGACACGCTTCCCTGCCGACTTCATCTGTGAGGCAATCGACCAAACACGGGGCTGGTTCTATTCATTGTTGGCTGTCAACACACTCGTATTCGGGAGATCGCCCTACAAGAACGTCGTGTGTCTGGCACACATCGTCGATCAAGACGGTCAGAAGATGTCCAAAACTAAGGGCAATGTGATTGATCCATGGTCCGTACTCAATTCGCGTGGCGCGGAAGCCCTGCGTTGGTACATGTTTTCGTCGGGATCGCCATGGACTCCGAAACGAGTCTTCGTCGATGCAATCGACGAAACGAGCAATCGATTCTTACGGACGCTATGGAACACGTATTCATTCTTCGTGACGTACGCAACGCTCGACGGTTGGCAACCTCAATCGGAAGCGGCGCCCAGCACCCACGTTCTTGACCGTTGGATTCGTTCACGCACACACCGCACCTTGGACGAAGTCACCGCCGCGCTCGAAAACTTCGACGCACTTTCGGGCGCCCAGGCCTTAGAGACCCTCATCGATGACATGTCAAATTGGTATGTGCGCCGTAGCCGGCCGCGGTTTTGGAAATCTTCCGACACCGCCGCGCACGCGACCATGCATGAATGCCTATCGCTTATCGCCACCATGCTCGCTCCGTTTTGCCCCTTCATCTCAGACGAGCTCGACCGCAACCTCGTCGGTGACGGTCTGTCGGTGCACCTGCGCGATTGGCCGACGGTGGACACCGCCGCAATCGACGACGATCTTGAATCCGAAATGACGATCGCTCGGCAGCTCACCAGCCTCGGTCGCAGCGCACGAGCGGACGCGAAGGTAGGAGTGCGTCAACCGTTGCGCAAGATCATTACTGTGTTACCTCGCGATGCTTTCATGCGAGCGGAAGTGCAACGAGAAATCGAGATAGAACTCAACGTCCGCACAGTTGAAGAAGTAGCAAACCTTGAGGGACTGCTGAGCTATCGAGTTGTCCCGAATTTTCGCCTCCTTGGTCCACGCCTCGGCGGACAGCTACCGGCGGTGAAGCAAGCGCTTGCCGACGTTGACGGTGCCGCCGTTCGCGAAGCATTCGAACAGCAGCAGAGTTTTCTCATCACCGTCGATGGAACGGAATTTTCGTTCACCGATTTGGAACTCGAAGTCCGCGCCGAACAGCACGCGGAGCTCGCGCTGGTGCAAGACGGGGGCTTTGCCGTTGCGCTTGACCTCCAGCTCGATGACGAGTTACGGGCCGAAGGTTTTGCCCGCGAAGTTGTGCGGTACATCAATGACCAACGCAAGCAGCTTGGCTTCGCAATCGCCGATCGGATCGCGACGAGCCTCGAAATTGCACCTGAAGTTGTCGGCGCAGTTGAGGCGCATCTCGACTACATCAAAAACGAAACCCTGAGCGTGACCGCTTCGTTATCGACGCTTGAGGGACCCGCGGGTCAAACGGTCGCGGGCCACGCCGTCCGCGTTGCGATCAGCGTTGTAGATCCGCGCTAACCGAACCGCAGGAGTTACCGACGACGACGAAACATCTCGCGGAAACTCGGGTCGGGTTCTTCGCTGAATTCGCCGCCTTGGTCTCCCGGCCCAAGCGGCGCATCATCGGCCACTGCGTCGCGCAACGTCGCAAAGAACGCGTCATCATCAAGATTCGCGCGGTCGGCTTCTGCGCTGCGCAAATCGATATCGGGCGACACGCGAGCTACCGGAGCCGACAGCACTTCGTCGAGATAGCTCGGCCGATCCGAACCTGCACGCTCGGCGACCGGGGCCGGGATTGGGGCCAGAGCCGGCGCCGTAGCTGGTGCCTGAACGACTGGATCTTCAGCCACAGGGCGCTGCAACAAGGCCTCGACGGGCTCGACATTGGCGTGCGAAGCGATCGCGGACCCAACCAGCGGCCGCGGATTCACATCGTTGTCTTCAATGATCGGGAGCTGTGCTGTAGCAAAGCTGTCGTTGGGCGCCATCGCGACTGCAACTGCTTGCACGGCACGCTGTTCAAACTGCGTTGTGTCCATCGTGGTGGGTGAGCTCAGCAGATCATCGGTCTGCACGTTGTGTAGCTCCGGAGCCGCTTGCGCTCGCACCGAAGGACGTTGCCGCGCAGCTTGGAGGTCGGATTCAATTTGGCGCACGAGCCGTTCGCGATAGTCGGCATCCCATGCTTCGAGCTGAGCGACATCGGCGACAAGTGCATCACGGCGGGCCGCGAGCTCCACTACCTCGGTTTGAATCCGACCGCGTTCTTCATCTGTGAGCCGCTGGAGCTCATTCAGGGAGCGGGCAAGCATGGCCTGGGCCTCATCAGCTGCGTTCGTGCGGATGGCGTCGGCTTCAAGGTTGGCCGCAGCGACCGCATCATCGGCGGCTCGTTGCGCCATGATCAGGGTGCGTTGCAAAATATCGTCGTTGTCCCGACTCCGACCGAAATCGGCGACCGCACTACCAACGCGTTCTTTGAGCACCAGGTTTTGACGATTCAAACTGTCGATCGTTTCGGCGGCACGTTCCAACAAGTCGTTCACTTCGTCACGGTTATAGCCGCGAAATGATTCTGGTATATCGAGATCTCGTAGCTGTTGCGGCGTGATTTCCATGCCAGGCTCCTTTTGTGGGCGTCGAACAGCATGGTAACGGTGCCGTCACCCAAAGTGGTGGCTTTCGCTCAGAAGCTCGACACCCGGCGCGATCCTCAGCCCGGGATCAGGTACTCAACAAGTTGCGCGTTGAACCAGAATCAGCACGAACATCACGACCATAAAGCTGAGATCAAAGCCACCGGCTGGAGGGATCACGCGCCGCGCCGGCGCTAGGACAGGCTCGGTCAAATCGAACAGCACCCGCTTGACGCGCGCCATCGCTCCATCATGGCCAATCGGGAACCACGAGAGCACAGCGGACACGAACATGACGATGATGTATACCTGTAGAAATGAACAAAAGAACTTCAGCAGCATGAGTAGTGCACCGTCAGCGGCGGTACAAGCCCCGATCGCGTAGACGGTCCTTTTCATCATCGGTGACTTCCACGTTGGGTGGCGTCAACAAAAACACGTGATCGGCTGCTTTTGACATCGTCCCGCCGATCGCGTAACACAGACCACTCGAGAAATCGATTAAACGTCGCTGCAACTCTTTGTCACTTCCCTCAAGATTCAGAATAACTGGAGTGCCCGTTTTCAAACGGTCGCCTACCTCCTGCGCATCGTTGAAACTCTTCGGGTCGATCACATGTACCTTCGCAGGCGCGACAGTTCGCACCGCGCCAAGCTGAGCGGTCCCAACCGAAACTCGCACACCAGTTGGCGCTTCAGCAAGGCTTGTATCGCGAAGCGGCCGCACTGCCGACGGGGACTCAGGTGTGGCACGTGCTTGTGGGCGTGCGATCGGCCGCTCGGCCTCCGACGCTGGTTCTTCATACTCGTACACGTCGTCGGCATTTTCATCATCGTACAAACCGAGATACACAGCGGCTTTACGTAGAACAGACATCAGCTTGCCTCCTTCGTAGTGACCTTAGTTTCGCGCGTCGACGAATGTCGGGCGCGGACCAAAAATCGCACTCCCGACGCGCACCATTGTCGAGCCACACTCAATCGCAACTTCAAAATCGTTTGTCATCCCCATTGAAACCTCTCGGAGCCCATATTCGCTCGCGCTTCGTTGCACGGATTCGAAGGCGAGGCGAGGGTCTTTCGAGGCCGGTGGGATGCACATGAGGCCGCGCACGTCGAGCCCCGCGGACAGAGCAAAAGTCACCAAAGCCGCGAGATCGCCCGGCAGGCATCCAGCCTTTTGTGCTTCGGCACCCACATTGACCTGAATCAACACGCGAGCGTGCGGTCGTCGCCGTGCGATCTCAAGCACGAGTGCCTCTCGATCAACGGTATGCCACAACGAAACAATTGAAGCCAGCCTTCGCACCTTATTGGTCTGCACCGCACCAATCATGTGCCACTCGCAATCAGATGGCATCTCAGCGGATTTCGACCACAACTCCTGCGCGCGATTCTCCGCGAACACTCGCAACCCCTCCTCGTAAGCGATCTCAATCTCCCCCACCGAGATCGTTTTGCTCACGGCAATCAGCTGAATCTCAGCAGGATCACGTTTCGCGCGCCGCGCCGCAAGTTCGACGCGATTCACAACACTATGTATTCGCTCCCGCAGCGATGCGACGTCAGACTGATTCAGCGCAAAAACTCCGGGACATCAAAGTCGTCGTCGCCACCCAAGTCGAGGGCATCATCGCCAAGAATCGACTCTTCTTGCTCAAGTTCTTTGCGCAATCCAAGATCGGCGCCGCCGCGTAGTTTGCCCGACTCCCCTTCAAATCGGTCAAAGCCCGCGGCGATGACAGTGATGCGCGTTTCGTCACCGAGCGAATCGTCTATCACGGTGCCGAAAATGATGTTGGCATCAGGGTGGGCAGCCTGAGCAATGATCTCGGCGGCTTCGTTCACCTCGAACAAGCCGACGTCGCTCGGTCCAGTGATGGTCATCAAGATGCCTCGTGCGCCCTCGATGCTTGCTTCGAGGAGGGGGCTTGAAATCGCACTCCGGGCCGCGGCGACGGCGCGGCCGTCGCCCGACGCATTGCCGACACCCATCAACGCACTGCCAGCATTGGTCAAAATCATCTTGACATCTGCAAAGTCAGTGTTAATGAGCCCTGGGGTCGTGATGAGATCTGAAATACCTTGCACGCCTTGGAGCAGAACTTCATCCGCCATCCGAAACGCGTTCAGCATCGTTGTCTTTGCATCCGAAACCTGCAATAGACGCTCGTTCGGAATGATGATGATCGTGTCGACTTTTTCCTTCAGCTTTTGAATTCCTTGCTCGGCTTGCACTGATCGCCGACGACCTTCAAATCCGAAGGGGCGCGTCACCACTCCAATTGTGAGTGCACCGAGCGATTTCGCCATCTCCGCAATCACCGGCGCCGCGCCAGTGCCTGTGCCGCCACCTTTACCGGCAGTGATGAACACCATGTCAGCGCCTTTGAGTACCTCTTCAATTTCATCACGGTGTTCCTCCGCCGCCTGGCGTCCGATGTCGGGATCCGAACCGGCACCCAAACCACGGGTGAGTTGACGACCGATGTCCAATTTGACATCGGCATCCGACAGCAGCAGCGACTGCGCGTCGGTATTGACAGCGATGAATTCGACGCCTTTCAGACCAGCATCGATCATGCGGTTCACTGCGTTGCAGCCACCGCCACCAACGCCGACAACTTTGATTACAGCGAGATAGCTCTGCGGTGAGCCAAGCATGGGGTTCTCCTCTTTGCGCTTGGGAAGCGTCCGGATTCAGCAACCCTCGACCTCATGTTGAGGTATAGAGTTATGTAAACCTACGGTACGCGTCGAGACTTTACAAGATCTCGCGACAAATAGCAATCTTCAGCGCGCAAGAGTGGCTCCGACCTGGGCGGAAACAACATTTGACACCGCTCAACATCCTGCGACGGGGGCCGTCGGCACGCTCACATCTACGTAATCCCGACATGAATCACCACGCTCCAGCACCGCAACCGCGGTCCGCAGCTTGAGATCGATGTCCACCAACCGACCCAGCCGGATATCGGTATCGACAAGTTTCACGACGACACCCGACGGATCGGCGACGTCGATTGCCACCAACTGCGGCCGTAGTTGAGGCCCGAGCATGTCGGCCAGCTCCGCCACCTTCGCAGGAATCAACTGCGTTCCGTCGCGGGGTAGTTGCGTCACCCCGGTGATCTGGGGTAATCCGGCTGGCACCATCGCGGAACGCTGCAGCACCCGATCGTTCGCGGCGACAAGGGCCACTTCGTTGCCGACAATCGCCGCCGCTGTCGCAACGTGTTCGACAACCCGGATTTCGACACGGTTCGGCCATCGCCGCACGACAGTCGCCGATTTGACCCAAGGCAAGGCTCGAACCCGTGCGGCCACGACTTCAGAATCGAGCGTCAACATTGATGGCTGCCCACGAAGTTCCGCGGTACGGCGAACAACGTCGGCGTCGAGTCGTTGTGTGCCTTGTACGCTAATTGCGCGCACCGAAAAAAGCCCAGATTGCGCTACAACCGCTCCTGTGAGTGCTGTCAGTACCAACGCGCCAAGCACAAGTTGGCGACGTGAACGAGCACGAAATGCTGCCCGCGCTACCCCTTCGCGGCGCTGCACGAATCGATGGTCGATTTCCAGCTGCGAATATTGAGGCTCGAAGAACCCGCCCATCTGTGCGTAGGCAGTCCCCTCGAGTAAATCGTCGGACCGATCGCTCGAGGGTCGGTTCACAGTCCGCATCGAAGTCATTTTGACAGTTCCTTGTGTAGGTCCGGTGGATACTCAAAGCCCGCGCACTGCACCTCAGGTTGCAAATCGACGCCGTGCACCGCGTAGACACGAGACCTCACGAACGAAATCAGCGAATACACATCGTTAGCGGTCGCGCCGGGGTTTGCCTGGATGAAATTGGCGTGCTTCGAACTCACTTCGGCTCCACCAACCGCCGCGTTCTTGCAGCCCGCGGTGTCGAGCAGTCGGCCCGCACTATCACCGTGTGGGTTTGCGAACACCGAACCCGCATTTGCTCCTCCCGGCTGATGCGCCCGCCGCCACGCCACGACATCATCAATGCGCCGCTCACAGGCATCGCGCAGGTCGAGCACGCCACGGAATCGTGCACTCGTAACAACCTGAGTTGGTCGAATCGCCGATGACCGGTAGTCGAAGCGAAGTTCATGCGCGGCGATCGTGTTCAGCGACGCATTCGCAAGATCAAACACTTCGCAATCAAGCAACACTTCCGCAGTCGTTTGTCCGTGTCCGCCAGCATTCATGCGCACCGCCCCGCCCACCGAACCGGGGATACCGACGTAGAACTCCAAGCCTGCAACCGCACTCGCTGCGCTGCGACGAGCGAGCACTGGCAGCGGGACTGCTCCCCCGCTCACCACTACTGCATCTGCACCAGCATCGACGCCTGCGCCTGGTGGCAACAACATCTCGATGGATTCGAAGTCGCTGCCCAACATGACACAGACACCGTCGAACCCGCGGTCGCTGACTAACAAATTTGAGCCGCGCCCTATCACCAACGTTGGAAGCCCCTCTGGCAGCGCCTCGGCCAACGTCATGAGCTCTGATCTTGAGTTCGGCCGAACGACGACCCGAAGCGGTCCACCAACGCGCCAAGTACAGAGCGCGCCTGCAGGGGCATCCCTTTCGAGCGAAACCGCCGAACCGACGGCCGATACAAAGCGCTCGACCCAATCGCCTTCAGTCTTCATATTTCCGCGCTTCTAAGGCCCACAGCGCGTGCGCATCGGTGATGGTGCCGCATCCCAATGTGACAATGACATCTCCAGGTCGACCAAGGCGCCACGGCAAATCCGCTAGGTCGTCCAACTGTTCTATGAATTCAACGACACCGTTCGGTGCAGCCTTGCGAACCGAATCGACGACGATCGAGGCGTCGATTCCCTCAATCGGGGCCTCGAACGCGGGGTCGAGCGCGGTGACGACAACCAGATCGGCGGATCGCAACGCTTCACCGTATTCATGACCGTGTGCCGCGATTCGCGTATAACGGTGTGGTTGACACACCGCAATGACGCGATTCCAGCTTCCTTCCCTAGCGCGCGCCAGCGTTGTCGCGATCTCGGTTGCCGTATGGGCATAGTCGTCAACCAAATCGACGCCGTTGCACGAACCTCGGTGTTCGAATCGCCGAGCAACGCCTCGAAACGACTCAAGGCCAATCACGGCTGCAGGCCAGGCAAGACCAAGCTGATGAGCAAGTGTGGCCGCGCCAAGCGCGTTGGTTGCCATATCTCGTCCGCGTTGGCGCAGTTGCACCTCGACCTGTTCGCCGTGAGGGGCTTCCATCACGAGGCGCACGCCTGAAGACTCTGAGCGGTACGAAATCAAGCGGTACTGCGCTTCGGCATCAAAACCATAGGTACGCGCCTGCGACCGCGCCGCGGCCACCGAACGGGTCGTGATGTCATCGTGGCACAACACAATGGGTCCTGAGCACCCGTCAACGAACGATTCGAAGCCCTGAACCAACCGAGCGAAACTGTTATCCCAATGCTCAAGATGATCAGCTTCAATGTTGGTGACCAAAACAGCCGAACGGTCAAATGCCAAGAACGAACGATCGCTCTCATCACCCTCAACGACGATCCACTTGCCATCCACATCAAACAATGCGTTCGTGCCAAGGGCAGCTGGTGTGCCGCCAATGAAGAAACTCGGGTGATGGCCTGCGCTTCGCAAGATCCCTGTGAGCATGCTCGCCGTACTTGTCTTACCGTGTGTGCCAGATACCACCGCCGCCGCGGGCTTCGACGCCACGATCAGTTGCATGGCTGACGATCGGTGCACAACGGGTATGCCATACGACTGTGCGGCAACGAGTTCGACATTGTCCTGCGGCACTGCCGTTGAGTACACGACCAAATCGATCTTCGGATGAACGTTCGATGCGCGGTGGCCGATCTCGACCACGATTCCTTCGGACCTCAACGCGGCAGTCGTACTCGTTTCGCGGACATCAGAGCCAACCACCTTGTGACCAAGCTGTTGTAAATACCGCGCAATGCCACTCATGGCTGCACCGCCGATCGCGACGATGTGCACGAGGCTTGAGGGTTGCAGCGCGCGGTTCACAGGCGCGGTTTCGCGATCGATTCGCACAGACGCGCAACGCGCACTGCAGCATCAGGTCGAGCCATGCCATGCGCAGCCACGCTCATGGCCGTAAGTCGAGCTTCGTCTGCCAGCAGCGAGTCGATCAACGTAGACAGAGTTGCGCCATCGCAATGTGTTTCATCGACCACGACCGCTGCACCATCACGGGCGAGAGCTTCGGCATTCGTGTGCTGATGGTGCTCGGTTGCTCCCGACCACGGCACCAATATTGCAGGCATCGCGGCGGCCGCGAGCTCAGCCACGCTGCCACCAGAACGGGTCACCATCAAAGCTGCACGCTTGTACAAGCACGCCATGTCGTGTTCATAGGCGACCAATTCGAAATGTAACCGGTCGCCGTCGCGCCGTAAACCATCCAATGTTGCCGCGCATTTTGCAAAGGATCGTTGGCCGCTCACGTGGCGAATTTGAACGTCGTCTCGGCTCCGCCACCGGTCAAATAGATCCAGCGCGACGGTGTCCAGCACCGCGGCGCCAAGCGAACCTCCGACGAACGCGATCAATGGTGGCGATTGCGGCGAGCGGACGACGCTCGCAATATCAGGGCGTACAGGATTGCCTGTCATCGAAGCACGCGCGAGTTTCGTGCCCTCTACCGACACCGCCGCGTTTGCACCAAGGGCGACCGCGATGCGATTGGCTAATCCGGGGTAACCATTTTGCTCGTGAACAAGCACTGGGATTCGCAACAAACGCGCCGCCAAAATCAGCGGCAAAGTGACGTAAGCACCAAAGCCCACAACCACTTCGGGCTGGTAGCGCCTCACGATACGAACCGATTGTGTGAGCGATTTCAGAAATTGTGCGAGCACCACGACGTTCGCCACCGTCAGCCGTCGCTGCAAGCCACGTTGGAGCGCGAGCACGTCGTAGGCATACCCGGCGTTAGAAATTGCGGTCGTCGTCACTGGTCGAGACTCAGTGACGAAACGAATAGACGATTGAGGATGCCCAATCTCGGCCAGGGCGTCGGCGACCGCAATTCCTGGATATACGTGCCCCCCAGTGCCGCCCGCAGCAACCAACGCGAACACACGCGGCTGCGCCGCGATGCTCATGCGCTCGGCGCTGGTCGCATTGTGCGCGCACGTCGCACTGCGGGATGAGCGAACGATTGCACTGGCGCGGGCAACGAGCACTGCCGCGCGACATTCGAGAGCACCCCAACTGCCCCCATCAGCACGACCAATGACGTTCCACCAGCCGAAATAAACGGAAGTGGTGTACCCGTGACCGGAGCAAGCCCAACCACCATCGCGACGTTGATCACGGTTTGCCCACACACCCATGTAGTAATCCCGGCCGCGATCAACATTCCACCGCGATCCGGGGCCCGCAGCGCGATTTTGCAGCCGAGTACTGCGAACACCACAAAGAGCCCTAATACAAACGACGCGCCCACGAGGCCCGTCTCCTCACCAATAATCGAAAAAATAAAATCTGTGTGTGCCGCAGGCAAAAATCGCCACTTTGCGTGACCGTTGCCAAGACCCACGCCAAACCATCCTCCGTTACCAAGCGCAATCAGCGACTGCTTGATTTGGTAGCCGGTGTTCAGTGGATCATCTTGTGGGTGCAAAAACGTAGTGAGGCGACGAAATCGATACGGCGCGGCAACGGCGAGGATGCCCACAGCAACAACGTTGCCAGCCATCAGGGCAAACAATTGTCGTCGAGGTATCCCTGCCGCAAAGAGAACGCCTGTCACAATCAACGAGACTTCAATCGCGGTATCGAGGTCGGGTTGCAACATCACCAAGAAACACACGAAGCCCATGACGATGAGTAGCGGTATCAGCACGCGGCGAACATCTTCCAACTGATCAAGACGCCGAGTCAACAAGCGGGCCGCGAATATCAGCAAGACAAACTTGGCGAATTCGCTTGGTTGGAAGCCGAAGGTGCTGTTGACCCCGATCCAGCGTTGGGCGCCATTCACCCGCATACCGATTCCCGGCACCAATACCAACACCAAGAAGCCGACGGTGGTCACAAGCAACCAAGGTGCCCATCGCAGCCACACCCGATAGTCAATTCGCGCGCCGACAACGAAAGCAACGACACCGATCGCCGCAAACATTAACTGCCGATTAAATAGGTACCAGGCAGAATTGTCTTTTGAAATCAGCATTACCGAGGATGCCGACAACACCATCACCAACCCGATGACGGTGAGCCCGCCTACAAGCAGCGCGATCATCCAAAACAACGGCGCTCCGTCGCGGGTGGCTTGAGGAAACCCGGCGCTGGCCCACAGATTCTGTAATCGCTGTTTCATGCGACGGACTCCTCGCTCATCAACAACACTTCCCTCACGAAATCATCGCCGCGCGCGGTGTATCCGTCGGGATACATGTCAAAGGATGCGCAACCCGGAGATAGCAACACCACATCGCCCGACTGAGCGGCAGTGGCGGATCGCCGCACCGCGTCGGCCATTCCCGTTGCACGCTGCACTTCAACGAATCCTTCGAATGCCGCCGCGACCTCGCCGGCCGCGGCTCCGATCGCGACCACCGAACGAATCCGAGAGACGACCGATCGAAGGATCGAAAGATCGAGGCCCTTGTTCAGGCCACCAGCGATCAATACGACCGAGTCGAAGGCCGATACGGCTCGAAGCGTGGCGTGCGGATTCGTCGCCTTCGAATCGTTGAAATATTTCACTCCGAGATTCTCGCCGATGAACTGCACACGGTGAGGGAGGGTTTCGTAATTTCTCAAGACCGAAACGACACTCGCAAGATCCGCAGACGCGCCGAGCAGCGATCGCGTAGCGAAGGTCGCTGCACACGCGCAGAGCGAGTTGGTGAGGTCGTGTGGAAGGCTCCGGGGCAACTCGGCAATCTTCACCATTTCTTCGCCGTACGCAACGAGCGCCTCCCGTTCAACACGAAATTCGCCGTCCCCATTTTCCGCGATCGTGACAGTTAGAACCTTAGGCCTCAATCGGGATCTCTGATCAGTTGAGCCGTCAACCGAAATTGATCGCACAACATCGTCGTCAATATTCAGCACCAAAGCGTCGTCCTGCGTTTGGAAACGGGCGATTCGTGATTTGGCCGCTTTGTACGCATTCAATGTGCCGTGCCAGTCGAGATGGTCATCAGCGATGTTCAGGATCACCGCTACCCTCGGACGCCAATGCTGCGTGACGAACTCCAACTGAAAACTCGAAACCTCAGCCACGATCACATCAAGGTCGTCGCCCACAAACGAAATGAGCGGTGTGCCAATGTTGCCGCCGCTCGCCACCTTCAACCCCCCTGCTTGCAGCATCGCCGTGGTCATTTCGACCGTGGTGGTCTTGCCGTTCGTACCCGTTATCGCAACGATCGGAAACGAAAACCGTTCAGCCGCGAGATCAATTTCGCTGCGGACAGGAGTTTGACCTTCTCGAGCCGCGACAAGAACTGGGTGACTCGGCCTCACTCCGGGGCTCGGCACAACGAACTCACACTCGCGAACCAACGCGAACAGTCGCTGTGAATCAGGGCCAATTTCAACGCGCGCGCCGATTCGAAGCACTTCGTCGACGCGAAGGCGCATTGACGCGGTCAACGGGCCATCGTCGATCACGACGACCGCGCGGCCTTCGGAAATCAGCTGCTTCGCAACTGCGAGTCCGGTCTTCGCGAGTCCGACAACGAGCGCGGGCTGCATATTAATCGGTGACTCCTGGAATCCCCAAGAAGTCCGCATAAAAGAGCCCCAATGCCAACGCCGCGCACGCTCCCGCGAAAATCCAAAAGCGAATTGTCACGGTCGTTTCCGGCCAACCCAGCAACTCGAAATGATGATGGATCGGCGACATTCGCAGTATGCGACGCCCAAAGCCACGAAACGAAATGACTTGCGCGATCACCGACAACGTTTCAACCAAACACAATCCTGCAAGAATCGGAAGTAGCAACTGCGTGTGGGTAAGCAGCGCGAGCCCAGCCATTGCGCCCCCAATCGCCATCGAACCGGTGTCGCCCATGAAGACTCGCGCTGGGGCCGCGTTCCACCACAAAAAGCCAGTGCACGCACCGACGAGCGCAGCGGCAACCGCCATCAGATCCAGAGCTTGTGCCGGAAGTACGGAATAAATTTCTGCATGACGAAACTGCCAAAAGGCAATGATCGCAAATACTCCGAATACCAATACACCAGTACCAGTGAGCAGTCCGTCGAGGCCGTCAGTGAGATTCGCCGCGTTGGTGGTCGCCATAATCATGCCAACGGCGAGCACGATCCATCCCCACTCCCCGAGGTCGAATTCGAACTCACGAGTAAACGAAAGACGGGTTGAAACGTTTGCCCAGTGCACGGCGAGATACGCAAACACGAATGCCACGCCCAGTTGCCCGACCAACTTCCCGCGTTTACGAAGCCCAAGATTCCGCGAGTGCTTGATTCCGAGATAATCGTCGAGGAACCCAATCATCATGCACCCGACGAGCAAAGCCATCAGAAGCAACCCAGACCTAGCAAAAGCGAATTGCCCACGCCTCAGGTGGGCGATTGCATAGCCAACCAAGGCACCTGCCACCAACGTGAGTCCGCCCATGGTGGGCGTTCCGACTTTGGCAACGTGGGGATGCTCGGTCGGGCCATCGTCGCGGATCTGCTGCCCAACTGAATTCGCGCGAAGCCACCGAATGAGAAACGGTGTCGAAACAACAGTGAACACGAACCCACCGGCGAGCCCCAAGAACAGAGCAATCACGACGCACCGCCGCGAGTCGGGTAGCCCTGTACCGATTTCGCCACAGCTTCAAGCCCCAACGCCCGACTTGCTTTCACCAAAATCGTGTCGCCAGGCCCTACTACTTTCTCCAAAACTGCACTGGCGGCTTCAGCATCTTTCACCGTATCGACGGTAGCGAATCTTCGGCCGGTCATGGAGTCAATCCGCAGCTCCGCGCCGCGGGCAATCCATGCTCCTTCTTCGCCGACGCAGATGAGGATATCGATCGGCGCTTCGGCGCACCGTGCACCGAGCTTCAAGTGCTCCTCTTCGCTGTGCAGTCCAAGTTCGCGCATGCTTCCCACGACTGCAATGCGATGTCCTCGGCACGGTGCTTGTGTGAGCGCGTCGATGGCTGCACGCATCGACGTCGGGTTCGCATTGTACGAGTCGTTGATCAGCGTGACGTCATTCGCGACCGTGACCACTTCCATCCGCCAGTCAGAGCCGGTCGCACGTGAAATTCCATCTGCGGCGGCTTCGACCTCGACGCCGCAACGCAGTGCCGCAACGAACGCCATTGCGGCATTCACGCCTTGGTGGGCGCCGCGCAATCCGACTCGCATTTCAGCGGCGCCCCATGGCGACTCGATACGCACCGTCGGTCGCAGCTCTTCATCGAGATCGACGACGTGCACAGTTACGTCGGGTCGGGCACTCGCGTCGGCCTTCAAACCCACACGCATTGTCTCGGCGCTCGTACGCTCCGATAGCGCGTCAGCAAATTCACCCGCAGGCAGTATGGCCAAACCATTCTCGGGAAGCGATGCAAACAACTCCCCTTTGGTCGCGAGGACACCCGCAATGCCTCCGAGATGTTCGGCATGCGCGAGCCCGATGTTCGTAATGATGCCGATCGACGGTGCTGCGATATCGCAGAGCTCCTGAATATTTCCTCGAAATCGCGCCCCCATTTCAAGCACGAGCACTTCGGTGTTTTCGGGTGCGTCAAGAATCGTGAGGGGGAGCCCGATTTCATTGTTAAATGACTGCGAGGTGGTGTGCACGCGAACGCTTCGTAGCGCACCTGCACAAAGATCCTTGGTTGAGGTTTTGCCAGTGGACCCAGTTATCCCAACGACGTTCGCCGAGGCCAGCACTTCATGACGGACTTGTCGGGCGATGTCAGCCAGTGCCTCAAGGGTCGAGCCAACCCGAACAATCGCGATGTCGCGACCTACGGTGGAATCAATCGATCGATCAGTCAGTGCCACCGATGCTCCATGCGCACTCGCATCCCCGATGAAATCGTGCCCGTCGCGTTCGGCGCGAATAGCTACGAAACAGCTGTCAGGCCGAAGTAAGCGCGAATCGTTGCAGAACGATTCGATAATGGTTGACCGGTCGCCCTGAACGAGTTGACCTCCCGTCGCTCTGAGCAAGCTCTCCACCGTTACTTTCACCGAAGTCTCGCAAGAATTTCTCGTGCGATCGCGCGATCATCGAACGGAATGGTTTGGTCACCGATGGTTTGAGTCACCTCATGACCCTTGCCAGCGATGAGCACGATGTCCCCAGGTTTCGTGTCGCGCAGCACCTGCTCGATTGCACTACGCCGATCGAGCACGACTTTCGGAACGACCAAATGCTGTGGCCAATTCGCAAGCGCATCGGCAACAATCGATTCGGGAGCTTCGCCACGCGGATTATCGGAAGTAATCGTCGCGGAATCGGCACCCGCGGCAACGACTCGCGCCATTTCTGGACGCTTCGTGCGGTCGCGCTCGCCTCCACAGCCAAACACCACACGCAACATCGCGCCTGGCACGGCAATTGGACGCAACGCAGCAATGACTGCTGTCAGCGCGTCTGGAGTATGCGCGTAATCCACGAACACATTGCAAGTATCTGACGCACCACTTACTCGTTCGAGCCTTCCGGGTATTGGTTGCGCAGAACCCAAGCCACGAACGATCACGTCAGTCGGAGTACCAATCGCGAGGTGCGCGGTGATGGCGCACAACGCATTCTCCACGTTGAACGCACCAACCAGCGGGGTCTCGATCTCGAACTCATCGTCGGTTCGAACGCACACAACTCGTGCCTTTGTACAAGCGGCTTCGAACCGCACGTCTTCGACGTACACATCGCTCGCCCGCGCTCCATACGTCCAAACGTCGACTCCGTTGAGCTCTGCGTGACTTTTTAACGCGGCACCAAAGTCGTCGTTGACATTGATGGCTGCAACTGGGGCATATTGCGATGTGAATAGTCGCGCTTTCGCGGCGCCGTAGGCACCCATCGACTCGTGGTAGTCGAGATGGTCTCGGCCCAAGTTGGTAAAGCACACCACTGCGAAACGAGTACCAGTCACGCGGGACTGATCGAGCGCATGTGACGAGACCTCAATCGCGACATCGCGAACACCAGCATCGAGCATCGCCGCGAACAACTGCTGCATAGAGCACTGATCAGGTGTCGTGTGCTTCGATGCCACTGTCTGTCCGACAAATCGCGTCTCGATCGTCCCCACAACTCCAGTTGATTTACCAGCGGCGATTGAAATGGCTTCTAACAGATGAGTCACCGTCGTCTTGCCATTGGTGCCAGTAACGCCCAACACCCGCATTTGATGGGAAGGATGACCAAGAAATGCCGATGAGAGGGCACCGGTTGCCGCAGCAGTGTCCGCCACAAGAATCTGTGGCATGTCGATCGGGAGCAAATGGTCCACCAAGATGGCTGATGCGCCCGCAAGCTGCGCCTCAACAGCGAAGTCATGGCCATCGGAATTGCGACCCCGGATCGCACAAAACAACGCGTTCGGGGCTACAGCCCGGCTATCGCACTCGACGGAAGTCACGCGGATCGATGCTGCGTGTTCGGGTATACGAGTCGCGCGCACGGAGCTCAGTTCGATGAGTTCTTGCAACGCCATTGCCATACGCCACGCTAGGGCCGCGTTGTCGACGGACTTCCGCCCGAGGGACGCCTTCCGGCACCGCTCGTCGATGTGGAGCTGGCGGACGATGAACTCTTGTTCGATTTCGGTGCAGACGTGCCAGTCGTAACGGTTCCAATCGAGGATGTCGAAGCTGGGCCGTTTCCATCGTTCGCGGAGCTTGCTGGCTTCGTTGTAGGCGTTGTCTTGGGTTTCGTCTTCGTAGGAGTCGTGGTTGTGGTCGGCGGTTCATTTCGAAGCTTCACGAGGTTGCGGAGCGTTTCACCGTGCGGGACCGAGCAATTCTTACCCTGACGACGAGCGTGTCCATGCGCGGTTTCAAATTGGGATTGCACGCCAGGTGCTGACGATTCGGGTGCCACTTGCATACGCGCCAAACTTACCGACATCACTTCGCTAAACACCGGCGCCGCCGCCTTACCGCCATACGTTTCTGCGGGGTCGTCGAGTACCACCATCACTGCTATTCGCGGCGACCGCGCGGGCGCAAATCCAACGAACGACGCATAGTGGGATCCGTTGGCAGCATTGCGCTTGCGCACCGTACCGGTCTTGCCAGCGACCTCGAAACCAGGCACTGCCGCACAGACTCCCGTACCCTCGGTAACTACGCTCGCGAACATTGTTCGCAGTGCGGCTGAAGTTTGCTCGCTGACGATGGTGCTGCCTTCTTTGATTCTTTGCGCGCTCCGGTTGCCAGTGGCATCCACGGTTTCCCGAACGACTCTCGGGTGCACGAAACGGCCACCACGAGCGATCGCCGCGTACGAATCAAGAACCTGCAGCGGCGATACGACAGCTCCATAGCCGATCGCGTTACTGCCGATTCCCGAGTCGCCATAGTCCTTTGGGTCGACCAGGAGGCCGGTCGCCTCGCCGGGATACTTCAAACCCGTCGGTTTCCCAAATCCAAATTTGCGGAGCCATGCGTCGAATTCCTGCGGGCTGTCATTCGTGCACTGCCGCGCAATCATCGCGGTGCCGACATTAGAGGAATGGGTGAGAATATCGATCGGGCGCCAAGTTTCGGTGCCATGGCTTTCATCATCAGTGATCGTGTACGACCCATTCTTCATCGATTGCGGAACTAGAAATTCACTGTCTTCGGTAATGCACTTCGATTCAAGCGCCGACGCGATTGTCACGATCTTCATGACAGAACCAGGTTCATAACCCATGACTGCAGCCTGGCTACCTTGCGAGGCCGTCGAGAGGTGAGGACCTGACCGGCTGAGCCCGCCGGTCACACTCGCCATCGCCAGTACATCACCATCAGTCAAATCCATGACAGTGACGCTTCCTCCTCGGGCCTGCTGAGCCAGCACTTGATCGAAGAGAATTTGTTCGGTCTGGTATTGAATTCCCGTATCGATCGTCATCATGACGTCAAGTCCGGCGACGGTCGGCGAATTCAATTCTTCAGATCGAGGGATAGCTAGTCCCTTGGCGTCACGATCTGCGATAACAACTCCTGGGCGACCTTTCAGTTCTTGATCAAACATAAACTCGACCCCAGCTTTGCCTTCGCTTCCTGAGGCTGATGGTTGCACTGCCCCTATCAGCGAAGCGGCGAGTGAGTCAGCCGGGTAATCGCGGCGCGGCTGCGGCTCGGCCCAGATTCCTGAAAACTCCATGTCGCGAATCGCAGCCGCGGTGTTCACATCAACAGAATCCGCGAGCACGCGATACTGCAACTGAGTCCCGTCACTGCGCCGCACCGGTTGCATCAATTCGTACAACCGCTCTTCGTCCATCCCCAGAACACCAGTCAACACATGAGCGTAATAACGAGCGTTGTCAACCTTGGTTGGGTTCACAACAACGCGATCACTGGGCACGTCGTCGGCAAGCGGATTGCCGTTGCGGTCGAAGATTGTGCCCCGAGGGGCAAGCGTTTCGGTGCGTTTCGCTGATTGATCTTTCGCCTCTTGGCGCCACCGGTCGCCCTGCACGATTTGAACGTTGACAAGCCGAGCAACGACACCGCACAGCAACGCAATAATCAACGTTGCCATGATGGCAATTCGACTCCGATCGCGCTTTGCGCGCACCAGTTGTGCATCTACGACGACAAGTCGAGTTGCCGCAACGCGAGTTGATTGAGGAGCGCGAGGGCGCGGCTTCGTAGCTCGCGGATCAGCGAGCTCGAGGGGCCCACGCATCGGATCCCGGTCATCCAGTGCAACACGACGGCGGACATCATTTGGGTTCGGCGGCGCGACGCGCCCCCTGGTCGCACGCGCGGCCTGACCCGTGCGCCGACCGTCGGGAGCCCGCGCCGGGAGAAGTGGAGATCTAAAGCGCCGCGTCATCCGTGTCAATTCCCATCCATGAAGCACCGTGTGCGTCCGCGACCGATTTCATCTCAGCGTTGATCTTCCACCGAGATCGGGGTAACCGTTTCCGGAGGAATCAGGCCGAGACGACGTGCTTCTTGGACAATTCGGTCAGGCGCGGAGAGCGTGGCGACATCATTGCGCAATCGCTCATTGACACGTTGTTGTTCGAGGGTGTCTCGTTCAATGCCTTGAAGACCGAACTGGTTCTGCGCCATGTGCACATGCATAGACACGACCAGGAAGAGACTCGCGGCAAAGGCGCTAGCGATCATTGTGCCAGCAACGACCGACCGTCGCTGACGGCGGCGCTGCTGAGCAGCTACGGCCTCCAGCTTGGCGCGGCGTTCGGGCCGGCGGGGCAACAGTGCGTCGGGAGCCGCGATTGCACTGCGCGCTGATCGAACCGCTGGAGCACTCATGACGGCGAGACGCGTTCGCTCGCGCGCAGCCGTACGCTCTCCGAACGTGGATTTGCTGCCAATTCATCGGCAGTCGGCCGCAAGGCCTTGCGGGTGAGGAGTCGGGTCAATGGTTGTCGCCCGAGCACGACTGGCATCTTGGCGACGGCATGATCAGATCGGCCGTCATCAGCCCAAGCGCGCATCTTTTGTTTCACCATGCGATCCTCAAGCGAGTGATACGCCATCACGAGCACACGACCACCGGGTCCGAGCAGATGAACTGATTCGTCGAGTCCGTCGGCGAGATTGGGCAATTCGCGATTCACTTCCATTCGGATCGCTTGGAACGTGCGTTTTGCAGGGTGGCCCCCGGTGCGCCGAGTCGCCGCGGGTATCGCCTTCGTAACTACTGCAACGAGCTCGCCAGTCGTATGTAATGGGCGCGCAGCAACGATTGCATGGGCCACACGGCGCGCAAAGCGTTCTTCACCGTAGCGAGCGATCAGCGAGGCCAGTTCAGCTTCGTCGTATTCATTGACAACAACTGCTGCAGTGAGTGACTGTCGCGAATCCATGCGCATGTCGAGTGCTACGTCGTAACGGTACGAGAATCCGCGTTCGGGATGATCGAGTTGCGGACTGGACACGCCAAGATCCATGAGCACTGCCACAACTGGTTCCTCCCGTGGACCAACTGCGTCTCGCAGCCGGCCGAATTCCGAATGAATGAACTCCACTCGATCGCCGAAACGTTCGAGGTGACTCTGTGCGGCCGCGAGTGCAACGCCGTCGCGATCGATACCGAGCAGCCGACAATCGGGGCGCGCGTCGAGCAAGAGGCCTGCATGGCCTCCCCCTCCAAGTGTGCAGTCGACAATCAAACCGGCGGGTACAGGCAGGAGCAGTTCCACCACCTCCCTGGCCATCACCGGAAGGTGCGAGAACTCCGCCACCTCTACCCTCTCGTTTCGTTCGCAAGCCGTTATCCGCGCGGCCAGACCGAGCTCGAACTCCCCGATCGACAAAGAGCCGCAGGGTTGTCTCTCCCAAGGTCGGCACAGCTGTAAGGCGGGCGGAGTAGGGCCATATCAACCGTGTGACCGGGGAGTTCGAGCTGGGTCCGATCGTGTTACGGACCGCTAAAGACGCCGATGCCGCGCTCTGAGTGCAGCATCGTGGTTCCTTCCCCTTTCCGCCGGTCGTACTCCAATGGATTCCAGATTTCAATATGATCGAAATGACCAGCGAGTACGACGTCGCCGTCGAGGTTGGCGTACTCGCGAAGGTGCAGCGGAATTGCGATGCGGCCCTGCTTGTCGGGCGCCACATCCACTGCAGACGAGAAGAATGACAGCGTCATGAATCGCTCGCTCGCGCCCCGTTGGGATACTGAGCGCACACGTTCAGCAACCTTCATGAACTCTTCGGGGTCGAAGACCGCCAAACATCCATTGGAATATTCCGTCACGTAGGCACCCCCCTCGAGCGCGTTTCGCCATCTGACTGGAAGGATCACGCGACCTTTGTCATCCAGCGAGTGAGTTGAACGTGAGAGAAACACTGCGCTGCACCACCAGGCCGGTGGACACCTTGCCACCTTGTTACCAAGGTCACCATACACCCCCACTTCGCGCCATGCAACACCATTTTTCACCCTTTCTCGCGCAATATTCAAACATTTCTGCGGCGAAACAGGGCCTTATTTACATATCATCCGCATTTATACCTGTGTGATGGTGACCCGGAAGCATCCCTGGCACGCCATCTTGCGGCGCGTACGGGCCGCGCACCACCAAGGCACCACCACCTCATTACGCGGCAGGGTCGGCCTGGCCCAGATATTCCGACCACAACGGATCCACCGTCGACATCGCAGCAACAATCCACAATGACGCTGAGGGTGGTGCCGGAACCCGACGCAATTGCAAGCTGCATTCGCTCAGTAATCGATCGCCTTTGCCAGAATTACACGGCCGACAGCATGCCACCACGTTGTCCCACGTGTGGCGGCCACCGCGGCTTTTCGGGATGATGTGATCAAGATTCTCGGCCGCCCGACCACAGTATTGGCAACGGTGTTCGTCACGAAAAAACACTGCTCTGCGCGACAGCGGCACTGAATTGCGGTACGGGACCCGCACATAGTGTGTCAGGCGGATGACGCTCGGCGTTTGCAACACTGCACGCTCAGACCGAAATACACCCTCGCCGGCTTCGATAACTTCGGCTTTCGAACGCAACACCAAAACAACAGCACGGCGCGCTGGGACCACGCAGAGCGGCTCGAACGTGGCATTCAGCAATAACGCTGCGGCCATTCCAGCTCACCTCCCGAAAACATCAGCGCTCGTTAATAGTCAAACCGTAGTTGGCGCACCAGTGAAGGTACGCGACAAATTCATGAGTTCTCGGTGCCCCGCTGCGACCGTACGCAGTCGAGTAGCGAAAGTGAAGGTAGCGAGCGTCGGGAATCGGCAAGAAAGGCGGCGTCCGCCACCAGCTGCGAGGCGCGGCTCTGAAGAGCAACCGAATCGCAGTCGGCCACAAGCGCGGACGTGCCACGACGGCCAACACGCAACCGACCACGAGTCGCTTCGACAACGTTGGAGGCGCGGTGCGAGCCATGTTGCGCAACGGTAGCGTGTGTCGTCCACAGGTCGTGGGGAAGAGGAGCACGATGGATACCAAAGCCGGGCCCAACGGAACGCGCGCCGAGCCTGCGGTGCCGTTTGCGCTTTCAGACTCCAACGATTTTCAAGCAACATTCGAACGGCTCGCCTCCCAAATAGAGGGAGTGCTTCGAGGCAAACGGCGCGCGGTACACCTCGCGCTGGTCTCGCTGTTTGGCGAAGGACACCTCCTCATCGAGGATGTACCGGGGGTTGGCAAGACCTTGTTGGCGAAGGCACTCGCGCACTCGATCGGCGGAAGTTGGAGCCGCGTGCAATTCACGCCCGACCTATTGCCGTCAGATGTCACTGGCATCTCCATATGGAATCAGTCGACGAACGATTTCGAATTCCGCCCTGGCGGCGTGTTTGCCAATATTGTGCTCGCGGACGAAATCAATCGTGCAGCTCCGAAAACTCAATCCGCGCTGCTCGAGGCGATGGAAGAACGCCAAGTGACGGTCGACTCGATCACGCACAAATTGGCGCCGCCGTTCATGGTGATCGCAACCCAAAACCCCATCGAACTCGAAGGCACCTATCCCCTGCCCGAAGCGCAACTCGATCGTTTCATGATGCGGCTCCGCATCGGATATCCCGAACGCGACGCGGAACTTGCGATACTCGAAGCCCACACCGACGGATCGTTAGTTGCAGAAACTCTGCGGCCGGTCACCAGCGCGGCCCACATCGCACACTGGACGGCCAGACTGAGTGGGGTATTTGTGGCTCCAGAAGTCAAGCGCTACATGGTTGACATCGCGGATGCGACTCGCCATCACCGCGATCTGATGCTGGGCGTCAGTCCGCGCGGCGTCATCAGTTTGCAACGTGCCGCCCGAGCTTTGGCCGCGAGTCTCGGCCGCACCTACGTCGTGCCCGACGACATCAAAGCGCTCGCTCCGAGCTTGCTGGAGCACAGGGTGTTGTTGAGTCCCGAAGCTCAATTGCGGTCAGTTTCAACGACCACAGTTATCTCATCGGTGCTGGAATCGGTTGCTGTACCTGCGGATCACCTCGGATCGAAGTAGCACTCCGTGACGTTCACCCGCCGCGGTTGGAGTTTGTTCTTCAGCAGTTTCGCAATCGTCGGGGCAGCACGCTTGTTGGGCCTCCCACAACTTTGGATCATCGCGCTCGGCGTATGGCTGCTGCTGGGTGGATGCGCCGCTTGGACGACACGCCAACACGTCGCGTTGGCAGCGTTGCGAGAAATACCCGAACATCTTCACGTGGGTGGCGAAGGGCGTGTGGATCTCACCGTGGTGAACCAAGGCGGGTCGACATCGCCGACCACCCAGTACGTCGACCGCTTCGACGATGGCGACCGATCTGCGCGCTTCGCGCTACAACCACTCGACAGTGGGGCCAAAGCGAGCGCGGCGTATCGCGTGCCCACGACCCGCAGAGGCCGCTTCGTGTTGGGGCCTCTAGTCGGCACGCTCGGCGACCCATTCGGTCTTGCTTCTCGCACCTGGCAAGCAGCGACCGCGCAGGAAGTAATTGTGCATCCTCGCCTGTTGGAGTTGCTTGCTCCGCCGGAAATGAGTGGCAGCGGCGTTGATGCCGAATCTCGCGACGTCGCCGGTCGGCCCGATTCCGGTGGCGAGTTCGACACGTTGCGCGACTACACGCCAACCGACGATCGACGTCACGTCCACTGGAAATCCACTGCGCGACGCGGCCGAATGATGGTGCGCCAGGACCAGTCACGGCGGCGGGCGCCAGCAACGATCATGCTCGACACACGCGCCGCCGCCCACGACGAGCAATCGTTTGAGCGCGCAGTCGAGGCGGCGGCTTCAATCGCGGCGGCGATCGCTCGCACCGGGCGTCCATTCGAAGTCATCACGTCGAGTGGCGAACCGCTCGGACAATCGGGGCGCAGATACCTCGGCAGCGTGCTTGATGAGCTTGCAGTAATCGAAGCCTCGGCCGCGAATCGCATTATTCCAGCACTACGGGGAAAGCGAGCGATGTCGGTGATCGCGATCATGGGCGACGTGGCCGACTCCGACCGGGCTGCAGTGGATCTCATGGTGCAACGCGGCGGTGCGCTCGCCCTCGTGTTGTGCCACCACCGCACAATTTCTGCGCCATCCACCGCGGCTCGCCGCTTCTCCATCAACCTCTGCGCCACTACTGCATCCGATGTCGTCACTCAATGGAATCAAGCGGTTATTTCATGGCAACACAACGCCACGCCCCAATACTCGCCGGTATAACCGCAGCCCTCAGCACCGCCACGGCCTTTGGTCTGACGCGTGTCTTCGAGCACAACAGCTGGCTATTCGCGGTCGGAGCTTCCGCCATGCTCGCGAGCGGCGTGGTTTGGGCATGCTTGCGCTTTGAGCTCTCAACCCCGGTCTCGATGGGAGCGTTGTGCACGATTGGATTCTGGTGGAGCAACGTTGTGGTCCGACCCCACGAGCTTTGGCTCGGGCTTCCGTCGTTCACGGCAATCGGTAATTGGTTCGAGGCGGTTGGTCAAAGTGGAACCGTGTTGCGATCCGCCATCGTGCCAGTACCTCCCCAAGGACCGGCGTTGCAACTCGCGATCGTTGTCGTATTCGCGGTCGCGTGTGGATCGACATGGAGTGCAGCCAAGCCCGATGGTGCACTGAGTTCACTCATCGCCCAATTCGCGCTGTTCATTGCCATCGCGGCGCTCGGCAAAGGTGCATATACAACATCTGCCGTCGTCTGGCTGCTGACGGTGTTTGGTTTCTTGTTGCTTCACCACACAGTGCATTCCACCGAAGGCCAAACAGGTTTCCACACCACTACTCCCCGTCGTTCCCGCCTCGTCGCAGGCGGCGCGATTGGGGCCGCCGTCGCGGTGTTTTCGGCCGCGCTGATCGGCCCGCAGTTGCCGAGCGCCTCAAGCCCCGGGCTCTTGAAGTATCGCAACTTTGGATCCAACGACGGACCGTCAGTGATACGTACCATCTCGCCGCTCGTCAGCATTCGCGACCAACTCAACCAAAACGACGACACCGAGCTCTTCACCGTCGAGTCGTCCCGACCAGCACGCTGGCGCCTTATGGCACTCGAAGCCTACGACGGCGACGAGTGGGGCCTGCATCCCGATACGGAGTCGCACGACTCTTTGCCTGAGTCGCTGCACCAACCCAACGCCCAAATCGCGCGCGTGAGCCAGCGCTATGCCATGGGTCCCTATGGAGGAGAATGGCTGCCAGCTGCGTTTGAACCAATTGAAATCGGGGCGGTACCCGGTCTCAAAGTGATCCATGAATCAAAGACCCTGATCGTTAACCGACAAGATCACACCGGTTTGTCCTACGACGTGACGTCGGAGTTGGTGGGCGCGGCACCTGCCACCCTGCGAGCAGCTCCTGCACAAATCGATACCGAACAACCTGGTGTCGAACGCAACCTGTTGATTCCCAAGAACTTGCCGCCCATCATCGAACAAACGGCGCTCCACGTCACCCGTGACAAAGTCACGCAATACGACAAGGCACTCGCGATACAGAATTACTTCCGCGACAACTTCGAATATGACACATCAATCAACCTGTCCGACAACGACGATGCGACGGTGCGATTCCTCACCAAGGAGCGCCGGGGGTTCTGTCAGCAATTCGCTAGCACCTTCGGACTTATGGCTAGGTCACTCGGCATGCCGACGCGAATCGCAGTGGGATTCCAACCTGGAACCTTCGATGGCAAGGTCTATCGCGTCGGCACGAAGGACGCCCACGCATGGCCCGAGATGTACTTCGAAGGGGTTGGCTGGATTGGCTTCGAGCCAACACCAAGTCGTTTCGATCGGGAAACTCCAGGCGACCCGTCGGGCACCAAGCTCGGGCAAACAGCCGGCCCCAACCAACCGAACGCACCCGCCACGACAACGTCGCGCGCCCCATCCTCGACCACAGCCACATCGGAGGGAAGCACACCGACAACAAAACTTCGGCCGCTTGATCGCATCGAAACGGCAGGAGTGCAAGATACGAAACCGAAGGGAACATCGTTAGCTCGGCGCAGCGCCTTTGTCGCCGGATTCGTATTCGCTTCGTTACTGTTACTTTTTGCAGGATGGCGAATCCCGCGCCGAGTGAGATTGCATCGCCGCCGATCGAGGGGCACGGCTCGCACGCGAATCACCCAAGCGTGGGCGTACGCGAACGAACGGCTGGCGCTGTTCAACATTCATCGCCGACCATCGACGACCGTCGTCGAATTTGCGCTTCGGGAGGCTCCTGCCGCAGGGGTGGGAGCCGCAGGAGGGGCTTTGGTTGAATTGGCGCAGTTGCACAATGAGGCGATGTACGCGCCGTTCGAACCCGCCGAGGCCGACGCCGAAGACGCCTGGGATTGCGCCGACCGGATCGATGCCGCGATGCGCGAGCTCATCACCAACAAGCGACGACGCTGGCTAATCCGCTTGCGTTGGTAGAACCGCCGTCACTCACCGCGATCAAAGCGATCGCGAATTCCCTCTTTGGTATCAGTCACCAAGCGACGAATCCCGCCTTCACGGATGCCGAAGACGTTGTACAAACTGGCCTTACCGATTCGCTTGAGATTTCCGGCAATCGTCCACAACGACGCCAGCATCAGGAGGAATCCGCCAAAGGCAAACACCAAACTCGACGTAAATGTCAACACGATGATCGCAAGGCCTCCGACTAAGCCAAAGATGGCCCAACGAATCGCGGCGAGCGCTGCACGCGTGACGGTGGAATTCGCGACAGCATCAACCAATTCGGGATCGGTCGCGTTGAGCTGCGCTTCGATCTCTCTCAGGATTTTGAGCTCTTCATCAGAGAGCGGCATGCTCGACCTCACGGAATCCCACGGTGCTGCGGGACATCATCTCACCATTGTCGCGCACCGAATGACCCATCACAATGCAACCACGGAAATCGGCACCCCGCCGACCGCCGCGGACTGGTACGCGGCCTCAACCAAAAGGTGAGAAGCCAACGCCTCTGCAGAGGTGGGAAAACCGTTGCTGCGGCCACCTGATCCGTCCAACGCGTCCAAAAAGGCTTTGGCGGGGGTCGCGTACTGCACCACCGACTTTTCATATACCTCCGGGAGATCCAGCTGATTCGCCCAATCCGGCACGGAACCGCACCGTTCGAGAAATCCGTCACTGGTTTGGATATGTAGCGGCCCGAGGTAATCGTCTTCAGTCCACAGCAGGGCGTGTTCGCAAAAGATCTCGAGGCGCCGAGTTGATCCTCGGGAAAGAATCTGATGCCAAATGCTGATCATCACTGCCCGGCTCGTATCCGGGTACCCGAGATGCAGCACCGCCGTATCTTCGATGCCTTCACAACCGAAACGCTGGGCCGTGGCGGCACTGACCGAATCTGGAGCACCCAAAATCCAGGCCAACAGATCTATATCGTGAATCGAGTGTTCGATCAGCGTGCCGCCGCCGGCAAGTTCACGATCGGCGCGCCACGTCGAGCCGTACATCCCCTGCACGGGGAAGTACTGATCATCTCGAAAAATTGTGGTTAGCACGCGTCCGAACTCCTGGCTGCGCACAATCTCGGCACACTGCGCAAACACTGGCGCGTAGCGCAGTACCAACCCGACTTGATGCGGAACTGTGGCGAGAACTTCGTGGACACGACGACAGTCTTCGATTGTGGCTGCGAGTGGTTTCTCACAGAACACGGCGAGCCCACGTTCAGCGGCGCGAGCAACCGCCTCGAGATGCCCCGATGTCCAGGTGCAGATCCATACGACATCCACATTGTCGAGCAAAAGATCAAGGTCGTGATACGGCTGAGCATCATGGTGCTTCGCCATCTCCGCCGCGCGCGCAAAGTCGGTATCGAAGGTTGCCGTCACCATCGCCGTGATGAGATTCGCTTGCGTCAAGCGCCGCAACGCGTAGGAATGCACCGTACCAATGTGTCCACACCCAACGATGCCGATTCGCCTCATAGCTTGTCACCTTCTTGGATTTGTTCGAAGGCCCCAGCATCCCCAGCATGCTGAGCCGTACGCGTGCCCCTCAGCGAGGCCGCGGCAACCGCCTCGCTACCGAACTTGGCGCGCACGGCGTCGACCACCGTATCGATGCGAGCTTGACGTTCATCGAACGCGGGTGCACCAACCGCTGTAAATTTTTCTCCGAGTCCGGGTTGCAGGTTCTCGCTCGAAACTGCGAATAGGTCCAATGTGCCCTGGTGCTCCGAGGTCGGCGCGGTCAGCGACGAGCAATGCACTCCGAGCAGGCGCACGCCTCGCGCCACATCAATTTCGGCGACGAGTTCGCGCGCAATCGCCACAATTTGCGCAGTCTGACTCGATGCCTGCCGCAGCGTTCGCGAACGGGTGATCGTCGAGAAATCTTCGAAACGAAGTTTGACCGTTACCACCGATGCCGCGACATCGCTGGCGCGCAGCCGACCCGCAACCTTGGTACCGAGACGCAACAGCTCGCGATCGACGGCACTGCGCTCGCGCAGATCGTGCGAGAACGTCTCTTCGTTGCCAATGGATTTCGCGTTGCGTTCGACGGTAACCGACCGAGGGTCGAGGTTGTGCGACAGCGCGTGGAGATGCTCTGCGGCCGCGCGTCCAACCACATGACGTAGAGCCTCCAACGGCAGTGCCGCTATATCCCCGATCGTCTCGACCGCAATGCGCTCAAGCTTTTCCATGGTTTTGGGACCCACGCCCCACAAGCGACGAGCCGGTAAGGGGTGCAAGAAGGCGAGTTCTTTACCTGGCTCCACCACCAACAATCCGTCGGGTTTTGACAGATCACTCGCAATCTTTGCAAGGAACTTTGTCGTCGCCACGCCCACACTGATCGTCAGCCCGGTTTCGATCTTGACCTGCTCACGGATGAGCCGCGCCACCGAGACTGCGTCGCCGCGGAGTCGACGAATACCATCGACAGCCAGAAACGCTTCGTCTATGGAGACCGGCTCGACTTCGGGGGTGAAGCTGCGCAAGATCTCCATGACCTCCTCGCTCAAACGTGCGTATTCCGTCGACCGAGGCTGCACAAAAATTCCCTGCGGACACCGCTGCCGCGCGACTGATGTCGGCATAGCCGACCGAACACCAAAGGCACGCGCCTCATAGCTCGCCGCGCTGACAACGCCTCGCCGACCGATGCCGGCGACGATGACCGGCAAACCCCGCCACTGAGGATTCAGCAATTGCTCGACCGAAGCGAAGAACGCATCTAGGTCAACGTGCAAAAACATCGGAACCGATCTTCAACAGCGTTCGACGACAAGATCGGAGCGGCGAGTGCCTCGCACGGCGTATTCGTAGCGACGCGACCCCGAACCGTCGCCATGGTCCCAACGCTCATTGATCCACTCGGATATCGGTTCACGAACCCACGCTGGGCAGCCAATCAGCAGACCATGAGTGTGGGTTGGGTCGTAAAAGTCGGCCTCAACCACGATTCCATCAGGGTCGTCGATCGTCACCTCTCCTTCGAAGTCTCCAGCCAAATACACTTCACAGCGCATTCGCCAGCCGAGATCGTGGGCCACCGCCACGACTTCATAGACCAATCCGTCCCAACGAGTGACTCGCAATCCGGTCTCTTCAGCAACTTCGCGGGCGAGCCCTTCAAGAATCGTGTTGTCGTCACGGTCGATGACGCCGCCCGGAGTCGACCAATCTTCTCGGCCCCCCTGGCGCACATTTTTGACCAGTAATAGTTGGCCATCGCGCTCAATCAGAGCACTCGCAACGGTCCATTCGTGCAGGGTCACGGTGAGAGTTTGGCATATCTCAGCGGCGATGGCTCGGCGCTCCGGCCCAGTATCGCCGCCCCGGTCCCCCTACGATTGCCCGGTGGCAATCGATCCCGTACGCGACACCCATCCCAATGTTGTCCGCAAGGGTCCCGTATACCTCGCGTTCGGCGCCGTTGTCATCGCAGGGGTGTTCGGCGGGCTGATCGGTTACGGTCTCGTTGCGGCATCGTGTTCGGAAACCCCAGCGCAGCTGCGACAACTCCTTGCGGCTGGAGTTGATGGCTATGCGATACCTGCGCACAGCTGCGAACTCCAACTCGCAGTAACGACTGTTGTCGGCGCATTGATCGCCGCGAGCGGCGCCGGTGTGGTGGCTCGACTGGTGCTGAAGGCAATGACCGACTGGAAAAAGACACCACCGCAACGGATTCCTACATGACCGATCTGCACCCACTCGTAGTTGCTCAACGCCGTTCGTTGTCCGACATCCTCGACACATTGACCGACGCTCAATGGGATACGGCAAGCTTGTGCGACGGTTGGACGACTCGCGACGTAGTTGCACACCTGACCTATCCCGCAACAGCATCAAAACTCAAGGTCCTTATCGCATTCGCGCAGAGCGGGTTCAACCTCGAAAAGATGACAATGGCGATGGTACGTGCAGACACGCAAACCGGCCCGGAACTCGCGGCGAAACTTCGCGCAACTGCCGAACATCGGTGGACACCACCGACATTCGGTTTTGAAGCTCCACTGACCGATGCCGTCGCGCACGGATCCGACATCTGTCGTCCGCTCGGTCTCAGGAATACAGTGGACCCCGCGGCCGCACGCGCCGTGTTGGATTTTCTTGTCAGCAAGAAGGCCACCAACGGCTTTATCGCCAAAGGCCGAGTCGACGGGATTCGTTGGGAAGCCGATGACTTAAATTGGGGCTTTGGTGAAGGGCCTTTGGTTGCCGGTCCGGCTGAAGCCATCATCATGGCAATTCTCGGACGCTCAGTTACCTACGACGATCTCAGCGGCGAGGGAGTTGCGACGCTGCGCGCCCGCTAGCGCACTCGCGCCAACGAGTCAATCGCGTGGGTTACACCGTCATCGTCAATGTCGAGATGGAATATGAATCGAGTTGTGCGCGCATCGATTGTTGCGGCAAGTACACCTTGTTTGAATAGTTGCTCGATTACATCACTCGGCATGGCCGCAGAATCGGCACACACGATATTGGTCAACACTTGCCGCGGATCAACCGACCCCGGCCACCGAAGCGCCAGTGCATCTGCGAACGCGCGCGCCCGCTGATGATCGTCGTGTAACCGTTCGACCATTGTCTCCAACGCCACGATTCCGGCCGCGGCGACGATGCCGGCCTGACGCCACCCGCCGCCCATCCGGTGTTTATCAACCCGAGCGCGCGCGATGAATTCACGAGTGCCGCACAACACCGATCCGATCGGTGCGCCTAATCCTTTACTCAAACAAAACATCATGCTGGAGCAGCCTGCGACGAGTTCGCGCGGAGTCGCGCCAGTCGCGATCGCGGCATTGAAGATGCGTGCGCCGTCGCAATGCACAGGCACGTCGAATCGCGACGCCGTCGCGAGGATTGACTCGATGAGCGACCGATCCAACGGCAATCCACTGTGTGCCATCAACGTATTCTCAAACGCGACGAGAGAAACTTCAGGAAGGTGATGCTGGTCGCCCAACATTTCAGACTCAAGGTCCGCCCATTCGACAGGACGCATCTGTACCCCGGCATTGCGCGCCGCGCCAGCGTCTTCATAACGATACACATGCGCACGAGGCGCGCAAATCACATCGGTCCCAGGGCGAGTATGGGCGCGAATCGCCAATTGATTCGCCATCGTTCCGGTCGGGACGTACAAAGCGGCTTCATATCCCAACAACGCTGCCGACAAGCTTTGCAATCGATTCACCGTGGGGTCATCACCCGAAAGATCATCGCCCACTTCAGCCGTAGCCATGGAGTCGCGCATCGCCTGCGTCGGACGAGTCACGGTATCGGAGCGCAGATCAACAATCACTGAAAATCCAGGTGCCGTTCGGGAACAGATTCACGCGGGACGAGGACGCATGAGGCCCTCTTGGATAACTGTTACGCAAAGCCGACCATCACGCGCATATATGAATCCTTCCGCGATGCCTCGCGCGCCGCACGCGGACGGAGATTTCTGGTGATACAAGAGCCAATCATCGGCGAGAAGTGGCCGATGAAACCACATCGCGTGGTCAAGCGACGCAACCTGAAACGTGTCGTCTGTGTAGTTAATTTGATGGGGCATCACGGCGGTGTCGAGCAGCGTGAGATCGCTGGCATACGCCACTACGCATGCGTGCAACAACGGATCTTGTGGCAACTCGCCGTTGGCTCGAAACCAAACGTGTTGTTCAGGCGGCCTGGGATTTGGGTCGATCCATCGGGGCGCGTCGCAGGACCGTGACTCAATCGGGCGTTCGCGTTCAAGCCATGACCAAATTTCCTCGCTGAAACGCTCCCGAAACGGCGTCACACGCTCAAGAAATGTCGGTAGTTCCTCGGGCGGAGCGACCTCGGGCATTTCGTACTGGTGTTCCGGGCCGTCTTCAACTACTTGAAAGCTCGCACTGAGATTAAAGATGGCCTTGCCGTGTTGGATCGCTACAACCCTTCGAGTGGTGAATGACTTGCCGTCGCGAATTCGATCGACATCGAAAATGATCGGCACGCGTGGATCGCCAGGGCGCAGGAAATATGAGTGCAACGAGTGCACATGACGATCGTCGTCGACGGTGCGACCCGCGGCTATGAGCGCCTGCGCCGCAACCTGGCCGCCAAACACGCGCTGCATGCGTTCATCAGGCGAATGGCCGCGAAACAGATTTACTTCAAGTTGCTCAATTTGCAGAAGTTCAATGAGGTCATCAAGGACTTTGGTCATGTGGCTCGCAGGCTACCGGTCGCACTCCGGCAAGCGATACAAAGTGGCTGGTGCGCAGCAGAAATCAGATAACAATGTCGTATGGATGAATCGCTACTAATTCACAATTCCCGGCTTCCGGTAACAGTGGCATCCATGCGGCAAGATCTTGAACGACTAGGAGTGGAGCCTGGGTGCATACTCATCGTGCACGCTTCATTGTCAGCAATTGGTTGGGTCTCGGGTGGCGCACAAGCCGTTGTTGAAGCACTCCTTCAAACAATTGGCGATACCGGCACCCTGGTCATGCCCACCCACAGCGGAGCTGGTAGCGACCCCAAACATTGGGCCGCGCCACCCGTGCCCGAATCATGGTGGCAGGTCATTCGCGACCACACACCGGCGTTTCATCGAGACATCACACCGACACGGCAAATGGGCGCAGTCGTTGAATGCTTCCGCGGTTCGCGCACCACGTTGCGAAGCAGCCATCCACTGCACAGCATGGCCGCAAACGGGCCACTCGCCGCCGAAATTGTCGCAATCCATGCGCTGAACGACGCCTTTGGCGACACGTCTCCACTCGGTCGCCTCTACGATCTCGACGCAAAAGTTTTGCTGCTTGGAGTCGGCCACGCCAACAATTCTTCGCTGCATCTCGCTGAGACCCGTGCCGAATACACCGACAAGTCCGTCCAATGGCGAACCCAAGGCGCGGCTATCAACGTCGATGGCGAGCGCAGCTGGGTCGAGTTCCAGGAATTTGATGTAGACAGCGCAGACTTCGAATCACTCGGACGCGATCTTGCACTCAAGACCAACTGTGAAACCTCCGGGCACGTGGGCGCCGCAGCAGCACGGTTCATGGCGATGCGGGGGACGGTGGATTTTGCGACTCAATGGTTTGCGAACAACCGCCCCACGCCCTGAGCCTTCTAGTGTGACGCGATGGCACAATCCCGGGCTGGCAGTCGCCTTGAGTCGCTCGTCAGTAAGCGGCTTGAGGAGAACGAAAACATCGTTAGCTGGTGTCGCGTTTGGTATTCGCGCCCGGTACGGTGGCGATGGGCCGCGGCGCGATTCCGCGACTATGTTGTCATCACCGATCGTCGCCTGATGATGTATTCTGCGGGAGTCTTTTCTCGCTTGCCGCGCAGTCGCGTGCTTGCGGATCGCCTCGACGACATCATGGTTGTGCCGCGCGATTCACCTCGACGCCTCCACATTTCTCACCCTGGGCACCCGCCATTGCTATTCGAATTCGACAACGATGCGAACTCGCTCGCCATCGCAGAAGCGCTGCTCAATTATCGGGACCGCACTGTCGCGCAAGACTCAATCGGAGACAACTCATGGCCGTCGTAATCGCTATCGATGCCGGCACGACCGGAGTGCGAGCCTTCGCAGTCAACGAAGCGAGCGTCCCCGTTGCTTCGTCATACCGCGAATTTCCGCAATACTTTCCACAGCCGGGTTGGGTCGAACACGACGCAAACGAAATCTGGGCGACCACGCTCCACGTGCTCGGTGAGGTCGTCGCAGCGTTGGATGCTGCTGGCGAAACCGTAGCTGCAATCGGCATCACCAACCAGCGTGAAACAGTGGTGGTTTGGGATCGAACGACCGGATCACCATTGCACCGAGCGATCGTCTGGCAGGATCGTCGCACCGCGGCCCGATGCGATGCGCTGAAAACCGCAGGCCACGAACCACTCATTCGCAGATCCACCGGCCTTGTACTCGACCCATATTTTTCGGGTACAAAGCTTGCTTGGCTGCTCAACGATGGTGACGTCACCGACAGCCCCGACCTGGCATTTGGCACTGTCGACACGTGGATTCTTTGGAACCTCACCGGTGGCGTGCGCGGCGGAGTGCATGCAACCGACCCGACGAACGCGAGCCGCACGATGCTGTACGACATCGGCGGCATGCGATGGTCTCCCGAACTCTGCGAGCTCATCGGTGTCCCAATGGCCTGCTTGCCTGAGGTGGTCCCGTCGAGCGGCCGTGCTGGTGTCACTACCCCCGACTGCGCCGCCGGGTTACGTGTCGCAGTTTCAGGTATTGCCGGCGACCAACAAGCCGCGCTGTTCGGGCAAGCGTGCTTCAACACAGGAATGACGAAAAATACCTATGGAACCGGCAGTTTCGTACTCACTAACGTGGGAGCCACACTCCCTACTGTTGTCGACGGCCTCCTGAACACCGTCGCATGGCAGTTAGCCGATGGTTCGGTCACGTACGCGATGGAGGGCGCCATTTTCGTCACGGGCGCAGGAGTGCAATGGCTGCGCGACGGCATAGGAATTATTGACGCCGCATCAGAAGTCGGTCCGCTGGCTGCCAGCATCGCCGACGCCAACGGCGTGTTTTGCGTTCCAGCTTTCACAGGCCTCGGATCCCCGTATTGGGATCCATACGCTCGCGGCACCATCGTTGGAATCACCCGAGGAACATCCCGCGCCCATATCGCACGAGCGGTAGTGGAAGCAATGGCGTACCAGACCAGAGACGTGATCGACGCGATCACCGAGGCGAGTGGCACACCGCTTCTGGAATTGCGAGTCGACGGCGGAGCTTCGGTGATGGACATGATGTGTCAGTTCCAGGCCGATCTTTGCGGAGTGACGGTGCGCCGCACGGCGGTGCAAGAAACCACGGCATTGGGTGCCGCATTCCTCGCCGGGATCGCAGAGGGCGTCTGGGACTCCCCCGAAGCTGCTGCTGCGGCATGGCGCAGCGACGCGTCGTTCGCACCAACTATGTCTGATGATGAGCGCAACGCCAAATACGCAGAATGGCAACGCGCCGTCGAACGCAGTCGCGCGTGGGCGCACTAATTTGCGCCTATTTCATGCGCTTAACTGGCCAACATTACTTCTGCGGTGGGAAGCCGTTCGGCCTTCTTGGTGGCGTAGGTGTCGTCATATTCGTAGCCACTCAGCGATTGCAGTTCAAACATAACTTCGTCGGTAATCGCGCGCAGTGTCAGGTGGTCTTGGTCTTCAAGATGATAGTGCTGCATGTCAATTGGCTCTCCGAAGCGCACGGTCACCGTGCGCCCGAAGCGCGGCAGCTTTCGATCGACGGGTTGCACTTCGTCGGTACCAACTAGCCCGATTGGCACAATCGGTGCATTACATTGCAATGCAAGGCGTGCAACCCCGGTATGGCCGCGGTGGAGCCGACCCGTGCGGGTACGAGTGCCTTCGGGATAAATACCAAACACACCGCCACCTTTGAGCACATCAGCGGCTGCCGCGAGCGCACCTTCTGATGCACTGCCGCCCTCGCGCCGGATGGGGATTTGCCCAACCCCGCGAAAGAACCAAGCGGTCTTCTTACTATCGAAATACTCGGCCTTCGCGACAAACGTGACCCGGCGTTTCACAACCAACGGGATGAACAGCGAATCAATAAACGAACGATGGTTCGCCGCGAGGATGACTGGCCCCGATGTCGGCAGGTTCTCTTTGCCTTCAACCTTGACCCGCACAATGATGCGCATGACGGGAGTGACAATGGCTTTGATCACCCAATAGAGCACAGACCCAGACTATGAGGCGCGTCGCTTCGAATCCAGCGTTTGCTCAGGAACATTCAGACGCTGCACAAGTGCGTCTACTTCCGCTACCACCCTGGCGTGTTCGACAACTTCACGACGGGCGTTTCTCAAGGCGTAATCGGGGTTCATGGATCGCAACAGTGTCTTCAGGTCTGCCATATGAGTCTCCTCGCTAGGGTTTCGCGGGATTTGCCTCACTCATAGTCGACCACCCCGATTACCTATCGGCATCCAGGGTGTTACAACTAAAGCAACAGATACTGAATCCTGTCTGACGGGGGCACGAACCGAGCGCTCGGGACTGCCCCGCAGTGGCTCGGATTCAGCCCGCGATTGGTTGACTGACCGGTCAAATGGCCCGTAGTGTGCCGCCAATGCGCGACAAGCTGACGCCCAAAGGCCAAGCACGACGCGACGACCTCCTGCGCACTTCGGCTCGCCTCTTTGCGGATCGTGGGTACCACCCCACTTCTGTGAGCGAAATCGTCGACGAAATGGGTGTCGGCAAGGGCGTCTTCTACTGGTACTTCGCGTCCAAAGAAGAACTGCTGAGCGAGTTATTGCGCAGTTCGAACCGCAGCCTCCGACGCCGCCAACAATCCGCGATTAGCGAAGCCACCGACCCATTGACCCGCATCGAACTCGGGATCCGAGCCTCCCTGCAGTGGTTTCAGGAGCACCGCGAACACTTCGCCATCATCCAGTTCGCCGCGGCCGACGAGATCTTCTCACCGGTGCTGGCGAGCAACGAAGACGTCGCCATTGCAGATACAGCTCGTCACATCAAAGAGGCGATTGTCGAAGGCGTAGTCGTCGATCTCGACCCTGACATGCTGGCCCATGCCATTCATGGTGTGGTCGGTCGACTCGCTCGCGATTTTCTCATCGAACGCAACGAGCCGATCGACCTCGTGGCCGATCTTGCAGTCGCATTTACACTGCAGGGACTACAACCGCGAGATGCCGCACAAGGCCCGACACGCCCAATGCCACGGACGCGCACCGTGGCCCTGCCAAGCGCACACAACGGGAGCCCGGCTTCTCCCTAAGGCGCATCCAGTTTGGTGAGCGCCTTTTTGATTCCTCGCACGGCTTGATGAATCCGTTGATCGTTCTCGACCAGCGCGAAGCGGGCGAAGCCTTCGCCGCCAGGCCCGAAGCCACCTCCGGGTGACACTGCCACCTTGGCTTCTTTGACCAACATCGTGCAGAACTCCAAGCTCGACAAGTCGCGATACGGCTCAGGTATCGGTGCCCACACGAACATCGTGCCTTTGGGTTTTTCAATCTCCCACCCGATGCTCGCAAGACCATCGATCAGCGCGTCGCGCCGCCCAAGGTATATGCCGTTCGCGTACTGTGGGTAGTCGGGTTCTTCGTTCATCACAACCGTTGCTGCGATCTGAATCGGTTGAAAACCACCATAATCTAAATAGCTCTTGAGCTTGGCCAACGCGCCAACCACTTCGGCATTGCCGACTAGAAACCCTTGACGCCAGCCCGCCATCGAATAGCTCTTAGTCAGCGAATAGATCTCCACTGCGCAATCTTTCGCGCCCGGAACTTGGAGAATCGACGGCGGTTCGTGGCCATCGAAACCAAGGTCTGCGTAGGCGAAATCATGCACCACGATCATCTCTCGTTCGCGGCAAAATTGCACGACCTCAGCCATGAAGTCGAGATCGACGCACATCGTCGTTGGGTTATGCGGAAAGCTCGTGACCAACACTCGCGGCCGCGGCCACGATTGCTCCCACGCCGCGTGCAAATTCGTAAAGAAATCTTGACCTGGCCCCATGCGCACGTACTGCACGGCCGCACCGGCGAGGATCGGGCCCCATATGTGAATGGGGTAACTCGGTGCAGGAACCAAGGCGGTGTCGCCAGGGCCTAGCAATGCGAGCATGAGGTGGCTAAAGGCCTCTTTGGCACCGATCGTCGAACAGGCTTCGGTTTCGGGGTTGAGTTGTACGCCAAAACGCCGCTCATAGAGCGCACAGACTGCCTCGCGGAGTTTCGGAATGCCCTTGGTTTGAGAATATCGATGATTCCGTGGATTGCGGGCAGCCTCGATCAGCTTCTCAACGGCAATATCGGGCGAAGGGAGGTCGGGGTTGCCGAAGCCAAGGTCGATCACATCTTCGCCGGCGCGCCGAAACTCCATCTTCAATGCGTCGATCGGGGCAAACGCGTAGGGAGGCAGCGCATTAATTCGGCGAAATTCCATGTGGGTGAGATTACCGGCGCGAGCGCCACAAACTGGCTTTCAATTCCCGCGGTCGCACAACCCGCCCGACCGCCGTGGTCGCGATCCTCTGGCGCCGGCGTTACCAAAACCCGACCACGGGCCAGCACTGGGCCGCAAGATATTGTCCTCGCGATGCCTGCCATTGATGCCGTGTTGCTCGACATTGGAGGCGTGTTTCACCTCCCCGATCCGGTTCGAATCGCGACCGCCTGCGAACGTGCAGGCCACCCCATCGATCGCGACAACGTGCCTCGTGCCCACTACAAGGGATGCACCGTGTTCGACCATCCTGGTGACGACATTGGGTCTGCGCCATGGCATCGGTGGTGGCCGGCATACCTCAAAACCTTCGCACAATCGCTCGGCGTGGAAAGCGAAGAGACGGTCTCCGAAGTGCTCAAACATCTCGCAGGTGAGTTCACCACTGGCGGCCTCTGGGAGTACGAAATTCCGGGTGCGCGCGAGGGACTGCGGGCGCTCGAGGCCACCGGCACTCGCCTGGGGATTGTCAGCAACAACGACGGTGAAGCGCTGACTCGCCTCCGAGCCATCGAACTCGCGCAAGTCGGGCCGGGCATCGGCGTTCCGATGGAATGCGTGATCGACTCGGGCGCAGTCGGTATTGAAAAACCCGATCCGCGCATTTTCGAACTCGCGTTTATCTCGATGCGGCTTCGACCTGAGCAGTGCTGGTACGTCGGCGACATGCCCGGCATCGACGCGGTGGGCGCACAACGCGCCGGGATGCGGGTATTCATCATCGATCCACACGGTGATCACGATGGAATCGAATACGCCGGCTTCAGTTTCGAGACCCTGACAAGCCTCCACGACGTTGCTGAACTCGCGGGCCAATGATCGACACGATCACGTGTACCACGGTGCTCCTCGATGCCGGCGGAATCTTGTATATACCCGACCACGACATCGCGCTCAACGCAGCGCGCGCCTTCGGCGTTGCACTTGATCCCGAAGATATCGACGCTGCCCACTACGCCGCTTGCGTCGCGTTTGAAGCCATCGCGGTAGTTGGCGACCCCCACGAACCTTTTTGGGGTCCTTATCTCGAGCGGTACGCCGCGGCGCTGTTCCCCGACTGCGAGTCACCTCTGGGCTTCGCAGAATTGCTACGAGTCGAGTTCCGTCGCATTCCTATTTGGCAGCGCATTGCTCCCGATGCAATCGCGGGCCTGGCGGCGTTGCAGGCCACCGGAGCGCGTCTCGGAATCGTTTCGAATCACAACGGCACCCTCGCGGCAATGCTCCATCGTGACGGGATCGCGTCAATTCGACACAACGATCCTGAAGTAGCTGTGTGCGTGGAAACGATCATTGATTCGCACGTCGTCGGTCTACGCAAACCCGGCGCCGAAGTGTTTCATTGCGCACTCAGAAACATGAACGTGAGCGCCGACGACTGCATCTACGTCGGCGACATGCCAGCCATCGACGTCGTTGGAGCACACAACGCAGGAATACGCCCACTCGTCATGGATCCACATGGTGCGCACGGCCTGCAACCGCGCTACGCAACGATCCGTTCGCTGCGCGAGCTTGCCGCGAATCTCATAGTTCAGTAGCTCAATCACCGACGGTCGAACCGATACGGCAATGCAATGTGTCCACCAGCCCGCGGCAACTCGACTTCTTAGTTCTGAGGTTTCTTGTCGCCGATGACCCACATCGAAAAGAACTGCGAACCGCCGCCGTAGGCATGCCCCATCGCCCGGCCCGTTTTCATTTCGACTTGATAGTCACCCGCACGGCGCCGCACCTGCTGCGCAGCCTCGCCGAAGCGAATCATTCCCGAGGCTCCGATTGGGTTAGATGAAAGGACTCCCCCACTGGGGTTCCAGGGAATATCGCCGTCAGCTGCCGTCGCGCCTTCTTGGGTGAGTTTCCAGCCATCGCCTTCGGGACAAAAGCCCAAGTTCTCCAACCACATTGGCTCGTACCACGCGAACGGCACATAGATCTCGGCACAATCAAGCTCGTTGCGCGGGTTACTGATACCAGCTTGCGCGTACAAGTCTTTCGCGCACTCACGCCCAGCCAACGGATTGACTGCGTCGCGATGCGCAAACATGGTGGGCTCCGATCGCATCGCCATTCCGTGCACCCAAGCAACGGGTCCATCAGCAGCATCGGCAACGGCTTCGGATGCGATCACCATCGCCATAGCCCCGTCGCTGGATGGGCAAGTGTCGAGGTACCGAATCGGGTCCCATAACAACGGCGAAGCTTCAACCATCTCCAACGAAATATCGGGAATGTGCAGGTGCGCATTCGGATTGCGCAATGCGTTCAGCCGGTCCTTAACCGCGACCAAGTGGCCAGTGTTGCGCGGCGCACCGGATCGTTGAATATACGCACGAATGATCGGGGCGAAATAGCCACCCGCTCCCGACGCGAGCGCGGCCGAGAACGGTTGCGACACCGAAAGACCCCATGTAGCGTTGCTTTCGCTTTGTTTTTCGAAGGCAACAGTAAGCACACGCTGATGCACACCAGCGGTCACAAGCTTCGTCGCGACGATTGCAGTTGAACCACCGACAGAACCCGCAGTGTGCACGCGCATCATCGGCTTGCCCACGGCGCCGAGCGCGTCAGCGAGATACAGCTCCGGCATCGCAACGCCCTCGAACATGTCAGGGGCCTTGCCGATGACGACGGCGTCGATATCGGCCCACGTCATCCCAGCGTCTTCCAACGCCTGCATGGCAGCTTCGCGCACAAGGCCTGCCATCGAAACGTCTTTACGAGCCGAACGATGTTTCGTCTGGCCGACTCCTACTACCGCTGCACGATGTGCACCCATGTCACTCTCCCTCCAAGACGCACACCATGTTTTGCTGGAGACACGGTCCACTGCTGATATGCGCTACGCCGCGATTGGCGTCGCCGCCCGTGATTGCCTTTGCGACCTCGCCGATGCGGTTTAAGCCTGCGCCCATGATGACGTTCGCGGCCAACGGGCCGCCCGACGGGTTGATCTTGGTTTTCGAAGGATCGATGCCAAGCGCTTCCGTGAGGAGCAATTCCTCGTGGCTGAACTGAGCATGCAATTCAGCGATGTCGAGATCACCTTCGCCCGCGCCAGCTTTCTGGGCGGCCAAGGTCGCCGATGCAGAACGCGACAGATCACGGGCTCCGAACGTCATTGCATCTATTCGGTGGTCGAAGCCACGAATCCATGCCGGACGCGAACAGTGTCGACGAGCGACATCATCGGCCGCGATCACTATGACCGTGGCGCCATCACTCACTGGGAAGATGTCGCTCTCGCGCAGCGGGTCGCTCACCAACGGCGATTCAGCAAGCAATCTTTCTGCGCTGGCATCAGCGGCTGCTCGCACCGCGTAGTCGATGCTCATTCCGTTTCGCTGGGCGCGGGCAGCCACTTCGGCGAAGTCGCGTTCAGTCGCGCCAGTTCGGTGCATAAAAGCGCGCGCTTGCAGCGCGGCCATGTCGCTCATGGACGGCCACAATGGCACCGTGTAATACGGATCAGTTTGAACTGTCATGAGTTCGAGAGGATCACCGCTGCTGCCCTTTGAAAAGCCGTAGATCAGCGCGCTATCGACCTCACCGGTTTGGATGTAGCACCAAGCTTCATACAGCGCCCATGCTGCATCCATCTCCACGTGACTCTCGCGAATCGGAGGCACCGCTCCGACCGCATCGACACCTGCGACAAACGCGAACGGTCCACCGAACAAATAGTCGAGGCTCCCTGAACACACAAAACCAATGTCAGCCTTTGGGATTGTCGATTTAGCAATCGCTTCGCCGAGTACCGGAACAATGATCTCAACTTCGTTGTGCACCACATCGCGCGCCACCGCGCTCGTGGCATAGCTGATGACTCCAACCTCTCGCATGTTATTTGGCCCTACTTCGTCCGGGCCTGCGAGTGACTTGCAAACTCATATCGCTCCTTCGTCGCTCCTGAGCTTCTCCGCTCACCGCGAGACTTTGGGCCCTACTTCCAGCCGGCCACTGAGCCCTACTTCGTCCGGGCCTGCGAGTGAACTGCAAACTCATATCGCTCCTTCGTCGAACTGAAAAAAACGCTTACAAATTGCTCTTGTAGTGGTCGTATGGGGCGTCGGGTTCGCCTGTGGGTTCGAAGTGCATGAGTGAATGGTGGGTACGTGTGAGCTTTTCAGCCCACTTCGCTTTCACCCGCATACCCATGCGCACTTCG
>SXHN01000047.1 GCA_005773635.1 Actinomycetota bacterium
AACAATCTGTTCGAACCGATTCAACAGCTGTCGCAGTTTTACAACACGGTTCAGTCGGCGGGTGCTGCACTCGACAAGGTGTTCGGGTTGCTCGACACAAGGTCAATGATTGTGGATCGACCGGGCGCATTCGATCTTCCGTCCGAAGGCCTCGGCATTGAGGCGCGCGGTGTGTCTTTTTCGTACGGCGAAGGGATGGACACGGTACTGCGCGACGTCACGGTGACGGTCGCACCCGGTGAGCGACTTGCACTCGTCGGCCCGACCGGCGCGGGGAAGTCGACGTTGGCCAAGCTGTTCGCTCGCTTGTACGACCCTGTTGAAGGGAGCATCGCGGTTGGCGGTGTAGATCTCAGAGACGCGACGTTGGCGTCGTTGCGGGCCACGATGTGCGTCGTACCTCAAGAGGGGTATCTCTTTGCCGGCACGCTGCGTAACAACATCCGAATTGGGCGTATTGGCGCCACCGATGCCGAAGTTGATGCTGCGGTTGCTGCGCTCGGGCTATGGGATCGATTTAGTGCCTTTGAAGGTGGCCTCGATAGCGAAGTGAGCGAGGGAGGGACGCGCCTTTCAGCCGGGGAACGGCAATTGGTCTCGCTCGCGCGCGCGGCGCTCGCTGACCCTGCCATTCTGATTCTCGACGAAGCAACATCGAACCTCGACCCAGGCACCGAACATGCGGTCGAAGCCGCGCTTGAGTCGCTGATGAGTGGCCGAACGGTTGTGGTGGTGGCCCACCGACTCTCGACGGCGGCGCGAGCCGATCGAGTTGCAGTCATCGACGAGGGTGGGATCGCTGAAATTGGTACTCACGAGGATCTCATCGCTAGCGGTGGGCGATATGCCGACCTGTTCGCGGCCTGGCAAACGCACCAACGCCACTGACCTTCGCCGGCGAGCCGAACGAGCCACCAATTGGGGTATTCATCGCCTCTCGTGGCTAGGGCGGCCGGTAATCGTCTCGTAGTTGTGATGCTCGTTGCATTTTGTGCGCAGTATCGAAGCGTGCCAGAGTGTCTCACTTCATCCCCTCTATTCGGAGGTATCTCATGGGCACAGTTCGCTATGGCGCTCGACCAGTTGAACAACGCAGGAACCGCGAAGTTGAAGCCGTTCGGGCAGAAATTTGGTCGACCGCGCTGACCGCAATTTGGGAGACCGACCCCGATGTGATTGCTGCGATTCTTCCGCCGCCCCTGCAACCGATCGAGGGCGAACCATTCGTGCGGTGCACGATCACCACGGTACAGATGCCAATCGGGCCTGCATTCGGAGCAGGTTGGCTCGGTGTACGTGCGCGCCATGGTGATGAGGTCGGTGAATATCCGATTTTCATGCCAATGACGACGGAACAATCGGTCGTCGGTGGGCGCGAGAACTTCGGCGAGCCCAAAAAGATTGCCGACGTACGTTCTACACGTGATGGCGATCAGGTCTACGGAATCATTGCGCGCATGGGCCAGCCACTCATTGAGATCAGCGGTCGCGTCGTGGAATCGCGGGAACCGTACGAATTGTCGAAGCGTGACTTTTGGTTCAAATTCTTGCCGGCAGCGTCCGGCGAAGGTCTCGAAGACGACGGTTGGCTTGTCTACGGCGAAAAGACCGAAAAAGCGCGGGTCTTCGATGGCGTCGAGGGTGACGTTGTCTTGAAAGACTCCGATCTTGATCCCGTCGCGGATTTGGTGATCCGGCGCATGATCGACATCAACTGGACGGAACGCGCGTCCACGCAAATTGGTGTCACCAAAGCGCGCGTTCCTGCTGCGGATCTCTTGCCGTACGTGCATCAGCGCTACGACGACATGTCGGTGTTGGGCAAGAACTCGAAGGATTGACGATGGCAACGAACGATCCGTACACCATCATCTCGGCCGATGGTCACGCCGGCCTCGGATGCGAGGAGTACCGCCAGTATCTCGACCCTTCGGTTTTCCCAGAATTCGAAATCTTCCTCGCCGAGCGCTCGGCAAAGCGCAGTGAAGATTTGAAGATGAACTACGACTACATCATGCACTGGGAACAGGACCATGAAGAAGGTCTTCGAGGCGCATTCGAAGTGGAACAACGTGACAAAGAGCTCGACGCCGACGGTGTAGCTGCCGAAGTGATCTTCCCAGACGCGGATGCGATTACCGGCAATGCTTCACCGCCGTTTGGCGCTGGCTTATCGGCTGGCGAAATCATGGACCCGAAGCTCGCGTTCGCCGGAGCTCACGCGCACAACCGATTTCTCGCCGACTTGTGTTCGAATAGCCCGCATCGACGCGCGGGAATCGGCCTGGTGCCGATCTGTCACGGTGTTGAGGAATCGGTGCGCGAGATCGAGTGGCTGGCTCAACAGCCAGGAATTCGTGGAATCATGATTCCTACGATGTGGCGCGACCGCACGCCGTACAACGATGCGAGTTACGACCCGGTGTGGGCGGCATGTCAAGCCGCCAACTTGGCGGTCCACACGCACTCTGGCGAAGCGCCGCGCGAGGAATACGGGACTCACATTGGCATTTACCTCGCTGAGGTGGTGTGGTGGACCCATCGCCCGATTGCGCATTTGCTGTTCAGCGGAGCGTTCGAACGATTCCCAGGGCTGAAGTTCGTCGTTACCGAAGGCGCTGGTTATTGGGTGGTCGATATGAAGTGGAAATGGGATCAGTATTTTGGTGGAGGCCACACCACCAAGAAGATGGCTGCGATGATGCAAGGGATTCTTTCCAAACTGCCATCGGAATATTTTGGAACCAACATTTTCGTTGGTGCGTCGACGATGTCGAAGGAAGAGATTCGTCGCCGTCATTCGATCGGTATTGATTGTGTGATGTGGGGGACCGACTACCCGCACCCTGAAGGAACGTGGCCGAACACAGTGCCTCGCTTGAAGGCTGATTTTGGAGGGATTCCCGTCGATGACGCGCGGGCGATGCTCGGTGGAACCGCGGCCAATTGTTACGGTTTCGATCTCGATACCCTTGCTCCGATTGCCGCGGCAATTGGGCCGACACCGGCCAGTTTCGGACAAGATCTGAGCTGGGAGACCACCGAGGCCGATCTTCGAGCTGCTACGTGGTGGAAAGACGACTACAACCTTCGGTAACGCACATCCGTTCGGGGTCACGCCAGCGGCGTGCTATGGTGGCGACACCACCGCGATCTTGTGCGGTGTGTTCACGCCCTTGTAGGGAGCCGTTGCTTGCTCCCGCCTCGAATTCCGTGCTTCGTTGACGGTGCTCGAGAAGAGCGCTAGTCCGAAATGCAACACAACCAGTCGCGCGTTGACGCGCGGCTAGGAGAATTCATCTTGTCTACTTTTGCTGAACTCGGCGTTCCTGGCGACATTGTGACCGCGCTTGCCAAAAACGGGATCACTGAACCATTCCCCGTGCAAGCCGCGACAATCGCCGACGCTCTGGCTGGCCGCGATGTTTGCGGTAAGGCCCCGACCGGCTCGGGAAAAACCCTGGCGTTCGGAATCCCGCTCGTGGTCCGGGTTGAGACGGCGAAACCTCGGCGGCCGCGTGCGTTGGTGCTCGCTCCGACGCGCGAACTCGCAGCCCAGATTCAAAAAGAGCTCGCGCCGATGGCTGCAGCCCGCAACAAGCGCGTGTTCACGATCTACGGTGGTGTGGGCTACGAACCACAACGCAAGGCGTTGCGTAACGGTGTAGAAATCCTCGTTGCGTGTCCTGGTCGTTTACGCGACCTGATTGATCAAAATGCTGTCCGTCTGGACAATGTCGAAATCGTCGTGATCGACGAGGCCGACCGCATGGCTGACATGGGCTTTCTTCCCGAGGTCCGCAAGATCCTTGATGAGACCGCGGCCAAACGTCAGACGGTGTTGTTTTCTGCAACGCTCGATGGTGACGTTGCGTTGCTCACCCGCAACTACCAAACCGACCCGGTAACTCACGAGGTAGAAGGTGTGGAAGAAGAGGGAGACGTTGCGCACTTCTTTGAAGACTGCGAGCTTGCGGAGCGTGTGGAGCGCACCGCGAAAGCGATTCGTGAACACGGCCCGACGATCGTGTTCACTCGTACCCGTCATGGTGCTGAGAAGGTCGCGAAGCAACTCAAAACTCATGGCATCGACTCGGCTCCGATTCACGGTGGGCTTTCACAAGCGAAACGCGATCGTGCACTCGCTGGATTTAAGGCCTACAAAGTGGAAGCACTCATCGCCACCGATGTGGCTGCCCGAGGCATTCACGTCAACGAAGTTGCGTGCGTAATCCACTTCGACCCGCCCGTCGACACCAAGACGTATATCCACCGTTCCGGGCGTACCGGCCGCGCGGGTAAGACCGGCATCGTGCTGTCGTACATCGCGCGCGATCAGCGTAAAGAAGCCACGAAACTGCAGCGAGAAATCGGGTTGTTGCCTGCAGCCGAAGGCGATCGCTCTGCGTATTCCGGTGGCGGTCAAGGTGGCGGGAAGTCGGGCGGTCGCTCGAACCGTGGTGGCGGCCGTGGCCAGAGCCAAGGTGGCCGCTCAGGCGGAGCCGGCGGCGAAGCCCGTCAAGGTCGTTCGCAGTCATCGGCACACGGTGAGCGTTCCCCACGCAGCGAACGTTTCGAATCAGGTGCGCGTTCAGGCAGTTCGTCTAGCTCTAGTGGCGCCAAGACGTTTGGTGAGCGCCGTCAGGAGTCGCAGCGCAGTCGAGCTAGCGGTGGCAGCGGCGGCAGTAGCAGCGGTGGTGGGGGACCGCGAGGCCGTTCCGGCGGTGCTGGCCGAGGAGGCTCGAGTGGCGGATCTCGCGGTGGCTCACCTGGCGGATCTCGGGGTCAGAGTTCGGGGCGCCAGGCATAAAGAACGTCGGGTTCACCTTCTTCATTAGCGGACCCGTCACCAAAACCCACCGCGTTGAAACCGTGTCGTTCGTAGAAACGGCGCGCGCCAACGTTGATCGCAAACGCGTACAACTCGAGGCCCTTGGGCCGACGGTGTTTCGCGAGTTCGATGCATCGAGTGCCAATTCCTTGCCCCGTCCAATGAGGGCGCAAGTACAAATGGTCGATGTGATCAGAACTCAATGCCAAGAATCCCACGACCTCGTCATCGACGACGACCGACCAAGTTTCGTACTCGTCGATGACCGTGGTGGAAAAATGTTGGCGGCACTCATCGTCTGAGTGCGCGAGCGTTATCGATGGCAACGTCGTGTGGAAGCTGTCCAGGTAGACGTCGGCGATTGCGGCGCCGTCGTCTCGCCTGGTGGCGAGTCGAAGCTCGATGATCACCAGGAACGCACCACGGCGTCTGGGTCAAACGCATTGCATGTGGAATCGTTTGGATAATCAGCGACTTCGAACGGAACCCGCAGCGCTTCGACTTTCGGCCCGATCCGGTCGGCAACGGGTTGCAACGAATTCAGATCGAATCCGTACACCGACGCCGCGGTCTCGCTGAGCATCATGCGCATTTCAGCTTCTGTCGCGTCGCTGAGCGATGCGCGTAGGGCTTCACTTGTGTACGGAAAGCTTCCTTCGGAGTGGGGAAAATCGCTGCCCCACATGATTCGATCCACGCCCACCTCGTGGCGCAGTGCCGCTTCGACTGGCCGGATGAAACTGGCGCCTACGTAACAGTTGCGAGCGAAGTATTCCGTTGGAGTGAGGCTCATCTTTGTGGCCATCGCACCGCCGAAAATGAACTCAGCTGCGGTTTCAATCAGCATGCGTCGCTGAAACCAATCAAGGCTGCGCAACGCGCCAGGAATCCAGCCGGTTCCTTGCTCCGTCATCACGAACCGTAGCGACGGGTGGCGATCGAAAACTCCAGAGAACATGAGATGCCACAGCGCACGGTGCGAAAAGATCGGGAGCTCGATGAGCAGGATTGCTAAGCCTTCAGGCGTCATCCCGAAGTCGGGGAGCCCGGCGCCACCGTGCTGGGTAATCGTGAGGTCAAGTTCTTCACAAGCTTCCCAAATGGGTTCGTAGCGTCGTGAGTAGATACCTTCAAGGCTGCTTCCGGGTGCGATCCCCGGCAGCAAGATGCCCCGCAGCCCGCCACGATGAGCCCAACGGATTTCCGCAACCGCAGCGTCGATGTCGTGCAGCAAGATCTGCGCGAGACCAGCGCGACGGCCTGGTGCTTGGCTGCAGAATTCCGCGAGCCAGCGATTGTGCGCTCGCAATCCCGCCCACCGGTATTCATACTGATCGGGTTCAGGAGCACCAGCCAAAAGATTGCCAGAGGGAAAAAAAGGAGGGACCGTGTTGGGGAACAACACCTCGGCGACAACGCCGTCGTCTTCCAACTCGCGAATGCGTCGATCGCTATCCCAATTGCGATCAGCGTTTTCCGCGGTGAGGTCTCCGAACGGGTTGACGTACGCCGCAGCCCACTCTTCGAATTCATTGTGGTAGGCGGTTTCGAGATACGGCTTGTAGTCGGCGATGTCTGCACCGCAATGTCCGTCGGCAGAGATAATGAGATAGCGCTCACTGGTCACAGTGGCGTCGGAGGAGCTCGCATGAGTCAATGGCACAGTTCGTAGCCTCGCGCCGCTAGCCGCAGTCACACAAATATTGAGGTTTCTCGCCTCATTGTGTGACCATTGCGGTGTGGATCGCGTCGGGCGCCGATCGGGATCGTTAGCGTCGGTCGAACGCCAGATCAAAGCTACGAACAGCGCGGGCGAAGATGTTGGCTTCAACATCGGGCTCGGTCACTGCTCGTAGATTTGTGAAGCGCTGCGTGAGCGTCTCGAACAACATTGTCAATTCGAGGCGAGCCAGGTTGGCGCCAACACAAAAGTGGGTGCCGTTTCCGAATGCAAGGTGGGGGTTCGGATGACGGCGAACGTCGAAGGTGAACGGATGAGTAAAGACGGCCTCGTCGCGATTGGCTGACGGATACAGCAGGATCACGCGATCGCCTGCCGCGATGGCCTGACCACCGACCGTCGTGTCTACTTGAGCTGTGCGAAAAAAGTTGTTGAGTGGCGTAACCCAGCGCAACAATTCCTCGACTGCCGATGGCACCAGTTCGGGTTGTTCCGCAAGGAGTTCCCACTGATCAGGATGATCGCAAAACACTCGTAATCCGTGTGCGATCACTGTTCGCGTTGTTTCGGCGCCACCGGAGATAAACAGGCCAGTCTCGTGGTACCAGGCTTCCATGGGGAGTGGTTCACCGTTGATTTCGCCGTTGACCCAGACCGACGCAAGATCGTCCATCGGACAACCTTTGCGTTGCGTGAACACTTCGGTGAACGCGGTTGCGAACTCGAAGTTGGCCTCGAAAAACTCTTGAGCCTGTTGCTCATCGCGGTAACGCATGTCGATGCGCATGAGGCGTTCTGACCAGCGCTGAATGTCGGCCCATTTTTCTTCGGGGTAACCCAACAGTTTCGCAGTGAGACGACAGGGCAGTTGCGCAGCAAGATCATGTACAACCTCCATCGAGTTCTGTCGTGCGATTTCGGTTGCGAGCTCATCGATTGTGTCGCGAAGGTATTGCTCGTGGTTCGTCTTGACCGCTTTTGGTGTGAACCGATTCGATAACAATCGCCGTTGCTGCTGATGTCGTGGGTCGTCTTGCGCGATCATGTTGACTTCAAGCGGCTCGGGCACCGCGCGGTAGACACCACCGCTCGAAAACACCTGCGATCGCCGTTCTACATCCAATACATCGGCGTGGCGGGTGATTGCCCATAGTTCGTTGACTTCATCGCGATACACCGGCTCGTTGGCGCGCATCCACGTGTAGTCATCGTGTGGGTTGCTGCGGTACCAGTGGGGGTCGAGGAGGTCGAAGATCTTGCCGTCGGTTGTGCTCGCTGCCATAGGTAATTTCTAGTTGATGACACCGTCGGCGCGCAGTTCGGCGAGTTTGGCATCGTCGAGACCGAGGGTGTCGCGGAGTACGGATTCGGTGTGTTGACCGATGGTGGGCGGGTATGTCTCGGGCCCGCGCGCGACATTCGACAACTTGATTGGGTTGCCCGGAACAAGCACGGGTTCGTGGACCCCGTCGGTGCGCGGTATCTCCACGAGCATGTCACGCGCGGCAACGTGTGCGTCCGCGATGATGTCGTCTGCAGTGTGCACCGGGCCGGCCGCGATACCGTCGCGGGCGAGTGCATCGCACACCTCGAACCGAGTCTTGGTGCCCGCCCAAGCGTTTACTGCGGGACGAATCGTGTCTTCAAGGTGTTCGCGCCAGCCTTCGCGCGTCGCGAACTTGGGGTCGGTGACCCATTCTGGGTGGCCGAGCGTTTGAGCAAGCCGTTCAAATTGATGTTCACGGCCTACTTGAATAATGAACCAACCGTCGCAGGCTTTGAACCCGTCCATGATGAGTGGTGCCGCACGGTTTCCTCGCAATCCCATTGAATGGAAATTGACGACGAGGTCGGCCATCGCGACCATTGAGTCGTACATCGCAATATCGACGTACTGGCCCCTGCCCGTTGTGTCACGGTGACGCAACGCGGCGAGCACGCCAATCGTTGCGAACATCGCGGCCGAGATATCGCCGAGTGCACCGGCCGGGCCGACCAGCGGCGGATTGTCACCCACTTGTTTGTAGGCGTAGAGGCCACTCATTGCTTCGGCGATTGGTGCGTACGCGGGCCACACGTCGTATTGCGATGCGACCGTATTGCCGAATCCTGAAACCGACAGATAGATGACTCCTGGGTGTATCGCCGCGATGTCGTCGTAGGCGATTCCGAGTTTCTTGGCGGTGCCGGCCTTGAAGTTTTCGCAGAATATGTCGAAATGGGGAGCGAGCGCTTTGACGAGTGCGATGCCTTCGGGCTGTTTGAGGTCGATGCCGACACTTTGCTTGTTCAGAGCGTTGCGTAGAAAGGTCGCGCCCGAGCGTCGGCCGTCGGTATCAGTCATGAACGGCACTGCGCCGCGTCCCGATTCGCCGTCGCGGGGATGTTCCACCTTCACCACGGTTGCACCAAGTCTTGCCAACAGCATTGTGCCGAATGGCAGGGCTTGCATTTGTTCAACGGCAAGAATCTTGATGCCATCGAGCGGCTTTCCGAACGGTAGTGCGTCAGCGTTGGCGATATCTCCGAGTTTCATGTGGCCATCTTTGCAGGCCGGGTGGTCCCGCGATGTGTCGGGATGCGCGGCAATTGTGGGACCGCGGGCGGGCTGGTTCGCCCGCGGTCGGCGGGTGGTCCCACGATCTGGCGACTTGCGCGGCAATTGTGGGACCGGAGTTACGGTTGTGTCGTCGATCGGCGCTGATTGGCAACGCTTGGCGTTGGCCCGTTGTGGCTCGCGTTCGATCGAACTTCGCCGCGAGCAGGTGCCAGAGTCGTGGGCTGCGACAATGCTGCACCGGGGATGTTGGCCCACTCCGCCACCGTGTAGTGAGCTTCAGTGCAAGCAGTGGTGCCAGTGGGGGAGATCACCTCGCCGAGGTGAAGTCGTTGGACAGTGATGTCGGCATTGTTCATGACGGAGGGTCGTCGAGCGGCACGAACGGATCTTTGGAATAGCGGCGCAGCGTCACTGCTTGTGTACTTGCGATCACCACCGCGGTGATTGCTACGACGGCGACGGCGTTTATTGCGTATCCCAACGGCGTGAGCAGAGCTATTGCGGCGATCGCAGCGATGCGTTCGGGCGCAAGGCGGCGCACGACGCGCCATTGCATGTGCAACAGACCGCCGATAATGAGGGTGATCGCGATCGCCAAGAGAACTCGATCGGGCGCATGGAGGGCATCGAGTGGATGGGCCACGACGTGTTTCGCGACTACCGCATAGGAAATAATTCCCGCCACTATCGGAAAGTGGCCAAAGGTAAATAGATCGCGGGCGATCACCCCGCGTGTCGCTCCCGACGTGACTCGCAGTTGATGTTCGGCAACGACTGGGATGAATGAAAAGTACATCCACCACAACAACGATGCCACGGTTGCAGTTGCCAATATGCCAGCGAACGTCTTGGCGGACAGACCCGCGGTTGTTGCTGTTGCGCCGATGGCAACCAGTGCTTCGCCGAGTGAAATGATGATAAACAGCGCGTGGCGTTCCGCGAAGTGCACAGGGTTGATAACCCATTGGCCGCCAGCACCCCTGAGCGCGCCAAAGACGTTCATCGCCATGGCGAGGCACCACAATGCAACTCGAACATTGCCGTTTGTGAGTCCGCCAACGGCGACGATGACCGGTGCAAGCGCTGCTGCAGAGCCATACCGTATGAAGCTGGCACGCGTTTCGGCGGTTGCTAACGACGCGCTCGCCATCATGCCTAGCACCAGTAACTGCACGCTGAGATACGCGAAACCGAACCATGCGCCTGAGTGAGCGAACGACAACGGTATTGATATCGCCATGGTCAGCGCAGCAGGGATTGTTCCGAGTACGAGTGCGCGAGTGACTGCTCCCTGTTGGAGATCGAGGGCCGAGCCAGTCCACGTGAACTGCGACCACTGCCACCACACCAACGCAGCGATGAGCGCGCCTTTACCGAGGTTGCTCGCGCTGAGATCGGTGCCGATCAGCGTGGCAATTTGGGTGACTGCGAAGACGAACACCAAGTCGAGAAATAGTTCGAGGTTGTTCGCATGCCGTTCCCGGGCTTCGGGCGTGTTCGCATCATCAACGTTGCTCATGCGGTCCGAAGCTACCCGTGGTCGGGGTTCGCTAACGCCGTCGTTGCAGAATCGCGACCACGGGGTTTCGGGGCGCGGGTCGTGGTCGGGGTTCGCTAACGCCGTCGTTACGGAATCGCGACCACGGGGTTTCGGGGCGCGGGTCGTGGTCGGGGTTCGCTAACGCCGTCGTTACGGAATCGCGACCACGGCGCTCAGGCGGGTTCGGTGATTGCTTCAGCGGCTTTTTTGAGTTCGCCGAGTTCGTCGGCCAGGGCGCCGATGAGGTTCCAGATGTCTGGCACCATCGCCCAATCTGCGAGCAAGCCAAAGTCGAGGTTTCCGTTGTAGCTCATCAAGGTCATGTTGAGGCCAGCGCCGTCAGAAATCGCCGAGAGGGGATAGATCCCTTTCAGCTTCGCGCCGGCGGAATACAACGGAAATTGTGGCCCCGGCACATTGCTGATCACAACGTTGAACGGCACGTTGATGTGATCAAGAATCTTTGCGCGTGCGATCACCCGACTTGCCGTGCCGAGAACGCCAGGAGGTGTGAACTGCGCGAAATCTTGCAAGAGATCGGCGGGGATAGCTCCGTGTTGTTCTTTCGCCACGTTCATCTCATCGTGCATACGACGAAATCGTTCGACCGCGTCGGGCTCGTCGGTAGGTAGGGCAGCAACCATTGCCGACACTCGATTGCCGAACGTACCAACCTGTTCTTGGGTACGCACTGAAACCGGAACCATTGCGTGTAGCGGGCCAGCAGGCAACGCATCGTTGTCAAGTAACCAACGCCGCAATGCGCCCGCGCACATCGACATCACGACGTCGTTCACCGTACCGCCAAGTGCATTTTTGACGAACTTCACGTCGCTCATCGGCAACGAACCGAATGCGAAACGCCGGTGAGGCGTGATCATGCCACTGAACGGCGCTGGTGGAGTGGGCTCTGACGGTCGCGACAACAGTTGTGATGGCCGAGGCGGTGCGATCGAAACCGAGAAGTTGCGAGCCAGCGCGGGACCGTTGCTCAGCGTCTTGCGCACGAGCCGCAAGCCAACTCGTGGTCGAGACATCATGCCGAAAATTCCTCGGGACAACATCGACCACTGGCTTGGTTCGGCTTCAGCTTGCCACGGCGTTTCTGGTTCGGGCGTTGTTGGGGGGTTGGGTTCGATATCGAGGAGCACACCCAGTATTTCTGCGCCGGAAACGCCATCGATACACGCGTGATGGATCTTGGTGAGTTCGGCAACGTAACCACCTTCGAGCCCTTCGATGATGTACATCTCCCACAATGGCCGCGATCGATCGAGGTGGCGAGCTGCGATGCGGGCGCATAACTCGGCGAGTTGATATTCGTCGCCCGGCGACGGCACGGCGATGTGACGAATGTGAAAATCGAGATCGAAGTCAGGGTCTTCAATCCAATACGGGTGGTCGAGCCCGAGCGGCACTTCGACGAGTCGACGTCGAAATGGCGGCACCAGGTGAATCCGTTGTGCCACCAACGCCTTGACGGCCTCGATCGTGATCGAACCGGGCTCGAAGATCGATACCGACGACACGTGGCCGTAGAACGCCGGAGTTTCCATTGCGAGGAAACTGTTGTCGAGTCCTGAGAGCTGCTGCATCCCGTCAGGCTACGCGGTCTGATGCTCGGCTGGAAAGGGTCTCGGAGCGCGAACATACACTGACGCCCATGTCAGGATCTCGAGGAATCATCGCGGCGGCGGGATATGTCCCGTATCGCCGCTTGCAGCGTGGCGATATCGCCAAGTTCTTTGGCAGCGGCGGAGGTAAAGGCACGCGGGCAGTGGCCTCGTACGACGAAGACACGACGACGATGGGTGTCGAGGCGGCACGACTTGCGCTGCGAAGCACTTCGGCGACCCCCGATGCGGTGCTGTTCGCGACCGCGGACCCTGCGTATCTCGAAAAAACTAACGCGAATACCATCCATGCCGCATTGCGCCTCGATGCCAATCTCGGCGCATTCGATATGGGCGGGGCCGTGCGAAGCGGGATCGGGGCATTGGCTTACGCATTGCGGAGCAACCACAATGCGTTGGTGGTTGCGTCCGATAAACGGTCGGGGCTGCCCACAAGTGTTGACGAATCTGCGAGCGGGGATGCAGCAGCGGCGATTCTCGTTGGCGAAGGCGAGGGTGTGATCGCGGAGCTCATCGGCGGCGCGACCCGAACTGAGGAGTTCATCGACCGTTGGCGCACCCCCGGCGATGCCCGACCTCGCCAATGGGAAGAACGCTTCGGCGAGGTACAGTATTTGGCGCTGTCGAGTGTGGCGTGGGTTGAGGCGCTGAAGAGCGCCGACATCAGCGCCGAGCAAGTAGATCTCACGATCGTGACTGGTCCTCATGCGCGGGCCGTAAAGGCTGTCGCTGGCAAGCTTGGCGTTTCCAAGGTGGCCGATGACCTCACGATGGTCGTCGGCCAATCGGGTACTGCGCATGCCGGGTTGTTGCTCGCGAACGCGCTTGAGCACGCCGCCCCGAATCAGATAATCGCGCTGATCCAAATCTGCGATGGCTGCGACATCATGCTGTTTCGTACGACTGCAGCGATCGCGGGCTACCAGCCTGCACGAACCGTTGCAGCACAAATTGAACACACTGCCGACCTTGCTTACGGGAAGTTCCTTTCATGGCGTGATCAGGTGCGGATTGAGCCGCCGCGTCGGCCCGAGCCGAATCGCATCTCCGCGTCAATCTCGGCGCGAACCCACGACTACAAATATGGATTTGTCGGTTCACAAGATGCTTCCAGCGGCGCGGCGCATCTTCCGCCGCAACGCGTGTCGCGCGATGGTGGGCACGTCGACGAGATGTCGCCATTGCCGATGAGTGATATCGGAGGCACCATTGCGACGTTCACGATTGACCGAATCGCATATTCGCCGTCGCCGCCGATCGCTTTCGCTGTGGTCGATTTCGACAACGGTGCCCGCCTTCCCGTTGAGCTGTGCGATCTTGATACGTCAACGCTTGCAATGGGCGACCGAATCGAAATGACGTTTCGGAAACTGTTCACTGCGGATGGAATACACAACTATTTCTGGAAAGCTCGGCCGCTACGCGGCTAGAGGCTGTTCCCAAATATGAAGCTGTACTGACAAGGAGTCATCATGGGTTCACATGGAATCAAAGACCGCGTTGCGATCATCTCTATGGGCTGTACGCCGTTTGGCGAGCACTGGAACAAGGGCGCCGACGACCTGATGATCGAGTCGACGAACGAAGCGTTCGCGAACGTTGGGCTCACGAAGAACGACATTGACGCATATTGGTTGGGCACCGCGATGTCGGGGATGAGTGGATTGACGTTGTCGCGGCCGTTGCAGCTCGTTGGTAAGCCGGTTACTCATGTCATTAACCACTGCGCCACGGGTTCAGAGGCATTGCGTAACGCAGCGTATGCAGTAGCCAGCGGTGCGTATGACACTGCGATGGCTGTCGGTGTCGAGAAGGTAAAAGACTCGGGGTATCAAGGTCTCGTAGGCGCTTCACATGCGCCGACCGACGGGACGAATCGCACGCTGACCGCAGCAGCAATGTTCGCGATGTGCGCCCCCGCATACGGGAAGCGCTATGGCGTGAGCGATGCTGAAATGCGCGAAGTGCTTGCTCATATTGCGCAGAAGAATCACTACAACGGCGCCCGGAATTCGCGAGCGCAGTTTCGCAAGGAAATCAGCACCGAAACGATTTGTAACGCGCCACTTATGGCCGGTGGGCTGGGCGTGTACGACTGTTCTGGTGTTGCCGATGGATCAGCGTCAGCGATTATCTGCCGCGCGGAGGATGCGCATAAGTACACCGATAAACCGTTATACGTCAAGGCACTTTCGTTCATTGCGGGCGACTGTTCCGGAAACGCTGATCCCAGTTATGACTACACGTCATTTCCTGAGATCTATATGGCCGGCCAAGATGCATACAAACAAGCCGGGATCACGAACCCGCGAGAACAATTAGCCATGGCTGAGGTACACGACTGCTTTACCCCTGCCGAGCTTCTCATCATGGAAGATCTTGGCTTCGCGGAGCGCGGTGACGCGTGGAAGCAAGTCATGGATGGCACGTTTGATCTTGTTGGGGATCTCCCTATCAACCCCGATGGCGGCCTCAAGAGCTTCGGGCATCCCGTGGGCGCGAGCGGGCTGCGCATGATGTTTGAAGCTTGGTTGCAGCTACGTGGTGAGGCGCCACCGGAACGCACAATTCAACACGCCGATCGTGGCCTCGCGCTCACTCACAACCTTGGCGGATACCCCGGAGAAATGGTGAGCTTTGTAGGGATCTACGGCAACGAACTAGGTTGAGTATCCCGAGCCCGTGATCAGCGCGGTTAGGCCGCGTCGGAATACTCATCAGCGACTGGGAGCGACAGAAGCGATCCTTGCGTCGCAAGTCGACGCACAAGTTGTTCGTAGGTAATCGCTTGCGACCACATGAATCCTTGGGCAAGGTCGCATCCCATTTCGATGAGGATTTCCGCTTGCTCTCGCGTCTCGACGCCTTCGGCAATAACACCGAGGCCGAGCTCGCGCGCAAGCCCAATGACACTTCGCACGATCGCCGTGTCTGCAGGGTCGACACCAAGATCAGCAACGAAACTGCGGTCGATCTTTACCTTGTCGATAGAAAGCTCGCGGAGCAACGTCAGCGATGAATGGCCGGTTCCGAAGTCATCGAGTGCACACTCCACTCCGAGCTGACGGGCCAAGCCGATTTGATGGTGTGCGGCTTGTACGTCGGGGAGCACTGCAGTTTCGGTGATTTCGATGCCGATGCCTTGAGCGTCGCAGCCGCTGCGGCGCAGTAGCGCAGCGAGCTGATCGGCAGGCTCGCCACGAGTGAGCTGACGTGCCGAGACGTTGCACCAGATGCGAAAGTCGGCAGCGAGACCGAGGTGGGCGAGCAGGACGCGTTTGTCGACTGACTGTTGAATAATCGAGGCGTCGAGGGAGAAGATGAGGCCCGATTCTTCGGCGAGCGGAACGAAATGTGGAGCACCGAGCACGCCGCGCTGAGGATGTTTCCAACGAGCGAGCGCCTCCGCTCCAACGATGCGGCCACTGGCCATTTCGATTTGAGGTTGGTAATACGCGATGATCTCACCGGCCGCCAATGCATCCCTGAGGGCTTGTTCGTTGTCGAGTCGGCGCTCAATCGCGTCGCGCAACGCGATGTCAAATACCTCGACTCGGTTTCGTCCCGATTCCTTTGCTTGGTATTGCGCGGCGTCGGCGTGGGCGAGCAACGTTTCGCCGTCGTCGTTCATATGAAGGTTGGTGGCTATACCGAGGCTGGCAGTGACGTTGAGTCGTCGACCTTGGATGAGGAATGGTTCGTTGAACGTTGCCGCGACTCGGCGGCCGATGATGAGAGCTTCGTATCCATCTCCAAGTCGATCGAGGAACACCGTAAATTCGTCGCCGCCCAGTCGTGCCAGTACGTCGGTTTCACGCAGAACTCCATGCACCCGCTGAGCGACTTGCACGAGCAATTCGTCGCCCGCGCCGTGGCCGAGCGAGTCGTTGACCACCTTGAAACGATCGAGGTCGAAATATAGGAGCCCAATGATCGACCGATCACGCCGCGCGACTGCGACAGCACGGTCCAGGTGATCGATAAAGGCGGTTCGGTTGGCGAACCCTGTGAGGTCATCACGCAACGCAAGCTCGGTCAGGGTCGCGTTGGCCTCGACGAGCGCGGCGTTCGCGATGTCGTTGCTTTCGCGCAAGGTCAGCTCGCTCACCACAATCCGGTGCGCGTCGTGGTGGAGCGAACTCATCGATGCGAAGTAGATGGGAATTGCATAACCCAGCAAATTGGTGACGCGCTCAGTGGAGAACAGAAACACGACGGTGATTGGCAACAGCATCGCAGCTTGAGTCGCGTAGAAGTAGCTGCGTCGAGCAGCGGCGCCAACTACAGAGGTTGCTGACGTGGCGCACGCGAAGAGCAAAAACACCGCGCGCAACTCGACATGCTGCGTATCTGGGAATGCGATGAATACCGGTAGTGCCCACGCGAATCCGACAAGCATTGCGCCCACAATGCCTGGCGACCAGTTACCGACGGGCAGGCCGCGCTTGCGGCGCCGCAGGTAGATCCACGATGCGACGAACGCGAATATGTCGGCGGCACTGACTGCAGCTACGAACGCAACGCGATTTGCGAACGGTACAGACTCCCCAAGAATCGCGGCGAGAACTGCTGCGCCGGGGATCCCGAGCAAAGTGCTGCGCATGATCGCTCGATTGACTGAGTCGAGGCACGCAAGCTTGACTCGTTCGCTGACCACCGCCCGGCGGATATGCACCATTCACGAACTATCGGTGCGAATCGGGTCCGTCTGGACAAGCAATATTTAGGTTCTGATCCGATGGGAGCGCCCAAACGGGACCCTCCACGCGCGCAAAGCGGCAGGTGTGGCGTTGACTTGACATGCGAACAGACGTTCGTCTACAGTTGACCTTGTTGCGGCCGACGCCTCCCCCTCGGAGTCGGCGCCAACCCGGCGGGTGTACCCCGGAGGGCGTCCACCACCTACGACCCTCCGGAGGTACTCCGCCCACACGTCTCGCGAGGCGGCTGGAGGCGTGCACTCATAGAACCTGTTCCTGTACTGTCGTGGAGATCAGGTTTTCAAGCGGGAGTTATCACGATGAAGTTTGCGCTGTTCTGCGAAATTCCGGTGGCGCGGCCTTGGCACGAACTGAGCGAACTTGAGGCCTACCAAAACACGTTGGCGCAGGCCCAAGCCGCGGACCGAGCGGGGTGGCACGCATTTTGGACTGTCGAGCATCATTTCCTTGAGGAGTACTCGCATTGTTCTAACCCCGAGGTGTTGTACGGAGCGGTAGCGGCTACGACGCAGAAGCTTCGCCTTGGGTACGGCGTGCGCCTCATGCCTGCGCCATATAACCACCCAGTCCGCACTGCCGAAAGCGTCGCCGTACTTGATCTGATCAGCAACGGTCGGGTCGATTTTGGTACGGGCCGATCGGCAACGCGAGCGGAACTTGAAGGCTTCGGGATCGATCCTGCGAAGACGCGCTCGATGTGGCGTGAGGCGATTGGGCATGTGGTCGGGTGCTGGAGCCACGACGAATACGAATTCAGCGGTGAAACGTGGAGCATGCCGAAGCGACGCGTTTTGCCGAAGCCCATTCAACAACCGCATCCCGCAGTGTGGGGCGCGACAACCTCCGATGAAGGTCACGCCGAGGTCGGGTCGCTCGGTCTTGGGCTGTGTTCGTTTGCGGTCGGTGTTCCTCCCGAAGAAATTGGACGCAAGGTCGCGATCTACCGCGAAGCAATTGCCCAGTGCAGTGCACCGATTGCATCATTTGTTAATGAGTCTGCTGCAACCTTCACGATGATGAACGTTGCGCCAACCGAACAAGAAGCTTGGGACGTTGCTCGTGAGAGCTTCGAGTGGTATCCGAAGAAGGGTGCCAGCATGATTGGCAAACTCGCGGGCTACATGGAGGAACGCAACCAGGAACTCGGCAACTATCACTACGCCGCAGACATGAAACAACACGACGAAGATGGGTCGCTCGATCTACTCAGCCTTGAAATCTTGATGAGCATGAATGCTGCGGTGTGCGGTACGCCGGATCAAGCTATCGAGATGTGTCGTCATTACGAAGATGCAGGCGTCGATCTATTGCTCTGTTTGGTGAATCCGTACAAGATTCCCCACGACAAAGTGATGCAGACGATTGAACTTATCGGCGAACACGTAATTCCACAGTTTTCGTAACGTCGTGGGGTCCCACGACGACGTTGTACTGGACTGGTGTATCGCGAACGTCGACGCTGAAATCAGTTCTGAGTTGTTATGGCAGCTCGGTGCGGTAGCGATCGAAGAACAATCACGCGGCGCTGACGTGGTGCTGGTCGCCGGCTTTGAGAGCCGTGCGCAACTCATGACTGCACTACGCGAGTGTGAAGGCAGCACGCTGCGCGACGTGGATATTGATTGGCGTGATGCATGGAAAACCCATGTCGTGTCGTACACGATCGCGGACGCAATCACGGTGGTTCCTGCGTGGTGCCCGGAGCCAATGGGTGCGGCTTCACGAATAATGGTCATCGACCCTGGTGAATCTTTTGGCCTCGCCCACGCCACTACTCAGCTGTGCATTGAAATCCTGTGTGAGGTGGTTGAAACCGGGAACCAAGTGCTTGATATCGGTTGCGGTAGTGGAGTTCTTTCCATTGCTGCAGTTCAACTGGGAGCAGGCGCGGTCACTGCGATTGATATCAACCCACAAGCAATTATTGATACGAATCGTAATTCCGTGCGAAACGGTGTGGAGTCGCGTGTCGCAGCGAGCGTCGATGGCATTCGTGATCTTTTCGAGACGTTCGACGTCGTGGTCGCGAATCTGGGGGGCGCTCAGGTGTTGATATCTATGGCTGACGATTTGCGTCGCGTCACGAAACCTCGCGGACGCATAGTGTTGGGAGGCTTGCTCGACTCCAATGTGGAAGCGGGGCTCTCTGCGTACTCGTGGGCTAGCGAAGTTGCGCGCGTACGGCGTGACGGATGGAACGTCATCGTGTTACAACTCCCTCTGTAGTGCAAGTGGCGCGCATCCGAAGGATGCGCGCCACGAGCTGGCTGGTCTCGATTGCGGATGACAAGGGGCGGACTCGCATCCGCAACCGAGGATTGTGGACGTGTGACCTACTCAGTCGTTGTTCTGCTGGTTGCCCTCGTTGTTGCGCTTGTCATTGCCGTGCCCGTGGTTACCGTTGTTCTGCTGGTTGCCCTCGTTGTTGCGCGTGTCATTGCCGTGCCCGTGGTTACTGTTGTTGTTCGAGCTCCCCGAACCTTCGTCGTCAGAGTCGTCAGAGTCGTCAGAGTCGTCGCTGTCGTCGTCCACGTCGTCGGATTCTTTGCCACAGTCGCTCTTGGCTGCCTCGGATACGGCTTTTCCGTGGTTTGATTCACCGTCTTTGTCGTGGGCAACACCCGAGACGTAGTCACCGTGGTTCGCCGCGTCGTCGCACTCGGTATCGCCGCCGCCATCACCGGTCGTGGTGGTGACTCCAGCGACGGTTGTGTCGGTTGTGTCGCTTGTCGTCGTGGTTGGGGCTGCGTCGCCGGTTGTTGGGGTTGCAACTGCAGTGGTGGTGGTGTCGCCGACGGTCGTGGTTGTGTCGGCGGGGGCCTTGGTGTCGTTACCCAGTATTGGATCGAGAGCTCCCGTAGCCGTTGCGGCGTAGGCGGCTCCCCCAAATACCAATGTGCCTGCGAACGTCAGTACGGCTGCCCGAGTCTTGAGCTTGTTGAGCATGATGTGTCCTCGATCAAGTAGTGAAGCTGGCTGGACGACAATCGCTGCCGACATCAGGGTGACAACAGTGTGTTCACCCACAAGTTCGGCGGCGGTTGCTTGTGAACGCAGCGCTCGATCGAAGGCCTCAAGGCCAGGTACCGCGGTCGGGTCGCCCTCGAGGAAGCGGTCGAAGGCCGCTCCTTGGGTATCGAAATCTTCGGTCACAGCTGATCCATCGCTGGAGCATCGGGTTTTGTTACAGAAAGTTGCTCGGATGAGGAAGAATCCAACAGCGCTTGTATTTGGCGCAGCCCTCGATGGGTTGCAACTCGTATTGCACCCTCGGATTTGCCCGTGATCGCAGCGATTTCGGCGTTCGACATGCCGACGATGACCCGAAGTGCGATGAGTTCAGCGATATCGGGGGCGAGTCGGCGCAGCAGGGCTTCGGCATCGAGAGTGCTTGCGATATCGCCAATCGGCTGCCAAGTGGGCACGTCGGTCGGTCGGAGTGCATCAAGGGACTGTTGAGGACGTCGTAGCGATCGACGGTGCGCGTCGGTACATCTACGGCGAGCGATTGTGAACAGTAATCCCCTGACTCGGATTGGGTCGTCGTCGAGGCGATGCAAATTTCGCGCTATCTCAAGCCACACTTGTGAGGCGACGTCGTCCGGTTCTTGGACGCCCAGCGTGCGAATAAATCTCAGGAGTTTGGGATTGAGGGCCCGCCAGATGGTGCCGAGAGCGTTGCGATCACCGCAGCGCGCGGACGCAATGATGTCGGTATCAAGTCCGAGCGCGGCAGCGCCGGTGTCCTCGTTGGCCACGGCCTTGTATCGGCACAATCCGCGGGCTGCTCAAGGAGCAGTCCATCAACCCACTTCGGCTGCCGGGACTGCGGATTTGAACGTAAACACGGCGCGGAGCTTCGGCTCGAAATGTGACAATGGGAGCGTGTCGTACTTGGGGTCGAATGCGATTTGATCCCACTCGTCGGCGAACTTGGCGGCGAGGTCGAATTGCTCTGGCGTCAACGACGCTCGATGTTGTTCGCGGGCGTTCGGATCGCCCCCGAAGTGCGCGTAGTAGTGACGACCTTGGAAATCTTGGTGCACTCTGATCATTTCGTAGACGTCAGGACGGACATACGGCTGCAAGATCGATGCAGCAATCGCGGGATGATTCGCGACGCTGATTGCTTTTCCCACGTCGTGGCACAGGGCCGCGACGATGACTTCGTCGTCGGCTCCTGCTCGTTCCGCGAGCGTCGCGGTTTGAAGGCAGTGGGTGAGCTGATCGGTAGCGAAACCGTCGACGATTTCACCGAGTGACTCAAGGAGCATGATGACCCGGTCCGCGACGCGGGACGAATTGCGGGCGTGTTCGGCCCCGATTGTTGCCCATTCTTCGGCGGTGGATTCGTCCATTCGAGTGAATGAAGTTGCGGTCATATCGCTGATCTCCTTGCGGGTTGCAGGTGCGTCGAGCGTGGTTCGCGGGTCTGCGGGTTGAGGCCGGGTCGTGCAACGTTATAGCGATTCGAGGAATGTGGCCACTGCGTCGTTGAACACGTCGTTGCGGTCGCCAGCGACCATGTGACCAGCGCCGGCAACGTCCACGAACTGGCCGTGCGGAATGAGCCGCTTGTACTCGGCGGCACCCTCTTCACTCAGTAGATCACTCTGGCGCCCGCGCACCATCAACGTGGGCAAACCGCGCGTTGCGATCTTGCGTGCGTTCATGGCGAGCCGATCCGGCTCGGTCAGGCTTCGCGTCTCGTCGCTAGAACCTCGGCGCCCCGTGATGAACGCCGGATCCCAATGCCAGTACCACCGGCCGTCGGGCTTTTGTCGAAGGTTCTTTTTGAGACCGTCGAGATTCGACGGTCGAGGTCGGTGTGGGTTGTATTCACCTATGGCGTCGGCAACTTCATCGAGGGTTGCGAATCCGGTCTCCATATTTTTCATCATGAACGTGCCGATTCGATCCGCGCCTTGGCGCTCGATTTTGGGGCCAACGTCGACGAGTACGAGTGCTGCGGCGATGTCGGTATCCGTTTCTGCGATAGCGGTCATCGAGGCGATCCCGCCTAACGACGCGCCGACAAATACCGCAAGGCGATGTTGGGGGTCGGATTCGGTCATCGCGGCTGCAACGGCGCGCACGTCGGCCGCGAACGCCTCGATGTGGTAATTGCCGTCGGTCGCCCAATCGCTTTCACCGTGGCCGCGCAGATCGAGGTTGTACACGCGGTATCCGCGGGCGCCCATGGTGGTTGCTGAGTGATGCCAAGAGTGCCGGGTCTGGCCGCCGCCGTGCAACAGCAGCACCGGCCGTCCATCGGGTGGGCCACTCACGTCTGCAACCAGCGAAAGGCCGCCAGCAGGAATGCGAATTGTGGAGTAAGTGGGGGTCACGATCGCTAGTTGAGTCGCGGCGCCTGCTTTGCGTCGAAACGGCGGATCGTGGCTGGGAGTCCGCCTTCAGGGCGGGTCACAATGAGACCCGACGGATTCGGAAGTCGGCCGTTGGTGATCGTCACATCGAGGCGTTGCGCAAGGCGCGCGGTGACCAAGGTGAGTTGCATTTGAGCGAGCGCGAAACCGATGCATGAGCGCGATCCGCGACCGAACGGTATCCACGCGGTTCGTCGTTGCGTTTCGATATCTGGATTGGTCGAAAGGAAGCGTACGGGTTCGAAATCTAACGCGTTAGGCCAGATTCGAGGATCGCGCCCCATGAGATGCGGGCTGTACGCAATCACCGAACCTTTGCGGATCGTGTACTCGCCGATTGTCACATCTCGCACGACTTCTCGTGGAGAAAATGGCCCTGCAGGGTGGAGTCGAAGTGCCTCGTCGACGGTTGCGGTCGCGTACGGCATGAGTTTCAAATTGGCGGTTGCCGCGGCGGTGTCGATGTGAAGCTGTGCTTCGTCTCGCAGTGTGTGCCACGCTGTTTCGTGGAGAGCCGAACGCGCGATTGTCCATGAGAGCACTGCACTTGTCGTGTCGTAGCCGGCGCCGATCAGTGTGATGATCTGGTCGCGGATTTCTGCATCATCGAGGTGATGACCTTCGTGTTCGGCGTGAATGAGTGCGTCGACCAATGAATCCGAATCATGTTCCGCTGTAGTCGAACGCCGTTCTGCGATGATGCTGTCGAGAAGGCCGTCGACGTCCTTGCGGGCTTTCTTTGCTCGGGCGCGGGCCGTGTACGGAAACGGATGTGGGGTCTGTCGGAGTGCGGGCTGCCCGGCGTATTGCATGGCAGGTTCAATGCATTCGCCGATTTCATCGGCGCGGGCGCGCAGCTCATCGCCAAACAACACGCGTACCGAGATGCGGCGAATCAGTTTGCGATGAAGATCGTGGAGGTCTACTTCGCGTTGATTCTCGGTACCCATCGTTTCTTCGATGAGCCGGTCGGTTTCGTCGACGATGCGCGACGCCCAGCTATCAAGCCGTCGTTTGGCGAATGCAGGTTGCGCGAGGCTACGACGCCGCCTGTGGTCGTCGCCATCGCTCACGATCATCGATGTCTTGCCAATCACGATGGTGAGTGTTCGCGCGACGCGGCCCCAACGAAACGCGGCGCTGTCAGCGGCGAGAAGCTCGGCCACGTGCGCCGCGTCGCCGATAATCACCAAACGAACGGGACCGATGCTCACTTGCGTAGTAGGCCCGTGGGCCGCCGCGAGCGCGTCGAGGGCACCACATGGCTCGGTGATGAGGGCCTTGGCCGACTTGAAACTCTCGACGATGCTTGATGGGCCGGGGATTGACTGTGAGGCCATGGCTTGTGTTTCTACCCTGCGGGCACGAACAGAGTCGTAGGCGGACTGATTCCAGCGGCGTTGCGGGCAACTACCGACACGAGAACCGCGACTGGCGTTCGCATGTGGTAATCCAATGTGGTTGTAGTGAGCCCTGGGACGGTCAGCGGGAACGTGAAGTCGTTGATGCTGACGTCGTAGGTATCTATCGGCGGGGAAGCCGAAAGCGGTGGGCTCCACATGATGTGGAGTAGCGCAGGGTTTGTAACGTCGCGGGTGACCTCGAGCCCAGTCGGCGGGCTCGGCGCCGAGAACGCAATGGAGATGGTGGAGAACGCACCGAAACCGACGCTCGACTGTGCCTGCACCCGCACGAGGCAGATCGAACATGTAGCAGCCTGCTGCAAGTTGGTGGTATTCGCCACGAACGTCCAGTTGCTTCCGTTGTTCACGCTTTTGAACACCCAATAGTTGATGATTGGCTGGTCTGAAGCTGGCGCATCCCAAAACACTGTCGTACCCGATGAGGTGAGATTCGGCGGAGCGTCAGGCGGTGCCCAGGTGGACGCGCTCGTCGGGGCGCTCCAATCGCTCGCGCCCGCAGTGTTGTGGGCCCGAACGCGCATCGTGCACGTGTCGGTCACCGACGCCAGGCCGCAACCAAACACACTCGGCGACGTGACGTTAGAAAGCACGTTGACGGTGGTGCCGCGCACAACCTCAAGGTCGTAGCCCATGAGCGGCGAGCCATCTGTAGGTGGCGACCACGTTGCGGTGAGATATCTATTTTGTGGCCCCGGTACCGCATTCAACAGCGTCGGTACTCCTGGTAACGGCGTGAGGTAGTCGAACTGTGCGAACGCGCCCATACCCACATCTGAAGTAGCGGCAACTCTCACTAGACATGCGGTGCATGCGGTCGCGGCGTTGAGAGCCGTTGTCGTCGTGACTGGATTCCAGTTGATTCCAGCGTCGTAACTGTTCTCTACGGTGTAGTCGATAATTGGCCGATCCGAAGATGGTGTGTCCCATTCAATCGCGTCGTTGCCGAGCAGACGAATATTCAACGGCGCTTCGGGGAGAGTCCATCCGGCTGCGTCGTCGTTGCGGATCGTTATGGTCGCGATGTCGTCGAGAAACGTGACGGTCGGCGAAGTGACCGCGCTGAGGTGCACGTCGAATGTTTCATCGATTTCGAATGCAGCGTCGCCGTCTACTTTGATGGTGATAGTGGCGTTGGTCTTGCCAGCTTTGAACTTGATGCGACCTTGACGCTGCAGAAAGTCGGCGCCGCTCGTGGCGTCTCCGCCCGATGCCGAACCATCAACCGTGCTGTAGTTGGCAAAAATGTCGGTTGGCTGCGGATTTGAGAGCGTAGCGGTGATGCGGGCCAGAGTCACGCCTGCATCACCCTCGTAGATCGTCGAATGCCCAATGGCGATTGTCGGTGTGAGAGCGTTGGAATCGGGATCGTCATTGAGGACCGTGACCGTTGCCGTGTCATCCGCCAACACGACTTCTGTAGGTGTCACGTTCGATAGCAGCACCTCGAGTTCTTCGTCTGCTTCGACGTCGGAATCGCTAATCATCCTTACCGCAATGAATGCACTGGTTTTTCCAGCCTTGAACTTCACGCGTCCGGTACGGTGGACAAAGTCTGCGGTGCTCGTGGGAGTGCCTCCGATTGCAGTGCCGTTGACCGTCGTGTAACTCACAAATATGTCTGTAGCTTGCGGATCGGAGAGCGTCACGACAACGCGAGCAGTCGTATAGCCGAGATTTCCTTCGTACACGGTCGCGTCGCCGATGCTGAGTGTCGACGGACTGACGGCAATGGCCTCAGTGCTGAGCGCGAGTGGGCTTGCAACGAAGATGAGACCAAGGGTCGCGGCGATGACGCGAGGATGAAACATGTTGCCTCCCGATTGCATGGTTCAGGGCGTGCGAAACGTCTGTCGATACGACAGACGTTCGGTGCGTAAGTTCGGGTGACAAACGATGCGAACAAGTTACGAGCGCAGGGGCACTCGTGACAGTGTGTTGGGGCTACTGCGTGGCGGGCTTGGGTACGAACAATGCAATCACAGCAAGGGCTGGAATCGACCCGAGCGACATGACCAAACCAACCTTGTCGACGCCTTCGAAAGAATCAAGGTGCCCGATGTGGTACACGAAATGTAAGGATCCTTGCAGGAGCCATGCGAATGCCAATGGGCGAGTGTCGAGGCTGCGCCAAGCGACCCATGCG
>SXHN01000048.1 GCA_005773635.1 Actinomycetota bacterium
CAGCGCGTCTGCCGTTCCGCCACTCGCGCGTGAGAACGACAACCCTACCAGTGGAAGTGGCGGCACCTGCGCTCAAGATTCGCTCGCTACGCTCCGGTTGTGGCCCGCTACAACATCGAACGCCGTCTTGAACGCCTGGTAACCGCCACGTTCACGAAAGCCTTCCGCAGTGGCGTCCAGCCAATCGAGGTTGGGCGTCGCATCGTGCGCGAGCTCGAGAGCGCGGCCCAGGTGACGGTCAAAGCCACGGTGGTGCCGAACCAAATAGTTGTCAGTCTGTCGCCGTCCGATGCAGAACGTTTTGCGACTATCGATGGCACCATCGCGACCGAATTTGCCGATGCCGCGCGCGAATACGCCTTGGAATACCGCTACCACTTCGTGGGACCTGTGACGGTGGAGTTTCAGACAGTTCCCGAACTGCGAATGGGCGCCTTCGAGGTTCGTTGCGCATTTGTAGAGGGGGACGCAACTTGGACGGCTGCGCTACGACTCCCCGACGGTAGGCGAATTGCCCTCACGAACGAAACAATCCGAATCGGTCGACTCCCCGATTGCCAGGTGCAACTCTCCGACCCCAAATGCAGCCGAAACCATGCGGAAATTCGACCCATCGGGAATTCGTACATGTTGCATGATTTGAATTCCACCAATGGAACGCTGTTGAACAACACCGTCGTCATCGAGGCCGTCCTCAGCGATGGTGATGAAGTGCAAATCGGCGCATCCGTAATGCGCTACGAGGAAAGCTGATATGTCTGACGCCGTTCTGGGAATCCTCAAGATCGGTTGGCTCGCGGTCTTGTATCTCTTCATTTTGCGAATCGTGTTTGTCGTCGCAAAAGAACTCAAGGGCACACCTCTCGTCGCCGCCGATGGTCCTTCGATGGTCAAGGATTCTCCTGGAAAGTCTGCAAGCTCAACACAATCCACGCGCTGGAGTTTGATGGTCCATCATCCAGAAGCCCTGCGTGGAACCACTGTCGCGATGCAACAAGAGATCACGATTGGTCGTGGTGGCGGGTGTGCGATCGCGCTCACCAACGATACGTTCGTTTCTACAGTGCACGCCCGGGTGGCGCCTCGAGGTGGTGACCTGTGGATCGAAGACCTTGGTTCCACGAACGGTACCTACGTCAATGCCGCACAAATCACTGAGCCCCGCAAACTCAAACGTGGTGACCGCATTCGTATCGGCTCAAGCGAAATCGAAGTGACACGTTGAATATCGTCGCGGGTTTCGTCACAGATGTCGGCCTTGTGCGGTCGATCAACGAAGACTCATTCATCGTCGACGACGATCTCAAACTCTTCGGCGTTGCCGACGGCGTGGGCGGTCATCTCGGTGGCGAAGTTGCCTCGACAACGGCAATCGAAACCTTGCGAGCAAGAATTGCAAGCGGCGACACAATCGCTCAGGCCATCGAAGTCGCAAACTCTTCGGTGTACCAACGGTCACTTCGCGATCCCGACCTGGCAGGTATGGGCACAACCATGACGATCGCCAAAGTTGTCGGAGATACGGCGCTGCAATTAGGGCACGTAGGCGACTCACGCGCGTACCTGCTGCGAGGTGAGGCGTTCAGGCAAATCACCAACGATCACAGCATGGTTGGGGAACTCGTGCGCGAGGGTCAAATCACAGAGGAACAAGCAGCACTGCACCCGCGTCGCAACGTGATCACCCGCGCGGTTGGCATGGAGTCCGTCGTGAGCGTCGACCTCATCAATCTCACGATGCAGCCAGGAGATCGCTTCTTGATTTGCAGCGACGGCATTACTGACATGCTGCGCGACGAGGACATTGCCCAAGCAATCATTGACCGATCGGTCTCGCCACAAGCATGCGCAGAGCTGCTCGCCGATCACGCCCTCGCAAACGGAGGGATCGACAATCTCACTGCTGTGGTGCTCGACATCGATCCTGACGACACCGCACTCATCGACTCTGCAACTCCGCTGACGATGACGCTGGAAACTATTGCTCCAGCACACCAACGGTCCCGCACCACGGCCGGGCTTCGCAGCGCCACGCTGAACAATTCCACACCGCAACCGCAAGTGCCGTCTGCGCCTGCCCGAAACGGGATCAAGGTGCCCTCCTGGTGGGGAAGGGCGCGCTGGCTGGCAATAACCGTGTTGCCATTGATGTTGATTCTTCTCGCGAGTTACGGAGCACTGAAGTACAACAACAGCCGATTCTGGTACGTCGGCGACGCCGATGGCCGTGTTGCATTGTTTCAAGGATCGCCCGACGCGCCGCTCGGATGGACGCCGCAACGCAAGGCGACTAGCAATCTCAAGACCGCCGAAATCGGTGACGAATTCACGCGGCGGCGAGTCTTAGACAACACCTTTTGCGCGTCATCGAGCGAATCCCAAGTACGCGAATGTTTCAAGCAACTGTCCAGCAGTCCTCCCATCTCCACGACAATCACGACGGCATCAAAGCCCATTCCAACAACGCCTCGAAACTCACCTACCTCAATACCGTCATCGAGCGCCTCGACGACGACAGTCGCCGGCGGATGAGCGTCGCGCGAACTGCCCTCGGTCGCACGCGGCGAAATCATGAATTCGCTCTGGGCTTCCACGCGCTCGTGGTCATCGCGGTGGGGTACGTGTTGCTGGCATTTTCGAAAGATGCCAATCTCCCGCCCGACCTTGCAGTAATTCTCGGGTCGATGTTCGGCCTCTACATCGGAGCACACATTGCGCTTCGAAAACTCGCACCCAATGCAGACGGCACGCTGCTCCCCATCGTCGCGATGCTCAACGGCATCGGGTTCGTCACCATCTCCCGCCTCGACAATGCAATCGCCCGCAACCAAGCAGTGTGGTCCGCAGTTGGCGTCGGGCTCTTCATCCTGACTCTCATAGTGGTGCACGACATTCGAGTTCTCGAACGAAACAGATACACCTGTGCGTTCGTGGGCGTTGGCCTCCTACTGCTCCCATTGATTCCTAGCCCAGTGGGAGTCACGCTCAACGGTGCCCGGATCTGGGCTCGCATCGGCCCGATCTCATTTCAACCAGGAGAGATCGCGAAGATTTTACTCGTCGTGTTTTTTGCCGGCTACCTCGTCGACACCCGAGAATTATTGAGCCGAAGTTCACGACGAGTCGGACGGCTTCGCATCCCCGATCCGCGTCACATTGCTCCACTCATTGCGATTTGGGCATTGTCAATGTTGGTGCTGGTGTTCGAACAAGATCTCGGCTCGTCGCTGCTGCAATTTTGCGTCTTCGCATCGATGCTCTACATCGCTACCGGTCGAAGCCGCTACGTATGGGGCGGTCTAACCATATTTTCCCTCAGCGCGTTCGCGGCCTACAAATGGTTTGATCACGTGCAAGTGCGCGTTACTACGTGGATCAATCCGTGGCCCACGAGCCGAACTGGCGGTTACCAAATCATCCAGTCGTGGTATGCATTCGCGAACGGCGGCGTGAGCGGGCGCGGCATCGGGCTCGGAAGCCCTGATCGAATACCGGTCGCCGTTAGTGACTTCATTTTGGCCGCCATCGGTGAGGAACTTGGTCTGTTTGGTTCAGTCGCAATTGTCCTCATGGTTTTGCTGCTTGTCGGATCTGGGCTTCGCATCGCGATAGATCAACACGAACCATTCACCAAGCTGCTCGTGTCTGGCCTCACGATCATCCTCGGAGTACAGACGTTCGTAATCGTCGGTGGAGTGACCCGACTCATTCCGCTTACGGGCGTCACACTGCCATTCGTTTCGTACGGCGGATCATCGTTAATCGGCAATTTCATAGTCGTCGCATTACTAGCGCGCGCTTCAGACAGCACCACTGGGCGCCGTCAGCGAGTCCAGGTACCGTGAGCGCAACCTCAATGAACCGACCCATTCGCAACGTCGGGTTCGGGATCATGGCGATGTTGTTGGCGCTCATCGCCCAGCTCTCCTACGTCCAAGTCGTGCGAGCCGATCAACTCACAACCGATCCACAAAACTTTCGCGTCACCGAACGAGACTTCGCCCGAGCCCGGGGCAAGATCATCACCGCCGACGGCAAGATCCTCGCTGAATCAGTACCCTCGCAAGACAACCTCAAGTTTCAGCGCGTCTACCCACACGGTCCCACGTATGCGCACATCACCGGATACCAATCGCTGCTCTACGGCGCTACCGGAGTTGAGCGCGTCTACAACGACCAACTGCTTGGCAAGACCATCCAACTCAGCGTCGGCAACGTGGACACACTGTTCGAACGGGATCCCACGCTCGACGTTCGTCTGACCGTCCAATCGGCTGCCCAAGAAGCAGCAGAGCGTGCCCTCGCTGGTCGCAAGGGAGCGGTAGTCGTGCTCGACACCCAAACTGGCGGCGTAGTCGCGATGTATTCGAGCCCGACATACGACCCAAATCGAATTGTTTCTCACAACGACAAACGTGCCCGCGCCGCGTTCAACGAATTCGTCGCCGATGATTCCAATCCAATGCAGAATCGATCGACACGAGAGCGATACCCACCAGGATCCACGTTCAAAGTCGTCACAACGGCGATCGCGCTCGACGCGGGCATTGCCACTCCTGAAACACGCTTTCCAGTGCTCACTTCGTTGCCCTTGCCACTCAGCGACAAATCACTCTCCAACTTCGGGGGAAACGCGTGCGGAGGACCCTTGCGAGAAGCCTTCCGCGAGTCGTGCAACACGGTGTTCGCACAACTTGGTCTCGACCTGGGCGAAGCTTTGGCCACAGGTGGTTCCAAGTTCGGCTTCAACGAAACTGGCCCACCCCTTGATGATTCACCTCGCCCTGTCGCCAGTCTCGGCGCACTCCCCGGCACATTCAAAACGCGTCAGCCGCAATTTGCACTCGACGCCATCGGTCAAGGCGACTCAGCAGCAACCGTCCTCGAAATGGCGCTCGTTGCCCAATCAGTGGCGACCGGAGGAAACATGCTTGTTCCTCACTTCCTAGCTCGCATTGAGGACCCCAAGCGTCCGGATCCCAACGCGGCGATGCAGGATGCGAAAGTATGGCGCAACGTGATGACACCATCTTCAGCGGCGAACATCAACGAGATGATGCAAGCAGTTGTGCGCAATGGCACCGGCACCGCCGCCCAAATTCCCGGTATTGCCGTGGCCGGCAAAACCGGCACCGCGGAGACGGTGAAGGGTGTTGCGCCGCATGCCTGGTTTATTGGATTCGCTCCGGCTCAGGCGCCTCGATTTGCGATCGCGGTACTGGTTGAGAACGGCGGCGGTGCCGGAGACAACGCCACGGGCGGCAGAGTGGCTGCGCCGATTGCCCGCGACGTTCTGAGCAAAATCTTCACGACTCAGCCGTAACTCAATCGCGGGGTTGTGCGTCTATTGCACTGTCCCAGTTCAACCGTTTCGAAACGATAAGGTCACTACGAATGTCTCTTGTTGGCCGAGTGTTTTCAGACAGATACGAGATTCTCGAATCAATCGCGCGCGGTGGCATGGCTGAAGTATTCGTCGCGCACGATCGGTCGCTGAATCGACGTGTCGCACTGAAGGCCCTCTTTCCCGAATACGCACGTGAACCGTCTTTCGTTGAGCGATTTCGGCGCGAGGCACAAGCGGCCGCAAATCTCAATCATCCCAACATCGTGGCGATCTACGACTGGGGACAAGAGGGCGGCACCTACTTCATCGTTATGGAATACGTACAGGGTCGGAGCCTGCGCGACATCCTGTACAGCAACGGACCACTTTCTCCTGATGCAAGCCTTCGCGTGGGTGCCGATATCGCGGCAGCACTCGACGGCGCTCATCGCAAAGGTGTCGTGCACCGCGACATCAAACCCGGCAACGTGTTGGTCACGGCGCAAGGTGAAGTCAAAGTCGCTGATTTTGGGATTGCGCGTGCCGGCACCAGCGATGCGCTGACCCAGGCCGGCTCCGTCATGGGAACGGCAACCTACTTCTCACCAGAACAAGCCCAAGGCATCGACGTCGACGCCCGAACCGATCTCTACGCGCTCGGAGTGGTGCTCTACGAAATGCTGACCGGAACGGTGCCGTTTACAGCGGAATCACCCGTGTCGGTGGCATACAAACATGTGCGCGAGGAGCCAATCCCGGTGACGCAGCGCAACGCCGCGTTGTCGAGCGACATCGAGCAAGTGGTATCGCGTGCGATGGCAAAAGATCCTAATTTTCGGTACCAAAGTGCAATCGAGATGCGCGACGACTTGCTGCGGGTTCGCAAGGGGCGCGCACCGGTGGCGGCACCGATCACTGCGGCAATCGTTGCCGCAACGCCCGACCCCGCCACGGATCGCACGGTCGCCCAACCACGAGTAGAACGTCACCCCAACGCCGAGTACGCGCAGGCGGACACCACCAATGGCCGTGCTGTAGCGGCCATCGCAACGGTCTTGGTGCTCGTGCTCGCCATCGGCGCAATCTTGTGGGCCACAAAACGATCGTCACCAAAGGCGCCTGGGCCCGTGACGGTGCCCAATGTCATTGGCAAGTCCGAAGATGCAGCGCGGCAATTGATCACTGCAAAGAACCTCCCCATCGGCGAGGTCACCTATGCAATCAATGAAGGTGTCGAACTCGATCAAGTATTCGCCCAAGTACCCAGTGGCGATAGTCGCGTCGATTCCGGTACACCAGTCGACCTCAAAGTTGCCGGTATCAAAGTGCCGTCCTTCGATGGCCTTACCCTCGAAGCTGCCAAAGCACTCCTCGCACAAAATAACTTGACCTTCAAGGATCAACGCGACGCAGGGCCATCTGCCATCGAAGCGGGGAAAGTGCAGGGCAGCGACCCTTCAGAAGGGACTGCCGTTGGAAAAGGCCACCCAATCACGCTGATCATCAGCCAAGGCCCCGAGGCGCTCGACGTGCCGTCGGTGGAGAACAAAGCCTTCGACGACGCAGTCTCGATTCTGAAGAATGCAGGCTTCAGCAACGTGCAAGCGGGCGACGTTGAAGCCAGTCCGACCGTGGCGATAGGCCTCGTCACGCGTACCGATCCACCGACAGGTTCATCCGTTGCTCCGGATGCGCTCATCAAAGTCTTTACATCATCAGGCCCAGCCGACATCGCGATCCCTGCAGTCATCGGGCTGACGACGGGCGCTGCCTGCGACAAAATCTTCGCGCTCGATTTGTTATGCAACACCACCGAGGAAACATCGGCTGTTGTCGATAACGGGCGCGTCATCAAGGTGAGTCCGGCCGTTGGTGTCCGCGTGCCCCGAGACACTGTGATCACGATCACAGTCGGCAGCGGCCCAGCTCCCACCACAACCACCAAAGCGCCAGCCACGACAACCACGAAAGCGCCGGCCACGACAACCGCCGCGGGGCCGTGAGTCAACTCGCCAATTGGTATCGACTTCACGGGCGTCACGACCTTGTATGGCGTCACACCACCGACCGCTGGGCCGTGCTCGTGAGCGAAGTGATGCTGGCACAGACTCAGGTACAACGTGTCACTGCAGCCTGGCCCGGCTTCATGCAGCAATTCCCCACAGTGGCAGTCACCGCCGCCCATACGCCTGGCGATGTCATTGCCGCATGGGGGCGCCTCGGCTATCCACGCCGGGCCCGCCGACTCTGGGAGACGGCAGTGATTGTCAATACGCACGGATGGCCGACTGATTACCGCGCGTTGCCGGGGGTCGGCTCGTACACGGCCGGGGCACTGGCCGCACAAATCGACAACGACCCCAATGCGATTGGCATCGATGTCAACATCCGGCGTGTCGTGCAGAGGGCGACTGGGTCAATCCTCAGCGACTCCATGGCGCGTCAGCATGCCGCGGAAATCGCAGCACCACTCGTTGGGCGCGATCGTTTACTTGCGTTGATGGACCTTGGCGCGAGTTTGTGCACACCGCGCAACCCACAATGCGCAAACTGTCCGCTACGGCAACGCTGCAATGCGCGGGGCCCTCTCGAACACGAACGGCCACCGAAACAACGTCCTTACAAGGGATCGCTACGAGAACGGCGTGGTGTAATCCTCGCGGATCTCAGGGCACGCGACCACGCGCAAGCTGGTGACTACGACGCAGAGATCGTGCGATCGTTGTTGACCGATCGACTCATTAGCGAGTCAGAAGGAGTACTCACACTCGCGCTTGATTGAGAAAATTCTGCAACAACGAATGCCCGCCTTCAGTCAGTATCGACTCCGGATGAAACTGCACGCCCTCGATGGGCAACTCAACGTGACGCAGCCCCATCACAAGTCCGTCTTCGGATTCGGCGGTAATCCGCAACGGCGATGCGACACTGTCGCGATCAACTACGAGCGAGTGGTAACGAGTCGCGACAAACGGGTTGCCTAGACCCGCGAAAACACCCTCGTCAGTATGGCGAATTTCGGAGGTTTTGCCATGCATCACAGCCGGAGCGCGAACCACCTCGCCGCCAAAAATCTGTCCGATGCATTGGTGCCCGAGACATACCCCAAGTACCGGCGTGTGGGCTTCTCCGAAATGACGGATCGCCGCAATAGAAACTCCGGCGTCATCAGGGCGCCCCGGCCCAGGCGAAATCAGCACAGCATCGGGAGCGAGTGACGCGAGACCAGCCACATCATGCTCATCGTTGCGCACAACAACCGGATCCGCACCAAGTTGCCCGAGGTACTGCACCAAGTTGTAGACGAAGCTGTCGTAATTATCGATGACCAGAACACGCATACCGCGCGCACCGTACCGCGCGCACGCCACCAAGCAACGAGTAGATTGCTGCACTATGCCTCAAGCGAAAAGCGCAGCGAATAGCGGGAGATACACAGCACCCAAGCCAAAAAGCGACAAACACAGCCCCTATTGGCTCCCCGTGCTCATGGGAACCGCGTTTTGTATGGGGCTTGCGATCATCGTGTTGAACTATCTCAATGTGTTGCCGGGGCCGAACCCTGAAAACCGATATCTGTTTATAGGCCTCACGTGGGTGATTCTCGGATTCGGACTCGCATCGACCTACAAGTAGTTACACTGTTGTAATTACCCACAGAGTTATCCACTGGGTGTGGATAAGTGCCAACCACCGCACAAGGAACAAGGGCTACGCGAGCGTCGTCACGAGGTCCATACGCTCGGCACAATGCCTTGGTGGGAGCGGGATTTCTCCGTTGGGCGCCGCATACATCACAACCTGAGTGCTGCACACCACGCAACGGAAGTGGTAATCCACATCCTCGAGGTCGACCGGCGCATCATCCGCAGGCTGATCATGGCCAGTAGCCAAATTGCGAACGAGCGCGGCACCCCATAAATACAACATCAAGCCAGCGCCGATTGCCACCGGCACTTTCCAAATCCACTCGATCACCGGCACCTCCCAACACCAAACGGTCGCATGAACCAGTGTATGGACTGCTACGGCGAGTCCATCGGGGCAGCGACAGCCTGATTATCCCAATCGCTCGATGATCGTGGCGTTCGCCATGCCGCCGCCCTCGCACATCG
>SXHN01000049.1 GCA_005773635.1 Actinomycetota bacterium
CGCGGTAGCTCTCGGAACGGCTCATCTCTGCACCACCGAGTCGCCCACCACATTGGATCTTGATGCCTTGCGCACCGGCTTTCATCGCGGTCTGCAACGCACGCTTCATCGCGCGACGAAAACTCACTCGGCCCGCGAGTTGATCGGCGACGCCTTGCGCGAGCAGCATCGCATCGAGTTCAGGCTGCTTAATTTCTTGAATGTTGAACTGGATCTTGGCGTTTCCGGTGATCTTTCGCAATCCTTCACGGAGGCGGTCGGCTTCCGCGCCACGACGGCCAATCACGATTCCAGGCCGAGCGGTGTGTACGTCGACACGAAGGCGATCGCTGGTGCGCTCGATTTCGACGCGGCTCACCGCAGCACGCTCAAGCTCTTTTTTCAAGAACTCACGTATCTTGATGTCTTCGATGAGAAAATCGCGATACTCAGTACCGGATGCAATCCAGCGCGATTTCCAATCGGTAACAATCCCGAGGCGAAAGCCGTAGGGGTTGACCTTGTGGCCCATTATTTGGTCTCCTCGGTTGCTGGCGCGTCGCCGTCGGGCGCCGCGACATCGCTAACAGCTTCGGCGACGACTTCGGTCGAAACCGCGTCGACAATGACTTCGTCCCCGACGTGATCGTGATCGTGGTCGTGATCGGGGTCGTGATCGTGGTCGTGATCGTGATCGAGATCGTGATCGTGATCGAGATCGTGATCGTGGGCTGGTGCCTGACGACTTGCACGCACACGTTCCGAACGCTTGCGTTGCGAACCACCACGCGGGGTAGCGGACGCTTCGGCTTTACGGCGACGAGTTTCAAGGTCGTCTTCTTCAAAGCGCGCGAGCACGATCGTGACGTGCGAAGTGCGTTTGCGAATCTTGAATGAGCGACCGCGCGCACGCGAACGACCACCGGGGCGGGTTGGGCCCTCGTCGGCAAAACACTCGGTGATGTACAGCTCATCAGCAGGAATACCGTTGTTGTGCTCAGCATTGGCCATGGCCGACTCAAGCACCTTCAACACGTCATCGGCGGCGTCGCGTTCTGTGAGCTGCAAGACGCGTTCCGCGTCTTCGGCGCCGAGCCCGCGCACAAGGTTCAGCACCGCACGCACCTTGTACGGCGACGTCTGCAAGAACTTGACCGAAGCCCTGACCTGCACCGTAGAAACAGTGTTCGTAGCCATTATCGACGGCTCGACTTCTCTTGACCCGCGTGGTACTTGAAGGTACGCGTGGGTGCGAATTCACCGAGCTTGTGACCGACCATCGCCTCGCTGACGTACACCGGGATGTGCTTGCGTCCGTCGTGCACCGCGAAGGTGTGCCCAACAAAATCTGGGGTGATCGTTGAACGACGCGACCAGGTTTTGATGACTTTCTTGTCTCCGGCATCGTTCAGCTTGTCGACCTTCTTTTGAAGATGGTCATCGATGAACGGACCCTTTTTCAAACTACGTGGCATCTTGCATTACCTCCGTGCGCCTCGTGTGCGGCGACGGCGCACAATGAGTTTGTCGCTGGCCTTACCCTTTTTGCGGGTACGACCTTCGGGTTGACCCCATGGAGACACGGGGTGACGCCCACCAGAGCTTTTCCCTTCGCCACCACCGAGGGGATGGTCGACTGGGTTCATTGCAACGCCTCGGGTCTGCGGACGCACACCCTTCCAGCGGTTACGACCGGCTTTACCAATAGAGATCAGCGAAGCCTCGGCGTTGCCAACCGAACCAATCGAGGCTCGACAGTCGATTGGAACCCGACGCATTTCCGTGCTGGGGAGACGAATCGTTGCGTAGTCGCCATCCTTGGCGATGAGTTGGATCGAAGTGCCCGCGCCTCGGCCTAACTTGGCGCCGGCGCCTGCTTTGAGTTCCACGTTGTGAACGACGGTTCCGACCGGGATATAGCGCATTGGCAACGCGTTGCCAATGCGAATCTCAGCATCGCGACCATTGCTCAGCATGTCGCCGACTTTGAGCCCCTGCGGAGCGATGATGTATCGCTTTTCTCCGTCGCGGTAATGCAGCAACGCGATTCGCGCATTGCGATTCGGGTCGTATTCGATTGTCGCAACTTTGGCGGGAATACCGTCTTTGTTGCGCCGGAAATCAATGACACGGTACTTACGTTTGTGCGCACCACCGCGGTGGCGTGCCGTCTTGCGCCCGTAGTTGTTGCGCCCACCAGTTTGAGGATTGGGTTTCGTGAGCGACTTCTCGGGCTTATCCGTAGTGATCTCAGCGAAATCCGAGACGGTCTGGAACCGGCGGCCCGGGCTTGTTGGTTTGCGCGTACGTATAGCCATGATCAGCTCCCGAAGATGTCGATTGTGCCCTCTTTAAGAGTCACAACCGCCCGTTTCGTGTCGGGGCGCTTCGCTACCGTGCGCACCCGCCGTGAACGCACCTTTTTGCCGATGCGGTTCATCGTGTTGACTTTTTCAACCTTCACATCGGGATAGATCGTCTCGATGGCTTGGCGAATTTCGATCTTGTTGGCGTCGGGTGCAACGACGAAGGTGAAGACACCCTCGTTCATCGCGTTGTAACTCTTTTCCGACACAACAGGTTTGATAATGATGTCGCGAGCGTCGCGGCTCATGCTGCATCGCCTCCCGGAGTAGCTATGAAGCGCGCAGTTGCGGCTGCAAGCGTGCCTTGGGAAAACACGATGTAATCGTTGACGAGTACGTCGTAGGCGTTGAGTTCTTCGGGAAGAATTACCTGGACACGCTCACCCAAGTTGCGGACTGATTTCCAGGCCGCATCATCATCACGGAACAACACAACCAGCACACGAGGCGCACGTTCACCTGCTGGGCGCAAACCCAATGCGGAGAGCAACGCCACTCCTTGCTTGGTGCTTGGGGCGTCGATGCCCCAATCGTCGACGACAATGATTTTGTTGTCAGCCGCCCGATCGCTCAACGAGCAACGCAAGGCCAACGCGATGACCTTTTTGTTGACTTTTTGGGTGTAGTCGCGAGGCTTCGGGCCGTGCGCGACGCCGCCACCTTTCCACTGAGGAGCACGAATCGACCCCTGACGGGCCCGCCCCGTGCCCTTCTGACGCCACGGCTTCGCGCCACCGCCGGCAACCTCAGCACGAGTTTTAGTGCTGTGCGTACCGGCACGCTTGTGTGCGAGCTGCGCGGTCACGACCTGATGCATGACTGGGATATTTGGTTCGATGCCGAACACAATCTCGGGAAGCTCCACAGTGCCCGCATCGGCACCCGTGGCAGTCTTCATTGTCACGGTGCTCATGATTGTGCACCCTTCTTGACCGCATTGCGAAGAAACACAAGACCCCCGGTTGGGCCGGGAACCGCGCCCTTAATGAGAATCAGATTGCGTTCCGAATCGCCCTGAACGACGAGCAAATTGAGCGTCGTGACTTTCGTGGCACCCATGTGCCCGGCCATCTTTTGACCCTTGAACACACGCCCGGGCGTCGCGCAAGCGCCGACGGAACCCGGAGCACGGTGCTTTTTGTGGTTACCGTGCGATGCGCCTTGACCCTTGAAGTTGTGACGCTTCATCCCACCGGCGAAACCCTTGCCTTTGGTGATGCCAGTGACATCGACCAAATCTCCAGCAAGAAAGACATCAGCCTTCACAACCTGGCCGACCTCGAAGCCTTCAAGACTTTCGACTCGTAGCTCAGCCAAAGTGCGCAACGGCGGTGCGTCTGCTGCTTTCAGATGGCCAAGTTCGCCAGCGGAAAGTCGGCTTTCCTTCGTCTCGCCGAAGGCGAGTTGGACAGCCGAGTATCCATCGCGTTCTGGCGTCTTGAGCTGCACTACTCGACAGGGCCCGGCCTCGATCACAGTCACCGGAATCACCCGGTCACCTTCCCAGACCTGGGTCATGCCGAGCTTGCGCCCCAGTATGCCCTTGGTTGCCATGACAGTTCCTCGTTCACGCGAACGCTCCGCAGGCAGGGTTGCCAGCGGAGCGTGCTTTCGGTTGTGCCGTGTGGTTCCGTCCACAGAGTGCGTCGGCCTACACGGACTTCGATTGGCTTACCCACCACACTGGCTGGCAGTGCACGAGCAAGACTGAGAGAGACTAGCGGGTCTCGCCCGCTGCCAAGAATCGAGTGCATTCACTGACTCCAACAGAAACACGTAATCAGCACTTCGCGCCTTGTTGGGCGTTTTGTGGGGGTTACGACGTATACGGTGAGGATTCGGCCTACGACTGATTTGGGGTAGAACTTGATGATGGCCGACGACTCCGGAATCCCAAGGTTGCCCGCGACTGCCACGCCAGCGGCGGTTATCGCAGCACTTCGAGAGTTTGGTTGCGTAGTTATCGAAGACCTGGTCGAACCGGCTGTTATGGACCGCATCGCCGCCGAACTGACACCATTTTTCAACGCCACGCCGCTCGGAAACGATTCGTTCATTGGATACTCGACGCGGCGCACTGGTTCCCTCATCGCTCGATCAGCCTCGTTTCGCCCATTGGCGAATCATCCCATCGTGCTGGGGGCACTCGATGAGGTTCTGGGCGACCATGCAACGTCGTATCAACTTCATCTCACGCAAATCATTGGAATCGGGCCCGGCGAACAAGCGCAACCCATCCATCGCGACCAGTGGGCATTTGATTTCTTTGATTTTCCTGCTGGATTCGAAGTCGAGTGCCACTGCATGTGGGCAATGACCGACTTCACCGATCACAATGGAGGTACGCGGGTCATACCGAAAAGTCACCTCTGGGCCGACAAACTGAAACCGAGTTTCGACGAAACCGTCGGTGTCGAAATGCACAAGGGTTCGGTGATGCTGTACCTCGGGTCGTTGTATCACGGCGGCGGTCCGAACCGCAGCGAAGCAGTGCGACTTGGTATCAACGTTGGATACACGCTCAGCTGGCTGCGCCAAGAAGAAAACCAGTATCTAGCTTGCCCACCAGAAATAGCCCGGCAGCTCCCAGCCGAACTGGCCAAGCTGATTGGCTATTCCCGGGGCGCTTACGCGCTGGGGTACTACGGAGATGTGCAAGACCCCTTTGAGGCACTCCACGGCTCCAGCGGCGACGCACCCAGTTTTACCGCAGCCGTCGCACGAACTACGACGGCTCCTCAAGGCGACCAGGACGAAAGTCAATAACTACCCACGCCGCGGCCGCCAACAGTGCGCAACAGACGACCACAAATACCGCCGGGGGCAATGCCGACCAACTCGCAAGACTGCGAAATCGATCAATGAGACCGGCATTTTTGGCGCCCCAGTAGTTGGCGACGACAGATGTCAGGCCGAACGCCTGCATCACGAATACCCCAGCGAGACCAGCCCACGGCAAATACCGCGAAGCATCGCGAGCCACGGATCCCGCTCCGACGGCGACGAGCACGCACAGCATCGGAACCACGATGAAGAGATAGCGACCTTGGACGCCTTGCATCAAAGCATGTTCAACGTGTAGCGCCCGCGCTTGGCGCAATACCTCAAGCGAGTTCACGACCACAAGACCGACTGCTGCAATACCAAACAGGCGGATTCCAGGTGACCGCGCCGAAACGAACGTGAGCGTTATGAGAGCAACCGCAAGCACAGATGCGCCAACGGCAACCCAGCCGGGGATAAGAACCCTCTCGCCAAAAGGACCAAACCATCCCCAAAAGCGGTGCAGCAACCAACCCATAACTCGCGGCGCCCACACCTGATACGAGAGCGGCACATACCCGTCGGGCGCGGCCTTCAACACGGCACGATGAGGCTGAATCTCGCCATACACGATCACGTTGCGGACCCACCACCATCCCCCAACACCAAGGGCGACGACAGCGGCGCTACGACAAGATCGCCAGATCTCGCGCCGCGACGCAGCGGTTCGCAGCCACAAAGCGCCGTACAGGAACGCCGCGGTCGGCATGAGCAACAATCCCCATGCCTTCATCAACAGAGCCAACCCGATCACGATGCCGAGCCAGACACCGGTGCGAACCGAAAAATCTCTGGTGACAATTCGGGCCGCGAGATACGCGAATGCTGCACCCGCCACAATCAGGAGCGTGTCGTTCGTAATGACACCGCTGTCGTAGGTGAGTTGCGGGATCGCGAACGGCAAGATCGCCGCAGTGAGGCACACTGCGTGGCTTTGATGCAGGCGCTTCGCAGTTGCATAGATCAACGGACCGACACACAGCATCGGTAGAGCTGTAAAAAACCGCAACAGGAGCAGATAGCTGTCATACGACCAATCGGCAGGGTCGGAAACCAACGACACCAACCAAGCTCCAACAACAGGAGCCGTCCAGCCCAGCGGCGGATGCTGCGTCAATTGGTTCGTCGAACCTCGACGATCTTCGCCAGCGGTAAACGCGGGGCGATCCTGACGCGGAACAGCATCAGACACCAAAGAGTTGTGACCGAACTCCGTTCCGTGGCGCACAAGTTTGCGCACATTCACCACGCGCTGGGTGACCCGATATTGCTCACTGAGTGGGTAATAGTGTTCGTGAGCCATTTCGTGGACAAGGTCGAGATGCAGATTTTCGTCAGGCCCGGAAAGGTTGGGCATGACCAACGACCACACAAACGTCATTGCAAAACCGAACAGCGCCAACCCAACGAAAGTTCGACGTCGTGTCGCTCCACGTGGCAACACAACATCCTCAATTATTTGGGCTTTACCACGCAACAAGTCACGAACCTACTCGCGGACCAGTTACACCGCTGCAGGTTGGGCTTCACGGCGCGGCAGGCAACACCAAATGCACCACGCAATACACACAGCGATCAGCAGCACAGCAAACCCGGCGCCGAGCGAACCAACTGCCGTCCATTGCCGCAACGCCCAAATCTGGTCGCGCAAACTTCCGCCCACCGGGCCCCAATACTTGTTCAGAACCGCACGGAACGCGAGCGTCTGCATCACGATCGCTGCGACAAGGCCAAGCAACGGAAGAAACCGTTGCCACCGACGCGCCAAATATCCAGCTCCGAATGCCGACGAAATCGCCAACATCGGGAGCGCGATAAACATGTAGCGACCCTGGATGCCTTGAATGCCGCCGTGTTCCAGGTGTAACGCCCTCGCCTGTCGCAACACCTCCGCGGAGTTGACGAAGAACAGCCCAAGACCCGCAATCGAAAATATTCGTACCGCAGTCGTCGAACGGCGAAACGCGAACACCACACATATCAGCGCCACCACAGTCGCGAGGGTTGCGAGCCACAATGGCAACCGAACTTTGTCCACAAACGTTCCGAACCATCCCCAAAAACGGCGGGTCAACCATGCCGAAGCCATCCGCATCCAGGCCCAAGAACTCATTGGAGTAAAGCCCTCCGGAACCGGTCGGAACGCCGCGTGGTGGGGTTGCACTGCACCTTCCACCACAACGTTGCGGACCCACCACCAACCGCCAACAACCGTGGCAGTAACCCCCGTCGCGAACGACGCCAACAGAATTTCGAAGCGATGGCGACGGTCCACCCACCATTGCGAGCCAAATACAAATGCCGTCGTCGGCAACAACAGCAGTCCCCACGCCTTGGTCAGCAGTGCGGCCGCTATCACGAGCCCAAAGCCGACGTTGTTACGAATCTTGTAGTCGCCGGTCACGACGCGGGCAACGCAATACGCAAATCCGGCGCCCACCAACAGCAACATTCCATCGTTACTCATCATCCCGCTGATATTGGTGGCCATTGGAATCGCCAGCGGCAGCAGGCCTGCAAGTAAGGCGACCGCGTGCGGACCCTTGAGGCGTCGCACCGAGACATAGATCAATGGCCCCACGAAACCCATGTGCAGCGCATTGAAGAACCTCAGCAACAAGACATACTTGTCGTAGGCCCAATCCGATGGCTCCGAGAAAATACCGACGATTTCCGAGCCCACAACTGCGGTTCCCCAGCCCAACGGAGGGTGTTGGTTCAATTGGTTCGAACCCGAGCGCAGATCGGGAGTATCGGTGAACGCCGGTCGTTTGTTACGGGGGATCACGTCGGTTCCCAATGCGTGCAGCGAACTCAAATCGCCGTTGTACGCGATGTCACTTACCACCAACGCGCGGGCATGGGGTTTGTAATCCCTCGAGGTTGTGAAGCTGTGGTTCTCGGTCATCTCAAAAATGATGTCGATGTGTTGCACCTCGTCGGGGCCGCGAAAGTTCGGCATCGCGAACGACCAGAGCAGCGTCACCGCGACTCCGACGCATGCAAGCATCAATAACGTCGCTCGAGTGCGTCTGCGCTCGCGCTGTGCACCCAAAGTCGCGTCGTAAACAGCACTGAGTCCGGCACCTTGAAGCTCGGTGCCGGACTCAGTTGCTACGCATTGCGTTTCTTGCATTATTCGAAGAAATCAGACTTGTTGAATCTTGATCTCGATATCGACACCAGCCGGCAACTCAAGGCGCTGCAACGACTCCACCGTTTTGGGCGTGGGGTCCACGATGTCAATGAGTCGCTTGTGAATGCGCATCTCAAAGTGTTCGCGACTGTCTTTGTCTTTGTGCGGTGAACGAATCACGCAGTAGCGGCGAATCTCGGTCGGCAGTGGCACCGGCCCTTGAATCGTCGCTTGCGTACGCACAACCGTCTCGACAATCTTCTTTGTTGATTGGTCGATGACCTCGTGATCGTACGCCTTGAGTTTGATCCGGATTTTTTGACCGTTATTCGCCATGTGCGTGGGACCTACTTAATGATCTTGGTGACGCGGCCAGCACCAACAGTACGACCACCCTCACGAATCGCGAACCGCAACCCGTCTTCCATAGCAATCGGCTTCCCCAACTCCACCGTCATCTCCGTATTATCACCAGGCATCACCATCTC
>SXHN01000050.1 GCA_005773635.1 Actinomycetota bacterium
CGCCACACCAACTCTTGCATGGAAACGCGACACGACCCGTTGAGACGTAAGTACGCGGAGTCGAGTGGATCACTCATAGAGAGTGTCACGTTACGGCGAAGTGATCGTTGAGGGGCGGTATTTTGGAACGGGCTAGGGCATTAGGTCCCAAAGAAGTGTGCCGTTCGCAGCCAGATCCCGAGTCGGTGACAGTAATCATCACCCTAAAGTCGCGCAATGACCCGATGTCGTTTCTTCGCACAGTCATTCGCGACCACATTGGCTGTGGCGTGACGTCTTCGCGACCGTCTCAAGTAGGGCCCGTTGAAGAGGCAAGGCCTGTTGCGTCCGGAGATACGGCTGATCAACTCAGTGCAGCAGGTATTGAGCGATTTGTTGTCGCCAACAATATCGATGCTGCCGTGAATGCTCGTTTGAATGCGGTGCGAGACATCTTGCTCAACGCGCCCGTCGATGATCTCGCGATGGTGGCAATGTGGATCGATACCGTGCTGCGCGGTTCTTCAAAGGACGACGTTGACGCGCTGCGTCGGCAGATGCAGCACCCGGATTCAACGGCATTTTCTCACCTGCCTACGGAGAACGATCGGGAACTCGTCGAAGGGTGGGGGGATGGCGCCTATCCTTATCGAAATCTGATGTCGCGCAGGGCCTACGAAGCAGAGAAGTACCTTCTGCAAGTGGAGCTACTCAAGCTGCAAGCTTGGGTCAAAGACGCTGGACAGCGCGTCGTGTTGGTCTTCGAAGGCCGCGATGCCGCTGGCAAAGGTGGCACAATTAAGCGCTTTATGGAGCATCTCAATCCTCGCGGCGCACGTGTGGTCGCCTTGGAAAAACCAACTGAAGTGGAGCGCGGACAGTGGTATTTCCAGCGGTACGTCGAACATCTCCCGACAGACGGCGAGATCGTGCTGTTCGATCGATCTTGGTACAACCGAGCGGGTGTTGAACGGGTGATGGGGTTCTGTTCCGACGACGAGTACACCGAATTTCTTCGTCAGGCACCTGGGTTTGAGCAGAGTCTTACTCGTAGCGGCACCCATCTGTTGAAGTTCTGGTTCTCGGTCAGTCGAGAGGAGCAGCGACGTCGGTTCAAAGAACGTGAACGTCACCCACTGAAACAATGGAAGCTTTCACCGATCGATGTCGCGTCCCTCGACAAGTGGGACTCGTACACGATCGCGAAGGAGACGATGTTCTTGTACACCGACACGACGGAGGCACCTTGGACCGTCATCAAGTCTGACTGTAAGAAGCGAGCCCGCTTGAACACGCTGCGCTATGTCCTGCATTCATTGCCGTACGCCGACAAAGATGTGCAGCGAATCGGTCCACTGGATCCTTTGCTTGTCGGGCGGGCTGATGTGGTGTACGAAATCGAAGAGCGACCGTCGGTGCGATAAGACGGACAGTTGGTAGGGACTAGGCCGCGGATCGCGACCGATGCACCTACCATTGCGAGATGCTTCCCAGCCCCTCTATGACCGCCATCGAACTCGAAGACTTCGTTGCTGCTGCATTTTCACACGCACCCCGCACGTACCTTTGCGACGCGGTCACGGAACACGGCGTGATCTTGCGCCTTCCGATTGGTATCGAACACGGCCGACCGGGGGGCACCGTCTCGGGGCCAGCAATGATGGGTCTCGCTGATGCTGCAGCGTGGCTAGCAACGTTGTCACGCATCGGGCCGGTTGCTCTCGCAGTGACCACCAACCTCAACATAAATTTTCTGCGTAAACCGCCGATCGCCGATATCGAGGCTCACGCGGATTTGATCAAGCTAGGCAAAAGACTCTCGGTGAGTGACGTGCGAGTGATTTCAACCGCGACACAGGAACTCGTTGCACAAGCAACCGTGACGTACTCGATACCCGCATCCCGCTGAGTGCTGCCGAACACCCCGCTATTCGTAGCGAGCGCCCATGTTGCGGATGATGTCGAACAGTGTGTCTGGAGAATCGGGTCCAGGTTCACCAGGTGTGTACCGGGCGCTGCGGATTGTACCGGTATAGGCAAAGGTGCCGAACCGTTGGTACAGGTCCCAGGAAACGGGGGAGCGTCGACAGATTCCTACGTCGATGCCTTCAAATGGAGCGATGCCGAACAGCATGGGCGCGGTTGCGATTGAGGTGTGGGCTTGTGTTCCAATCGTGACGCTCACATCCCAACGGCGTTGCGGCGTTGCGACGAATGACAGATCAACCGACGGTGTGCGGTCTTTGATCGGACCTGCGGGATAAGTGCGGGTGGCACCGCGACCATTGTTGTGCACGAACACCACTTCGTTGTTGAGTACATACAAGCCGTACCCCGCGCCCTGGCATCCGTGAGCGATTAGCCAACCCTGCGACCCAGTCTGGTGTTCAAGATCTATATGCACGTCGAATCCGCGAAACCAGATGAACTGCGAAGCTCGCCACCGTTCCAGTGTTGGGGTGCCGCGCGGGATTGTGATTGGCCGCTGCAATTGTTCATGCCACTCAGGGCGAATGAGATACTTGATCGAGCTGCCTTCATCGAGTGGATAAACATCATTGAAACGCGCGGCTTGTTCCCAAGCGTCCGCGAGTTCGCGGAGTTTCTCCGGTTGTTCTGCGGCCAAGTTGTGGAGCTCCGTTGGATCTTCGTCGAGGTGATAGAGCTCCCACTCCTCGTCATTGAATGGCGTGAGTGGAAGATGCAACGTCACGATTTCCCAACCGTCGCGGTAGTAGCCGCGGTGGCCGTTCATCTCTACGTAGTGCTCTGCGTGCGTGCGCGGAGCAGCGGCGTCGCGCACAACGGGTGCGAACGACGAGCCTTGTATGGCGCGTAGCTCAACACCTTGGCGATGTTTGGGACGAGACACGCCGATGAGTTCGAGCAACGTGGGAAACACATCGGTGACATAGGTGTACTGACCGCGCCGCGTCCCAGCTTCCAGTTGGCCGGCGGGCCAGTGCATCAACATCGGCGAAGACTGCCCACCAGCATGCGTGTTGCATTTGAAGAGCCGCCACGGCGTGTTGCTCGCCATTGCCCAACCGCGCGGATAGTGCGGTGTGGTTTGTGGGCCGCCGAGATCATCGATGCGGGCAATATCGGCGTCGAGGTCGTCGCCTTCGAGAAGGTGCACGTAGTACGCGCTCGTGCCGGTCACTTCACCCTCGCGAGAAGCTCCGTTGTCGGACATAAACATGAAGATCGTGTTGTCGAGTTCGCCGAGTTCTTCGAGACCGGCGAGAAGACGCCCAACGTTTTGGTCAATGTTGTCGACCATCGCTGCGTATATTTCCATGTGGCGGGCAAACAGCATTTGTTCGTTTGCGCTGAGGTCGTCCCACGCTCGCACATCATGCTCTCGCTCAGTATTGCGCGGTGAGACCACTGTGCCAGAAGGTAAGACGCCAAGCTCCTCTTGGCGCGCGAAACGACTTGCTTTCAGCGCGTCCCAACCCGCTTGGTATCGGCCGCGATACTTCGCGATGTCATCGTGTTTTGCGTGCAGCGGCGCGTGCACGGCGCCGTGCGCAAAATACAAGAACATCGGTTTCGTTGGGTTCGCGGTCTTCACTTCGCGAAACATGCGAATCGAACGATCGGTGATGTCGTCGGTGAAGTAGTAGTCGTTGGGGTAGGTGTCGCGGTGAATGATTGTGTTGTCTTGCACGAGCTGGTTGGGGTGAAACAGGTTTGTGAACGGGCCAAGAAATCCGTAGTAACGGTCGAACCCTCGTTGACACGGCCACGAGTGCATCGGGCCAGCGTGAGAGATATCTGAGTCTTTGGCGAGGTGCCATTTACCCACCGCTGCGGTTGCGTAACCGTTGTCACGCAGCACTTCGGCAATCGTGATGACGTCGTCGCGCAGTTCGTGGGCGTAGCCAGGGAAACCAGGATCGGACTGTGCGACCGTGCCCATACCAGCGCGGTGTGGATGGATTCCCGTGAGCAGCGATGCTCGCGACGGTGAACACATTGGAGTCACGTGAAAGTTCGTGAACTGCAACCCGTCGCCCGCCACGCGATCGAGATTGGGCGTAGGGATCTCGGACCCGAAGCAGCCAAGGTCAGACCAGCCGAGATCGTCGACGACCATGATGATCACGTTGGGCGCGCCAGTCGGCGGTGTCGCGCGATCAGGCCACCAAGATTCGGACCCGGCCATTGTGCGCCCGATTCGCCCGCCAAACTGTTCGGTGTTGTTGCTCACATCACTCCTCAATCAGATAGTGGCTTCGCTCGTGGACCGTATCCAACTCAGTGGGGAGTCAGCGAGTGCACCTGGGCGCCGCCCGATGGGTTGTTAGGGTCTACGGATGCTCCGTAAGGACTTATGTTGTTTGGTCATTATTCTTGCGGCACAGGCCGGGTGTTCGTCGTCTTCGAACCGGGGCGGGGCCAACTCCTCGACTACCGCTGTGCGTGCGCCAACTTCCAGCGCAGCTGACGTCAACCAAGTGTCTACGACGACGCGAGCAACGACGCGCACCAGCGTCAGCTCGGAGGTGGCTACCCCGAAAGCGGCGTGCCAAAAGATTGTGGCGGATCTGGCTCCGCAATTGAACGGCCGGTCTTCGGCGATGTTCCAGGGTCACAAGGTTGTGTTCGCCGACGTTGCATTGACCTCGAAATTGCTTACTAGCCGCGACAGTTTCTACGAACAGATGTCGCCGCTGGATCGTCAAATCTTGGCAGTATCGAAAGATCCGATCGACAACGTCAAGCTCGATGCTGACCTCTCGAAAGCGGCACGGAATTGGGATTCAATCGAAATTTCAGAGATGCGCGCGACTATCGCCGAGGCGCAGCGCCGAGCCGATTCAGCGGGCGTAAATTTCAAGCTTCCCAGCACGATCGTGCTTGCGAAGACCTCAGCTGAGATCTACTCCGGGAGCCCGTACACCCGGTGTGCAACCGTTTTTTCTTCGGGTACGATGCTTCCCTCAGTATTACTGCATGAATTCGTGCACATCGTCAGCCGATACAACCCTGAGTTTCGCGCCACGCTCTACCCGATGGTCGGATACGCGCCGTGCATTGTGTCTTTGAGTTCTCTCGGAGATGATGTTCGATCGAGGGTGATTACGAATCCCGACACCGAGGCGTTCGGTGAGTATTGCATCACCCTCAAGAACGATGCGGGTCTACCAACTCAGTATGTGCCGCTGCTGATCGGAACCGGTGAGTACAGCGGCAAGGCCGACGGCTGGACCGAGATCCTCGACCCCGTGCTGGTCGAGGTCGTGAACGACAACGCAGTTGTAATCGATGGGGTGACCTCGCGAACGGCGTTGTTCACCCAGCAATACATGGAAGCGGTTGGGCTGAATGGCGAGTTCGAACCGTTTCATCCTGAGGAACTCGTTGCGATCAATCTTGCTGGCGCCATCGTGCCCGAAGACGGCATCTTTCCCAATCGTGGCCTCGTCGCAGACGTGAAGGCTGCGTTCATCGCGCTCTAGTTCGCTCGCAATGATTGCACCGACCTGACGGAGTTTGTTACCGTGCGCCAGAGGCGGAGGGAGACCACGATGCGATTGTCGAAGCGGGTCGTTTCGGTCGGGCTGTGCATCGCGACGTCGATCGGCGTGTCGGTGAACGTCGCCGGACCTTCGCTTGCAGCCACAAGATCGGTGACGGTGACTCCGAACATAGGGCTTCGCAACGGCGACATTGTGACGGCAACCGGTACTGGATATACCCCGTCGGTATCCGCCGTCGCTATCCAATGCGCCTCAGTTGTGCCATTGACGCAAAATGATTGCGACCTGGACACCGTGCATTTTCTGTTTACCGACGCCACGGGTACTGTTGTGGCGAATTTTCAGGTGAAGACGACGCTGACAATCGCGAATGGCGGCAGTTTCGATTGCGCGGCTGCGCCGTCGGCATGCAAGGTTGCGATAGCTGAAGCATCGGATTATGTGGGGCTCAATGCCGCGACGGCGATCAGCTTTTCGCCGATTGGGCCGCCACAACGCGGCCATGTTGCAGTCACACCTACAAGCTTTACTGACTTTGGGATAGCACAGCTTGATCTCACCGGGTGGGCTGCGTATTCGTCGCTGATCGTTGGGCAATGTCCG
>SXHN01000004.1 GCA_005773635.1 Actinomycetota bacterium
ACCCCGTCGCCACAGTCGTTCGGTGTCGACACGCCGGGGCCGAGGGTTGCGATCACCTCACCGGCTGCGAACGAACTCGACTCGTCGTCGGGCACCACGTTCACCAACAACAGCGTGGGCACCCAGGCGGTGACGTACACGGGTTGCGCGCCCGCCGGCATATGTGGCACGGCCTCCGACGCTACGAGCGGCCTTGCCAACGTCAAGGTCAGCGTGCAGCAGGGAACGGGCAACTATTGGAATGGTTCGTCGTTTGCAAGTGCGTCTGAAGTGCTGCTGACGGCAACGGGTACGACGACTTGGAACCTGGCCTTCCCATTGGCCAACTTCCCGGCAGGCGGTACCTACACCATTCGTGCCCAAGCCACGGACAACGCAGGATTGAGCACATTCACTGCGACTCGCTCGTTCTTCATCGACTACAACCCGAGCGAGACGGTCTTTGTGTCGTCAACCGGGAACGACGGTAACTCTGGACTCACGACGGCGTTGCCGAAACTCACGATTGGGTCGGCATTGCAAGCCGCGCAGGCCAATAGCCGGTCCACCGTGATTGTTGCAGCGGGTACGTACCCAGCGGTCAATATCTCGGGCGCGACCTACGGCAACTCCAAGATCGTCAAGGGCGGGTTCTCGTCGTCGACTTGGCTTCGAGCGGCACCCGGTAGCAATACTGTGAGCATCTCGGCTGCTGGTACTGCAGTGCTTATCGACGCAAAGACGAGCCAGGTGTTCCAGCAGGTTTCGGTAGCTGGGACCAACGCCGGGTTGAGTGCGGGCAGCAGTGTGTACGGGGTTCGCGCAATAAATTCAGCATCGGTGACCTTGCAGCGCGCGCCGGTGACTGCGGAGGCAGGAGTGGCGGGTACAACCGGCGGCAATGGTGCCACGGGAGGCAATGCGACCGGTGGTGGCAACGGCCAGAGTTGGGACAACACGTGCAACGGCCAATTTGGTGGTAACGGCGGTACCTCCGGTGGTGGAACCGCCGGCGGCTCAGGCAACCCTGGCGGCGCAGCAGGATCAGGCGGTAGCCCTGGCGGTGGCTCCGGCGGCGGCGGGGGTCGAGGTGGTTGCGACGGCAACGGTGGCGGCACCGGCGGTAGCGGTGGCAACGGCGGTAGTGGTGGTGCAAGCGGCGGTGGCGCCGGCGGCACAGTCTTCGGCTCATGTTCGAGCTCGGGCGGCGGCGGCAACTCGGCCGGTGCCGCGGGCGCGGCTGCGAACAACGGCAGCGCCGGAACTGGTGCAACCCTTGCTAACGCAGGCACCACGGTATGGACACCGAATACACCAACCGGTGGTGGAACCGGTGATGGTGGCCGCGGCGGTGGCGCTGGCGGTGGCGGTGGCGGTGGTCGTGGTGGCGCCTGTAACGCGGACCGTGGCGCTGGCGGTGGCGGTGGCGGTGGCGGGGGCGGCGGCGGTACCGGCGGTAGCGCTGGGATCGCAGGCGGATCGTCGTTCGCGCTGTATTCGCACAACTCCACTATCTCCGTGCAGGACTCCAGTTCTGCGGCGGCAGGCAACGGCGGCAACGGTGGCGCTGGCGGTACCGGCGGCAACGGCGGCAACGGCGCTGGTGGCGGTTCAGGTGGCGGCGGTGGCGGCCACAACGATGGTGGCCCTGGCGGCAACGGCGGTTCTGGTAGTGCTGGAAAGCCCGGCGGTGGCGGCGGTGGCAGCGTTGGCGGTTGGAGCGTGGCTCGCTACTGCAGAGGTACATGCACCTATAACGTCGACGGCACATCAGGTAGCGCGACCTTTGGGAGCGCGGGCACCGGTGGCGGTGGTGGTGCTGGCGGTAGCGGTGGCGCCAACGGCACTTCGGGTGCAGCAGGCGTTGCGTCGGCGACGCGAACCGATCCGTAACCGCGTCACGCGACCAATGATTCGGGCGGGTACTTCGGTACCCGCCCTTCTTCATGCCTGGGCCTGCGAGCGATAATGACATCGGTGAGCCGTCGACGTCGTTGTACCTATTGCCTTGCGCTGCTATTTGTTTCGCTGGCGGCTTGTTCCTCGGGATCGCGTTTGGAACCGAACCCACCCCTCGATGATGGTCCGCACCGGGTGCTCACACGACCGTGCGCGACGAAAGACACTCCGTCGCGGCAACCGTTGTCTGAGGATCCCAGGGGTGTAGATAACAATGATCTCGCGCGTTTTGAAGACGTGACGATCGCCGCGGGTCTCGTGCATTGTCAAGGTCCGCGCAATGAGCCTGGTCGTTGCATCTTCAACTCCGAGCAAGTTGAAGCGCGCTTCCCTGAGCTTCGGGGCTCCGGTGTGTTGTTTCCGCGGGAGGATTCGTGTACTCCGGAGCGTCAAACGGGTGGGGTTGCGGTTGGCGATTATGACAATGATGATTGGCCGGACCTGTATTTCACTCGCCTCAACGGCCCAGGTCTGCTGTATCGCAATGATCGACGCGGCGGATTCGAAGATGTGACGGCAAGAGCGCGCCTCGACGTATTGCCTGATCGTTCGAACGGAGCGATCTGGTTTGATGCCGACAACGACGGCAACCTCGATTTGTTGGTCAACACCGTCGCAGGGAGTCGTGCGTATTTCTTTCGATCTGACGGCCGCGGGCATTTTCGCGAGCAAGCAATTGCACGCGGGCTCGCTGTCGAATCTGAGTTTCCGATCGCATCACAAAGCATCGCGGTCGGGGATTACGACAACGATGGTTACCTCGACGTTCATATGACTGAATGGCGGATGTTCGATTTTGGCGAGGTGGTGTCGACGGCTCGGCTTTTGCACAATCGTGGGGCCAAGCAACCAGGCTATTTTGAAGATCGCACCCGGGCGGCGGGCGTGAATCTGACGAGCGAGCGTGGAGTCGCTTGGTCGTTTGCGTCGGCGTTCGCGGATCTTGACGGCGATCAGTTCACAGATCTGTACGTCGCGAGCGATTTCGGAACCAGCCGGTTGTTTTGGAACAATGGAGACGGCACGTTTCGCGACGGGACCCGTGCTGCGGCGGTCGGCACCGAAGAAAATGGCATGGGCTTGGCGATCGCCGACATCACCGGTGACGCGCGACCCGACATTTTCGTGTCGTCTATCTACGATCCCGACCAAGTGTGCAATGACGGAAACTGCAATCACGGAAAATCAGGAAACCGTCTTTTTCGGAATCTCGGTAGTCGACGATTCATTGATGCGACCGATGAATTCGGTGTACGCGATGGAGGGTGGGGTTGGGGTGCCGCGTTCATTGACGCCGCCAACACCGGGAGGCTGGGTCTCGTACAGGCGAGCGGCATTGATTACCCTTCGTATCCAGATGATGAGTTCCTCGATGGGCCGACCTTCTACTGGGATCTTGCTGAGCCTTCCGCGGCATCATCGGCCGCTACGAATGTTGGTCTGGCGCAGGCCGGCCCTGGCAAAGGTGTCGCGACCCTCGACTTCGATCGTGACGGTCGCACTGATGTCGTGATCGCTCGCGACGGGAGGACTCCGTTGTTGTACCGCAACGTCACCGAGGGCGGTAATCATTGGCTCGATGTGCAGCTAGAAGGCGATCACGGAGCGACGGTTGTAGGTGCGCGTATCAGCGTGCAGCCGACTGCAGACGGCCCTGCACAATCTCAGTTGTACCAATCCTCAAGTCACTTTCTCGGTCAGAGTCAGACAGTTGCGCATTTCGGGCTCGATTCGCATGATCATGTCGTTGCCGTTGTGCGGGTGACGTGGCCAGGCGGTGGTGGTCGCGTGACAGAACTACGAAATGTTGCAGTCGATCAGTTGCTCGAGATCAAGGCGCCGCGTTGAGTCGGCGCGTCCGCTTTGCTGCCGCTCGTGTGCAGCGCGCACGCGGTGCTCCGTGCACATCTTTAACGATGCCATACGCTGACGGGGTGGGCTGGTTCGCGAGCTGTCGATCTGGCCTCAACATCATCCGCGCCATACGAGGGATGTGTGCAGCAGCGTTGATGCTCAGTGCATGCGGCGGATCGTCCGGCAACGCAACACAACGTACCGGCTCATCAGTCGTTGGCGCCGCGTGTGACACGAGCGAAAGTTTGGTCAGCCCCAAAGTGCAGAACCCTCCATCGGTGCGGGGCGACCAGATCTTGCCGAGCTTCCGCGAAGTGGCAAAGGCCTCGGGAATCGATTATTGCCAAGGCAAGCGTCGCAACGCGCCGGATTGTTTATTGAACACAACGAGTGTGCGGGAGAAGTTTCCGAAGTTTGCCACGAACCCAGCGTTGTTCGACGGCGGTGAAGCGTGCGAATCTGAGCGACAAACAGGGGGTGCTGCTGTCGGAGACTATGACGATGATGGCTGGCCCGATGTGTACGTAACGCGGCTCGACGGTCCAGGCTTGTTGTTTCGCAATCAACGCGACGGGAACTTTCGTGACGTAACCCGTGACGCAGGGTTGATGTCAGTTAGCGATGCTACAAACGGGGCGGGCTTCGCAGATCTTGACAACGATGGCGACGCTGACTTGGTGGTCACCACCATCGCCTCAGATCGCGTCTACTACTTCGTCAATGATGGTGCGGGGCGCTTCGATGAGCAGGGCGCCGAACGAGGGCTCAGCGGCAATGGCACCACCCCGAACGTATCCCAAAGCGTGAATTTCGGCGACTATGACAATGATGGCTACCTCGACGCTCACATCACCGAATGGCGGAAGTTCCCGCTACCCGCACCCCATCGGTCAGCTGCCCGGTTGTTTCGGAATCGTGGGCGCGAAGATCCTGGCAAATTTGAGGATGTGACGGTGAACGCTGGAGTGGAAATGTCGGTCGGCGGCAGCTCGGATTGGTCATTTTCATCCGCGTTGAGGGATCTCGACGGCGACGGGTTCGCCGACCTCATCGTCGCCAGCGATTTCGGCACAAGTCGCCTGTTCTGGAACGATGGCCGCGGCGGATTTGTCGATGGCACTGAGGCACTGAAGTTCGGCGACGATGTCGATGCGATGGGTCTCGCGATCATTGACGTTGACGGCGATCAGCTACTCGACATTTTCGTTTCAGGAATCCTCGACCCCCCGAGCGACTGTGCCAACGGCAACTGTAACAACGGGCGCAGCGGGAACCGGCTGTATCGCAATCGAGGCGATCGGCGATTTGAGGATGCGACGGATCGCTTCGGTGTCCGTGACGGTAAGTGGGGTTGGGGAACCGCGTTTTTCGATCCCACGAATTCGGGAAGATTCGACCTAATTCAGGCCAGCGGAATGGACTTGCCATACGTTGTGTCAGGGGAGTGGAAAGGCGGACCAACGCTGTTTTGGGCAGCCGCGGGCAAGGGATTATTTCAGGAGCGCGCTGCTGACGTCGGGCTAGTCGAACGGGGTACAGGAAAGGCGCTTGTGGTGTTCGATTATGACCGAGATGGGAAGCAGGATGTTCTCATTGTCCGCGACGGGAAGGGCCCATCGCTGTTTCACAACGCGACGAAGGGAACCGGACATTGGCTCGAGGTCAAGCTGATCGGTCGGCAGTCGAATCGTGATGGTGTTGGCGCCGTCGTACGAATTGTTCGCAATGGAACGACGATATCGACCATGGAGTATGGGTCCATCACCCACTATCTAGGTAGCAGCGAAAATATTGCGCACTTCGGGATCGGGCCCGACGCGTCAGGGACCTTTGAAGTGCAGGTATTTTGGCCTGCGAGCGGCACGAGTTCGTCCAGGGTTGTCAGGTCGCTCGACACGCGGATCGAGATCCGCGAGTCTCCGTAGCGATGCTTCTACGGTTGTGTCCAGCCAGTTGGCGGTTGGTCGGTTGTAATAAGCCAGTGTTTATTGATGTATTTCACTTCATAGGTCGTGTGGAGCAATGAAGTTGTCGTCGTGGTATCACCGCCGGCTGATTGATCACTGAACTTTGTGCCGCGCAGCGTAACGAGGACGGCTGGCGGACCCTGTCCGGGACGGCGAGCCAGTGAAATAGTGATCTTCGAAAGTTCGTATCGTTCGACCACGCTGCTTGCCCGCGTGGCTTCATCGGTAATGCGTTTGGCGAGATGGTCGTGCCAGGATTCTGCTGCTGCGGTGGAGAGCAGCCGTAGATCCTGGCTGCGCTGGGCATCACCAATGATACGTAGATCCACGATGGTGTCGACCGCGATGACGTTTGCGGTTTTTGCCTCAATCTGGGATGAGATGCGGTTGGAATTGTCGACTTCGACGGGTGGGATGTCGCTGCGTTCCAACCTGATCTCGGGGCGGAGTCGCATGGTTGCTTCGGCAGGTGCACCGAGATCACTGCGTCCGAATGACGTTGCAATAAGTAGGACCGCAGTACACCCGACCACCGACAGCACTGCGAGCGGAGATCGGAAGCGCGCGCCACGGCTCGGGGTTGGAGCGGCAAGCCAATCGATCATGGGGCGGGCGGCGCACACGATCGCGAGTGCGGCGAGTAGTGCGACTTTGGTTGCAAACTCGGTACGTTGGGGTGCGATCATGAGTGCCGCAATCACAGCGATTGACGAGGCATACAGGTTGCGGCCAATCCGGGTTGCAGGTGACGTTTTCGGGTCGGTAATCATGAAGAACATGAACACCAATACCTCGGGAGATGTTGCCAGAATCCTTGTGAAGTTGTTACCACAAACGGGGCCAACGTGCCAGCGTGCAGTCATGCAATGGTCGGCCGCTCCGAGGATCATCATGCAGATTGCAAAGGTTGCCCAAAACACCACAGCAATCGCGAGCATCCGCAAACGCGAGAGAATAACGAGCCCACCGATCAAGATGATCGTGAGTGCGGCGTAGATGCGCGGAGAATTTGAGCCCCACCAGAAGTCCAATGGTTCGGCTCTGGATGACCCGAGTACCAAAAAGCACAGCAGAAGACCAAAATTGGATGGGTTGAAGATGTGACGACCATCGCGCCTCAACAGATACTTGGAGAGCAACGAAATTGCTGCGGTTGCAGCGAAGATCCACCAACCGCGGGTACTCCACCACTCACCATGTTCGGTGCCGGGCACACGCAGAATGAATGCGACCCCATTGCCTGTGAGCATGGCACTTGCGGGCCATACGATTGCTCGGTGACGCCGCAGCATGATCAGGAATTCCAACGCCGCGCTGGTGAAGATCGAAATCAGGATTTGTGCGATCGACAATTCGAAGTGCAAGACGGTCTGGCCAAGTATGTGCAGCGAAATGATGACGCTGGCAAGGTGCAGCCGCGGATCGCGCAACGTCGGCAGCACGACCGGAATGCTCCGGTCGCGAATCTTCAAAGCGCGCGTCGCGTGCAAGGTGGTCATCCTGGCGTGACAGGCTACTTCTTCACGTTGGTTACTTTCGTGGTCTGGGCGGTTGCGGCTGCCGCTTGTACGACAGGTTCGAAACCAAATGGGCTGACGTCGAGCTTGGCGAGCACGACGACAGCGTTGCCGTCGCGGTCTGAGTCGATTCAAAGAGGTCTGGATTGGTTGCAACAACAACCAGATCCTGACCCTGGGGGCCTCATCGAGCTCGTCAGCATCTTGACGTACGTGCGCGCAGCCACCGATTTGGGTGACCCTGATGATCTTGCGGCTCGAAAACGCCGCTCGATGACTGCGGCTGCGGCGAGCTTGGATCCGCAGATTTCGGCGTTGGCGCGTTGGATCGGTGGCACAGACGTGCCGAAGCAGGCTCCGCAATTCCTTGGAGCGAATTCACTGAACAAGTTGTTGGGTATCGCCTTGTGGTGTGACGTCTACGAACCACCACTCGGGTATCTCGCCGCGTTGGATGCGGCCAGCGGCGGGACAGCGGTGACCCAAGTCGCGGCGGCGGGCTCAACGCAATTCCTGATCGATAACGGGTGTGTCGCGGCGCAACGTTTGGCGCCCACACGCGAACGACTACGTGGCGACTTGGTCAAACTCGCGGCATCGGGCGACACCGACGCTTCATTGAGTGCTGGAGCCCTGGTTGTCACCCTCGGCGGGGACGCAGAGCTCCCGAGACACTGGTACGACTCGGTGCAGCGAAAGCAGCGCGGTGATGGATCATGGGGGGCCGGCGAAGCCGTTGGCTCTACGCGGGAAGATTGGCGAGCGACTGCGTGGGCGATTCGCAACCTTGCTGATGCAGAGCTCCGCGCTCGCCGGGCATCTGCGCCGCCTTTGTTAGCAAGCCCCACGCAATTCGAACGACGTGAAATCGGTCCGAGACCAGCACTTGTCGTAGGCACATTGCGCAACGATGATCGTCAAGCGTTGTCACGGATCTCGCTGCAACACGATGATGTTTTGGCAGCCATCCCAGGCACCGAGCCTTTCGGTCAACATAATCACGATGAAGTAGCTCGCGACCCGTTGTCGGCTAGAGACAAGTCGTTGCTCGACGATCAACTCAAGGTTGCGGCGGCATCTGCTGTTCGCCTTGCGAGTCTGAGCGATGTGGTCGACGACGGGTACGTCATGGGCTCGGCGTTTATTCCTGCGGCTGGTGCACACTGGATCCGTTGGTCTCTAGTCGACCAACCGTTCGAAGCGGGGCGTCCATCTATGGTGCTGCTCAACGGCAGCGAAGCCGACGCGGATGTTGTTGGGTTCAGCTACGTCCTGCGCAATGTCGGCGGAGCGCCCGAAGGATTTGCCGGGTCGAGCGATGTTTGGCACCGGCATACGGGTATTTGTTTCGCGAATGGACGCGTGGTGAGCTCGGACATTTTGTCACGACCGGATTGTCGCGTGTTGAGTCTCATGATCGCAGCCGACCCAGGCCGGGTATCGGTCGATCTGCTTGCCGGTGACGACATCTGGATGCTGCACGCATGGGTTGTGCCTCGATACCCCAACCCAGGAGGCATTTTCGTAACCAATAACCCGAACATTCGTTGCGACGCATGCCCTGCATGGCTCGCAGGTGGCGAAGTGTTGTGAAACCTTTGGCGGCAGCGACGTGGTTTGTCGCTGGGTGCATGGCGATCGCAAGCTGTGGCGACACGGCGGGCGGGTCGCGACGTGCGACCTCAACGTTGCGCGTACCAAATCCTTCATCGACCGCATTCGTGGCGAGCACTGGTCCGCAGGCCCGCTTTCAAGACGTTTCGATCGCGGCGGGAATTCGCTACGAACCAGATGTTCGGCAGCTCGGTGATGAGTGTTTACTCAACCCGAAACGACTTGCGCGAGAATTTCCGAACGCAAAGTTTTCTTTCAGTGAATCGATGCAGAAAACCCAGTGTATTCCCGAGCGAATGACGGGCGGCGTTGCTGTTGGCGATTACAACAACGACGGATGGCCCGACGTCTACATCACTCGGCTCGACAACCCCGGTGTGTTGTACTCGAACAATCGCGATGGCACATTCACAGATGTGACGACGGCCGCCGGTCTCGACTCACTCGATGAGGCCGGTAGCGGCGCAACGTTCGCCGACATCGACAACGACGGCAACACGGATCTCATTGTGACAACAGTGGGCGGGCACCGTTCGTATTTGTTTCACAACCAAGGCGATGGCACCTTCACTGAGGAAGGTGTTGAGCGAGGAATCGCCCAAGAAGACGGCCTCGTTCACTCGTCGTTCAGTGTCAATATCGGCGACTATGACAACGATGGCTACATCGATGTACACATTTCGGAATGGCGCTTGCCGGAGCTTGCAAGCAACCGCACAGCATCGCACAATCAGTTATTGCGCAATCGTGGCCCGAGCCAACCCGGCTACTTCGAAGATGTCACGAAAGCAGCCGGCGTGTCGCTCGAGACCAATGGCTTCGGAGTGGTGGGGTTTGCTGCAACACTGACCGATCTTGATGCCGACGGCAATCTCGACCTCGTCGCTGTGAACGACTTCTCGACTGGGAGGCTGTTTTGGAATAATGGCGACGGGACGTTCGTCGATGGCACGAAAGCGTCGGGTTTCGGTGCCGAGGAAAACGGTATGGGGCTCGCGGTAGGCGACTTCGATGGTGACGGCCGCCCCGATGTGTTTGTGTCGTCGATTTTTGACCCTGTGCAATGTCCGGTTGGCCAGTGTGTTCACGGCACTTCGGGCAACCGCTTATATCGCAATCTTGGTGGTCGCAAATTCGCAGATGTGACCCAGGCCGCGGGAGTGCGTGATGGTGGTTGGGGGTGGGGTGCAGCTTGGATCGACTCGGTCAATAGCGGGCGTCTCGATCTTGTGATGACGAGTGGTGTCGATTTCCCATGGGAAGCAACGTCGAAGCAATACGTGAATGGTCCAACCTTTATGTGGCGCAACACTGGTAAGGCTCGATTTGCCAGCGACAACAGCTCTGGTGTCGGGCTCGTCGTAGGCGGCCCCGGAAAAGGTTTGGCAACGCTGGACTTTGATCGAGATGGGCGGCGCGACATCATCGTGGTGCGCGATGGTGCCACTGCTGTGCTGTATCGCAACACGGCCCCAGACACCGGCGCCTGGGTTGGCATTCAACTGATTGGCTCGGCTTCAAATCGTGACGGAGTTGGCGCCGTCGTAAGCGTTGTTACGAAGGAGCGAGTGAGTCCGATCACGTTGCACTACGGGTCGGGGAGTGAGTTCCTGGGTGCGAGCGATTTGGTCGCGACCGTGGGGCTGGGTGCTCACGAAGGCAAGGTCGCATTAGTAACGGTGACATGGCCAAGTGGGCACGTCACTGTGGCTCGCAACGTCGCGACGAATACGTACATGACGATTGACGAAGGCAAATGAGGCTGCGCACTGGCCTTGCATGCGGCCTACTGATTGCGGCGAGTTCATCGTGCGGAACTGATCGCGATGCGAAACCCACTGCCACAACGATGTCCGATGCCGAACAAGCCGCTCGACGCAGTGTTGGAATCGGCCAGTTCACACCCGCCGAAGCGGCGCGGGAACTTCCGGTGAGCGCAGCGGATGTTGAGGCGATCCAGAAGCTGAAAACCGCAGTGATGCCAACCGCCGCCGAAGTCGATGCGCTGCGGTCTCAGCACCTCGATATGGAATCGGCACGGGGTGCCGCAGAGACTCTCGACGCATCGCCCACGATTCGGACCGAGATGCGAGCCGCGAATTCGGTCGCATCGAAATTTCCAAACGCGCAGGCTGCGAAAGATTCTGGTTATGTGTTGGCGTCGCGGTTCCTGCCGGGCATCGGTGCGCATTGGATCAAGTGGTCGGCAGTGGTGGAACCTTTCGACATCGCGAATCCAGCGATGTTGCTGTTCGAGGGCAACGAGCTGGTTTCGTCGCTTGTCGGGCTCAGCTACTTCACCCACAGCGAAACCGTCCCGTTGTGGTTTGGCGACGGTGGCGCGCAATGGCACCAACACTGGGCGATGTGTTTGGTCAACGGACGGTTGGTTGCTGAGGGGGCCAGCGCCTTGACATCGTGTGGCGGGAACGCAGATCTGATTAGCGGACGTGATGTTTGGATGCTGCACGTATGGCCAGTGGACGGGTTTGCCAATCCATCGGGCATGTTTGCGGCGCTCAACCCCGCGCTGTGCAGTCGCGTGTTCCCGTGCACCGAGGAGCAATCGCAGCAATAGCCGCGATCCCCGAGCCCATGGTCTCAGCAGGTCGAGGCAGCATTTACACTGCGTCGCATGGCTCCTTCACAGTTCACCCATCTCGATCCCCTTGGCCGTGCGCGGATGGTCGATGTCACTGCGAAAGATGCGAGCCATCGCCGCGCCGTCGCCCGCTGCCGGGTGAATATGGAATCGGAAACGGCAAGCGCCATTGCCTCAGGAGCGATCTCGAAGGGGGATGTGCTCGCGGTCGCCCGAGTGGCGGGTATTCAGGCGGCCAAGCAGACCGCGCATTTGCTGCCCCTGTGCCACCCATTGCTGGTGGGGTCGGTCTACGTCAACTTTCGCATTGAAGACGCCTACGTCGAAATCGAGGCGCAGGTGGATACCGTCGACCGCACAGGCGTCGAAATGGAAGCGCTGACAGCCTGCTCCATTGCCGCATTGACGATTTACGACATGTGTAAATCCATCGACCGTTCGATGACGATCGATGGTGTCGCGCTGTGGGAGAAAACTGGCGGGCGCTCCGGTGTGTTCCGCCGCCCGCCCGACGAACAAGACTACGACCGGTAGGTCCCGCGGCGCGCGGCACGATCAGTCAGCGGTGACAGAATCTGGTCCGCCGCGGGCGGCGAGTGTCACATAACCCCAGGTCAAGGGCCTACAGTTTGCGTTGAGGGTGGAGTTTCACCTAGAAACGGGGTGCGGAGTTACGGGTCCACCAGCTACTTGATCTATTCCGGTACTGTCGTCGAGCAAAGGTGTTGAGTTTTGGGAGGTCAGCTGTTGCTCGTCGCACTCTGCCTGATTTGGATTGCAGTTCTCACCCCCGCAGTGTTGCGGGCTCGTGCGGCGCACCGCCAGCAGCCGGACTTCAACGACTTTTACAGCTCGCTATCGCAGCTTGCTCACCCAAACTCCAGTTCCAGGTCCAATACCTCCGATCCGCGGGAGCGCCAACGGCTGCAAGGGATTCGTCGTCGCACCGCCGAGCGTCGCCGCCGGGTTTTCAATGCCCTTGGCGGTGCTGCGCTGTTCAGTTTCGTCGCAGCCGCGTTGGGCAACTCAGCAATGCTTTGGGCCGCGTTCGCAATTATCGCGTTGGCGCTCGTCACCTATGTGGCGATGCTCGTGTTGATCGCGCAAAACAGTCGGCCCCGTAACCTCAATGTTTCGTATTTGAGTGGCCCTCCGGTGGCGCAGTTCGCCACGCAGCGCGCCGTTAACTCATAAATATTGCGGCGCCCGGCATGGACCAAGCTGCCGAAATCGCAGCGATCGGCGATATGGCACGGGCGGCATTTGAGGCCAAACATCTCGCTCGCGAAACCACCATTTCCGCGGCGCGACGCACCATCCAAGCCTGCGCAGCTTCGATTCGAGCAACGCATCGCGGTGAGTTTGACGTTGCACAGGCGCTCGCCGACGAAGCCGCTGCTCACCTAGCTGCCGCTGACAACGCGACGGTTTCGGTACCTGAAGTGCGCGCGACTGGCCCGTTAGCTGACGCCAAGAAGGAATATGCCGAGGCCCGATTAACGCTCGCGTTTGTGCGCGGTGATGCATTGCTGGGGCCGCAAGCGCTAGGCGTCGAAGTCGCTCCGTACCTCAACGGAATGGCTGAAGCAGCGTCGGAGTTGCGGCGTCAGATTCTTGATTGTCTGCGTCGTTCGCAACTCGATCGCGCCGAGGCACTGATGGCCACCATGGACGACGTCTATTCGGTGCTCGTGACGATCGACTATCCCGATGGTGTCACGGGAGGGTTGCGTCGCACGACCGACGCGTTGCGAGCCGTCATGGAGCGCACCCGAGGCGATCTCACCACAACGGTCGTGGCTGCACGCTTGCAGTCTGCGATTGAACACGATCAGTCCACGCGTCGCTGACACTTCGTCGCCCGCACCTCGGCGCCGCGGTCCCACGATCTGCGCGAATGGCGTCTTGTCGGGGGACTACTTATTGCGACGCTGCCGGCCGTTCCCACGAACTGCGCGGATAACGCCAAAATGTGGGACCGCGACGGGTGCGGATCTTTGGAATCTCGGTGGTAAGTTTCTGACTCCTTCGGGGGTGTAGCTCAGCTGGTAGAGCGCTACGTTCGCATCGTAGAAGTCGTCGGTTCGAGTCCGGTCACCTCCACTGCCGTCGTCGGAAGGACAACGGTTGCCGGGTCAAATGCCCTTGGGCGCGCATGGCAGGGCGGTCCCTTCGACGGCCCCGAAAGCGAGACACGCTCGCCGACGCCCGTGGCGCCGCTCAAAGAGGTGTAGCGCGGAACCGGGCGGTGTAGCTGCGCCGGCGGCCGCGCACGCTTTCGAGGGTGAATCCCTCAACGCACACGCCGGCACGCAGGTCGTCGATCTCGTCGGTGAACTCGCCGTTCACCGGCCCCTTGTAGATCCCGAGGCGACTGAGTCCTTCCTGCAGGTACTGCACGACCGACGAATGTCCGTCGACGACGTCGAACGCTGTTGCGGAAGTCGGCAAGGTTGACGACGGCTTGGTCGTCGGTCTGGTATCGCTGCCACATGCCGCGAGGATGAGCGTCCCGATTGCGAACGCGATGCTGGATCGTTCGAGACGGGATGGCGTTTTCATCGATGGGGTTTAGCCGAAACCGTGCCGATCGGCGACTCGGGCTACCGCGTTGAACGGTTCCGGGAGTCCGAGCCGGGAGGCCTCGTTGAGCATCGTGCGGAGCTCGGCAACGACCTCGCGATGGTCCGCGGCCACGATCGCGTCGAGCGTGTTGAAGCACGCGAGGAGCCGCCGAACGACCTGGGGGCTGTCGGCGCCGTAACGAATGATCTCCACGTAGCCCAGCAGCGCGAGGCGGGTGAAGTCAGGGGTCGGCACCATCACGCGCGCCGTGCGTTCGGTGTCGATCAGCCACCCCGTCGGATCGGGTCGAGTGGCGATCCCTGCGAGCAGATCCGTGATGCGGTCCAACGCCTGCACTGCTGTGGTGGGGTCGTTGACCGCGGGCGACAGTGCCCGAATCGCGACGTCGACGAGCTGTCGGAACACAAAGCTTGGGTCCTGGACGGTGGTGCGTTCTCCACCGAGCAGGAACGCGGACGTGATGTCTTCATCGGTGATCGGCGCCTCGGTGCACCGTGTCTGGGCCAAGGCGGTCGAGGCCCCGATGTACTCACCGACCTCGACGGTGAGCACGATCTCGGCATTGCGGGTACGAGCAAGTTCGGCCAGTCGACACCAGTCGACTGACTGCAGGACCCCGACCCGCCCACGATTGCGGACCGTGACTGGCTCCAGCCCGGCGACGTTCGCCCGCTGCGCCTCGACGTACGCGGTCGCAGGAGGATAGGAGTCGTCGAGTGCGTCCCTTCCTGATGTCGTGAGTATCAACAGGAGGTATTGGACGCGGAGCAGCCGCACGAAGCCGTGGAGGAACGTGATGAACGCGAGCAGGGTGGCGAACACGAGGAGGTAGACGATGGCAACGGTCACTTCGGGCACGAAGCGGTTGCCTGCGGTGCGGATCTCCACGAGCGCGTTCAGGGCGAACACGAACGTGGCGAGGAAGATCGCCAACGTGAGGTGCGTCAGGCGGGATCGCACGAACACTCGCACAACGCGCGGTGAGTACTGGCCGCCCGCGAGCTGTACCGCGATGAGCGTCGACGAAAAGACGACGCCGAGAAATGTGAGCATTGCGGCCGCGACCGTGGATGTCAGCGAAACAGCAGCGCCGGTGTCAGCGTGCAACAACCACGAGCGGGCCTCCGTCGCTCCGAGACGGTGATCGATCGCGACCGTGATCTTCGAAGCGGTGAACGCGCCGAGCACGAACAGCCCAGGGACGTACCACAGCGACGCGGAGACCGTCTCGGTGAAGTTGAGTCGACGGAGTTGCGCGGCCTTCGGTTGGCGGGCGCGCACAGTTGCTGACTCGGACGGCTCGACCATGACCCGATGTTATGATCCGCCATCAGTCTCTCAAGGGGAATCGGCATGGCACCAGCAGACGAACCATCGCCTGTAGTCGATCTCCACACGATGGAACGGGAAACTCCCTACCCCGAGACGTTGCGCCGCAAGGAGTACGAGCGCGAACTCCTTCCCTTGCAGCTCGAACTGGTGAAGCTGCAGACGTCGATTCAGCAACGCGGAGAACGCATCCTGATCGTGTTCGAAGGACGAGACGCCGCGGGGAAAGGCGGGTCGATCCGAACCTTCACCGAGCACCTCAACCCGCGAGTGGCGCGTGTCGTCGCGCTCCCGAAGCCGAACGACACCGAACGTACGCAGTGGTACTTCCAGCGGTACATCAACCACCTGCCAGCAGGCGGCGAGATGGTGCTGTTCGACCGATCCTGGTACACCCGGGCCGGGGTCGAGCGGGTGATGGGGTTCTGTTCACCGACCGAGTACGGGGAGTTTCTTCGCCAGGTACCCGAGTTGGAGCGGAGCCTCGTCGATTCGGGCTTGAAGTTGTTCAAGTTCTGGTTCACGGTCGCCCAGGAGGAACAGCAGCGGCGCTTCGACGGTCGCCGCAACGACCCGTTGAAGACGTGGAAGTTGTCGCCGATGGACGAAGCCGCGCTCGAACGGTTCTCCGAGTACTCCGCGGCGCGCGACGCCATGTTGCTCGCCACCGATTCGTCTGCGGCGCCGTGGACGGTCGTGAACTCGAACGAGAAGCGACGAGCGCGGCTCGAGGCGATCCGGCACGTCTTGACCTCGATCGAATATTCCGGGAAAGACGATGACGCAGTGGGGGCTCCCGATCCTCGGGTCGCCCGTCCGGCCCGATTGGTGCTCGGATCGACTGCATGACCGGCGCGGACGCCGAGGATTCGTTTGCGGTCCGACGCCGCCACGCTCGCCACCTCACCGAGATCGGGATCGGTGCGGGGCTGCTCGGACTCGGAACGTTGCTGCTCGCGGACTCCCGCAAGCAGGTGCCCCGCTGGGAACAGGACCTGTTCGCCGGCATCAACGATCTACCCGACGAACTGAAACCGGTCCTGTTCGTGGAGATGCAGCTCGGTTCGTTCTGGGCGATCCCGCTCGTGTCGCTCGGAATGGTGGCGTGGCGCAAGCCGCGGGCCGGGTTGACCGCTGCGGTCGCGGGTCTCGCGGCCTGGTTGCTCGCGAAGGTGGTCAAGCATCAAGTCGAGCGAGGCCGCCCGTTCGAACTGTTGTCGGGTGTGCACGTCCGTGAATCCGGCATCACCGGTCTGGGCTTCGTGTCGGGCCACACCGCGGTGTCGTTCGCACTCGCGACGGCCCTCACACCTTGGATCAATGGCAAGTGGCGGGTCGTGCCGTTCGCGCTTGCGTCATGCGTAGGTTTCGCACGGATCTACGTTGGCGCCCATCTTCCGCTCGACGTACTGGGCGGCGCTGGCGTCGGCATCGCATGCGGGTCATTGTCGGCGTGGGCGTTCGGACGACCCCATCCTCGAGGAGAGCAATGAGCGGCAAAGCGTCACCGATGGCGTACCTGGTCGTCACCGGGGCGGCACTCGCGGCGCCGTCGGATGGGTTGAGCTACAGCGTGAAGGCCGGCAGTTGGGACAAGAGCTTCTTGCTCAATTGGAGCGCCGGGCTGACGGCCTCGTGGTCGGAGGAAATCGTCAAGATGCTGCTGGTCGTGCTGCTCATCGGTCTTGCACAGATGGTCATGCGCAACGTATTCGATGGCCTGATCATCGGAGCAGTCGCGGGGTTGGCGTTTCAAGTCTTCGAGAACGTCGCCTACACATACGGATCTGCGGCGTCGAATTTCGGTCAAGCCCAGTACGGCACGAAGGCGCTGTTTCTGCGCACCGTGCTCGGCGTCACTGGCCACTGGCCACTGGACGTGGTCTGCGGTCTGCGGCGCCGGGTTGATCTACCTCGTCGGCCGACCCACCGAGCAACGTCGGCGTTTCTTCGGGGTCGCGCTCATCTTTTTCGTCGATGTTCCTCCTCTGGGCGTGGGACTCCGTGGCGGCCCTTACCGGTGGTGCCAGCTTGGCCATCGGGTTGTACTTCCCGTTGATGATCATCAACCTCGTGGTGTTCATCCGGGTGTACCGTCTGACGGTCGTGAAGGAACGCGACTAGGGCGTGCGTTGTTGGCCGTGGAGGTCGACCTGGGCGTGATCAGTGCCGACGAGTTAGCGGCGCCGTTGGTTCTCGCAAGGAGCGCCGTCGCTTCATCAAGTCGCAGCCCCACTACCGTGGGGTGAAGCAGGTGCTCGAAGCAACCGGCGATTTGGCCGACCAGGTCGCGAGCGCGAACGCGGTCGAAACTCCCGGTGTCGCGCACGCCCGCGCGGAGATTGCTCGCTTGCGGGGCTAGACCGCGTTCGGCCGGTCCGCTTCGGAGCGTGAACGCTCGATCGCGAGCCGCACCAGGTGGAACAGGGCGCCGATGGCCACGCCGATCGCGCAACCGCCGATCACGTCGAGTGGGTTGTGTGCGCCGAGGTAGACTCGGGCGGTGGCGTTCAACGCTGCTATCACCACGGGTATCCACCGCCAGCGCCTCGGGAGATATGGCAACAGGATTGCGGCGATACCGCCGGTGACCATCGCGTGACCGGAGACGAACGAGAGTCCCTCTATCGGTACGTCGCGGAAGTTGCCGCAGGTCGTGTCTCCGCGACAAATCGATGTTCCGGGACGTTGCCGTTCGACGAGCTGCTTGACGATGCCCTTCTCCACGAACAGTTTGATCGGGACGAACACGACCAACATGGTCGCGAGCACCCACTTGCGAAAGACCAGCGCAACCGCTGCAACGATCACGGGCGTGAACAGCAGGCCGGGAAGCTGCAACAGCCACATCGGTGATTCGAGCGCGTCGGGAAGTCCGTTGATCCCGTGGAAGATCCCCTGCTCCCAGCCCGGCACCCTGCCGGTGGACGCGATGAACCCGGACCCGACCGCGATGAGGAGTGCGCTGCCGAGTACGAGGAGCCAATGTTCCACCGCATCGCGAAGTGTTGGGTTCTCGGTGTCGGACACGGCCAACCGTCCTGCGTCGCGAAGCGTGGATAGGATCGGTCCACAACCTAGGCTGTGCGCCGACGACCTGATGCACCGCGGTGGGGCGTTGGAGTCGCCCCTGACCATCGGAGCCATTGTGACCGCAGTCCTCGACGATGCCGTCCGCGAAACCGACTCGCAGCGCGACGAGATCCGCGGGTACCAGCGATCGCCGCGTGACGTGTTGCGCGCTGTCGCCTACCTCACAGTCACCCTTGCGTTGGTGGCCGTGGGAGTGTTGGCCAAGAACTCCACCGTCGGCTTCGAACGCGACGTCGTGCAGGTGTTCCATCGGATTCCCGACCCCGCGGAACGGGTCCTCGTCGGGTTCGCGTCGATGGCGACGTTCGTCGTGTGGACTGCGCTTCTGCTCGTTCCCGCGATGAGACGCCGCTGGCGAGTGCTCGGGTACGTCGCGCTCGCCGCCGGACTCGGCAACGGGGCCGGGCGGCTCGTGAGTTGGGCTGTCGATCGCGACAACCCGCTCGTGGACGCGATCGCGCGGACGCGCGGTGCAGTTCACAGCGATCTGGCCCTCACCTCGGCGACCTTGGCGACCACGGCAGCGATGTTCGTGGTCGTCGCACCGTTCGTGGCTCGTCGCTGGCACCTGGTCGGGGCGGGGTTCTTCGCGCTCCTCGTCGTCGTGCGGCTCATGGTGAGTGTGCGGCTCCCTGGCGATGTGCTGGCGGCATCGACCGCGGGTGCGGTGTGTGGCGCATTGGTGCTCGCAGTACTAGGGCGACCCGATCGGCGGCCCACGATCCAATCGGTGTTGAACGCCCTTCGCGAGACAGGTCTCGACATCGCCGAGGTGCACCCCGCCAAGGTCGACGCGCGCGGGTCCACCCCGTACTTCGCGACCCTTGCCGACGAATCGGGTTTGTTCGCCAAGGTGCTCGGCCACGACGAACGAGCGGCCGATCTGCTGTTTCGTGTGTACCGCAAGTTCAAGCTCAAGAACGTGGGTGACGAGCGACCGTTCTCGTCGCTTCGGCGGACCGTCGAACACGAAGCACTGGTCTCGTTGCAGGCCCGCGATGTGGGTGTGCGTACCCCTCGCATGCGGGGCGTGGTCGATGTCGGTTTCGACTCGATGATGCTGGCCTACGACATGATCGACGGTCGTTCGCTCGATGCGCTCGAATCCGATGCGGTCAGTGAATCACTCCTGCGGGAGCTGTGGGAACAGGTCGCAGTGATGCGCCGCTACCGGATCGCTCATCGCGACTTGCGGCGGGCGAACGTGTTCGTCGATTCCGACGGACAACCCTGGATCATCGATTTCGGGTTCGCTGAAGTCGCGGCCTCGGACACGCTGCTCGACGCCGATGTCGCTCAATTGTTGTGCGCGGTGGCGATCCTGACCGACGCGATCCGTTCGGTTGATTCCGCCGTCGACGTGCTCGGCGCCGACGCGGTCGCGAGTGCGCTGCCGCGGTTGCAGATCGCCGCACTGAGTGGAGCGACGCAAACCGCGCTGAAACAACGCAAGGGTCTGTTGAAGGAGGTGCAGGAACGGGTCAAGGAACGTTGTGCGGTCACCGACGTGCACTTCGAGCCCCTGCAGCGACTCAATCGGAGCACGATCTTCACCGCGGTGCTCCTCGTCGCGGTCGCGTACTTCCTGCTGCCCCAGTTCGCCGACCTTCCGGAGATCGCCGATCAAGTCAAGGCCGCGAACTGGGGGTGGCTCCCGGCGATGCTCGTGACTTCGGCACTCACGTATGTTGCCGCCGCGGTCAGCATCTCGGGTTCGGTACCCACCCCGATCGCTCCGGGTCCGACGTTGGCAGCCCAGGTGGGATCGTCGTTCGCGAGCAAGTTGGCTCCCGCAGGCTTCGGTGGCATGGCGCTCAACGTGCGCTTCCTGCAGAAGCAAGGCGTCGAGAGCGCAGTCGCAGTGTCCGGAGTCGGGCTCAACACCGTCGGCGGGTTCGCGATGCACGTCGTCTTGTTGCTGAGTTTCGTGGTGTGGGCGGGAAACAGTGCGTTCAAGGGCCTGTCGCTCCCGGATCCGAAGTGGTTCGCCCTCGCGGCCGGAGTGGCAGTTGTAGCTAGTGGTATCGCGGCGAGTATCGCATCGGTGCGGAAACTGGTGCGTGAGAAACTCGTGCCGATGATCAAGGAAGCACTCGGCGGCATCGCAGCGGTCGCGCGCACACCGCTGAAGCTGATCATGCTGCTCGCCGGATCGATGTTCGTCACGCTCTCGTACATCGTGTGCGTCTACCTCGCGACCAAGGCGTTCGGTGGAACGATGGGCTTCGCCGCAGTGGGTGCGGTGTACCTGACCGCGTCGGCGGTGGCAACCGCCGCGCCAACCCCGGGTGGACTCGGTGCGTTGGAAGCCGCGTTGATCGCGACGCTCGTGGCTGCAGGCATGGACAACGCGGTAGCAGTACCGGCGGTGTTCCTGTACCGGCTCTGCACGTTCTGGTTACCGATCCTTCCTGGCTACGTCTGCTTCCACTGGCTCCGTCGCGCTGAGTACATCTAACGGAGACGCGGGTATCGCGGTCCGGTCCCACGATCGATCCCTTGGAGAAAGCCATGAGTGACTCAGACGCGAACGCGGGTGTTGGTTGGAACCGATACTTCGTGAAGAGTTCCGGTCTTCTGCATGCTGTTCACCGGCAGTTCCGGCGCACCGATCGGATGTATCGGGTGCGACGGCCAGAGCCGATTTCTCGCGCTCGAACGAGAAGGAGTCGGCGGCGGCAATGCCAGCGCCGTCCAGTTCGAACGGCCGTGGGACCTCGACGGGAAGGTGTTGCGGTTCGGCGCTCGGATCACCGCGCCCAACAAGGGTCGCTACGGCGTCAATCTGTGGATCGATGGTGCCACTTACGGGCCCGGCGTCGCGCTTGAGATCGGAGAGCGCTCGGCCCAGTACCAATGGAGCCCAAACGCGACGGAACGCTGCGCGCCGGGACGCGCATGGCGATCATCTCGGGCGCTACGGCCGCCTGATCATGCGCTTCTTGCGCACGTGCGACACCGACACGATGAGCGACGATGCGAAAGCGGCAATGCGGAGCGCGTACGGCGCGCCGACGTCAGCGTGACCGATGACGCGGTTGGTCGCATCATCGCGGCGCCGGAGACGCGGGGGATGCTCAACGACACGATTGTTCGAGTTGCGCTCGGGATGCTTGTCAGCACGCAATCCAGCGACGGTGACCTAGTGTTCGCCTGCGGCCAAGGAGGTGACGATGCAGAATGATCTCTCGCTACAACTGCGACCGGAACAACCCAGTGATTGCGCAGCTATTGACGAAATCGTTCGATCCGCGTTCTGGTTGGAGTTTGCGTCGACCTCCGAAGTTCCGTTGGTGCAAACGCTTCGCGAGCGCGACGAACTGGTGAGGGAGCTGACCCTGGTCGCGCTCGAAGACAATGTCGTCGTCGGGTACATCGCAATGAGTGAGGTGACGCGGGATGGTGCCAGTGCGCGCGGGCTCGGCCTTGCGCCCGTCGCCGTTGATCCGCAGCGCCAAGGCGCTGGCATCGGCTCGGCGCTTATCGAAGCGTCGCTTGCCATAGCCGTGCGCGCGGGTTGGCAGTTTGTTGTGTTGCTCGGCCATGCCGAGTACTACCCGCGGTTTGGGTTCGTCCCGGCCCGCGAACACGGCGTCACGGGTGACTATGGCGACGGCGATGGCTGGATGGTCCGCGCGCTCACTGACGAACCGCCGTCCCCCGGCCACGTGCGCTATTGCTCTGCCTTCCAGTAATCCCCGCCTGGCGCGTCCGACAAGGTCCACGCCGTGCCGTTCGTTGTACGGACAACATGCCATGTTGCGCTTCTCGGTACAACGAACGTGGTCTTGTACGAAACGTGAGTGGTTCAGCGTTGGTCCGGGCCGGCGTGCGCGACGATGATATTGAGTCGCAGCATCGGTGAGGGACGACCCTAGAGTCAAGACGTGAAATCCGAGCCCAGTATTTTGTTCTTGCATGCTCATCCCGACGACGAGTGCATTCTTACCGGCGCGACGCTCGCGAAGGCGAGTGCACTAGGGCTGCGAACGATCGTGGTGTATGGATCGCGTGGTGACGCTGGCGAAACCAACGCAGAACTCGCCGGCGAGTCGCTTGGCGACCGGCGGCAACGCGAGGCCAATGCTGCGTGTGCTGCGCTCGGAGTGTCGCGAGTGGAATGGTTGCCCTACCTGGATTCGGGAATGCACGGCACCTCGACGACTGAACATCCCGAAGCTTTCGCTAATGCTTCGCTCGGCTCTGCAACCCGCCAACTCTCTGCGATGCTTGATGGTGAAACCATTGCGGCCGTGGTTGGGTACGACAGCAACGGAACCTACGGCCATCCCGATCACACTCAGGTTCACCGGTTAGCCCATTACGCGGGGCCAGCGCTCGGCGCCGATTGGGTACTCGACGCGACCTATTCCCGCGAATATCTTGCATCGCTTCCGGGAAGTGACGGCACGCTCGACCCCGCATTCGCTTCTGCCGAAGCAGATTTGACGCACTTTGTCGCCGGCGATGAATGGGTCGATGCGAAGCTTGCAGCCGTGTCTCATCACTTGTCGCAAATCCCCGATGATTGGGATACAGAAAAGCCTGATACAGAAGGCTTTCGTGCCCGCTTCGGAACGGAGTGGTACATCGCGAAACCGTTGTCCGGCTCAAATGGCCTCGGACTCCTCGAAGCGTTGCTCGAACCGAAGTCGAACTTTCCCGTGCAACGGGCGTAACGGCGGATTTCGCTAACTCTCGCGCCCGACTCGTATCGGTAGTGTCAGCGGACCGTTGGTAAACGGCACCGAGCTCGACTCGAATCGAAAGTCGGCTTCGAGATCGAGCGATGCCACTCGTTCAAGTAACACTTCGATTCCGACCCTTGCTTCGAGACGGGCAAGTGCTGCGCCAGGGCAGATGTGAGGCCCATCGCCGAACGCCAGATGGCTCCGAAGATTGGGACGATCAATGTCGAAGGTGTCGGGCATTGCGAAGACCAGCTCGTCACGGTTTGCGGCTGCGAGACCGAATGCAACGGCCTCGTTAGTGTCGAGCTCTACGCCGCCGAGCGTTACCGGCGCGTTGCATCGGCGCAACAAGTAGGTGAGTGGTGGGTCGACGCGGAGCGACTCCTCAACAAACGCACCGATATCTTGAGGATTGTCGCGCAACCGAACAAAGAGTGCGGAGTCTGTCGCGAGCCTCAAGATGCTGTTGGCTAGCAGATTCCGTGTCGTTTCGGTGCCGGCGACGAGCAAAAAGATGAGTTGCGTGCGACAAGCGAGTGGCGATAGTTGAATGCCCGCCACTTCGGTATTGATCAGACGAGTAATGAAATCGTCGGGTGGATGAGTGGCCGTGGCTCTAGCCGCAATCTGTTCGTCGAGGTATGCCGAGATGGCCTTCATGGCTCGGCGACTTTCGCGAACGCTGTCGGCATCTGCGAGCACTGAACCACCGAAGAGGCTTTGTGCCCAATCGATGAACCGCACTTGATCGTCGTCGGGCAGACCGAGCAAAAACCCAATGCCTGCGGCCGGGATCGGTGCGACATAGCGCTCCGCGATGTCGCCGTGACCATCGGTGAGAATCGGGGTGAGTTTGTCGTGGCACAGCGTTCGCAGCGGTGCCTCGATGCGGCTCAGCCTGTGGGTCGCAATCGCCGCATTGATGACGCGCCGCACCTTTCCGTGATCGGGCTCTGGGATGAACGGCAGGAACTGAGCGTCGATATTGGCTCCGTTGGGGGCAAGGAAGGCCGACTCGATGCGTTCGATATCTCGGCTCGCGGCTACTACGTCCGCGTGGCGAGCGAGGAACCATGTGCCATCGGGCGTGCGCGCCACTGGGCACTCGCTACGCAGCAAAGCAAGTTGGTCATGGGGAACGATGTCGATCGCAGCAAGAGGGTCAAACCCGGTGTGATCGATTTCGGCCACCCTGGCACCGTAGCGCGCCTGCGCGTTGGCGTTCCAGACGTTGCGCCGTCATTCGGATCAATCGGCAGCACCGGGTGGAGGCGGAGGTGGAGTAGGCGGAGGAGGCATAGCTGGCGCGTACCCGTTCGGCCATCCGATTGTAGGCATGGGCTGTCGCTCGCGGTGCCGTCGCCTTTGAGCCGCGATGAGAAATGGCACTGCAATCAAGATTGCCAACACGATCAGCATCAAGGCGTACACGAAGATTCGTCCGAGTTGGCGCGCCGTCGAACGTTTACGTTCGAGCGGAGCGTTCGTTGGGGCGAAGCCCGTGCTTGTTTGCAAGTGGCGAACCTGCGCCTGTGCAAGCATGATCGCAAGCTGTTGGGTGTTGGCTTCCGGCGAGCTATTGAAAGTGATGTTGGCGTACCTACCTTGACGCCACGTGACCATGTAGGAATCTGTTGTAGCTCCGTCGATCGTGCCAACGCGCGCGCCTGGAATGCCGGTTGCGAAGCTCTGTCTGTTACTTGCAGGGGTCGATTGAAATGCGCCAATAACCACCTGCCCCGCTTCGGCGAAATTTCCTGCATCAATCACCATCAACACTGCGATTGCACCTTCCGGGTTCGACCAAGTACGTCCCTCGACAAGAATCTCGTCGAAGTCGTTTGCTAGGGCTGCGGGGGCGCCAAAAGCATCGGCGAGGTCGACTGGGCCATTGATTGAATCCGCGGAAGTATCGATGCTGAAGCCCGGGAGGGGGTTTTCGGCTAGCAGGTCGGTGATCGGAGTCGTGGTTGTAGGGGCTGCCGTCGCGCCACTAGCAGTAAGCGAACCTGATATCAAGCTCAAAGCAATCACACCAACGAATGCTGTGACCGTTCGGCATGAGAACATCATGAGAATCTAGGCGTGCGTGGGCCGCGGAGGCGGGCAACGATCTAGAACTCCATACCGATTGATTCGGCTTCGTCGGCAAGCGATAGCCAGTGGTCTTCGGCAGCGTCGACTCGATCTTGTGCGGCGGTGAGCTTGTGGCTAATTGCTGTGATCTGCTCATGGTCTCCACCGACTGACGAGAGTTCAGTGAGGATCGCATCGCGCTTGGAGGCCGCCTCGTTGAGCTTCTTTTCCGCGTTGCCAATTTGGTGCCGCAGCGTGCTGGGGCTCTTGTTGGTAACGGGCCGCGCACGTGGTGGCGTACGTTGAGCAGTCGTCGGGTTTTTCGACGCGGTTGCTGTGAGCGATGTTGTGGCATTCGCAGCTCGATGAGCGAGCCAGCCCGCGACACCACCACGCACGACCGCCGCGCCGCCTTTGGCATTGAGTGCAAGCACCTCATTGACCGTGCGATCAAGAAAGATGCGATCGTGGCTGACGACAACGACGATGCCGGGCCAGTCGTCGAGGAACTCTTCGAGCGCGCGCACGGTGTCGAGGTCGAGATCGTTGGTGGGTTCATCGAGCAGCAATACGTTCGGCTGTTCGATCAACGTGAGCAGTAGCTGCAACCTTCGTCGTTCACCACCAGACAGCGTGTTGATCGGCGCGAACTGCGTGTCGCCATCGAACCAAAACCGGCGCATCAATTTGACGTCGTCGATCGTTGGCTCACCTTTGTCGCCTGCGACCGCATCTCGCACTCGTTGGTTGAGATTGAGGTCTCGTCCGAGCTGATCGTAATAGCCGATTTTGACTGTGCGGCCGATGTCGATCGAGCCGTGCGTGGGTTGAAGCCGTCCTGCAATCAAATCGAGCAGCGTGCTCTTTCCGGCGCCATTCGCGCCAACGATGCCGACGCGATCTCCCGGCTCAAAAACATGGTCGAATGGCTTGAGTACCAGGAGTGAACCGCGATCGGTCGCGCTGCGACCTTGTGGCCATGAAAATCCCACGCCGTCCAATTCGATGCCCTTGGTGCCGAGCCGCGCGCTGCCGAGCGCTAAGCCGATGTCGCCTTCACGAGCCGCGGCTTGCGCAGTTCGCGCGATGAGTGCTTTCGCCGTATCGACGCGCGCCTTAGGTTTCGTGGATCGTGCCGGTGCTCCGCGTCGCAACCACGCGAGTTCGCGTTTTGCCAGATTCTTGCGCGTTTGCTCGGCCGCTTCGGCCTGGGCTTCCCGTTCGATACGCGCCGCTAGGTATGCGGCATAGCCCGAACCGGCAGCGCGGTTCAACGCTACGTGCATGTAGCCAGCGCCCCGATCTATTTCCAACACCTTGTTCGTGACCCGGTCGAGCACATGACGATCATGGGTGACCAAAATCAGGCCCCCGGCGAACGTTGCTAGCCATTCTTCGAGGTATGCAATCGCGTCGAGATCGAGATGGTTTGTGGGTTCGTCGAGGATAAGTGCATCCCATTCGCGTGCGAGCAACCCTGCCAGCGCGACCCGCTTCTTCTGGCCACCGGAAAGTTCATCGGTGGGCGCGCCCAGCACATCGGCCATGCCCAGCCGTTGCAGCATCGCTTCGCCTTCCCACTCGTGGTCGCCAAGCCCAGCGCACACCACCTCTCGTACGGTGCCACGGATCAGAATTGGGAGCTGCGCCAGCGCGCCGATTCGCGCACCTTTGCCGCGTCGTACTACTCCGGCCTCTGGTTCGCGTTCGCCGCTGAGCAAGCTGAGCAGCGTGCTCTTGCCACAGCCGTTGAGCCCGACCACTCCAACGCGATCACCATCGCTGAGTGTGAGCGAAAGATCAGTGAATAGAGGGCGATCCGGGCGTGAAGCGCAAAGGTCTTGAGCATCTATGAGGATCACAACCACTCAGGCTACGGCCGCGGCGCGTGGATACGGCATTGGAGAGCCGGCTATGACTGCCCGAAGCAAGCTGCCCGAGCGTGGGTATTGTCAACGTCGGTTTGCTCGTTAGCGGAAAAAGCCCCACCAAATGCTGGCGCCCGTGGCGATCACGGTTGCGACTGCAACTCCGATCCAAGTGGACTTCGGAATTTTGCCGTCGTCGGTTTGGGGTAGACGTTTGCGAACGATGTTGAGCGCTCTCTCTGCCCATACGAAATCTTGCGCCAAAATCCCAAGCCCAAGGGCCACGATGAGCCACCCAGGACCCGGTGCCGGTATCGCAATGATTCCGACGATCAACACCAAAAAACCGAGAGTCATGCGCGCCAGGCGAAACAGGATGTGGCGCTTAGCTTGTTCAACCGTGTCTTCGCGAACGCCGGTTTCGAATTCTGCTTCGATCGCCGCTTCAATGAGTGGCCGACGGTGGGATGCCTCTGCTGAGTCGGGGAGATGCGACTCGGGCATTTCTGACTCGGGGCTTTCCACGACGTCTCTTTCTTTGAAGCTGCAGCAGCGCACTCGGCGCGGCGACGAAGGTCGGTGAAGTTCAGTCTCGGGGCACTCGCGCCAGATGTTGGATTTCAATCATCAATGGGATGACGAACCCGATGTATGCGCTGGTGAGAGTGTAATCGTGTTGAGGGCCGTGCGTGGTTCGCGAGTGGACATCGATGATCTCGACGCGAGCATCCGACTGTGCAAAATATTGAGCCCGTTGCACGATCGTATGGAGTTCTTCGAGTTCATTGACTTGCACGCCAAAGTGGTCGAGCCGTGGCGCGGTAAGAAACGGGTCGGCGGGAAGCAGGTAGATGAATTCGCCAAACCCGCCCGTGTACATGATGAGGGGATTTCCTGTTTCGCCAGTATTGTCGCCTTCCCGCCAACCAAACACCTGCGAATAGAAATTGATCAATGTTTGTCGGCCTACTTCGTCCATCAGAGAGGCGTCGACGCTGAACGCCACGTGATTCAATCTGGTTGTCACGAATCGACTCCGATCATTGGTTGTACCAGCACCTTGCCCGCTATGCGCCCACTAGCTAGTTGCCTGAGGGTCGTTTCAAGTTGATGAAGGCCGATATCTTCAGGCTCAATGAGTAGTTCGAGTGCTAGCGCACCGCTTGCCAACAGCTCGATGGCACTCGCAAACCCGTCGGCGTCGTAGTTATACGCACCGATAATGATGAGCTCCAAGATGATCGCTCGATTGTGATTGATAGTCGGGTTCTTGCTGCCGGTTCCCACGAACACAAATGTGCCACCGGTGTCGAGCTGATCGAATGCTGTGGTGATCGCGTCGGCATGGCCTGAGCACTCGAAGACCACGTCGTAGGGTTCGTCGACGACTCGGCCAGTTCGAGCCGCCGGCAAATCCGATGGCTCGATTGCTCGACGTACACCGAGACTGAGCGCACGTTCGCGTCGTACCGGCGACGGCTCTGAGATAGTGATGTCGGTGACTCCCCGCGCTTTGAGCACAGCTGCTGTCAACTGACCAACTGGCCCGCCACCGGTTATCAGCACTCGGTCAGCTTGTGAGACGCCTGAGAGATTTACGCAATGGAGCGCGATAGCGGTCGGCTCTGTGAGCGCGGCCGCGCGAGAACTGAGTGAATCAGGGAGTATCAATAGACGGCGCGCTTCCACAGCGCGGTATCTGCTGAAGCTCCCGGACGATATGGCGAGGTGATCGACGGGCAGTCGTTTGCGACACACCGATGGCCTCCCCGCGTGACACGCGCGGCATGTTCCGCAGCCCGGCTCAGGGTTCTGTACGACTCGCCGACCGAGCAGAGCGGCATCGTCACCATCGGGAACTGCTACGACGGTGCCCGACCATTCATGACCGAGCACGGAACCTGGCCGCGCGTACCGTTCAAGCACCAAATGCAAATCAGTACCGCAAATACCGCAGTGTGAAATCTCGACGAGCACCTCGCGGGGCTCGAGAGTCGGCACAGGTCTCGCTTGCACCTCCAGGTGCCCGTCACCGACGTACACGGCGGCCAACATGCCTTTGGATATCTCGTTCACATCAGTCAGCGTATGTGGTTGTAGGGCTCAGCGCGTGGGCGCATGAGCGGCTAGCCGAAGCACGTGGTGAAGAACTCTTCAAGCCCAGATTCGTCGATAGAAATGTGAAATCCTGCGTCATCGTGTTTGATGTTGAGCGCGGGACAGAAGAATCCGTGCTCGTTGACAAAGAAATGGGGCGACCCGACCGCGCCCCGTGCTTTGCCGTCGGTCCAGTCGCGGATGATTCCCTCTCGCTCGGCATCGACATCGGGAACTTCTAAACCATGCCGTTGCGCAATCGTTTTGATCACAGACATCGCGCCGACATCGGCACCGTGTTCGAATAACTGGGTTCTCAGATCGATTGCCACGCCCTCACCGATTGCGGGGCTTACCCGATACGCAACTGCGGTGAGTGCAAGCGCAGGTATCGAAGTGCTGGGGAACGTTGTGGCATTGAATCCGACGAACAGGTCAGGGGCCACCGAAGCGCGCAGTGGTTCGATCTCGGAACGCAAGAATTCCGGGTCCATTGGCTTGCCGTTGATGAGTTCAAGTGGCCACGCCCGCACTCTCAGGAGGATGTCAGTGCGACCGCGTGCGTCGCGCTCCGCCGCGATTCGACGGAGCCCTACGTGTGTAAATGGGCAGACAACGTCGGCGAACACTTCGATTTCGGGCATAGATCATGCTACAACTGCACCCTCAAGGTCCGACCAGAAGACTCCGAAGGATAGTCACCAAATTCTTGAGGAGATCGCTATGGCAAAAACTGCTGAACTCGTTGCCAGCTTGGTTGCGGATCAACTGCAACCCGGCGAAGGAGTTGTCGCGGCTACGCGCGTCAACAAAAAGGGCACAATCAAGCGGTCGGCTGCGATGGGTGCTGGTGGCTTGATCGGTGCGGCAATTGCATCGCGCGGTCAAAAGGAAGTTCAAGCCACGGTTGCGGCGGCTGGATTTCCGGACCTGCAACAGATGACTCTCGGTTTGACTGACCGTCGCGTGTTCGTATTGAAGAACAGTGCGATGTCAGGGAAACCGAAGGAACTCGTGATGACCATCTCCCTGGCAGACATTCACGAGGTGCGCTTCGAGAAGGGCAAGATCGTTCCGAAGCTGTTTGTCACTATGAGCAATGGTGTTGAGGTGGAACTGGAAGCGATCAAGATCGATCACCCCGACGAGTTTGCCGATGCATTGGCGCAACGCATTACCGCCCACGCCGCGTAGGACACCACGTACCTGAATCGCTACGCTCGACCCATGAGCGAGCGTGTCGATCCCCAAGAGCTCCAAGAGCAGCTGGCGCAATACGGTTATGCGTCGTACTTGGTTACAACCAGTGCGGACCTTCGCCCGCACACAACGCACGTGATTGTCAACTTGGTCGATGGTTGTTTACTCGCCAAGGTCGGTCGTAAGACTGCCGCAAACATTCGGGATCGGGCACTTGTGTCGTTGTTGTGGATGCCTATTGAACCGGGCGGTTTCTCCCTAATCGTCGACGGTACGGGGATAGCCAACTCCGAAGGCGATGAACATTCAGTGGCGGTTACTGTGACGGCTGCAGTTCTGCATCGAAACGCGGACCCGCAAGGTGGTTACCAAGCCGATTGTGCCCCACTCGACGGTCGAAGCTGATCGAATCACTGAGTTGTAGCGAAATGCGGTGGCGCGGAGTAGCCGCCGAGGGTTTGTTCAACAAGCTGCGCAATCGCGATGGCTTCGCGGTCGCGCAAGTATGCCGTTACCACTTGCATCCCGACCGGAAGACCTGAATTGGTACGTCCGACCGGAGTGGACACCGAGGGCAATTCCATCAGACCGATCAGGCCGAGCCAGTGCAGCAATGCAGTGTGGGATTCGGATTTCCCGTTGATGAGTAGCTGGCGATCTGCGATCGAGTCGGCGTGGTCATGGGGAAACGCTGGAGTGGGCAGAACTGGGCAGAGCAGCGCGTCAAACTGTTCGAACCATTGTGCCCATACCAATTTCAATTCGGCTCGACGTTGTTGGGCTGTCAGCCAACCAAGGTGAGATCCCCCCATCGCTTCGGCAATGGAGTCTGGCATCGATGGCGCTATTGCCGCAGAAATGAGTTGGAAAAACAGGTCGAGTTGTTCTTGGGACGGAATCGGTGGATGGGCGACTTCAACCTTGACTCCGAGTGCCGCAAGCTGCGCGGCTGCGTTTTGAAGTAGGCGCAGTACTTCGCTATCGATAGGCACACCAGGCGCCTCGAACCATACGCCAACGCGTAACTGGGAAGGATCGGGTTTCCGCGGTGCTGGGAGATTGAGACTCCACGCCGATGAACGCTGCGGTTCGGGGCCTGCGAGCACACCGAGTAGTAGTTCCAAATCAGCTGCACTGCGCGCGAGTGGCCCGAAAACGTTGATATCGACGTCGTTGGTGCCGCCCCCAACGCGATCAAGGTAGCCGCGTTGCGAAACGACCCCGAAGCTTGGCTTGAGCCCGAAGATGCCGCAACAATGCGCAGGCATTCGCACCGATCCGCCGATGTCGGTGCCGAGTTCAAAGCTTGTGAAGCCGCTGGCTACTGCTGCTGCCGCACCCCCAGATGATCCGCCGGGAGTTCGGGTGACGTCCCACGGGTTGTTAGTGGTGCCGAAGATCTCATTGAAAGTCTGGATGTCGCCCGACCACCGCGGGATGTTCGTTTTGCCGAATACGATTGCTCCGGCCGCTTTCAGCCGTGCAACCGCCGGTGCATCAGCGTGAGGAACGTGATCCGAGAGCTCGATTGCGCCTCCGGTGGATCGAATACCTTCAGTTTCGATTGCATCTTTGATCGTGATGGGCAGACCATGCAGCGGGCCACGCCACTCATCACGCTCAGCCTCGGCGTCGGCCCGTTGCGCTTGCTCTCGCGCCCGTTGTTCGTCGAGCGTGACTACGGCGTTGAGGGTGCCGTTGAGCCGAGAGACGCGGTCGAGGTAAATATCTAGTAGCTCGGTTGAGGTCAGGGCTTTGCTACGAATCCATGCAGCAAGTTCTGTGGCGGACGATGTTGCAATAGCGTCTTGGGTCTTCGGCATTCGCTCTCCTTATTTATCAGCCATCGTACGCTTTGAACTCGGAAGTATTGTCAGCCCATGCGCGCATACCGAATGCTTCAATGGGAGCAACCGCCGGAGATCGTTGACGTTGCGATTCCGACGCCAGGGCCGGGTGAGGTGGTTGTCAAAGTCGCGGGCAACGGGTTATGTCACTCGGATTTGATTATGACCTCGATGCCGCAATCGATCGGTGACGCGATCGGGTGGCACATGCCGTTTACGCTCGGGCACGAAACGGGCGGCTGGGTGCATGCGGTGGGGCCCGGCGTGTCTTCGTTTCAACCCGGCGACCCGGTTGTGTGCGTATCGCCTACGAGTTGTGGGGCCTGCGAGGAATGCGTGCGAGGCTTCGACAATTGTTGCGAGTATGGAATCACGGGCCGCGGTTACGGGCGCGACGGCGGCCTTGCTGAGTATCTCTTGGTGCGACACACTCGCGAGCTTGTTTTGTTGCAGCAACTCGATCCGACGATCGCGGGTGTGCTGACCGATGCTGGTGCCACGTCGTATCACGCGGTCAAGCGAGTGCTTCCGAAGTTGGTCCCTGGATCGACCGCCGTCGTGATTGGCGCGGGAGGGTTGGGGAGTTTCGCAGTGCAGTTCTTGCGGGTGCTGAGCTCAGCACGCGTGGTCGTCGTGGACAACAACGACGCGCGGCGAGCCTACGCGCTCGAACTTGGTGCCCATGAGGTGATCCACGGAGTTGATGAACACACCGCGCGAAATCTGCGGTCGGTGATTGGTGGTCGCGGCGCACACGCGGTGCTCGATTTTGTAGGGATCGACTCAACGATTGCTGCTGGCATCGGCGCGACTCGACCTACGGGCGCGTATGGGCTGGTCGGCGCGGGCGGGGGGACACTCAAATCTGACTGGACAAATCACCTTCCTAAGGGTGGAGAGGTTTTCACATTTCAGGGGCCAACGATTGCCGATACTCGTGAGGTCGTGGCGCTTGCCGAAGCCGGGCTTATCAGAGTTGATGTCGATCGCTTTGGTCTCGATGACATCGCCGATGCCTATGAGGCCCTCCACTGCGGCACGCTTCGAGGCCGTGCGGTCATCGTGATGTAGCAAGTTACGGTCGCAGATAATCGGCGTGGTGTTGATGGAGATCGATACCGAGACTCGGGGCTTGCACTTCGGTGACAATTGACATCACTGCCGTGGTGTAGACGGAGCGTTTTTGACGTTCCGTGCTGATGATTTCCGCTTCAACCAAGATGAGATGGTCGCCGTCGGAACCTGTGATGCGCGCCTCGACGCGGTACGGCTTATTGACGAACACCGGTCGTTCGAATTGAGCGGTACTCGACTTGGTGACTGCCCACTTGTGTTGCACAGCGATAGTTGCCCACGCCATTGCTTCGTCGCAGATCGCAAGCGACACGCCGCCGTGAATCAGTGTTGGCGCGCCGGAGAATTCGTTGCCCAATATGAATTCGCCCAAGACAACTGACCGTTGCGTGTCGTGAAAAAACGGCACACGAAGCCCGGCGGTGTTTCGTTGCTCACAAACGAAGCAGTTGGTGGTGAATCCCCAGCCGTCATTGTCGAGCGGTTCGATTGCCATTGCAGCAACGGTACCGGATTTCAGTGCTTTGACCGCTTGACCAGCCACCGTAATTTCTCAGCCTTTTCGAACGCGACCTCGCCCGCGAGTTGTGCGACTGCTGTCCCAATCGTGGGATACACGTGGACAAAACCGGAAAGATCGTTGAGTTTCATGCCCTGTTCGATTGCGAGCGCGAATTCGTGAATGATCTCACCAGCGGCGGGTGACAGCACGTGAGCGCCTACGATGCGTGACTTGTGCGTGACGACGCAGATCGCACCACGGTCGACGCGGTCGGCCCGGGCTCGGTCGTTGTGCGCAAGATCTTGTTTCCAGATTTCGACGTCGTCGCCAAACTTGGAACGGGCTTCGTTTTCGGTGAGCCCCGCGTGTGCGAGCTCGGGGTCGGTGAATGTGCACCAGGGAATGCCAGCGGTCACCTTGCCCTTGCCGGGGAAGAACATGTCGCGTACTGCTCGCACGCCCTCATAGCTTGCTGAGTGTGTAAACAGGAAACGCCCAGCGAGGTCACCACACGCATAGATGGTTGGAACCGTCGTGCGCATCCGCTCATCAACTAATACATTGCCTCGCTCGTTGACCTCGACTCTGACGCTTTCAAGGCCAAGACCTTCGACATTTGGTCGACGCCCAACTGCGACGAGAATTTCATCGGCCTCCCAACGACGAGGTTCGCCGTATTGCGTGCCGTACACGACCTTCTTGTCACCAATGACCTCAACTCGCTCTGTGACTACATCGAAATTAAGGTCGACGCCTTCAAGTTGTAGTGATTCAACGAGAAGGTCGACGAGCATGGGTTCGTCGCGCGGCAGAATGCGGGAGTCTCTTTGCAAGAGCGCAGTGCGTATTCCGAGGCGTGTAAAGGCTTGCACCATTTCGACTGCGATCGGCCCGCCGCCGATATTCACGAAACTCGCGGGCGGATCGGTGAGCTCGAACAGGTTCTCACTGGTGACGTAGCCAGCTTCGGCGAGCCCTGGGATTGCGGGGTCGACTGGCCGTGATCCGGTGGCAAGTAACACGAACCGAGTTTCGAGAGTGAGCTTCCCGCCGTTGTTGAGGCCAACATCAACTGTGTTGGGTCCCGCCACGGTCGCGTTACCCATGATGATTTCGATTCCTGCGGCAACGAATCGTTCCGGGTTGTCGTCGGTCGCGGCGATCGCGTGTTGTACCGCGCGTACCTGAGCCCATACCTCCTTGCGATCGACGTGCGGCTCAACTGAGGTGATCCCATATCGATGCGCGGTTCGAAAGTGGTGTGCGACCTTGCCCGCGGCCAAGATGGCTTTGCTCGGCACGCATCCAGTCCAAAGGCAATCTCCGCCCACGCGGTGTCGTTCGACCACGGCGACCTTGAGATCCAATGTGGCCGCGAATTCCGCCGCCACCATGCCACCCGAACCCATTCCGATGATGACCAAGTCGTACTTTTCACCCATGTTGGCTCCTCGAAAAAACAAGAACGGATTCGCGACGGTATTCGAATATGTCGTGAAGCTGTAGTCACGGGAGAGAGCGATCTCGCGGCGATTTCAGCGGTTCGCTTGGAGGGTGAGGCCTTTGTATCCGTCGACGAACCCATGGCGACGTAAGGCGTCAGCAAGTTCAGAGTCTCGTGCTGGCTCGCCGTTGATGGTTTGAATTTGTAACGCTCCGACGGTTTTGCGCAAGACCGCGTTTGCCAGTGCGGCGATCCAAACGTTGTTGTGGTCGTCAATCTGGTTTGGCGTACCTTCGTGAGTCGGGTAGGTCGTGAGCGACCGTCCTCCGCGCTCGATAAATGCAGCGAGGAAACCATTGAGTAACACGACGTCGGCTCCCGCGGAACGAGAGGGGTGCCCATAAGAGTGTTGCGGCCAAGGGATGGTTGCACCGTAAGGCTGTGCGGGATCAACGGCACTCAACGCGTAGGCGACAGCTTCGTGAGCATTGTCGCTTCCGGCATCTCGGGCGGTGCGGAGCCGTTCGATCGGGCCATTGGTTCCGAACTGTGCGGCGCCAAGGGTTGCTACGAACCAACCCCGCCGAACTTTCCCCGACTCCTCCATGGCTTTCAACACTGGATACACGCCAGCGAACCCGCCGACGATGCTTTCTGAGTTCACCGCTTCGCGAGTGACAACGCCGTGGCGTTCGAGGAGCGCGAGTGCGTTGGCATGGGCGACTTCGGTGGCTGATGCACCTGCACCAAGTAGCGGAGCGACGAGTGACCAACGTCCGGCACCCGCGGGCGGGCCGAGGCGCGACAAACGGCCTACTTGCGGACGTGCACGTGAGGTTCGCGATGAATGGGGCCGCTTGGTTTTTCGCCCGATGCGCACAGGTGCGAAGGTGTCGTTGGTAATCGTTCCTGCCCAGACGAGATCCCATATTGCATGAAGCAATTCGTGTTCTGGTGGATTATCTGTTGCCGCGAGCAAGTCGAACCAAAACGATGCTCCGGTCGCAGCCAAATGCGCCGCGATTGCGTCGTGTATTGGCTGGGCTTCGAATGGTTGCGATGAATACGACGGTGCCAACACCCGCACTCGGTCGCGAAAGAACAAACGAACTTTCCCGTCGTCTCCTAATGGTCCTGCTCCGACCCAGACGAGTTCACCGGCAGAACACAGCTGATCGAGCATCGCTGGGGAGTAGTCGACAACGCGCGCGGGCAACACTGATTGTTCGAGTACTGATGCCGGTATCGCTACTCCTTGCAGTTGCTCGATGACGCTCACTAGAGCATCCAGTCCCCGGCGTGGGTGCGAAATACCGTGCCAGTCGATTAGGTGCCGTGCGAATACCTCAGGATCGACCGGCTCGACTTCTTTGCGCAGTGCTGCGATTGATCGCCGTCGCAGTTGGCGCAGCACTCCGTCGTCGCACCACTCACGGCCTTCGCCGTGCGGGTGAAATTCTCCGGCGACAACGCGTCCGCTGGTTTCGAGTCTTCGTAACACCGTCAGCACTCGATCTGTGGTCGTTGCGAATCGAAGTGCGCACTGCTCCGTAGTAAATGGTCCGTGGGTTCTGGCGAAACGGGCGATGATCTCGTCGAAGGGCTCTGAGACCGGATCAGTAAATGCGCTTGGCAGGCCGCTCGGCAGTGCACAGCCCAAGGCATCGCGATACTTTGCGGCGTCTTCGGCGATCGCGAATCGTTGCTGCGTGCCGATGGTGATGGCTATGACTCGCCGTTGTGCAATGAGATCTTCGAGCCAATCGGTGACCGCTTCAGGATCGGCGCATCGCCATTGAATTTCTTCGACCATGAGATCACCCACATCTCGAAGCAGGTCAGTGATGGCATCGATCGACCGTGCGAAGCGATTCTCGGTGAGGTGTTGCAGCTCGAGTTCAAGTTGTGCGAGCGCGATTGGATCGAGCAGCTCGCGCAGGTCTTCGTTGCCAAGAAGATCGCGGAGCAGACTGCGGTCGAGCGACAGTGCCGCTGCTCGCCGCTCAGCGATGGGCGCATCGCCTTCATACATGTAGACGGCGATCCAGCCGAAGAGTAACGATTGGGCGAACGGTGACGCGCGCCGCGTCTCGCTCTGCACGATTCGAATTCGCCGGGTTTCGATATCATTCAGCACTTCGCGCAAAGCTGGTAGATCAAAAATATCTCGCAAACACTCGCGTGTTGTTTCCAACAGCATCGGGAACGCGGGGTAGTGCGACGCAACCTCGAGTAGATCAGCCGAACGCTGCCGTTGCATCCATAGGGGCGTACGTTTCGTCGGGTCTCGTCGAGGTAGTAGCAACGCGCGCGCGGCGTTCTCGCGAAATCGGGCCGCGAACATCGAAGTTGTCGGGAGCCGCTCGACTACTGCTTGCTCCACCAAGCCTGCGTTGGGTATGAGCGACTCAAGCGGGATTGTGTCGAGTGCTTCAGGTAAACGAAAGACGATTCCGTCGTCGCTCCACATTGCTGGCACATCGAGCCCCGACGCTTGCAGGGAGGCTTCTATCGCCATCGCCCATGGTGCATGGACACGAGCACCGAACGGAGTCAGAATGCAAACCCGCCAGTCGCCGATTTCATCGGCGAATCGCTCGATCACGATTGTGCGGTCGTCGGGTACCGATCCCGTTGCCTCATGCTGGTCGTTGAGGTAGCTGACAAGGTTGTTCGCGGCGCGTTCGTCGAACCCGTCCTCGCGGAGCCGAGCGCGGGCCGCGTCGTCATCGAGGGCGCGCAGTTCACGCACAACTGCGCCGATACCTCGTCCGAGTTCAAGGGGTCGGCCGGGCTTGTCACCTTTCCAAAATGGCATCTTCGAGGGCTCACCCGGCGCGGGAGTAACGATCACTCGTTCATGGGTGATTTCCTCAATGCGCCACGACGATGCGCCCAATGCGAAGACCTCACCAGTGCGGCTCTCGTACACCATTTCTTCATCGAGTTCGCCGACGCGAGCGCCATCGGGCAAAAAGACACCAAACAAGCCTCTATCGGGGATCGTCCCGCCGTTCGTGACTGCGACGCGTTGCGCCCCCGGCCTGGTACGGATCGTGCCTTCGACGCGATCCCAAATGATGCGAGGCCTCAGTTCCGCAAATTGATCGGAGGGATAACGGCCCGAGAGAAGATCAAGGACCGAATCGAAGAGGTCGTCGCTGAGGTGCACACAATTCGCTGCTGACCGGATGAGTGCCTTGAGCTCGTCGGCATCCCAATCATCGACAGCACACGCGGCGACAATGTGTTGCGCAATGACATCGAGAGGGTTATCGACGAAATGCATTTCTTCGACGATGCCGTCGCGCATTCTGCGTACCACAGCAGCGGTTTCCAGCAGGTCACCGCGCCATTTGGGGAAGATCTTGCCGGTCGATGGTGCGCCAACCTGGTGGCCGGCCCGACCAACACGCTGCATTCCTCTGGCAACTGAACCAGGAGATTCGACGAGTACCACGAGGTCGACGCTGCCCATGTCGATACCGAGTTCCAAACTGCTCGTTGCGACGATCGCGCGTAATCGGCCTGATTTCAGGTCGTTTTCGACTTGGAGTCGTTGTTCACGGGCGAGTGAGCCGTGGTGTGCTCGCACAAGCTCTTCATCAGCGAGTTCGTTGAGCTTCGCCGCGAGCCGTTCGGCGAGGCGGCGTGCGTTCGTGAAAATGATGGTGGTGTTGTGCGCACGTATAAGTTCAAGAAGCCTCGGATGCACATGCGGCCAGATGCTGGACCGGGCATCGGAAGTTGTTCCAATTCCGTCTTGCACGGGCGTCGCGTTGACATCAGCCATGTCGTCGATAGGAACGATGACCTCGATATCAAGCGACTTGCGCGCGTCACCGTTGATGATAGTGACGGGTCTTGGCGTTCCGGCCTCAAACCCACCGAGGAATTGTGCTATTTCGTCAAGTGGGCGCACGGTGGCCGAAAGCCCGATGCGTTGAAAGGGTTTCGCAGTAATCGCCTGGAGTCGTTCGAGCGCGATGGCAAGGTGCGCTCCACGTTTCGTGGGCGCCAACGCGTGGATTTCGTCGATGATGACATACTGCACCGAACGCAGTGTGTCGCGAGCTTTCGACGTGAGCATGAGATACAGCGACTCAGGTGTAGTGATCAAGATGTCGGGGGGTGTTCGCAACATCGCGGCGCGTGTTTTGCTCTCAGTATCGCCAGTTCTGATGCCTACCGTCGGCGTGAGAAATTCGGTACCCAATCGTTCTGCCGCGAGTTGTATTCCCATGAGCGGGGCTCGCAGATTCTTATCGATATCGACGGCTAGAGCGCGCAGGGGAGAGATGTAGAGAACTCGACAACGCTGGAGCTTTTCGGGCTGCGGCATGACTCCGAGCCGGTCGATTGCCCAAAGGAACGCGGCGAGCGTCTTTCCCGAACCCGTGGGCGCCACGATGAGCGAGTGTTCACCGCGCGCAATCGCGGGCCAGCCGTTTCGCTGGGGTTCTGTGGCCTCGCCAAAGTTCGATTCGAACCAACTCCGCACCGCGGGACTGAATTCCGCGTCGCGAGGTTCAGCGGCGTTGCGCATCGAAAATCTCTAGCATTTGCGCCTCGTGATCTGCGAGTGTCAAATGGTGTGCAAGAATTTGCTGGGGTCCTGCGGTTCGACAACGATGTTGCAGTTCTGGATCATCGAGAAGACGATCGAGCGCAGCCGCGAGTGCCTGGGAATCTGATGGTGGAACAAGCAGCCCTGCATCGCCCATGACCTCCACCATGCCACCGTGATCGGTACCAACGACTGGCACTCCAATACTCATCGCTTCAAGGGCAGTCAGCGGCCCCGCCTCTGGATCGGTGCTCGGCAATACGACAACCGTCCATGTGCGCATTCGATCGAGGGGACGATCGACGTGGCCGAGGAATGCGACTCGTCCCGCAAGGTCGCCGCGTTGACTGCGCTGGTGCAACGCGTCCGCGTAGGCGGTTTCCTTTGGTGGAGTGCCCCCCATGATTTCGAGCACCGCCTCTTTGTGCGTCATCAAGCTCAACGCCTCGAGCATCACGGAATGGCCTTTCCACGGAGTGAGTACTGCCGCGATACCAATGACCGGCGGCGCGTCTGGTGCCGGTTCGGGTGCTGCCGCAACTGGCCAGGCAGTTCCGTTGTGGATGACCGTCGTGGGGATACCCGTAGGCCGGATTGTGCGTGCGACGGTGTCGGATACCGCGACTGCCAGATGCACCCGACGCCTGAGAGCCTTCAGCAGGGCGAGACGATCGCGGCGGATCAAAACATCATGGCCGAAATAGATAACTCGGTGGGATTTCGCGACGGCTGCGGTGGCTGGTAACACGTTGATGCTGTTCGCAACGACGAGTTCACCCGGCCGCAATGATCGCCGGAGCTTGATTGCCGCGTTGGCCGCGTTGATGAGCGCGGAGCCGAAGGCGATGACGCGATTGCCTTCGCGGAGCCGCAGATCTGGTATCGAAACTCGTTCGACGCCTTCGTTCGCGAGCCGCTGTACGAACGGTCCTTGGCTACATGCGATACGTACTTCCCACCCTGCGCGCTGTGCAGCAAGACAATCTCGCAGCAGTACTGATTCCGCACCCGAAACCAGGCTTCCCGGCACAACACCGAGTAGTCGTTTCGCCGGAATTGAACTTGCAGAAGAGCTACCCGTTTGCATCGCTTCCAGTGTCGCACAGAGTTCGCCGTCGACGCCGGTCGGATCTCGTAGCATCAGCTTTCAGCCAATACCGGAGTGTGATGACCGACGATGACGAGGTGACCGACCAGGAGGTGCCCGACCGCGGGCCGACGGCATCTGCGTCGTTGATTGGCGGGGCGGGCGTGCTCTTTGGGGGGCGGTTGGCTGGCGCTGCGCTCAGCCTGACCGGGACGCTCTTGATCGCGGCCGAGTTGGGCAAGCAACAATTCGGTTCGTTCTCATTCATCTTCAATTTGTTGGGATTGCTAGGGCTCTTCGCCGATTTCGAAACCACCCGAGTGGTGATGGCGGAGTTGGGTCGAAGCAATGACGACGATGAGGTGTCGTCGATCGCGAGCCGGTTCATCGTATTTCGGTTTGTACTTGGCAGCGTTACTTACCTGTCGGCCTTAGCGATCGTTTGGATCGGACCGTATTCGTCCATTGAGATTCAGGGCACCGCGATCGGAGGTTTGTCGCTGCTGATCGCTTCGGCCGCCTGGTCGCTCATCAGCGTGTGTCAGGCAAAACAGTGGCTGCGGACCGTGGCTGCGGCCATGTTCGGCGGTCAGGTCGTGCAGTTCATCATCATCATCGTGTTGAACTCCACTGGGCACGGTTCGCTGTTGCGCTACATCGTGCCCTTTGTAGTCAGCGATGTCGTCGTGTTTTTCGTAATCCTAACTGTGATACGAAAATCTGTGCGGGTACGCCCTTTTATAGATTTCGACAGTTGGCGGCGGTGGCTAGTCGAAGCGGCACCACTCGCGATCGGCACCGCGATGGCGGCAATGTATTTTCGCATCGATAGTCTGATGTTGACCCTCGTGCTTGATGGGCCTGCCAGTCGTGACGCCGTCGCGATTTATCAGATCGGATACAAGTTTTCGGACCTGATCGCGTTTCTCGCGCCGGCGCTGATCGCTGCGATGCTTCCAGCATTGGTGCAAACCTGGCCCCGTGATCCGGCGGGATTTCATCGAACGGTTCGTCAGAGCGTCGTGGTTGTGTTTGTCATCTCTGCCTTCGCGATTGTTGCCTTTGCAGTGTTCGCTGATCCGCTCATTCGATGGCTACTCGACGACAGTTATCGCTCGGCACACACCCCTGCAAGATGGCTGGTCGTCGGACAGGTTTTGAATCTGTTCACACAAATTGTCTATGTGTGTTTAATCACGGCGAATCGACGCAAGTTCTATCCGGTCGTGACGTTTTGTGGCCTCGTGATCAACGTTGGTTTGAACCTGATGTTTATTCCTCGGTACGGTGTGAATGGCTCGGCGGTCTCGACGGTGGTTACAGAAATCATTGTGCTTGCGCTCCTGGTCGGACAAGTCGTCGATCTCCCTTTGCGCCCATTGCCGACGCGAAGTATTGCGATTGCGTCGTGCGCGGCGCTTGCGAGTGGCGCAGTGGGCTATCTGATGTTGCAAGCGACGCCTTGGCCGATTGCCGGTCTCGCAACTGCGTTGACGTACATAGCGTTGCTCCACATAGGGAATGTGGACGGTCCAGGTGGGCTGAAAGGCCTAGTTGCACGAAGCCGATTTGTATCGGCCGATTAGGAGATCACGGTCGAGCATCTGCGCGAGCGACTATTTCTCTAGTTGAAGCTCAGTTTCGCCGAGAATTCTCCGACCTATCAACTGTCATGGATGACTGGATGGATATGGATATTGACGGATTTCGAAACGCGTTTGACGGCCTGCGCACCGACGCGGCGGTAGTCGTGAGCGCGAAGGGAACGATTGAGTGGATCGCGCGCGGCGATGGCATCGAGTTCGCCGCCGAGCTCTCGCAAGATCGCGACATTCTGGACTTCGCGCACACTGAAGACCGCGCCGCGTTGCTGGAATTGCTGACGGTTTGCGCGAGCGACTCACAGACCGCTCTGATTCGATTTCGCAACGCTGCGGGTGGCTGGAGCTTTGCAGACACGCGTGCTGTAGCCGGGAATTCCGGTCAAGTGTTGCTCGTTGCGAGGGATGTGACACAACTGTGCGAATCGCGTGCGCTCCTGGTCGCTCACGATGCTGTGCTCGGCGTTGCGACCGAAGATCTTGCCGTTGGCGTTGCGTTTGATGCACTGGCTCGGGCCGGCGAGGCCGCGGTTCCCGGCTCAGCGGTCGCGATATATGTGCATCGGGACTTGGACTATGAGCTGGTGGCTGCTCCGAGTATGCCAGCTTCTTGGGCTCGGCGAGCTTTTCGTTTAACTGGCGAAGAGTTTCCGGCGTCGCATGAAGTGAGTATTTCCGCAAGTAGAGGCCAACTCAACGACCTCGGCGCCGAGTTTCAGCTGGGGCAACCTTGGGTTGTTGCTCCGCAAAACCTCAAAGGTGGCTATGTCGCGGACGTCTTGGTCGTTGTGTATTTGCGCGAGAAGCGATTCTTGACGTCTGGCGAACGATGCGCATTAGATCGGGTCGGAGCGCTGACCGGTCACGCAGACTTGGCCGATGAACGGCGGGTTGCTGGCCGTGAACAGTCGCGTATCGACGATCTCACCGCGGTGCTGACACGCAGGGTGCTGTTGAAAGAACTCATGATGCAGCAAAGCGCGGTAAGTGTGGTGCTGGTGCGACCGGACGGACTCAGCGGTATCAACACGCAGTTCGGCTACGACGCTGGAGATGCCGTGCTGCAGTCAGTTGGTGCGAGTTTGCGAGCGATCACGAGAGGCCGCGACATGGTTGGTCGGCTCGATGGCAACACATTCGTGATCGTCGCGGGAGTCCCTTCAACGTCGCGGAGCCGGGGCACGTTTTTGGATCGTGTTCGAGCTGCGGCCAACGCCCCAGTGGTCGCCTCAGGGCGAGTCATCGAGCCCAGCTGCATCCTCGTTGAAGCACAGTCAGAGTTCGGGGAGGCGAATCTGGCCGTGCTGGCGCGAGCCGAAACGGAACTCAATGCGCTGGCCTCCGGGCCAAACCTGGCCTCAGGTATCGCTGCGAGCGACCGATAACGATTCTAAGAAAGGTGGACCGAATCGACGGTTCACTTGAGGAGCAGTGATGGCCACTACCGAAACCAATGACCTCGTCGCCGAGATCACCCAACTGCCAGTGCAGCCCGGTGCTGCAATGCGGCTGTTGTGGATGCTCGAGGATCCGCGTACCTCAGCGGCCGATCTCGGTCGTCTGATCGAAAGCGATCCCGCGCTCAGCACGCAGGTGATCCGTCTTGCAAATACGGCGTTCTACGGTCTTTCGGGCAAGGTGTCGAGTGCATGGCGAGCCGTGACCGTGTTGGGGCTCGCAACAGTTCGAGCGTTGGCAACCACTGCGGCATTCGATTTGTTCTCGGAAAAGGGCCGATCTGTTCCAGATGATTTCTGGCCTCACTGCGTTATGACTGCGGCCGCAGCGTCATCGGTTGCGCGACGAGTTGGCTTGCCTGGCAACGATGCATTTTCCGTCGGTTTGTTGCACGACATTGGTGCTGCTTTGGTATTTCGCCGCGCACCTCGGCGCTATGACACGATCGTGGAACGTCTCGCAGTGGAAGAAGGCTTGACGCTGGTCGACGCTGAGCGCGCAGAGTTTGGAATCACGCACGCCGAAATTGGTGCGGCAGCTCTGGGAGTGATGAAGTTTCCCGCGGAATTTGTAACCGCAGTTGGGGTGCACCACCTTGCACCGAATCAAGTTGAGTCACTACTCGGACGCGTTGTGATTGCCGCGGATGCGATTGCCTGTTCGTTGAATACGGTCGCCGAGTGCTCGTGTGACCTTGATGCGGCGCTGACCGCGCTGGGCCTGCCCCTTGAATCGAAGCAGTCGCTTCTCGAAGAGGTTGTACAAGATCAAGAAAACCTTGCCGGCTTCTTGACGGTCGCAGGCTGATCGCCGATCACTGATTGCACAGAGTCACGCGTGCACAGTTGGGCGTCGGTCGGCCCACGGCGCTGCAGATTCCAGCTGTGCTGCGACGCGCAAGAGTACGTCTTCACGGCCGTATGCCGCGGCGAAATGCACGCCAATCGGCGTACCCTCGTCGCTCATTCCCAGCGGTAGTGAGATCGCTGGCTGACCGGTGAGGTTAAAGCCCGCACAGAATGGCGCGAATGCTGCCGCTCGCAGGAATCCGAGAATAGGTGCTTCAGCATTGAAGAATGTACCGAGTGGCACCGGTGGTTCCGCGAGCGTTGGCGACAACAGCAGGTCGTAGCCGTCTTCGGACCACCATTGCGCGGCCGCATATCCGACGCTCTGGAGCGCGTCAACGGCGTCGATGAATTGTTGCGCGGTGAGTGCATAGCCGTCGCGCGCCATGTCGACAGTTAGGGCTTCAAGATCGCCAGCTTGTACTCCCGAGCCCACTGCTCGTTCCCACCCTGTGATCGTCGCGACGAGCCCGGCATCCCATAGCGCAGTGAATTGTCCAACGATTGCTTGGTCTTCAAGTACGGATGGATGCGCGAGTTCAACCGTATGCCCGAGCGATTCGAGCAACTTCGCGGTGGCTTCAGTTTCACGAATGACTTGGGGGTCAACCTCGCCAGTGCCGAGGGGGTTGTGCAACAACATTCCAATTCGTAGTTTCCCTGGAGCTGCGCCAACCTCTTCAGCGAACGGACGCGAAGGTATCGGCGCAATAACAGGTTGGCCCGGAAACGGCTTGCTCAACGCATCTAGTGCGGTTGCGGTATCGCGCACACTGCGGCTAACCACACCTTCGACTGTTAGCGGATCGTTCAAATGTCCTTGCATTGGGCCAGAGGAAGTGCGCCCGCGGCTCGGCTTCAGGCCCACGAGTCCGTTGCATGATGCCGGAATCCGAATTGAGCCACCACCGTCGTTGGCATGGGCGATTGCCACCATCCCGCTCGCGACCGCGGCCGCGGAACCTCCGGATGATCCACCGTTTGCTCGCTCGATGTTCCAGGGGTTCTTGGTAGGGCCATAGGCATCTGGTTCGGTCGTCGGTAGGAGACCGAATTCCGGAGTGTTGGTGCGCCCGAGGTACACGAAGCCTGCCTCGAAGAAACGCTGCGCAAGATGATCGGTGTGGCCCGAACGGTAATTGTTGCGCTTCAGAAAGTTGGAACCTTGGTGGTGGGGGTCGCCTTGCACGGAGCACATGAGATCTTTGAAGAGAATCGGCACCCCCCGAAACGGGCCGTCGGGCAGTGGGCCTTCGGCCTGCTGGCGGGCCAACTCGTAACGCTCGTGGATTACGGCGTTGAGCGTTGGGTTGAGTGCTTCGATCCGCGAGATCGCAGCGTCGGTCAGCTCGCGAGGGCTCACTACTCCCTCGCGCACAAGTTGCGCTTGAGCCGTAGCATCTAGTTGGGAGTAGTCGTCGCTCATCAGTTCCTCTTTCTCGGTGGTGCCTCAAACGTAGTGCGGATTGGCAAGAATAGGCAGTAGACGGAAGTTGACTCCTGTGCGAAACTGTGCGCCGTGGTGCGGCGGTTGGTCAAAATCGGTGTGGGAGTTGTAGTCGCAGGGCTATTGCTGACCTATGTGACGTTTGTGCGCCCGGTTCCAAGAGACAAGGTGCAGCGTGCGGATGTGGTCGTGGTGCTCGCAGGTGAATCGTCGCGGCTCGATACCGGTCTTCGATTAATGCAACAAGGCGTTGCGTCAGCACTGGTGATCTCGAATGGCAATGCCAAAGGCTGGAAGGCCGCAAATATCTTATGCTCGACCCGACAGCCATTCGTGGTGCTGTGTCCGAAGCCATCTTCCGACAGTACGGGTGGCGAAGCGAAAACGATTTCGCACCTGGCGCGCGAAAACAATTGGAATCGGATGGTCTTGGTTTCATCGAACTATCACCTTCGCCGCGCTCGAACTCTGTTCAATCGTTGTTACCGAGGCGAATTGCGGGTCTACTCGTCCGAACCTGACCGGCTTTCGCTCGGTACGTGGGTAGGGGCGATGTTGGAGTGGCCGAAATACGCGGCGACGCAAATCGACCGCGACTGTTGAGCGCTACCAACCACGAAGGTTGATTGGCCACGCATCGATGATGTGCGCCTCCAAACCGGGTCCGTCGGCGACGTGAAACACATCGTGGTACGCCGCGGTCGGGTCGACGTGAGCGGGGGCGATCATCATCTTGCTGCCGATGCGCGCCGCCGGGGTGAACGTAATGTGTTCGTCCGAGCACAGCATGACGTCGTGGTCAGCGATGGTAGGTAAACCATGGTCCATCCCAAGAGCTTTCAGGCCACAATCGCCGACCGCATAGTGAGATCGTGCCGAAATTACGGTTGTGCTTATCCAAAGTGCTTGTCGAAACGGGATGTCGAGTTGTGAATATGCGGTGTCCATCAGTGCGTACGAGCCAGCTTGAATTTCGCTGGGAATCGGGCTGATGTCGAAAGTCCCGGTGCCACCGGCTGACACAACGTCGCCGCCGACCAGTCGATGAGCGATTGCGAGCTGTTCCATACTCGCCTCACAAATTGCTGTGCGTTCAATGCGAGGTACGACCCCGACCGCGTGGCCTTCGTAGCCCATGACGCCGCGAACCTCAAGGCCACGCGATCGAGCGAGGTCGCCAAGTCGACCGGCGTCTTTGGGTCGGCAGCCGCAACGAGGTAGGCCGACGTTCACATCGATGAGGACGCGCTGGATACCGGCTCGCGCTGCAACTGCAATAGTTTCGTCGCTGTCGACCGCAATGGTGACACTTGGTGTGATCTTTGCCATGGCTTGGAGGCGCGCAACATCAAGTGTTTCATTGGCAAGTAATAGATCGTCGCCGAGTCCCGCGTGAGCCATGCCAAGGATTTCTTTCGGAGTCGCAGCGCAAAATGCAGTGTGACCCGCAGCGAATTGGCTTTGCGCGAGCGCAGTGCACTTGTGCGCTTTGACGTGTGGGCGGAGACTGCTGCCGGGACGCGCCTGCGCCATTGTTGTGATGTTGTGCGTGAACGCTGTCGCGTCGATAACAAGCGCTGGGGTTTGCAAATCTGCAACGATCACTGCTCGCCCCACGCTTCGTACAATTTTCGTCCGACGGCTCCAATCACCACGCACGCCGCGTCGAGTGCACCACCCTCCAGTCCTTCGCCCATCACTGCCGCGACCCATGCATGGTCGTGCATTGTGAACAGACCACCATCGGTCTCCACGCCGGGGTAGCCGCCGGTCTTGTTGTAGACCTTGAGTGGGAAGTCGAATCCGAAATCCACCGCGTGATGGAGATTCGGTAATTGTCTTGGGAGCGACTCGGTGTGTTGCTGGCGAAACAAGATTCGCATGCATCGTTTGGCGGCTTCGGCTGGGAAGCCATGCTGTTGTACTTCTTGCAGCACCGCGAAACTTTCAGCCAACGCGCGGGGCGTACTCGTTGCGAAATCGAGAGTTCCGTATTGATGAAACGTAATGGGGCAATCGATCCGGGCGCCGTCGATACCCAGACGGAGCAGCATTGCGTTTACGGAATCTGGCCCGCCAACGATCCGCAGCAATACATTGGTCGCAACATTGTCGGACACAATGATCATTAAATAGGCGTGATCTTCAAGCGTCGGATTGAGTCCTGGCATCAAATATCGGGTGACGCCACTACCCCTCACATGATCCTCGTCGCTCAGCTCAACTCTGCTGGTCGGGTCGAGTTTGCCCTCGGCGCAGAGTTCCGCGTAGCGCATGAGCACGAACTGTTTTCCGGCGCTTGCGGTTGGCATTGGTCGATCGGCATTGAAGGCAACAATTTCGCTGGTGTTCAAGTTCCGCGCGTACGCGCCCCAAGTTCCTGCGGGGGGCTCGAGGATGTTTTCTATCTCGGCTTGCAGATTCATGCATTGACTATGGCACGATTTGACCGTGGCCGCCGAAGATCGCCCCCCAACTGATCGAGATTGGCACACCGACGAACTCCCGGCCACGCCGCAACGCGATTTTCTGATTAGCTCACAGCGGTGGCTTGAGGCCCCTGAGTATCTGCACGAAGTCGGTCATGATTTTGGAGTAGCGCTCGTCGCGTACAAGCGCCGCATAGGCCCGTATCTGCTCTGGCGTGCGGGCCCGGCCGTGGGAGCCGATGCGCGGTACTGCGCGATTCTCGCGAGCGATAGTCGCGTGCACTTTGAGCTGCGGCTATCTGGCGACAAGCGGGCGACTGGTGTGGGGCCGGGTGGCGTTGTTCACGACCGTTTTCGTGCGTGGAAGCAAGCGCTACTTGCCGACGAAAGCCGTTAGCCGCTACTGCGCTGCCAAGACCCGTCTGAGCGGTTTGCCAGCCGGCGATCGAGGGATTTCATCGATGATCCGCAATTCTTTCGGAGCTTTCGCCGCAACCAGATACTCGCGAACAAACCCGCGGAGTTCATCGAGGGTTGGCGGATTTGTGCCGTCAACAGGGATCACGCAAGCGACGACCCGTTCGCCCCATTCTTCGTCAGCGACCCCAACGACGCAGACCTCCGATACCGCGGGATGCTGCGCGAGGACGGTTTCCACTTCAGTGGGCCCAACATTGATGCCACCAGTGATGATCAGATCTTTCATGCGATCGATGATCGAAAGTTTTCCTTCGCTGATCTTTCCGATATCGCCCGTGAGGAACCAATTTCCATCGAATGCAGCCCGTGTGAGGGCAGGATCATTGCGGTAGCCGCGGGTAATCGGAGCTCCTCGTAAGGCCACTTCATCGTTATCTCGCAACATGAGGTCGACGCCGTGGTTGGCCACGCCGTTGGTGACGGCTCCACCCCAGGATTCAGTGAGGCCGTACGCGTCGAAGATCGTCACACCGGTTGCGATTGCTGCCGCTCGTTGTGTGTCGGGAAGCGGTGCGCCGCCGACGACCGCGGCGCGAAATCCCTGCAGCGCATCGGCGCGGACCAAGCGCCGTAACGTTGTGGGTACAACCGAAATAATCGTTGCGCCTTCGACCCGAGGTGCTTGTTGCACCCGTTCAAGGTCGAAGCTGTCGTGCACCGCGACGGGCACGCCGGTTACCCAAGACCGACCCAAGATGGCGAGCCCGGCCACAAAAAACAACGGATGGCATGCCAGCCATGTGTCGCCCTGGCCGGCGCTGATCGCGTCGGAAACTCCGGTACCCATCGCAAACAGACCGCTTCGAGTGAGCTCGACTGCCTTCGGTTGCCCTGTAGTTCCTGAGGTGCAAACAACCGCAGCGGTGTCGGAGTCGACCGGCATGCCATGTGCCAGTCGGGTGAGGCCACTGTGATCCAGTAAGTGAGTTGGTTGGGCCAGTTCGAGGAGCTCGCGCAGTTCGTTGCTGGGCAGTGCCGGGTTGAGCGGCAATACGGCATCGCCACGTTCCCAGCAAGCAACGACGTGAGGAGCAAGTTCGGTATTGCTCATGATGGCCGCGACGAGGTTGCTCGTGCCGTCGCCGGTTACTGCAGCGAGGGTCATGGCTCAGATACGCTCAACTGTAGGAGTAATCACTCCCACAGTATGACCGCATTGTCGATCGGCATGCTGCTTGAGCGAAGCGAAATGCCGCGCAGCGGCGGAAGGGAAATGCAGTGGCGTCCGCTCGCGAATGGCTCCAAGGAGCGAGACCGCGTACGTTGGGCGCTGCCATCGCTCCTGTGGCTGTGGGTACCGCAGCGGGTACGTTCGGTGAATCTGTTTTGCCGTGGCGCGGCGTTGCGGCACTGGTTGTGTCGGTGTCGCTGCAGATAGGGGTGAACTACGCAAACGACTACTCCGACGGTGTGCGCGGAACCGATGCCAACCGCAGAGGGCCGCTGCGATTGACAGCTAGTGGAGTTGCGAAACCTGCGGCGGTGAAGCGCGCGGCGCAACTTTCGTTTTTGATTGGCGCAGCCGTTGGGCTTTGGCTGTCGCTGATTGCCGACTGGCGACTTTTGATCTTGGGTGCCTTGTGCATTGCCGCGGCCGCGTTCTATACCGGCGGACCAAAACCCTACGGCTATCTCGGCTTGGGCGAACTCATGGTGTTGTTGTGCTTTGGGTTCGCAGCAACCGCGGGATCCGCCTATGTACAAACGCGTCACGTGAATGGCACGGTATGGGTGGCATGTCTTGTGGTCGGTTTACCTGCTGTCGCAATCTTGTTGTGTAACAACGTCCGCGATATCCCGACTGATGTTGTTGCTGGCAAGCGCACGTTGGCAGTTGGAATCGGCGACCGCCGCGCTCGTTGGTTGTACGTCGCGTCGATTGTGGGTTCTTTGGTGGGCGTGGCTGTAATTGCCGCGCGTTATCCGATGGCCTGGGTCGCCTTTGTTGGCATCATGTTCGTCACGAAGCCGGTGCGGCTGATGTTGACCGCGACCGATCCGCCGTCGCTGGTCGCTGCACTTGTGGGTACCGCCTCGTTTCAATTGGTTTCTTCGCTGTTTCTCGCGGCTGCATTGTGGGTGTCATGAATGATCTTCGCAAGGTCGCCAGGTCGTTCCAACAGGATGGCATGGCCACATTGCACCGAGATGTGTCGAGAGTCGGCAATGCACTCGTGCATGCGCACGCCGATCGCGGAGAATTTCGCGTCGCGTGCACCGGTCACGATGGTTACTGGCATGTGCAGTTCGCCCAAGCGGTCCCAAAGATTTGGCATCGATCCGGTTCCAAGCACGCGAAGGTCATGTGCCAACCGTTGTGGATTGATCGATGCACGTGCAGAGACTCCCGGTGCATCGGTATTGACGTCCGCAAACATTGGCTGCGCAAGCCACCGCAACAGGAACGCCTCGGTGCCGACATCAATGGCAGATTGGGCAAGCTCCTCATCGGCTGCCCGTCGGGTGGCACGCTCGTTCGACGATTCGATCCCTGCAGTCGCGCTCACGAGTATGAGGTGCTCCACCAAGTGCGCATGGCTGAGCGCAACCATCAGCGCGATGCGGCCTCCCATCGAATATCCAACCCACGTGCCGCGGCCGTAGACGTTCGCCATTGCATCGGCGGTGGCGCTAAAGGTTGTGCATTCCTCGATGCTGCAGCCTCTGGGCTGAGTTCCCAAGTCGCGAAGCGCTTGCGCCACAGCGTCCCAACTTTCAACCGTTTGTGTAAAACCGGGAATCAACAGCGTTTGCACATCGAGATCGTGCCACGGTGAGCATGTCTACGACGAACATCGGCGATGTAAATACGCAATTTTGTGCCACGATTGTCGATGAATGGGTCGCCCAGGGCGTTCGGCACGCCGTCATCGCGCCAGGATCACGTTCGACACCGTTGGCGCTCGCGCTCGTTCGTCGCCAGGAAATTGCGACGACGGTCGTGATTGATGAACGGAGCGCTGCGTTTCGAGCATTTGGTATCGGTCGAGTGTCTGCGGCGCCGGCGGTCGTGCTGTGCACCTCGGGTACCGCCGCGGCTCACTTCCATCCTGCAGTGATCGAAGCGCATCACAGCAACGTGCCGATGATTGTCTGTACCGCCGACCGCCCGCCGGAACTGCGCGACACTGGCGCGGGCCAGACGATCGATCAGGTTGGTATATATGGGTCGTCGCCGCGATGGTTCTGTGATCCCGGCGCGCCGATCAACGGGCAGTGGTCGTTTTGGCGTTCGATCGCGGCCCGAGGCTGCGTGGTTGCGCGCGGTGACAGCGTGGTTGCAGCTGGTCCTGTGCATTACAACTTTGCGTTTCGCGAGCCTTTAGTGGGAAACGGTGAACCGCTTGGAACGTCGGGACCGCGAACGTTTTCGTCGCGGCTCGTTGCTCCCGAAAGCGCGGTAGATACAGTGCGTGACCTGACGGTCGCGAATCCACGAGGTGTGATCGTGGCCGGGTGGGGCTGTGATATGTCCCCCGAGTCGTTACGTCAACTATCGGTAGCGACAGGTTGGCCAGTGCTTGCCGATGCAATCAGTAATGCTCGCCAAGGTGATCGCACCGTGTGTTATTACGAAGCCTTGGCTCGTGACGGGGTTGCGTCGAAAGAGCTGCGGCCCGACATTGTGCTCAGAGTTGGAGCGCCACTCACGTCTAAGGCGACGAACGAATGGCTGAGTGACGCGGCGCATCAAATCGTGGTAGATGCTCACAACGTATGGCTCGACCCGCACCGCCGATGCACATTGAGAGTCGCGGCTCACGGCAACGAATTCGCCGGCGCGTTGGTCGCAAAGCTCGGGTCGTCTGACCGCGCCTCGACCGAGCCTGCGGTCGATTGGTTTGCTCGTTGGCGTCAGTGCGACGCGACCGTCAACGAATCTTTCGAGAGAGTGTTTGCTGGTCGTCGACTACTGGACGGGGCGCGTGTCGCTCGCGATGTTGTGAGTGCACTAACGCCGGGTTCTCACATGCTTGTGGCTTCGAGTATGCCGGTTCGAGATTTGGAGTGGTGCATGGCACCGCAGCAGCAGGCGAGGATTCATGCGAATCGCGGCGCGAACGGAATTGATGGGCTCCTTGCCACCGCGGTTGGCATCGCGCTCGCGTCGGGCGCGCCGACCTGTGCTGTTGTTGGTGATCTTGCGTTTCTGCATGACGCCGGCTCGTTGCTCGGGTTAGAGGATTTGTGCATCGACCTCACCGTTGTTGTGGTCGACAATGGTGGTGGAGGAATCTTCTCGTTTCTGCCGCAGGCAGAATCCACGACCCCACAGGAGTTTGAGTTGCTCTTCGGAACCCCACAAACTGTGCGCGTCGCCGACGTTGCCGCTGCGTATCGGGTCGCGGTAACGACAGTTGATACACCACAACGCTTACGTGCTTGTCTTTTGGAGCCTGGTTCAGGGATTCGGGTCATCGTGGCCACCACTGTTGATCGCGTCACTGAGGTCGCGCTGCACCGCGAACTGTGGGAGGTATCTTCAGACGCGTTGCGCGCCGTGCCCTTTGACGACGCTCGATAGATCGGGTCGCGTTACGGCCGCACGAGTGCTCGCAGCATTGGCTCGAGCTTGGCTTGGGTCTCAGCCCATTCGAGGTCGGGGTCCGACCCATCGACGATTCCCACACCGGCAACCAATCGTGCCGTGTTGCCATCGAGTTCCGCACAACGTAGGGCGACCGCGAATTCACCGTTGCCAGCCTTGTCCACCCATCCGACGGGGCCTGCGTAACAACGGCGGTCGAACGGTTCGAGCGTTGCGATGAGCTGGAGCGCGGCTTCAGTTGGCGTACCACCAACCGCCGGAGTGGGATGCAACGCCAGCGCAAGTTCCAGTGCGGTGCTGTTATCAAGCAGTGTTGCAGAGATCTGGGTTGTGAGATGCGTGAGGGTGGCCAAGCGCACAGGGAGCGCATCGCCGACCGTGATGCTGTCGCAGTGTTGTGCCAATGCGCCGACCACCGCTTCTACAACGTACCGATGCTCGGCATTGTCTTTCATCGATGCTCGCAACATCGCGATTGTTGCGTCGTCGGCCTCGATGGACGCTTGTCGAGGAACTGTGCCAGCCATCGGCATTGAAACGACATGGCTATCAGTTCTGCGCACGAGCAACTCCGGACTTGCTCCAACAAACCCACCATTTGCATATACGAAGCAGCCGGGTTGAGTGCGTTGCAGAGTTGTCAGCACTTCGGGAACATTGAAGTTGTGGTCGGCAGTCACCAGCACTTCTCGGGCTAGCACAACTTTGTCAACGGCACGGTCATCGATTGATGCCAGCGCGCTGGCGACAATGGCATCCCAAGTGGTGAGATCTTGACACGCCTCGACGGTGAAACGCAGTGGTGTGTGCGCATAGCGATGCGGCGAGCCAATGTGTGCGCCTTCGATGGTGGTGATGGTTGTTTCGGTTGCGCTTTGTCGCAAGACCCGTGAGGGGATCACCATTGACGCATGGGATGCGTTCGCGAATGGCAGTGCGCCGCACGCGATCGCGCCGTCGCCGCTGATGCGCTCGAGAGCAGCATGTACCTCAGATGGCAGCGCGGTCGCGGCGATCCCGCTGGTAACGATCACGCTGTCAGCGTTGATCCAGACGAATCCATCAGCACCGAGGTACTCAAACGGATTCTCAATCGCGGGGACAATTTCCGTGCTGGCAACCAGATCCGTTGTTGAAATGGCGGCTTGAGTCACAGTGCGGTCCCAACAACGAGTTGAGCCGCGCCGAGGCCGTAACGACGATGTGTCACATTTCGGAAGCCTGCAACCCGCACCATGTCGACAAGTTCGCGCGACTCGGGGAGATACGCCGTTGATGCCGGAAGATACGAATACGCCGCCCGATCAGAGAGCAATCCGCCGATGAATGGCACAATTTTTCGAAAGTAGATCTTGTGGCCGAAACGCAACAGCTTCGATTTCGGCTCCCCAACATCGAGGAGCACCACGCGTCCGTCGGGTCGCAGCACCCGTGCGCATTCGGCAAAGAAAGGTTCGAGCGCTGTGAAGTTGCGTAGTGCGAATCCACAGGTAATGGCGTCGACTGAATTGGTGGGCGCCGGGAGGCGCAAAACGTCGGCGCGAACGAGTGGTGAAGCTGTCGTTGCAGCCTTCAGCATTCCTGCCGAAAAGTCGAAGCCGATTGCGCAGTAATGCGCAGTGATGAGGTCGTTGCACATGTCTCCTGTTCCGCACGCCAGATCGATAACGAGCGACCCAGCTGGCTTTTCGATTTCTCGGATAGCAGCGCGCCGCCACGCAACGTCGAGGCGCAGGGTGAGGAGTCGATTTAGGCGGTCATACTTGGGTGCCACGCGATCGAACATTGCCTCAACGGTTGCTGCTTTATCGCTGGGGTCGGGAAGGTATGGCGAAGTCGTCATGTTTCGTTGCCATGCATCCGCAACGACTCAGTGGCGACGACCGCGAGTTCATCAGAGTCTCCAACTGCTTCGAGGTGTTCTTGTGCAACTGCGAGCAGCACCGTACGAAAATGATGTTCCACAAGCGACGTCACCGCGGGCAACATGACGCGAAATGCATCGACCAAACGTTGCGCCTTTTCGGGATCAGTCAGGGGAGCGTCACGTAATGGAGTTCGTATGTGCGCATCGAACATTGCTACTGCTTGCTCTGCCGTAGCGCGCGTGCGTTCGTGGTGAGATTGTGCAAGCTCCAACACATCTGCGATCGGGAGACCGGTTCCAATGAGATCGAGCCCGGCTTGCATGATCTTTACATCGTCTGTGCTGTACCGAGCGCTGCCGTTGTGGATCTGGGGCACAAGAAGCCCGGCCTCGATCACAGTCTCGAGTATCGCGATTGGAACGGAAGTGCGTTGCGATAATTCATCGAGCGTCAGCACCGCCGCTGCGTGTTCAGTCGCCTCTGCGGCGACCGCGGCCGCCAGCGGCTCGTCGGTGGCGTCGAGCTCGCCGCGCACAAGCCGTCCGATGAGACCAAGGGTGAGCCCGCGTAGACGCAGTTCGCGAATTCGGGCCAACCGTTCGCAGTGTTCAGGGCCGTACCAGGCAATGCGTCCGTCGCGTCGAGGAGGTTCAAGGAGCCGACGTTTCTGGTAAAAGCGAATTGTGTCAACTGACGTTCCGGACACCTCCGCTAACTCTTCGACTCGATATTGGTTAGCGTCCATGGCGACGATTGTAGGAGCGATCACTCCCACAGTCTTCACGGGGCGCGATTCACGCTACGAATACGAACCGCGGCGGGCTCGCACCCGCCGCTGGCGTGTACTTACACACTCTTCCAATTGGGTTTGCGCTTCTCGGCGAACGCGGTCGCGCCCTCGATTGCATCCCCAGCGGAAAACACTTCAATGGTGTAGGTGCCGTTGAGTTTCCATGCTTCCGCCTCGTTCACTTCGGCAGCTTCTTTGACGAGTTTGCGCGAGTAACGCACCGCGATGGGTGAGTTCTCGGCGATGCGTTCGGCAAGTGCCAACGCAGTGTCGAGCACTTCGGCTTGTGGAGCGAGACGATTCACAAGCCCCAGTTCGAATGCTCGTTGAGCTGGGATGGGGTCACCGGTCATTGCGAATTCGAGCGCGAGCGCGAGCGGGACGCGTTTCGGAAGCCGGATGAGGCCGCCGGCCGCCGCGATCAATCCGCGCGCTACCTCTGGGATGCCGAAGCGTGACGTTTCTGACGCGACGACCAAATCGCACGACAACACAATTTCGAATCCGCCTGCGAGGGCGGGGCCTTGCACCGCTGCGATGATGGGCTTCGGAAAGTCGCGATTCGTGAGCCCCGCGAAGCCGCCCTTCTTGGTGGCGATGGCGCCCGCTCCACCCGAGGCGATCACTTTGAGGTCGGCTCCGGCGCAAAACACGTCGCCGGTGCCCGTCACAACGACGGCGCGGATTTCTGTATCTGTTTCGATCGCGTCGAGATGGGCCTCCATCTCCTGACTTACTTCAGGGCTGATCGCGTTCTTTGCCTCTGGACGGTTGATCCGCAGAATCGCGGTGCGTCCACGGTCTTCGCGTTCGACTACGGCCATTGTTGCCTCCAAATTCGAATGCCAGCGGTTGGCAAGGAGTGTGACCGTATATGAGGCCAGGAATACCACTCCAGTCGGCGGCGCTGGATCACGACAATTATGTCATGGACGGTGTCCAGCCCGAACCGAGAGCGCAGGTTCTTGAGTTTCCACGCCCAGTGCCGGGTGATGTTGCCGCGCCCGCAGTTCCGTCGCGGCTCGCGACGTTGGCAGCCAAGGTTGATGCGGCCCGCCCTGGCCCCGTCGAGGGTCGTGTGCCCGACCGAATCGCTGCTGGGGTGCTGGGCGCTGGAGTCGTGCTGTGTTGGATCGGAAGTGCGGTGACCCCACCGATTGCTGTGGCCGAGTCGAACGTGCTCTGGATCAGCGAACTGATCTCGACAGTGTTTTGGGGAGCAGCATTCATGGCGGTTGTTGGATTGCTGTATCGCGTTCGGCGCGGCCTGTTTGCGGCGCTGGTTGCCTCGGTCGCGTTTTTGTCGGCACCGGTGGTCGCCGTTTTCTTGGACCCTGATGTTGTAGGTCGGATGTGGTTCGGAGAACTGATTTGCGCGGTTGAATTTGTGTGCGTTTGCCTAGCTGCCTTGTGGAGTACTCGAGACCGCGCGAGTGGCGCCGGGGTTGCGAACTCGAATAACTACGACGCCAGCTAATGAAATAAGCGCGGCCGCAACAGTCACCGAACGCACACCGAATACATCGCCGAGCGGCCCCTGAATGCCAAGCGCGATTGCATACACCGAACCCAAGACCACTTGGACTGTGCTCAGCACGCGGCCTCGAAATTCCGACGGGGCACGAAGTTGTGCGATATTAGAGAAACTGGACAGCGCTGCGAAGTACAAAAGGCCGGCGAGAAACAGCGCGGGAATCGCGACCCAGACGTTGGGCGCCAACCCGTACGCGATCAAGGTCACCGGACATGCGAACATTGAGAACGTCATGACCTGCTCGATGCTGAATCGCTCAATTGTCTTTGCAAAGTACAAGCCCGTGACGACAGCTCCTGCACCCTGCGCAGTGATCAGCCAACTCACAGCGTTCTGCCCGCCACCGAATTCCTTTTCGACCATCGCCGAAATCAGCCCGATGAACGGCGCGAGCCACAGCGTGTTCCAAGCGAGTGCCTGAATCATCAGTTTGAGCCCTGCGTCGTTGCGAACAAACTTGAAGCCTTCGACAATCGAAGCCAAGATCGCCTGAGGGATCACTTGACGCCTCGGGATTTTGATCGTGGCGAGTGCCAACAACACAGCGGCGAAGCTCATGGCGTTGATGCCGAGAATCCAGGCGATTCCCAAAGGCGCGAACAGCAACGCGGTTACTGACGGCCCGACGACGCGGCCGAAATTCCACGATGCTGAACTGAGACCAATCGCGCTGCTCAATGATTCTGGCGGTACAAGTTCTGGCATGACCGATTGAAATGCGGGGAACCCAATCGCGAAGGCGCATCCATTGGCTAATGCATACAGGGCGATCACGGGCGCGCCGGGGGTGGAAGTGGCCATAATCCAAGTGAGCACTGCGGCTAACGCTCCTTGGACTGCCGTGATCGACATGAAAATGGTTTTGCGCGAGTAGCGATCTGCCAACGCACCACCGATAGGTCCGAGGAACGCAGTGGGAGCGAACTCACCCGCTGCAACGACCGCGGTCCACGCCGCGCTACCGGTGAGGTGTGCTGTGTAATAGCTCAGCGCAGTGGCCTGCATCCATGTACCCACGTTGGAAACGAATCCTCCACTCCACACCCGAGCGAATGAAGGGCTGCGCATGGCCGCGAACGCGGAGGACTTATCCGGGGCGGGGCGGGTTGAGGTTTGTGACGTCATTGCGCCGGCCAAACGGGCGGGCGCTTTTCGAGAAACGCGCTGATACCCTCGTGCGCGTCATCAAGCATGGCGTTGTTGCGCATCACCTCACCCGATGCGACGTACGCGCTCGACTCGGTAGCGTCGATTTGCTTCCAAAACGCGACTTTGCCGATTCCCACAATGTTTGGGCTTGCTTTCGCGATCGCTTGCACGAGGTTGTCGACTCTCGATTCGAGTTCTTTGATCGGCACCGCCTGATTCACGAGGCCCCAGTCGACGGCTTGCTGTGCCGAGATCATTTCTCCGGTGAGCAACATATACATTGCGCGTTTTCGACCAACGGCGCGCGAAATCGGGACCATTGGCGTGCTGCAAAATAACCCAATATTGACACCTGGTGTCGCGAATCGCGCATCGTCGCTACAGATCGCGAGATCGCAGGCCGCTACGAGCTGGCAGCCCGCGGCTGTGGCGACGCCGTGCACTTGCGCGATGACCGGCACCCGTAGTGCATGAAGCCGTACCATCAAGTCGGTGCACGCGCCAAAGAGTGCCGCGTAGAAGTCTTCATTGCGCTCGCGTTGCATCTCCGCCAAATCGTGGCCTGCACTGAATGCTGCCCCTTCACCGCGCACAACGATGACTCGGGTTGAGTTGCGGCTTGCGGCGGCCACCAGCGATGAGTCGAGGGCTCGAATCATGTCCAACGACAACGCGTTGCGGCGATCGGGATTATTCAGCGTCAGGGTCGCGACTCGCGACTCTGCATCTGCGATCGCAGTAAATGTGGTGACGACAAGCTCGGAAGTCATGTCCATACCGTAGATGGTTCGAGTCGATGCGCAATTCTTCGCAGGCTGCGAAGCAGCGGTGCCCCAAGAAGCATGATGAACGTCGCGTTCACAATGGCGCCTGCGGCGTCCCATGCGAACGAGTCGAGGAAGTAATACGACCAGTATCGTCTGGCCGTCGCGACCGCCCCGATGCCGGGGGAGTAGGACAACCGCCCTCCGTCTTGAATCAAAGGCCAGAACCAGAGATTCATTGTGGCACCGTAAATGAATGCCCAGAACCAAGCGAATGTCGCGAGCGCAACGACTTGTGCCTTCAATGGGAGGGGCGCGATGAGTTTGCCGAAGGCGCCTGCCGCGGCACCCATGGCAGCGAGGGCCAGCATTTGGTACGGCATCCACGGGCCGATCCCAGCGGTAATGATTGCTGAAGCGGCCATCGCAGTGAGTCCGAGCAAGGTGCCAAACCTCGCGCCAAATGCTGCGCCAGCGATGACGGTGAGAAAGAACATCGCGTTGCCGCCTCCCGGTAGGTCGAGAATTCGAAGTAACGAATTCAGCGATGCGAGCACGCCCAACGTTGCGATTGTGGCTCCGTTGATGCGCCGTTGCGAAATTTCCAGTGTGAGCGCGCCAACCGTCAGGATTCCCAGCAGCATTGCCCAAACCCAAGCGTCGCCGTTGTGCGCGGTATCCGAACCCGCTTCGCTGGGAAACCAAAACGGCCACAGGAATGCGACGATTCCAACGACGGCAATCGACGCGTACGCAGCGCCACTACGCAGTCGCAGCATCACCTCGGCCTCGCCCACATCGTCGCTTCTTCAACCGTGAGAAGTGGGGGCAGTACTCGCAGTGTTTGAGGTGCAAACAGCGAACCTGAGAGCACCGATCGTGTCGGACCATCGGCCACTACATCGCCATCACCGAGAACTACAACTCGAGTGGCGACGCGAGCCGCGAGCTCGACGTCGTGCGTTGCAAGCATCACCGAGCCGCCACCTGCCGCGTGATCGCTCACCGCGGTTTCCAAGGCATCTCGCGACGGCGCATCCATGCCGCGAGTGGGTTCATCGAGTAGCAGAGTTTCGGCACCACCAACGGCCACGATCGCGATCGCGAGTCGTTGGCGCTCGCCGCCAGAGAGCGTGCGCGGGTTTCGGTGAGCCATTCCAATGAGGCCAAGCCGTTGAAGCCAAGCATTGGCGGATCGCTCGGCGTCAGGATGCTTCGCCGAGTGACCCAAGAGGCGAAGAGTTTCCATCACATCGGTGCGTACTTCACCGGTTGAGAACAGCGGGTTCGAATCCTGGGGCACATACGCCACTCGCCCGATGCGTTCGACTGTGCCGCGGTGCGGGCGGTGCAATGCCGAAAGTGCCTGTAAGAGAGTGCTCTTGCCCGAGCCATTGCGCCCGAGCAGTGCAACGATTTCTCCCTGCGCGATTTGCAAATCATCGACTCGCACAACGGTCCGGTCGCCATATCTCAGATCGAGGCCGCGAACCGTAATTCTCGCGGGCCCGCTTGCTGTGGCTACATCCGGCGGCCGCGACGTCGTGTACGTACGCGCGTAATTGCGAGCGACCTTTACCGTTAGCGGCGGCGGACTCCACCCCATTGAGCGCCCGAGCTGCGTCACTGTGGGTGCGCCTCGGTACTGCGCAAGCGCTACTTCCGGTAGCCCGTCTTGGTGCACTTTTCCCTCGTCAATGATGATGACTCGATCGGCCAACGGTGCGGCGCGATCCAAGCGGTGTTCTGCTAACACAATCGTGGTGCCGAGATCCGCGTTGAGTCGATGGAGCGCAGCGAGGACGTCTTCGGCGCCTTGCGGGTCGAGTTGGCTGGTGGGTTCGTCGAGCACAAGGATGCCTGGGCCCGCGGCCATTGCTCCCGCGATCGCCACCCGTTGCCGTTCGCCACCCGAAAGCGTTGCTGGTGATCTGTCTCGTAGATGCGCGATTGCAAGCGCATCTAGGACCTCTTCGACTCGTCGCCGCATTGACGTTGTGTCGTGATTCAAATTTTCTAGTGCGAACGCGATGTCACTTTCGACATGGTCGACCACTAACTGGGCCTCGGGATCTTGATGAACAAATCCAACCGCGTCAGCAAACAATCGGGGTGGATTGTCGCGAGTCGATCGGCCGTCGACGGTGACCGAGCCGCTGAATGTACCCCCAGTGAGATGCGGCACGATGCCGTTGATTGAGCGTAAGACGGTGCTCTTGCCTGAACCTGATGCTCCGACAATCAAGACGAACTCGCCGTTGTCGACACCGAGATGTGGTACCTCCAGCGCCAGCGCATTGGTGTCTCGATATTGGAAGGTGACTCCGTCGAAGGTTAGTGAACCCATGTGGGCCCTTCGGCTTTCGATTCGGTCGTTTGTTGAACGTGTCGTTCGTCGTGGACGCGTCTGCTTACTACTGGAGCCGCGAGACCGAGCAGCGCGATGACGGCTACAGGATTGACACTGGGCCAACTCAGCGGGTGGGGGCTCCAACTCATCGACGCGTCGTTGAGTAACGAGAACATCAGCATGGTCGCGACCGAGATGCCACACACTGCCATGATGACCTGGTCAGTCTTGGTGATGGGTTTCGGTCGGTATCTCGTGCGCGGATGCGCTCGCGACGCGACAATCGTCGCGCTCACGAACATTGCGATACTCGCGATCGCGAGCGTTCCGGCCGCGAGTCGGGCTCGGCTTATCAATGCCACGATCGCTCCCCCCATCGCCGCGATTGCGATGAAGCTCAATGATGCGGCCCGAGTTTCTTCGCGTGTAGCGCGTGAGTGGCCGAGACCTCTCGACTCCATCGACTCGGCCAACGCGATCGCGCGTTCCAAGCCTCCTTCCACGACCGGAATGACGTATCGGCGGAGCCTGCCTTTGCGCACTGGCGTACCCCCGCAACGAGCACGATCGGCAAGGTGAACTGCTTGCAGCGTCGCGATGGTCGAAGGCACGAACGCAATTGCAATCGCCACGACGAGCGCGGGCTCATGAAATGCGCGTGGAACCGCGCGAAGGACCTCGTGGTGCGACACGACCGCATTCCAAGCCGCGAATGTGGCAATGAACGCAACCACCGCGTACGCCTCAAACAGTGATCGGACCAACGGTTCCTGTTCGAAGGAGCCAAAGATGGTGAATCCACCAACGACCTTGGGCATAGTGAATTCGTAGGGCCATCTGAACAGGACAGTGCTGCCCGTTGCGTGCGTGGTGAGAACCGTGAGTAGGACTCTTACCGCACCGAAAACCGCGGCGAGCCCGATCATGATCGGGAACGCTTTCGCAAAGAGGGTGCGCCGGCCATGCGCTTCGACGACGAGTGCTGCAACCAACAGCACCAAGGTCGTATAGATGGGGTTCGTGGTCGCCTGCACCGACACCGCGGCCGCGATCATCCACACAGTCCAGGTGGAAGCGTGGAGACGTATTGGGCTGGCAGACATCACCACCACAATCGCGCAGCGCACGGGGTCGCTGGGGAGTCGGCCGAGATTTCGAATCAACCTGGCAAGTGACTCTTTGGGACCAAGAATTACGAAGTAGGCCCCGCCGTCAGACGGCGGGGCCTGAGGTCCACGAAGGACCTTGCGTGCAGTTGGTGCCAGGGTGGATCACGTCGGGCTTGTCGCGCTCCACTCGCCCCAACTGCAGGGTCACTCAATTGGTGTATCGGCCAGTGATGCAAAATGATGACCTTCGGTTTGAGTTCAAGCGGTGAAATACGCCGAACGACCCAGCTAGACCGTGGATGTATGGGCGATTTATCCCAATGAACAGTGTTTCCTTCACGCTGCGCAAGTGTTCTAAAGTGCCGTCATGACGATGATCGCGCCCAATCCGTATTTGTCCGGCAACTATGCACCGATCCCGGATGAGGTCACGATCACCGATTTGGAGACCGTTGGTGCGGTACCGGACGCTCTGACGGGGCGATACCTCCGTACCGGTCCAAACCCAATGGCCGCACCTCATGAGCCCCACCATTGGTTTTTAGGCGACGGCATGATTCACGGCATCGAACTCCGAGGTGGCAAAGCAACCGGCTATCGCAATCGTTGGGTTCGGACTGATGCGATCGCTCGCGCGCTCGGCGAAACCCCTGTCGGCGGCCCGGCGCAGCCAATGTTTGACTCCAGCAATACCAACATTGTGGAATTCAACGGGCAAATACTGTCGCTGACCGAGGGCTGCTATCCCTACATCATGTCGAAGGAGCTTGCAACGCTCAAGCGATTTGATGGCGGAACGTTGCCGAGAGGCATGACTGCGCACCCAAAGATCGACCCTCGTCGTAACGAACTCGTTGGATTTTCCTACGGATATGTCGCACCGTTTCTGTATTTCCATACGGTGGACGCACAGGGCACGGTCACCAAAACTGAACCGATCGACATCGAACGGCCCGTGTCAATGCACGATTTCGCGATGACCGAAAACTACGTGCTGTTTTTCGACCAGCCCTACGTGTTCGATCTCGAGGCAGCTAAGACCCAGGGTTTCCCGTTTCGTTGGGCCCCTGAATTTGGAGCCCGCGTCGGAGTGATGCCTCGGGCTGGTACGAACGCTGATGTGAAGTGGTTTGAAAGCGACACGTGCTACACGTTTCATCCGATGAATGCGTTCGAGACTGCTGACGGCAAGATCGTGGTCGACGTTCCTAAGGTCACCAACCTCGGCGGCGAAATGGCACCTACGACTGATCGTGGCTCGCTTGAGCGTTGGACAATGGATCTCGCGGGTGGGACATTAACCGCTGATGTCGTCGACCCCTGTGGGCAAGAGTTTTGCCGCATCAATGAAACCCTGCTGGGCACCGAACACCGGTACGGATACACGATAAGCGCCTTTAACGATGGGCCAATGCCCTACGACTCAACCACGATCTTCAAACACGACTTCACGTCGCGAACGCGTACCGACCACAACTTTGGTGCACATCGGCATCCTGGTGAATTCGTATTTGTGGGTGATCCAGATCGTGCTGGCGCTGAAGATGGCGGATGGATGATGGGGTTGGTCACAAACGAAGCCGAGAATCGCACTGATCTTGTCATTCTCGATGCGCAGAACTTTGGTGGAGATCCGGTTGCGACGGTCAAGCTTCCCCGCCGGGTTCCGTATGGTTTCCACGGTAACTGGGTCGCGGACTGAGCGACACCGAATTCGTCCCACAGCAGATTTCTTGGGGGCGAGTAGCGAGCTTAAGCGCGGGGGTTTGCGGCAAGCCAGTCTGCTTCGAGCTGTCCGAGGTCTGTCGTTGGTGTGCCTCCGACCCACGGCCACAGCTCTTCTGCGATGCATCGCCAATTTGCAGTGGCATTGAGTTGCGCAAGGATCGCGTGTAGCCCGAGATTGATTCGCTGCGTAATGACGAACGCGGGCGGGACATTCGACTGCTTGGCGACTGCCGCACTCGGACTCGTGAGGTCGAACATTTTACGTACTGTGTCGGAGGCATATTCGGCGTTAAAAGTGACGACGCGATTCTCCCGCACAAAATCGTAGAAGTGACCAAAATAGTCCTGTACCTGTTCGTCGCTTATCGTGGCAGTTTCTTGAAGTATTCCTGCGTGTTCAATGAGCGATCGAAACTTCGTGATGTCGTGTTCGAAACACATCGCATGAATGAGATCGGAGAACAGCTGTACTTCCGGCGGGTCGTAGTGCTTCACTAAGCCGAAATCCAAGAACGTGACGTGACCACCTTTTGCAAAGAGATAGTTGCCAGGATGTGGATCGCCGTTGAACGCCGCGATGCGATAAATGCTTCGGAACACGAAGCGGAAAATAGTCTCGGCTGCAAGCTGTTGTTCCTGCTGCGGCCATGTGAGCAGATCGTCGAATCGGGCACCGTCGACGAGATCGGTTGTCAGCACCCGAGGAGTCGACAGTTCGAAGATCACGCTCGGAACGTGAATGAACGGGTGGTCTCGATACCACTCGGCGAACAACGTCTGATTGCGCGCCTCAATTGAATAGTCGAGTTCCTCGATAATTCGTGCCCTGAGTTCGGTTACGACCGTTTTCCCGTCGAGCCCCGGAAACGCCAAACCGATAAGGCGAAACAGCATGTCGGTGTTGTCGAGATCAGCCCTAATGGCAGCGTCAACACCGGGATACTGGACTTTGACCGCAACCGCACGACCATCTTGCGTGATGGCTTTGTGGACTTGGCCGATAGATGCCGAAGCCATCGGAACTGGATCCCATTCGGCAAAGAGCTCGTTGGGGTGTTCGCCGAGTTCACTGACGATGACTGAGGCCGCGAGCGCTGCGCTCATCGGTGGTGCGTCTTGTTGCAAGGTTGCAAGAGCTTCGCGCATTGGTGCGGGCATCGTTTCGTCGAGGTAACTGGCCATTTGGCCTAGTTTCATCAACGCGCCTTTCATCTCGCCAAGTACTGCAGCCACATCTTGGGCACTCTGCATTTGGTGCGTCGCGTCGAGATCAATGCGGCGCTGGGTGGATGCGAATGTGCGGCGGGCTTTGTGGAATGCGGTTCGGCGGGCTCGCCGAGCTCCGAGTTTTGCGATGCGAGCGGTGCGTTGTGCCCGTGATGCGTCGAGTGCGTCTGGCGATCGCCGTTGACGAAGTAGGGCAACGTAGGCACCGCAAAACGTGACTGCCCCGACTGTGATGAAACCCACGACTCTCCGTATTCGACCCCCACTGTCGCGCATGAGAGCAGTCTAAGAGTCCGCAGGCAGGGGGCTTGAGGTCGGAAGTGCGTAGCCGGACCGCGGTTCTCTAGACTTGACCCGACAGTCAACTGTGGTTCGAAAGGGTCTCCGATGAGCGATGAAACACGTGTACTCGCACTGTGTGACGAGTTGTTGAGCAAGTGTGACCCGAAAACGGCGACGCCCGAAGAGTTTCTTGGACACCAATACGACCTCGGTCTCGGATGGGTGCATTTCCCCGAGGGATTTGGCGGGCTAGGACTCACACCCAAAGCTCAGACGTTCATTAACTCGAAGCTGAGCAAAGCCGGCGCTCCGTCGCCGTATGGCCGCAACCCGATCGGCTACGGCATGTGCGCGCCAACGGTGTTGACGCACGGCAGTGACGCGATTAAGGGCGAGTATCTGCGTCGATTGTTCACCGCAGAAGATGTTTGGTGTCAGATGTTCTCCGAGCCGGGTGCCGGCTCTGACGTGGCGGGGCTTTCTACTCGGGCTGTGCGCGACGGCGATGAGTGGATTCTCAATGGCCAGAAAGTTTGGACAACGCTCGCTCACATTTCCAACTTCGGTATCGTGATTGCACGAACTGATACTGAGGCAGTGAAGCACAAAGGCATGACGATGTTTATCCTCGATATGCACGCACCTGGAGTTGAGGTCAAGCCGTTGGTTCAAATCACTGGTGAAGCGGAATTCAACGAAGTTTTCATGACCGACGTACGGGTGCACGACAGCCATCGTCTCGGTGATGTCGGCGAAGGTTGGCACGTATCACTCACGACATTGATGAATGAACGTGTTTCTATTGGTGGTCAGATTGCACCGCGAGGCGCGGGAATGATTTCGCTCGCGCTTAACGCGTTTAGCCGTGCTGACGAATCGACGCGCGCCAACCCGGTATACCGAGATCGATTGTCCAAACTGTGGATTGAGGCTGAATTACTGCGCCTCACCAATATTCGAGCGTCGAACAATCGCAAGGTTGGCACTCCAGGACCCGAAGGATCGACGGGCAAATTGGTCATGGCCGAACTCAATCAACGCATCGCGAACTTTGCCATGAACACCATGGGTATGGAAGCAACGCTGTTCGGCGAATACACCTTCGATCGCCCGAAGTACGCGCTCGATATGTCGACCCCGCAGAAGGCGTTCCTTCGGGTTCAAGCCAATTCAATTGAAGGCGGCACGTCCAACGTGATGCGCAACATCATTGGTGAGCGAGTACTCGGGTTGCCAGGGGAACCGCGCAATGACCGCGATGTTCCATGGAGTCAAGTTCCGCGCAACTAGAGATCTGGCGCGAATCGTGAGGTTTTCGTTAGGGTTGCCGGTCTCTGACGTGGAGCCGGTCGGGGAATTCGTAACCGGTGCAGCCGTGATGGAAATGTCGCGTCATGCTGAAGCCCTTGGATTTGGTGCCGTGTATGTCACGGATCATCCAGCGGCAGATCAACGATGGCTGGACACAGGCGGACATCATGCGCTCGATCCGTTTGTGGCATTGTCATTTGCTGCGGCCGCGACGACGACACTGCGATTGCAAACGCACATACTTGTGCTCGCGTATCGGAATCCGTTACTAGCTGCAAAAAGTGTGTTGTCTCTCGATGTGCTTTCTGAAGGTCGGTTCACGCTTGGTGTTGCGGCTGGGTATCTCCGAAGCGAATTCAACGCCTTGGGAGTTGATTACGACGAACGTAATGAACTCACCGACGAAGCAATTGATGTGATCAAACGCGTGATGAGCGAGGATTCTTTCGCGTTTGAGGGGCGGCATTTCCGGTCACGCGGTACAACGATGCGTCCGAAATCCGCGCAGCAGCCGCATCCACCGATATGGGTTGGGGGGAATTCCACATCGGCGATTCGCCGAGCCGTTGAGACTGCGGATGGATGGTGTCCATTTCCGAATCCTGCCGCGGCGGCGGCTGCCACACGCACGCCGCCACTCGAAACCATCGACGATTTCGCACTACGAGTCGAGATCGCTCGTCAACATGCAGATTCGATTGGGAGGGTAGTGCCGTTTGATATCTGTTTTGCGCCGATTTCGCTCACGATGTTTGGTATTGGCAATTATGACGTGGCCCAGTTGCGTGACGAAATTGTTCAGCTAGAAGCGCTCGGAGTGACGTGGATGCCGGTTGAATTTCATGCCCCAACACGAGCTGAGTGGTGCGCGAAAGTTGAACGGTTCGCCCTCGACGTTCTGCCGTAGCGCACGACGGGGCGCACGGGCGTCGTGTGCCTGGACGAAGCGAATGGATAGTTCGAATGGCCTCATTCGTCCACAGGGACGGTTCCACCGTCAAGCTGAGGCGATTTTGTGTCGACAAAGAAAGTGTCGGGCATTGGAATCAAGAATGCAATTCGCACTCGCCAAATGACAAGGATGTCCATGAATCTTCGTAAACCACTCATTTTTTGCAGCGCTATTGTGCTCGCAGTCGCGGCGTTTACCCCAAGCGCGACGGCTGACGTTGTTGTCAATGGCGGCACAGTCGACTTCGACCCGGCGGGCGCCCCGGCGATAGCCGACTTTTCCGCGGTGACCTTGAACGGCACGCCGCAGCTCACCAGCATCACGGTTAACCCATTTACGATCGTGGACGCGACCGGGTCCGCAGCGGGGTGGCACGTATTGCTGACCGTGGCCGACCTTGTTAACGCTGGAGCTGGAAATGACACGATTCTCGCTTCCAACATTTCAATGTCGGCACCGGTTGTCACCGCTGGCGGTGCGTCGAGCCTGACTGGTGTGACGGGCAATGCTTCGGCTGGTGGCTTTGCAGCTGGCGAAAAGATTGTGGTTGCCACCGCAGGCAACGGTCTCGGTACCTACTTGATCTCACCGCGGATCTTGAAATTGACGGTACCGGTCACCGCACGAACTGGTACCTACACAAGCGTCGCAACAATTGCTGTCGCCTCTGGCCCGTAATCAGGCTGGCCCTGCACGAAGTGGATCACCGTTAGTGGCGACCCACTCCGCCAGGTCACCCTCGGTGGCAACGTATTTCTTCGTCGTTGCTCATATCTAAAAAACCTCGTTTCGGCCCTAGTGCGTAGCGCACTGGGGCCGATGAGGTTGACAAGGGTTGTCACCCGACCTCGGGCGCAATGAGAACTGATTCACGAAGCCTGCGAAGAGACGATCATCATGACGCGAATATCAGCATCTATGGGTTGCCTTGTCGCATTCGTCGGCGTAACGGCGGCGTCGTTGCTTGGGCAACCGGCCGCGCAGGCTGCCCAAGGCACTGACGTGGTGAGCGCAGCGATGGCGCCAGGTTCGCAAAGCGATGACTCTGGTGCGTTTTTTCGGTTGGATCTCGCACCTGGCGCCAGCGTTGGTCAGTCGGTGGTGATCTCGAACCCGAATACCAAGCCCGTTTTGGTTGATATTTCCGGGGTTGACGCCTGGACCAGCACGAGCACCGGCGCCTCCTACGGTACGCCGGGTTCGAAACCCACCGGTACAGGTCGATGGATCACAGTGCGCGACCGTCAGATTCAACTTGCACCACGGGAGCAACGAACGGTTGAGTTTCGTGTAGAGGTACCCAGCGACGCGGAGCCGGGGCAGCATCTCGGCGCAGTGAGCGTTTCAGTTCCAACTCAGGCCGACCAAGGCGCCACGCAGCGCGGCGCGGACCAAGCAGCATTCAACGTCGCTTTGCAAGCACAACGTGTAATTGCAGTACAAGTTGATATCGCGGGCGATCGATCGCCGAATCTCCTCATTGGCGGTGCTCGTGCAGTTGCTCATGGAGACTCAATAGATGTCGAGCTTGCCATTGCGAATACCGGGAATGCCTTCGCGCGTGGTCGTGGAGTCTTGATGATTCCCGATACCTCATTTCGCTTCGAATTTCCGATCGATACCTTCGTGTCGAAGACTTCGATCAAGATGCTCATCCCATGGACGCGCACTGCACCGTTGGGCGAACACAAAGTTGAAGCAGTGCTGACGTACGACGACGGGAAGCGGGCCACCTGGTCGGGGGTCGTGAGCATCGACGAGGCCTTGCTCGACGAGCTCGATGGGCAACTCACTCCCATCCAACCTATTGAGTCGGCTGCGTCGATGATCGGACTTAACGCCGTCACCATTGGTGGTGGAGCCGCCGGAATGGCCGCTTGTAGTGCTTTGGCATTGCGGCTTCGGCGGCGGCGGAATCTTCTAGCGAACGGAGTACGCGTTCGCGACTAATTGTTTATGAACCGACTTGCCGCTGCGTTCGGGCTGACTGTGGCGTGCACAATTTTTGTGCCCGCGACAAACGTTGCTGGCGCGCGGACTGGCTCGGATTCTGTATCGATTGTTCTCTCGACAGCCGACGGAAAGCCACTGGCCGTTGTGGCCGCGCCCGGCGGTCAAACAACGGTTGCCGCAGCGATGACGAATCGAGGCTCCGTCAATAGAACAGTTCGAGTGTCGGTCGACGGCGATGACCTATCGCGTCAATGGGCCACCGTTGCGAACACGATTGTCGAGATCGCTCCGGGCGAAACGAGCATCGTCAATGCCCGCGTTGTCGTGCCGTTAGAGGCGACCGCGGGCTCATACGAGTTGGTGATCGAAGCGCAGGTTGTAGACCAGTCGGAAGCGGCAGCATCGTTGCCATTGGGGATTTCGGTTCCGGGCGATCCTCGAGCGGCGTTGCAAATTGCCGGGGTGCGTCTAGATCCGAAAACAAACTCTCGGCTGCTCATAGACGTACGCAATGACGGCGCGCTCAGTGTTGCAGCGAACGCTGAGGTGCGTATCGGCGAATCACTAGAAGTGAAACCCACTTCGGTCGCTGTTGTGGTTGCACCATCGGCCACGCAACAGGTCGCGGTGACGTTGGCCCAGCCGCTCAAGTTGCCTGCGAAGGTTTCAATAGAACTGCGATATGGCCCCGATACTGCACACTGGTCGAGCACGTTGCGACCGCCTACCGAGGTCCGTAGTCGCACGATCGCCACGACGAGCGCATCTCCGGAGCCCACGATTACTGAGGCCGCGCGTTCTGCTGGTATTCAACCTGCAGTCGTGTTGCTCGCACTGTTGGTCGGAGCAGCAGTGGTGTGGCTCATCGTCGAGTTGCTGGCATCGAAACGGGGCCCGTCGGCCGACGGCCGTTCGGTGTCGTCTGCGGGCGCCGATGGACCGAATTTCATGGCGGTGGCCGACGCACTCGGGGCGCAACTTGCACCACTCGTCGCCGCGATTGAGCAACTGGCCTCGGCATTTGTCGAACGAGAAATCCCGCCGATACAGATGTCGGAGCCTGCAGTGCCAAGTAATGCCGCCGTAGTCAACGTCGCGCTAATCGAGGAGTCCAAGGTGATATCGAATCCTGACGGGTATTTCGCAGATGAGGTGTATGCCACCGCGTCGCTCGTTGAACCAGTGCCGTTGGTGGAACGGCTCGATGGCATGACGGCGACAGCGACGGGCCACGATGGCGTACAAGCACTGTCGGATATTGAGTCGGCGACCCTGTTCGTGCGGGAGGCTTATCTGCGACCGGAAATTGCTGTGGAAACCCGGGAGGCAATCGAAGCTCAACTCGTTGCCGACGACGCGCATCATCGTGCGGAACTCATAGAAGCAGTTGCCTCGGGACTCGGTATCCCGAAGTCAATCTTGTTGGAATGGATGCCCGATGAGGTGTTCGATCGGACGGAAATCGCGGCCACGCAGGTCGACGTGACGGCGATTCAACGGGAGAATCGGGTCCTTGAACTACAGGTCGCGATACTGAAGCGGGCGGTTGCACACTTCGCTCGTCACTAGTGGCGCACTTCGCCGACTCGTTATCGCAAAAGATGTTGGAACAGTGCGAGATGCTGCTGTTCGTGACGTAGCAACTCTGGATGCCACTGCACGGCGTTCACGTTGGCTGCTCCGATAATTTCGATGGCCTCGACGTGACCGTCTTCGTTGTGTGCGGTTGCTCGTGTTGCGTTACCGAGGCGATCGATGACCTGATGGTGCAGCGTATTGACGCCTATTTCGTTGACGCCCAGAATCGACGCGAGCTGTGAATCGCTATCGATGTACACCTTGTGCACATGTTGGTTGTAAGCGTCCAGGCGCATATGAGTGTCGACGTGCTGTGTGAGGGTGCCGCCGAGTGCGACGTTCAATACCTGAATACCACGGCATACTCCGAGCGTCGGGAAATTACGCGCCACTGCGGCCTGTGCGAACGCGATGTCTGCGCGGTCGCGTTCAATGTTGGTTGCTCCTAGTTCGGGTTCGGGCATGGCTCCGTAACTCGATGGATCGACATCACAGCCGCCGGTAATTACCAAAGCGTCGACACAGTCGAGCAGTAGGTCAACATCGGACGCATCGACCGACGGGAGTATCAACGGAATGCCACCCGCTCTTTGTACTGCTTTGACGTAGGGCGTTGCCGCTACGAAATGCAGCAACTTGTCGCCATCGGAGTCGGAAAAGAGCTCCTGGTGTGCCACAATCCCAACCCGTTTTCGTCGTGTCGTCATGGGTTTCCTAGACAAGTTCGAAGTAGCGATCGAGTTCCCATTGCGTTACTGCACTCGCCGTCGCGTCGCCACCAGTGGTGTGGTACATCAACCATTCCCAACGACGCGTGTTCACCCAGTAATCGCAAAACGACGTGCCAAGCACGGCGTGCAACAGGGTGTCGCTGCTCATAGCGTCAGCCGCTTGAGTGATCGAGTTTGGCAGGTGGGGCCACCCAGGTGGAAGTCCCCATCCAGATACCGTGAGTGCTTCGGGCGCTTCGATGTGGTGCTGAAGCCCGGCAATACCACCAGCCAAAACACCAGCTAGCACCAAGTATGGGTTGGCGTCACCACCTGAGATTCGATTTTCGATGCGTGCCGAGTTCGGCGACCGTGACAGCACGCGTAGCGCGGTGGACTTGTTGTCTTGTGCCCATGAGGCGACCGTTGGAGCTGCTGCAAATTCAACCATCCGGCGAAAGGAATTAATGTTCGGTGCAAACAATGAAGTCGCCGCGGGCATCGTTGCCATCATCCCGCCGATCCAGTGCCGCGTGGTTTCTGACAACTCGCCACCATCTGTGGCGTAGAACACTGGTCTTCCATCTCGCCGTAGTGAGTGATGTACATGCAATCCATTGCCGTATTCCTCGCTTGGCTTGGCCATGAACGTAATGGTGTGCCCGAGATCGAGTGCAGTCTCTTTCGCAGCTTGCTTGAGGCGCACGACGTAGTCGCAAGCGGTTACCGGGTCTGCTGGATCAAGGTTGATTTCGAACTGTCCGGGCCCGGCTTCGTCGTGCCAGCCCTCGACAGGTATGCCCAACCCATCGAGGCGCTCCAATAAGATGTCCATGAACGCCATCATGTGCCGCGAGTTGTAGTGAAGATACCCAAGGTGCACAGGATGTGACATCGGTGCCAAGCCTCGATACTTCGCGGCACGTGATGATCGAGGACTCGGCTGGAACAGCATGCCCTCGACTTCAAATGCCGCTTGTGCAACGAGGCCAAGATCGCCGAGCTGTTGTACGACACTTTTGAGTGTGCTTCGCGCGCACGCCGGTAGTGGTTTGCCGTCGAGATCGGTAAAATCGCAGAGTACGTTGGCGGTTGAGGGTCGATCGGAGGAGATGACGAGCGTATCGAGATCGGGCTGTTGGTGAATGTCGCCGAGGGCATCGCGTCGCCACTCGTCCCACCATGCCAAGTATGGGGTCCCGCCGATGTCGTAGCCGACTACCAGGTCGGCGATGGCATTGCCGTCGGGTAGCGCGTCAAGGAACTTTTTAGTGCCGATGTATTTGCCGATAACAAGGCCGTCGATCGACACGCCTTCCGTTTTCACCCAACGAATCCTGTTGTCGGTGAGCCACTCGTTGGTTGAGTTTGCGTTCATCACGAGGCCCCCAGCATCACAGCAATCGATCGTCCCGTCATTGTTGCAAGATGGCTCAGAGTTCCCACCGCGGTCACTCTGCCGTCGAGCAGGTCTTGGCCGAATACGGTGTTGCCACAGAAAATGTTGATGAGGCAATGTTGCGATCCGAAGATTTGGTAGTCGACGGCGGACAGGTCGCCGAACACGCATTCTGATTCGTCGTCGGTGCAGACCACACGTACCCCTCGCGGTGCGCCCGGCATCTCCAGGACGGGCGCCAGAAACACCCGCGCCTCTTCCTGCCACGTACCGTGAGGCGCGTCAAGCACCTTCGCTGCCAACAACGCCAATCGTACGTGGGCGGCGGCGCCATGGACCTGAGGCTTCGGCGGACTTTCGTCGGACATCTTGTTGACATCGGCTGCGATCGTGACGTGGACATCTTTCGATACTCCGCTGACGACTCGCACGATTCCCTTATTGAATCGAATGGTGGCCGCCTGTTGGTCGACTGTCGACTTCAAGGCAACGTTGCCGCGAGCTTTGCGCATTCGTGTGGCGCGTTTCGGGTCCCGTGCCGACCGCCGCAGTGTGGCAGCCAGGATCATTGCGATCGGTGTGGGGTCCGCCTCGATTTCAATCGTCAGGCGTTGGAGTTTCATGCTGCAACGCTAGTTGCCTCCAAGGCTGAGCAGGTAGCCCACGAGTTGTGCCGCGAACTTTTGGGTTTGACTCGGCGTGAGGCCGTATTGGTTCGCCACGCTGACCAGCAAGGGTTGGTCCGCATCTGATGGTGATTGGTTGGAGACCGCTTTCCGCAGCGTTGTTTCGTTGAGAGTTGACCGCTGGCAGCGCTCCGTGTTGAATTGCACAGATATGAACGAGTGGACGAAACAAGTCAAGGCGAACGGCGCGGTGCCCACCGGTGCTGAGGTTCGTAACGCTGCAACCGTTGCTCTATTGCGCGACGGCGACGCCGGACTCGAAGTGCTCATGGGTAAGCGTGCGACGAAGCTTGACTTTCATGGTGGAGCTTGGGTGTTTCCCGGTGGGCGCATCGACGATGTCGACTGGGACGGTAGTGAAGGCGATTTGGTTGTTGCAGCCCGTAATGCGGCAGCTCGCGAAGCTCATGAAGAAGCCGGCGTAGTTGTTGATGCCGCAGGGCTTGTGCACTTTTCAAATTGGACGACGCCGGTCATCTCTCCCAAGCGGTTCGCGACGTGGTTCTTCGCCGGTCGCGCCGGGAATGATCATGCTGACGCGAAAGCTGATGGCGTAGAGAGCGACGCAGTTCGGTGGTTGGCACCTGAAGTCGCTCTGGCTGAACGGGTCGCTGGCGTCATCGAGATCGCGCCGCCACAATTCGTGACGTTGCTGCAACTCGCACGTTTCGAATCTGTAGATGATGCGCTGCAAACACTGACATTCGAAGAGGCGTTTCACTTCGAGCCGAACTTTCATTTCCTCGAAGGTGGTGGAGCGGTTGCGATTTACGATGGCGACGTCGCGTACTCAGACCTCGATTTGTTGGAAGCGACCGGGCCTCGACATCGGCTCCTCATGGCGCGAGACAGCGGATGGGTCTACGAACGGGACTAGGTCAGGTTTGTAGGTCGAGTAGAGCTTCTGCTCCTGCGGGGAGCTCGGTCGACCAATCATCGATAGCTGAGAACGGTACCAGCACAATTTTGCTGAAACCCACGGCTACGTACTCCTCGACGCGTGTTCGCACGGCTTGCCACGTTGAGGGTACGAGTAGCGCCGGATCGACTCCAGGGTTTCGGCTTGCGATGAGCGCCGCGACCGAGTCGTGCAGCGTGCCTTTGGAATAGAACAGCATCGCTCCGTAGTGTTCGGGGTCGATCGATCTGCCTGCCGCGGCCGCGGCTGCCTCGATCGTTGCTCGCGAATTTGCGCATTGTTCGGGCATCGCGAAACTCGCGAGCCAACCATCACCCAACCTGCCGATCCGCTGCAGTTCCACCGACGACTTGCCGCCAAGCCAGACGTCGAGGGGCTGAGGTGGCTTGGGCGCCACCCGAAGACCTTCGTATTGAAAGAATCGACCCTGATGATCGACGGACTCCTCGGTCCAGATGCGTCGTAGCAAGGGCAGCATTTCGTCGAACCGTGCCGCGCGTTCATTTCGCCGCACTCCGAACGCCTGTTGTTCGTTTGGATGCACGACACCGAGTCCGAAGGCTGGCAATGCACGGTTATTTGAAAGCAACGCGAGCGTGGCCCATTGTTTCGCAAGATCTGCGGGGTTGCGACCGGGCAACACTGAAACACTTGTCCCAAACTTGATGCGTTCGCTGCGCCCGGCCGCAAAGGCCAGCGCTGTGACGGGATCGAAACTCGCGGCCCCGATACGTTCCGAGAGCCACAGCGAATCGAAGCCAGTGCGTTCCAAACCATCGACCAACGTTGCGAACCCATGACTGTCGATTGGGGCAACACCGCTGACACCAAATCCGATGCGTACTTTCACCGTTGGGACAGTAACCGATGGCCTTGGCGGACGTGCGAGCATCGGCCTCAGGGTGTGAGCGATCCACGTCCGTGTCCCGTGCTGGCTACGAATACGCTACGGGAGGTGCGCACCATCGAGAATTGCCGAGTGATGATGAACTGCAATGCTTGATCTCGCGTTGGTGTTGCTCTTGGCCCGATGGGCGATGGGGTGGTTACTAGGCGCCCGCTCACCGTCGTTGGCACGACTTGGCGGTGTTCGAAGTGTCCTGCCATCTGAGATGCGGTCTGCACTGCGTTTCTCAGTGATTATCCCTGCGCGCAATGAAGCTGAATCGTTGCCAAACTTGTTGGGTACGGTCGCGCCGCAAACGCTGCCTCCGTTTGAGGTAATCGTTGTTGATGATGCGTCAACCGACAACACGGCGCTCATCGCCCGAGACGCGGGAGCCACGGCACTGAGCTTCGGGAATCCTCCACCAGGGTGGTTGGGAAAACCATGGGCTTGTTGGCAAGGCGCGCAACACTCGAATGGCGACGTGTTGGTATTTCTCGATGCCGATACAGTGATGACTCCAGCATTCTTGGAATTGCTCGCGGCACGCCTTGACGAAGCTCCAGGTATCGTCTCCGTGGCACCATTCCACGAGACGCGGCGGGTGTACGAGCAAGCTTCGGGCCTGTTTCACTTGGTGTCGTTTATGGGCATTGGGCTTTCGAACGTGCGGCTTCGAACTCGCGTGACGGGTGCGTTCGGTCCGTGTATTGCGATCCGGCGAGGCGACTACGAACGTATCCGGGGCCATAGTGCAGTGCAGTCCGACGTGCTCGAAGACATCGCAATCGCTCGTAACGCGGTTCGGGCCGGAATCGAAGTTCGTAACTACGTCGCCGGTGATCATTTCCGATATCGCATGTACCCAAACGGTATGCGCCAGCTTGTTGAAGGTTGGAGCAAGAACATCGCTGCGGGAGCGAGGTCGACGCCTTGGCTGCGAACCGTAGCTATCGCCGCGTGGGTGTCTGGTCTGATCGAGTCCGCTTGGGTATTCGCCAGCGGACTTATTGGCATGGCCTTCGGAGGGCCGGTGTTGGCGCAATCCGCAGTGTTGATGTACGCGTTGTTCACCGCGCAATTACTGGTGTTACTGCGACGAGTGGGGAGCTTTAACGTCGCGGCGGTTTGCTATCCAATCGCAGCGTTGGCATTTCTGGCAATCTTTTCAAATTCCATTGTGATGTTGATGCGCGGCAAAGTGAAATGGAAGGATCGGGTTATCGATTTGTCGCGACCTGGCACACATCAACCATGACGCGACCGCCCGGTGCCGTCGGTATCGCGTTGAACGTCGGCGCATGGTTCCTGTGGAGCGTGGGGATTGGCTACTTCGGCCATCGGCGGCCCTTGGGTTCATTCAGCAAAGAGACCTGGTGGTCGAAACCGCGCGGGTTTGAGCGCCACGGCAGATGGTACGAACGGGCATTGCAGATCAAACGATGGAAAGATCGTCTGCCCGAACTCGGAGCAGTGTTCCAAGGTGGGTTCGCGAAGCGCTCGGTGTCGCGTGAAGTCGCTCACATCGAACGATTTATTGTCGAGACCCGCAGGGCGGAGTGGGTGCACTGGCTCGCACTGAGCTTCTGGCCCGTGTTCGCAATCTGGAATCCACCTTGGGCAGTAGCTGTGATGTTCGTATATGCGATGCTCGTCAACGTGCCGTGTCTTTTGGTGCAGCGTTACAATCGGATCCGACTGCAGCGACTACTCACGCTGATGCGTTCGCAACGTAGAACTGAATGTCTGGGACCGTGAGATCGAGGTCCGGCATCTCGGCGTCAAGGAGGCGCGCTGCTTCTGTTCGATCGGCATCGGTAAACGCAGTGGTCGTAACACAAAATTCCACCATGATGCCGTTCGGATCGTTGGTATAAATCGACCTGCACCACCCATGGTCGATCTCAGCGACGTCATTGCCATTGTCGACCCAACGTTGGCGCCTTGCCTGCATGTCGTCGAGATCGTTCGCCGCGAACGCGATGTGATTGACCCACTCCGGTAATCCAAGCCCTGTCGATATGGCAGTCGGGTAGTCCTCGGGTATCGCGGCGGTGTGCAGGTCCCACAAGGCCAGCATTTCCCCGCCGTCGGTCGCGTAAAAGAGATGGCGAGCCCAACCTTGCCCCTCAGGTGTCGGGTTGGCGACGACCTTTTGGAGTTCGAAGCCGCACGATTCCGTGTAGAAACGGTGGGAGGCATGGAGATTTCGGGTAGCGATCGCGACGTGGTGGTAGGCCATAGGTTCCAGTCTGGTCGATAGATGACGGCGACCGCTACCTTTGCCATTACATAGGAGCCGCACCACGGATCTTGTGTCCTAGTCGTCTTGGCGCAGTTCGGGGCTCAATGAACACCATCGCAGTTGTATTACTTGTCGTCGCAGGGTGCTTCGCGGTCGGCAATTGGATGTCACGACTGTGGCAGTTGCAGTGGCTTGAATACGCGACCAAGCCTGCAGTCACGGCGTTGCTTGCGGTCACTGCTGCGGTTTTGGATCCTCGAGACGTTGGCGCGCGGCCCTGGTTCGTTGTGGCGCTGGTGCTGTCGTTAGCCGGAGATGTGTTCCTGATGCTTCCCAAGGAACGGTTTGTCGAGGGACTCGCCTCGTTTCTCCTCGGCCATATTGCGTACGTCGTTGGGTTCGGCGTTGCTGGGCTCGCCCGAAACTGGGTGATTGCGGGGCTCTTGCTGGTGCCAATTGTCATTGTGCCGGTGGGCCACGCCGTGCTTGGCGGCGCGCGCCGCCATGATGCGAAGTTGGTCGCTCCCGTGGCCATCTACATGGCCGTCATCAGCATGATGTTGGTGGCCTCGCTTGGTTCGAAGGAACCGTTGGCTATCGTCGGAGCGATTTTGTTCGCGTTTTCAGATTCGCTGATCGCGTGGAATCGGTTCGTGAAGCCGCTGCGGTGGGCGAGTGTCGCGATCATGGTTACCTACCACCTGGGCCAAGCCGGGCTGTTGATCTCGTTGGCGGTCTGAGGAATTCGAACATGCGGAAGGAACATTGTGCGCAGATCTATTGATGATTCCGTCGACGACCACCCTCAAGGTGATGAAGAACGTAGCCCCACTTCTTGGGCTGTCGCACTGAGTGACGACTGCGATGCTTGTGGTGATGGCGAGTTGCGTGTCGTAGTCACAGTTGAAGAGGTGGGACGGCCTGGTTACGGTCTCATTTCGCACCTTGCACCTGCGACGGCCCGTCGACTCCGGGCTGCGCTGGCGGCCGCGTTGCGCGAGATCGGCGAACCAATCGAGTAGGCGGAGGCCCCGCAGAAAGGCCGTGAATTGGACTCAGTTCAGCGCCAGGAACGCCGATCAGAGTCCGTGGTGCTGCACAACCGGGGAGAGACCCCTTGATCGATCTCGACGCTCTCGCGCAGGCCGCCGCGTGTCTTGAGCCATTGCCAGTATCAACGCTTCGTCTGGCTCGGCTCGTATGCAGTGGGGGCGATTCACCTGATATAGCAAGGGTTGTCGAAGTCGTCCAGTTCGACCAGGCCTTGACCGCGAGTTTGCTGCGGGCAGCCAATTCTTCTTGGAGCGCTAGTCGCTCTGAGATTACGAACGTGCATGACGCCGTGGTGCGCCTCGGTACAGGGCCGGTGTTCTCGATGGCATTGGGTGTGCAGGTCAAAGGTCGGCTCGCGGGAGCCGTACCAGAGTACGGGCTCGGTGAAGGCGACCTCTGGAATCACTCGGTGGCCTCCTCATTAGCTGCCGAACTCGTCGTGCGCATGTCTCCGCGTCAGCTTCCCCTTGAGACGGTGACCGCAGCGCTCCTGCACGACGTTGGCAAACTCGTTATGTCTCGGTTTCTATCGTCGGACCTACTGGAACTGCTTGAGACGAGTCGATCTGCTGGATTGACACGTATGGAGGCCGAGGCCGACGTGCTGGGCGTCCATCACGCCGAGCTGGGCGGTCTCATTCTCCAGTGTTGGGCGCTTCCAGAAGGCTTGGTGCGAGGGGTGACCTACCACCATCAGCCTGATGTGAGTATTAATCCGGTGGCCTACGGCGTGTATCTCGCTGACGTGGCGGCAAAACGCTTGATCGGCGAAGACGACGACAACGCCGACCCCGAAATGCTTGCCAGCGCGCTTGGTGAACTGGAACTCACCGAATCCGACTTCGATGAGATCGGCGCACTGATTGAAACCCGATTCGCCGAGGTGTTGGAGCAATTCGCAGCCTAAATATCACGAAGAGTGATAATTCTGGCTTAGGAAGGTCACAAACAGTGCCGAACTACGGTGCATGCTTCAATTCGGTCGCAAGCAGTGCCGCCTTTGTTTCGGGATAGCTCTCGCTACGGGATTGCTGTGTTCACTCACAGTGGCAACGCCGGCGGCGATAGCACTTGACACCACATCGACGGTCCCGCTGGCGCCATTGACCTCAATTGCAGCCCTCAACGCCCAAGCTGCGCGAGGATCGTGGGCACTAGAGCGCGGCGCCGACGGATCTTTGAAAGTCGTGCGATTCGCACCAGGAGCTGGGCCAGTTTCCTTGCAACGATCCGGGGCGAGCGTTCCGGAGCCAGACTCAGTGGTGACCGCAAGCGGTGATCCATTTGAATCCCAGCAGTGGGGCCTGGCGGCGAGTGGGTTTCCTTCGGGATGGGCGACATCGACAGGGGCAGGTGTGATCGTCGCGGTTATCGACACCGGTGTTCGCAAAACGCATCAGGATCTCAACGGCTCGGTGCTGGCCGGGATCGATCTCGTCACTGGAAGTGGCGACGGCAGTAATGACCAAAACGGCCACGGCACGCATGTCGCCGGGATAGTCGGCGGTCGTCGCAATGGAGTCGGCGGTGTCGGGGGTGCACCCAGCGCAAAGATCTTGCCGATTCGAGTGCTCGATGCAAACGGCTCCGGCTTCACATCTGATGTCGCGCAAGGCATCATCTATGCCGCGGATCACGGGGCGCGTGTGATCAACCTCAGCTTGGGCGGGCCTGACCCGTCACCCTCCATGCAGACCGCGATTCAATACGCGAAATCGAAAGGTGTGTTGGTGCTCGCCGCAGCTGGCAACAATGCGCAAACAGGCAATCCTGTGATGTACCCAGCTGCATATCCCGAGGCGATCGCGGTCGCGGCAACGGATTCATCGAACAAGCGCGCGGCATTTTCTAGCCACGGAAGTTACGTTGATATCGCGGCGCCCGGTGCGAATATCTTGTCGGCGTGGGGGTCTGGCGACAGTCAGTACGCCTGGGCGAGCGGGACGTCGATGGCGACTCCGTATGCCGCGGCGGTTGCCGCGATGATCATCGCGAGGAGCCCAACTTCGACGGCAGCCGAGGTGTGGTCAAAAATGAAGTCGGCTGCGACCGATATCGGTGCCGCAGGGGTTGATACTTCGTTTGGATATGGTCTCATTAACGCAGCGTTGTCGATTCAAGGTGGAGAAGAAGGCAAGGGCTACTGGACCGTGGGTGCGAATGGTCGAGTGCTTCCCTTCGGCGGTGTGAAACACTACGGCGATCTTGTGGGCGCATGGATCGACTCACCTGTAGTTGCAGCAACCGCAACGAAGTCTGGAAAAGGGTATTGGCTCACCACCGCAAGCGGTCAGGTGTTTCCTTTCGGCGACGCAAAATGGTTTTCTGACATGCGCGGCGTCGCGCTGTGGTCACCAATAGTTGCGATGACGCCGACTCCTTCGGGCAAAGGATATTGGTTGCTTGGCAAAGATGGTGGTGTGTTCAGTTTTGGGGATGCGGTATTTCGTGGGTCGACGGGCGGCATGAAATTGCGATCGCCGGTCGTCGACATCACCCCGTCCGCAACTGGCCGAGGCTATTGGTTTGTGGCTTCCGACGGCGGCGTATTCAGCTTTGGTGACGCGACATTCCGAGGATCAGCGGGCGCAATCAATCTTTGGGAGCCCGTGGTTTCGATGACCGCATCGTCGAGTGGAAAGGGCTATTGGTTGGTGGCATCTGATGGCGGAATTTTCAGTTACGGCGTGCCATTTCGCGGAAGTCTCGCGGCCACACCGAATAGTTCGTCCTACGGCGCTGGCGTGCGTATTCGGGCACTCACTAGCGGCAAGGGTTACTACATCCTTACGGCAAACGGCACGGTGCTGCCCTTTGGGAGTGCACGACGATTTTCGGGGCCACAACATCTCGGTGCGACTGCGATCGACATGATGATTGCGCAATAGCGCGCGAGCTTCGATGCAATCAGCGTTGTTGCAAGACTGTTGCGGATTGCCACGGACACTCGGGCCAACCGCCTTTGCCCCGGGCGCGATGTAAACGATCAAGGTATCCAACGACGTCGACGGGCCGATGTCCGAGGTTCGTGAGCGCGACTCCGAGCACGGTTCCAGCGCGACCCCTGCCGCCACGGCAGTGCACCGCAACGCCCTCACCGACAAGGAGTGCGTCGCTGGTGATACGTCCGGCTTGTTCCACTCGAACACGTTCGGCAACTGGGTCGAGCGGGCCGATTGGCTCGCAGTACAGGTCTTGGAGCGCGATCGCGTGGGTCGTGATCGGCCCGCTGTCGTACGGCGCTTCGCCGTCGTGCGTCAGGCACACCACGTGGCGCACGCCGACGTCCCACAACAACTGCCAATCAACGCGTGCCGGAAAACCCATGCCGATGAGTGGCGCGGGGCTGCGGGCGATGAAGTACAAATCGGCGGGGATGGCGGCATCGCCCAAGAATCCAACTTCGGAACCCGGCGGAATCAGCGGCACAGTCACTAGCGGTGCTTATCAGTTCGTGAATCTTGACCGGTATTCGTCGAGGGTTTCGTCGGGGGTAAAAACGACTCCACTGGAAATCAAGCGATCAGTTTCACGGCCATCGATGCCGAATTCACTGAGGATTTCGCGCGAATGTTGCCCAACGAGCGGTGGCGGCCCCGAAATGGTGCCCGGGGTCTCGGACATGTCGATGAGCGATCCATGTTGGCGCAAGTGTCCTAGCAGCGGATGTTCGTATTCGGCAATTAACCCGAGCGCCACGTTGTCGGCATCGTGCAGAATTCGGCGTCCATCGAATGAATCGAAGGGTACTTCGTTGGGAATCCCGAGGTCGTCAAAGACACGTGACCAATAGCGCGCGGTGTGTTGCTTGAACGCGGCTTCGAAAACGATTTCAATTTCGTTCCTCGAACGGGTTCTCCCAGACGGCGTCGCGAGGCGGGTTTCTGCGGCCATTTCAGCCTGTCCCAACACGCCACACAAATCCGTCCATTGTTTGTCAGTGAATGCCGCGATTGCGATCCAGTCATCGTCTTGGGTGCCATACAAGCGATAGGTCGCTCCTAGCCCGTTGAGGCCGCGATCGAGACTGGGTCTGGCGTGGGTAAGGCCATTGCTATCGAGCCAAGTGTCGCTCGCGAAGAACACGCCGCCATCGAACAACGATGTCCAGAGTTCCTGCCCTTGGCCCGTGCGATCACGATGATGCAACGCGAGAAGAACACCAACCGCGCTCAACATCGCGTTGGAAGCGTCGCACATGCCGAAGCGATAGTACAAAGGTGTATTGCCCTCCGCGACAGCACCGGCCTCGTATTCGATGCCTCCTGACGCCTGATACAGAGGATCCAGTCCGCCGAAGTGACCGAGTGGATCCGGTAGCCCGTACGCGTACGTGTTGCAATAGATGATGTCGGTCCGCAAAGATTTACTGGTGGCGTAGTCGATGCCCAATTTGGTCGCGACACCGCGTGTCATGTTGTGATGCACGACGTCAGCCTTCGCGATCAACGCGTGGGCGAGTTCGCGACCAGCAGGGTCTTTGACGTTCAGCGCGAGCGATCGTTTGCCGCGTTGGCACCCAAAGAATGGTTTGCTTGCGAGTCGCATGCCGTCGCCGGTGACTGGTTCGATCTTGATGACGTTTGCACCAAGGTCTCCGAGCACCATGGTTGCGAATGGGCCAGCTAGGTACTGACCGAAATCCAGCACTGTGATGCCCTGTAGCGCATGCGCTTGGCCCTGGTTTGGCTTGGCTTCATGAGTCGACGCGGCGCGGGTATTCGATCGCAGCTCCTGTACGATCTCGTCGGTATGTTGGCCAACTGTTGGTTGTGGTCCTCGGATTGCGCCTGGAGTGCCTAGGAGATGGATGGGTACGCCCATTTGCGTTGTCGGGCCGTGCGTTGGGTCGGTGACTGCGGCGGCGAGTCCGTTCGCGATTGTCTGAGGGTGCGCAAAGATTTCGCCAGGCGTAATGATCGGTTCGACGGCATGATTGTTGGCCCGCAATTCAGCCACGAGTGCGGCCCGATCCCAGGTTAAGAATTTCTCACGACGCCGGCCGTTGATCACCTCGCGCTCTTGGGCTGACATTGCCATGAACGCGAACGGATCGGGCGCGTCCTCGAGCCCCAGGATCGCATCCTGGCTCTTGATCGGCGTGAGCCCGCTCATTACTGAAAGGTGCAGGAATTCTCTGTTTTTGCACTCAAAGATCATTTGTTGATGTATTCCGGGTGGGTAGCTCTTGCCCATGAGTTCGTGAAATTGTGCCGGCGCTCGTTCAACGTCTTGCCAAATCTGGGTGGTGTACAGCAGAGCACCCTGAAACAAACTGGTGCTCACGTGCTGTCCGCGACCGGTGACTTCCCGCGCGTGGAGCGCCGCGAGAATTCCTGTCGGCACTAAGTATGCGCTGCCCATGGATGGCATCGGCATGTGCAAGAAAATAGGCCCCATTCGCCAACCCGGTTGTTCCCACATCTGGCCGGAGCTGGCCTGCACTAAGGCGTCATAGCCGGGGCGCGAGGCGAAGCGGTGCCCGCTGGGATATCCAGGAATTGAAAGCAGAATTGTTGCAGGATTGATGGCGGCGATCTTGTCGTATCCGAAGCCGAGGCGATCCATTACGCCTGGTCGAAAACTTTCCACCACGACGTCGGCACTGTGAACGAGATCAGTGAAGGTTGCAGTTCCCTCGGTGGACTTGAGATCCACTTCGATCGAGCGACGGCTGCGGTTCCACACCGTGTATCCGTCGTAGGAGCGAAACGGGTCGCCTCCTGGCGGTTCGACCTTGATGACATCCGCGCCATGTTCAGCGAGTAGCAGTACTCCAAGCGGCCCTGCGATGCCCCAGGAAAGATCAAGAATACGAATTCCGTCGAGTGCTTGCACCATGCGCGGAACTTAACGCAATCTGGACGCGGCTGTCAGCTGACGGTGATGGTGAATGCTGCGGTGAAGGTCTCGTTACCTGGCAACATCGGCGTGAGACCGTCGCCGAGCGCATTTGACGGTGCGGTCATCGGCTCGATGCACACGAAGTTGCGGAGTCCATCGCCGAGGTCGGGTGGCACGTAAACCTGAGCGTGCGGGTAGTGCTCGTCAAAGTCGATTTCGATCGCGAATTTGGCGGTTGTGACCGCGAATCTTCGGTCGTCACCGAGTGCGAAATGATCATCGAACGTGCTCGCTGCGATCGCTTCGTCGAAGTGCTCGAACTGTGTCGTTTCTCCGGTGGGGAGTAGATGGTCGTCAAGCACGTGACGTTCAGATGCAGGGAGCCTGAGATGCCATGCGGCGCGAGGCGCATCTGGCGCAACCAAGTATGGGTGCCATCCGAACGAGATTGGCATCGGATTATCACCAAGATTCGTGATGGCCGTCGAAATCGTGAGTGAGTGCCGCGTCGGTGCTGAGGTGATCGATGCACCAATGTCGATGCGGTGTGGAAAGGGAAATTGCGCAAGGTGAGCCGCTTCGGTAAAGGCAAACGTCGTTGCAAGCGCGTCGCTTGACCTTGAAACGGTCGTGAAAGGCTTGCCGTGCATCATGCCGTGCATCGGGAGACCGTTGTTGTCAGTTGGCACCGTTGTTGGAACTTCGATCGTCTGACCGCTCGCCGTGTATTGGTGCGAACGCAAGCGATTGGCCCACGGATGCATCAACGGGATACCAGTCAGCTTTCCGTCGGCGTACGCCTCGACGGTGTGCGGCAATGCAATGAGTTCACGACCGTGATGTTTGAGCGAAATTCCGAGCATGCCCCGCTCAACAAGAAACCCCGCGCTCAACGCGGGGTTTCCAATTGTTGTGACTGCGTCGTTGCGTGCGGCTGCCACGTGCGAACGAGTGCCTACTGATTCGGTGTCGTGCCGGTTTCTTTGGCCAGCTTTGCCGCGGCTTCGCGTTCGGCCAGCACTTTGAGCATGCCGAGTTCTTCTTGGCCGACCTCATCGATGCGACCTGCGATTTCTTCGATGGTCCAACGGCCATCTTTACGCATTTCTCGCACTTCAACTGGTTGATTCCAGACCGCGATTTTGCCGCCGTTGGCGGTGTACACCTGACCGGTGATGCCCTCGGCAAGATCGCTGAGCAAGAAGCCGACCATCGGAGCAACGTCTTCAGGCTCGCCCATCTCGATACCGAATGGCACGTTGCCCGACATGCGGCTCTTAGCGACTGGTGCGATCACGTTGGAGCGCACGCCATACTTGTTCATTCCCAGCGCCACTGAACGGGCGAGCGACACGATGCCACCTTTGGCTGCGCTGTAATTCGCTTGCGCGACCGAGCCCGCGTATGCGCCGGAAGTGAAGGCGACGAAAGCACCGGAACCCTGCGCCTTGAAGTGCGGCGCTGCAGCACGAAAAACGGTGAATGTGCCCTTGAGGTGCGTCTCGACCACCGGATCGAACTCGGCTTCGCTCATGTTGAAGAACATCCGCTCGCGCAAGATCCCCGCCACCGAAACGACACCGTCGATGCGGCCGAAATTGTCGATTGCACTTTGGATAATGGACGCGCCACCTTCCATGGATGTGACGCTCGACGCGTTGGCGACCGCGCGCCCACCATTGGCAATGATTGCGGCAACCACTTCATCGGCGACTTCGCTCGACGGTTCTTGACCATCGATGGAAACGCCGAAATCGTTGACAACGACTGCGGCGCCTTCGCTCGCACAGAACTCAGCGACCGCCCGGCCGATTCCGCGCCCCGATCCCGTTATTGCGATGACCTTGCCTTCGAGTGCACCCATAGAGAGCTCCTTGGAAAACGAATTTCTGTGACGAATTCAGAAACTAGAACATGGTGCAGCGGCGCGTCGATGCCGCTGCCCGGTCGTCTCGAGGGTTAGTCAGCTCGGAGGTAATAAACCAGCTCGTCGCCATCGGTAGCCACGAAGCGCAGGCCGGCGCGCTCAAGCACTCGTTGGGCGGGTTCGTTTGCGTGATGGGTGAACGCCACCACGCGGGCGAGGCCGAGGCGCTCAAAGCAATGTTCGACAACGCCGACTACAGCCTCGCTGGCGTATCCGGCTCCCCAGTGGGCGCGGTCGAACGTCACTCCAATCTCGGCCGTTGGCTCCTCGGCTTCTAACCGGACCGCGACGTCACCGATGAGCGCGTGGGAAGCCTCGAGGCGGGCGACAGCCAACTGGGTCCAATCTCCGAGTGCGAAGGGATCGTTGAGGTCCATGTCGCGAGCCAGTGATTCAGCGTCCTGCAGTGCGTACGGGATTGCCCAGCCTTGATAGCGAGCGACTTCGGCGTCGTTTCGATAGCGGTGCAGTGTTGGGGCATCGTCGATCGTCATTTTGCGGATAACGAGCCGTTCAGTGGTGGTGACGATCTGCATCCCGGCGCACGATACTGCCGCCGAAATTCCGTTTTGCGCGCGTGGGAAGTCCCGTTTGGGCGTCGTGGGCGGATCAGAAGCGGGGTTTTGGGGCAGACTGTGGAGATGAAGCCGATTCTTGCTGGTGTCCACCATGTTGCGTTGTGCGTCGCTGATGTGTCCGAAGCCGTCAATTTCTACGTCGACGTGATCGGTTGTTCACAACGGACCGACCGTCCCGATTTTGGGTTTCCCGGAGCGTGGCTCGATGCTGGCCCGCAACAGATTCACCTCATGGCATTCGGCGACCCGCAGCGCACGATGTCGCATTTCGCGCTACAGGTTGACGACATCGACGCGTGGTGCGACCACTTAGACAATCACAGCGTGGAATACCAGCGGTCAGCACGCACGCCAGGCGCCGGACAGCAAGTGTTTCTCCATGACCCCGCGGGCAACCAAGTCGAGCTCAATCAACCGGACTAGTCGCTAGAGGCGCCCAGCTTCGATGATGCTTTTCAGGAATCGCTGTGTGTGTGCACTCTTCGGTGAGCTGAAGATTTCTTGCGGCTCGGCGATTTCTTCGACCTTGCCTTGGTACAAAAAGCAGACGCGGCTCGAGACCTCTTTGGCAAAGCCCATCTCGTGCGTCGCCAGCAACATTGTCATGCCATCGGCTGCGAGTTCGCGCACCATGTTGAGGACTTCGTGGACGAGCTCCGGGTCGAGTGCACTCGTAATCTCGTCCAGCAACATCACTCTCGGCCGCATCGCGAGAGCGCGTGCTATGGCGACTCGTTGCTGTTGACCCCCTGACAATCGGTCTGGGTAGTCATTGGCCTTGTTGTCGAGTCCGATGCGTTTGAGCAGTGTCATCGCTCGATCAGTTGCTTCGGATTTCGAAAGCCCCAGCGCTTTGATTGGCGCGAGCGTGATGTTGCGTAACACAGTCATGTGGGGAAAGAGGTTGTAGCTCTGAAAAACGATGCCGACGTCTTGGCGCAACCAATTCACGTCGACGCCTCGCCCGGACGCCTGTTCGCCGTCAACTCGGATCGAGCCCTCTTGGATTGGTTCGAGTGCGTTGATGCAGCGCAACAGCGTGCTTTTGCCGCAACCGGATGGACCGATTAGGCAGACGACTTCATGTTCGTGCACTTCAAGATCGATGCCCTGCAGCACATGATTTTCCCCAAACCACTTGTGTACTTGCTTGATCTCGATAAACGGCTCGGTCATCCTGCTTGCGTCCTTGCTTGATCGCGTCGAATCAGGTAATCCAAGAATCGTGTGAACGGGATTGTGACGGCCAAGAAAAGTAGTGCTGCTCCAAACACTGGCGTGAGGTTGAAAAAGCGGTTTTTGAGGAGGTTTGATTGCCCGACGATGTCGACAAGGCCGGCGAAGGAAACCAGCGCCGTGTCTTTTTGCAGCGCAATGAAGTCGTTCAGTAGTGGCGGCAGTATCCGGCGCACTGCCTGCGGCACAATCACATGGCGATAGGTCTGCCACTGCGACAAACCGAGCGATCGAGCGCCCGCGGTTTGGCTCCAGTGAATGCTCTCGATCCCGGCGCGATATACCTCCGAGACGTACGCGCCGTAGACAAGCACGAGCGCAAGGACTGCGAGCCAAAACCGCTGGAGGTCTTTATCTTGCATGTCGGCGAATGGCGGCACGCCAGCCAATGGAAATCCAAGCACCACGGCGTAGATCACGATGACTGCCGGCACGCCGCGAAAGACATCCGAATATATGACCGCGAGGAGCCGGACGGGTGCGGCTCCGCGACCAGGGAGTTGCCGGACGATCGCGACGAGCAACGCCCAAATCGTGACCAGTACCTGTGCCGTGACGAAGATCTTGATGTTGAGCCAGAAACCGCGCAAGAGCGCAGGTCGGCTTCGGCTCAGAAAGTCTCCATTGAGAAAGACTTGGCGGATCTTGCCACCGTTGGCGGATGTAAACAGCAGCAGAAAAACGACGATGAGGATGGCCAGACCGATACCAGCAAGCGACGCAAGATGGGTTCGTGATTCTTCCGCGTCGATTCGTGCAGCTTGATGGTGTCCAGCACGCCATTGCTTGTCTGCTCGCTGCGCGTGGATAAGCGCACGGCTCGCGTACCAGCAACCGCTCATTCCGAACAGGCCGATCGCTATCAGCAAGCCAAGTGCAACGGCTCTTGCGGTATCGAGTAATCCGACGGTTGACCAGTACTGGTGCAGCGCGTAGATCAATAACGATTCAATGCCAAGTGCGGCGAATACGCCAATGATTGATTTGACGCGATTCGAGCTGAAGTGTGGTGCCGTCCTCGTTGAAGACGGCACCACGCCAGCGTTCCCGTTCACTGGCTAGTGATCAGATCTTGATGATCGGGATATTTCCGGGATCGGTAGAGAGGTTTTTCGTGCCAATCTCGGCCAACTTCCCAGATGTTTTGAGATCGTCGAACGCCGCGTCGATTGCTGCGACGTTTTTGGAGTCCTTCGGGAGAATCGCGCCGTATTGGTCGGGGCCAGTTTCTTGTTCGAATTGACCAACCACCTCAAATTTGCCGTCGGAACGGGCGGCTTGTCCGAGATTGATTGCAGTATCGATCAGAATTGCGTCGACTTGATCGGCATCGAGTGCCGTGTACGCGTCTGGCAATGTTTGATACACACTGGTTTCGTTCGCAAGCTCAATTTTGTCCAGCAGATCTATTGCGGTCGTGCCTGTCTGCACGCCCCACTTGGCGTTCTTGACATCTTCGATAGTGCTGATTTTCTTGCCCTTTTTGACCAAGATGCCTTGGTTCGATTCGAAATACGGCTTCGAAAATGAAACGACTTTGGCGCGTTCATCGGTGATCGAAATCTGCGAAAGTGCGAGATCGTAGTCAGTCACTGAGCCCGCGGTGATCGCGTCGAAGCTCTCATTGCGAACTTCGAGCTTGTCGAGACAGAACTTCGCCTTCATTTCCTGGGCGATGTCGTATTCGAATCCAGATGTCACTGCGCTTGGGTCGTCATCGGAGCCTTCCCAAAAACCCGGGCCCGGCAAACTCGTGACGACAGTCAGGGTGCCCGCTGTAATCGGAGCGAAACCGCCGAGCGGCTTGCAGTCCGTGCCATCAACAGTCGTCGTTACTCCACCGGCGTCTTCTTTTTTGTCGCTGCCGCAGGCGGCGAGGCCGGTAACGAGCAAACCTGCGGCGAGCAGGGTTGTGATTTTGGTCAGTCGCACGGGGGTGTCCTTTGGTCGAGGGGCGATGTGAGGAAATCTAGATCGGTTGCTCCCCGCCGTGTTCGCTCTGCGAGGAAATTCTGCAGAAAGAGTGTTGGGGGCACTTCGCGAGCTGCCTTTACTTCACCACTGTCAGTGTCTAGTGTCGGGCTGCACGTGGCAAGTAGTGGGTCCGCGGGGGTCTCCGACCGCGTGAGAAATTCGCTGTGAGGAGCGATTCATGAAACGCCAAACGACACATGCTCGGGTTGGCCTTTTCGCCCTATCTTCTCACTGTTTGCTGGGAGTGCGTTCGATGCAACGGAGTCGACGACGCGACGAATGTTTTTTGGCAATCAGACGCCAACCAGATTGCAACCGCAACGTCGCGTAACTGATACTCGGCGCGTTACCCGGATGTAACGGTAAATCCTTCGGCCGCGAGCATCGCTGCGATTCTGTTGGCATGCTCGCGGTCTCGGGTTTCGACCGAGACCTCCAGCACGGTTTCTCGCAGCGGCACGCCGGGCCGATCACGGTGGTGTTCGACGTCGATGATGTTGCCACCGGTGTTGCCCACCACGGTCGCAACCGACGCCAACACGCCCGGCCGATCGGGGATTTCCAGGCGATAGTGAACAATGCGACCCGTTCTGGCCAACGCACGCAGGATCACCGACGAGAGCACGCGCAGGTCGATGTTGCCGCCGCTCACCACGATCCCACAATTGCGCCCAACAAACGCGTGGGGCATTTCGAGCAATGCCGCGAGTCCCGCGGCGCCAGCGCCTTCCACCACAACCTTTTCGATTTCGAGGAACAATCCAACGGCTTCTTCGATTGCTTGTTCTTCGACCACAATGATGTCGTCGACGAGGCGCCGACAAATGTCTGCCGTCAGCGTCCCTGGAGCGGTGACTGCGATGCCTTCCGCGATGGTTGCGCCGCCGACGAGGTCAGCCGCGACAAGCCGATCGGGGTGCGTGAGCTGTGCCATCGCTGCGTGACTAGCAACTTGTACACCGACAATGCGGATGTCGGGGCGCAGCGCCTTAGCGGCGATCGCCATACCTGCGATGAGACCTCCGCCGCCCACTGGAACGATCAACGTGTCGAGCTCAATTACTTGTTCGAGCATTTCGATCGCGACGGTGCCCTGACCGGCAATGATGCGGGCGTCGTCGAACGCCGGTACGAACGTGGCTCCAGTTGCGGTCGCTATCGCAATCGCTTGTGCCACGGAATCGGCGAACGACTCGCCGGAAATCTCTACCCTGGCGCCGGAAAGCTCGGTACGGGTAATTTTCGTGAATGGCGTGCCGACTGGCATCACGATGGTTGCTTCAATCCCAAGCAGCTTGGAATGATGAGCCAAGCCTTGCGCGTGGTTGCCCGCCGACGCAGCAACAACACCACGCGCTCGCTGTGCGGCATCCAAGCCTTCTAAAAACCAGCGGGCGCCGCGTTCTTTAAATGATGCGGTGTATTGCAGATTCTCGAATTTGCACCACACGTTGGTGCCCGTGATGGCAGACAAGGTCGTGGACGGGGCGCAGGGCGTGTGCACGATCACGGGAGCGAGGGCCGCGGCCGCCTCGACTATGTCGTCGTAACATGGTTCGGGCATAGCTGCATTGTCGCACGTTCGACGGGGTCAGCTTGGTTCAATATCCGGTTCGCTGGTTCGTGCATATGACACGCGAGCCAGTTGCGAGATAGCGTCCCGCAGTCCCTCGAACACGGAGAAAATGAGCAGGTCATGGCAGGTTTGAACGAAGGTCGCGTTGTCATCATTACGGGTGCAGGTCGAGGCATTGGGCGCGAACACGCGCTCGCGTATGCCGCGTCGGGCGCTCACGTCATGGTCAACGATCTCGGAGGCGATGCCACCGGTGAAGGCGCCGATATCCATCCGGCGCAAGAAACTGCCGCGATGATTCGCGAAATGGGTGTGGACGCGATCGTCAACGGCGAAAACGTCGCCGATTTCGCGGGCGCAGGTCGCATGGTGCAGCAAGCGATCGACCACTTTGGTCGACTCGACGTGGTGGTCAACAACGCGGGAATCCTGCGTGACCGCATGCTCACCAACATGAGCGAATCCGAATGGGATTCGGTGATTGCAGTGCACCTCAAAGGCACGTTTTCACCCACTCGGCATGCAGTGGAGTACTGGCGCAACCAGAGCAAGGCCGGCAACCAGCCCGATGCTCGAGTGATCAACACCACAAGCCCCAGCGGCATTTTCGGCAACGTTGGTCAGACCAACTACGGCGCGGCAAAGGCCGGCATCGCTTCGTTCAGCGTCATCGCTGCGATGGAGCTAGGTCGTTACGGCGTGAACGTCAACGCGATTGCGCCGGTCGCTCGTACGCGAATGACCGAAAACCTTATGGGCGGCACGCCCGGCGCTCCCGACGTATCGAAATTCGATGCGCTTGACCCGGCCAACATTTCGCCATTGGTCTGCTGGCTCGGGTCGCCTGAGTCCAAAGACGTTACCGGTCAGGTGTTTCTGGTCGCGGGCGATCGCATTGGTGTTGCTGAAGGCTGGCATCGTGGCCCAACCGCAGAAAACGATGGCGAACGCTGGGATCCCAACACGCTTGGAGCGATCGTGCCCGGGCTCGTGGAGAAAGCCCGCAAAGCTGCGGGAATGTTCGAGTAAGTCAATATTCATAGCTACTTTTGTAACGGAGTGTCGATATGTCAATGAACCTTGATGCGGTTGGCGGAGTCTCAGAGCCGGGCAGCAACTCGTGGACGTCGAAAGACGCGCTGCTGTACGCGCTGGGTGTTGGCGCGGGCCAAGCCGATCCGACGGGATTCGAACTGGAGTTCACGACCGAGAACAGCCAGAACACGTCGCAGCGAGTGCTGCCGACACTCCCGGTCGTCGTCGCGATGGGTGGCGGCGCGGGCGCACCGAAGTGGGGTGACTTCGATTTTCGGATGTTGCTGCATGGCGAACAAGGCGTCACCGTGCACGGCCCGATTCCCGCCGACGGCGAAGTCACCACAGTGCAACGGCTTGTTGGGATATACGACAAAGGCAAAGCAGCAGTGGTGCGACTCGAAAACGTTTCGACCTACCTCGATGGCACGCCGGCCTTTACGACTCGATTTGCAGCGTTTATTCGTGGCGAGGGTGGATGCGGTACCAAGGGCGATGAGATCGCTGACCCACCCAAGGTTCCCGAGCGTGCCGCCGATCACGAAGTGAGTTATGCGGTCCGGCCCGACCAAGCATTGCTGTATCGATTGTCTGGTGACCGAAACCCGCTGCACTCCGACCCTGAGCTTGCAAAATTCGCGGGATTTGATCGCCCGATCCTTCACGGCCTTTGCACATACGGCTTTACCGGCCGCGCGTTGCTGCACACGCTGTGCGGAAGTGACGTTGCAAAGTTCAAGAGCATGGACAACCGCTTTAGTAAGCCGGTGATGCCAGGCGACACGCTCACCGTCAAGATGTGGATCAACGCCCCCGGCGAGGCTCAGTATCAGACGGTGAATCAAGACGGAGCGGTAGTCATCGACGGTGGAGTCTTTACCTATAAGGCCTAGCGCAGGCGCGTAGTGTGTCGTCATGGTTCCGCCCAGCGCGATCGGGCGCGACCTCTTACCGTTGCTCGGCAGGCATGAGGCGCTCGGCGCCGCGATCGCAGCGCTTGAGCAGTCGGTCGCCCAGTCGGTTGTCATCGCGGGCGAGATTGGTACCGGCAAAACCCGTCTCGCCAATGAGATAGCGAAAACGCTGGAGCGCACCGACAATATCTTGCGCCTTCGTGGGACCGAACGCACCCATGATGAGTCCTACGCCGCGATCGCCCCGCTGCTCTGCGATCGTCCCGAATTGCCAGAAAGTGCGGTCGAATCCCTCCACCGAGCCGCGAGTGCGCTCAACGAATCTGGAGCGTTCTTGCTCGTAGACGACGCGCAATGGCTTGATGACGCGAGCGCACTGACCGTGGCGCAACTTGTCGCCCAGCGATGGTGTAGCGCCATTATTACGTACCGTGCACCGTTACCTTTGCACGACGCACTAGTGCAGTTGTGGCGAGATGGTGATGCAGTGCGCATCGACCTCATGCCATTTACTCGCGAAGAAACTGGGGCGCTGGTGGTCGCGGGTCTGGGTGGTGAGGTAGCGCCGACATCTATCGACGCCATCTTTGAACGCACACAAGGCAATCCGATGTTCATCACCGAACTGCTGCGCCATGCGATGTCGACGTCCGCAGTCCGCCAAGAAGGCGGATTGCGTTGGATCGATTTGCCGCCCCGCGACAGCCATGAGCCAGCATCGGTTCCGAGTCGCCTCAGCGAATTGGTATCTGCTCGTCTCGGTCGCCTGAGCCCGAGCGCGCTCGACGCTATTGCCGCGATCTCGGTCGCAGGGCCACTTCAGTGCTCGCTCGCGCAGCGGTCGCTTGGAACGGCCGCGTTGTTGGACCTCGAAGACGCCGCGTGGATCGTCACCACAGATTTGGCCACTGCCTACACAGTCGCGCATCCTCTGTATGGATCAGTAGTAGCTAGCGGAGTGAGCCCAACGCAACGTTCGCGATGCTTTGCACGCCTGTACGAATCAGCAGACAACCGTATCGACGTCGTGCAACGCGCACAATGGCTCGCCGCCTCTGGGCTCCCGTTTGATGGTGATGTAGTTGGCGAAGCCGTTACTACTGCACGCTCGCGCGGGAACATTGCGGTCACGTTGGAGCTAGCCAGGTGGTGGTATTCGAACGAGCCTACTTTGCAAGTTGGCACGATCCTTGCCCACAATCTCGCCCGTTACGGCGACGTTGACGCGAACCTAGAGATCGTCGATGCATTGCTTTCGCTCGCGACCAACGACATTGAACGCATGTTGGCAATCGTGTCGACCGCTTGGGCGTTGGCAATCGATGATGCCGTACCGGTTGCGATAGCGCTGCTTGAGAATGAATATTCGCGATACGGCGATCCTCTTGCGCTCGGTGGAATTGAAGGAGCCCTGACTTCGATCGCTCAGCTTCAAGGAAACCGGCTGATGACCGTCGAGTGGGGCAACCGAGCGATGGAACGAACCGATAATCCATGGACGCAGCTGCGGGCGAGTATCGCCATGGGTTATTCCGCTCGTATCTCGGGATCGTTGTCCGAGGCGATGCATCACTCGAAGGTCGCACTGTCGTTCGACGATGCGATCTCCACAAGCATGGGTACTCTCCCCGGAGAAGCCCTGCTTGTCCGCGCGGAGACGCACCTTGAACTCGGCGACCTCGAAGCCGCGTACGCCGACTTTCAGACCGTTCACGCCGAAGCCGTTCAGGCGGGCCACAAGGTTGCGACGATTGATAGTCGATGCGGGCTCGCGCACGTGGAAGTGGCCCGAGGCTTGGTGCAATCGGCAGCGGTGCTCGCCCGTGAAGCACTTGCGCTGTGTGATTCGATCGGTCGCGATCAATGGAGTCTGCAAGTAGCCAGCACCCTTGCGATGTGCCTGATGGTGTCAGGTGAACCCGTTGAACTCGATGCGCTAGTCACTGAGCTTACGACGAACCGATGGCGCGACAAAGAGCATGAGCACGTGTTGACCGCTCGAGCCTGGCAGAGCGCGGCGCGGGGAGAATTCGATCTCGCCGTCGAGCTCCATTTATGCGCAGCAGAGTTCGCGTCTCGAAACGATCGCAACACGATCGCGCAGCGATTCATCCACAATTGCACTCGGATGGGGCGACCTCAACCAGACGCGTACAGCGTGCTCAGCTTCCCACTCGAAGGGGAACTCGCTGAACTTGAACGGCAGGCCGCAACCCATTGGAACGCGGATGCATCAGCACTTGGCGAAATCGCCGGCCGTTTCGAAAGGCTCGGATTTGCTCTCGATGCGATGGTTTGTTATCAACAGGCTGTGCACGCGACGCGACGCACCGGTGCAGCGGCGTCCGCTCTACTCGAACATCTCCAGCGTCTCGCGGCGGTCTCTGGCATAACTACTCTCCCAAACGGTGAACCAGTTCTCGCCGAATCGAAAAGAACCGCATCGCCGACTTTGCTCACGCCGCGCGAGCTCGACATCGCGCGCAGAGCCGCGAGGGGACAACGTTCGCGACGCATAGCGACAGACCTCTTCGTTTCGCCGCGCACCGTCGACAACCATCTCAGCCGTGTATATGTGAAGCTCGGCATCAATCGGCGCGACGAACTCGAAATTGCACTACAAAGTCAGGGCTTGTTGCCGTAGTGATCCAATGTCGTGCGGAGGCAAGCGCTCAGGTCTCAGCGCACTGACGTCGGGCCACCTGTGCGGCGCCAATGAGCGGGCCTCTGCTTCCCAACCCGGCGGGACGAATCACCGTGTTGCGTGAGAACTCAATTGTGCAGAGCTCGTCCATGGTGCGCTGAGCCGCGGCGAAGAACGGCTCGCCGTATCCGAGCGCTACTGATCCGGCCACGACGGCAAGGTGTAGGTCGAGCAAGTTGGCGGCTGCAGCAATTGCCCGACCAACCATCATGCCGGTGCGTTCGATGATTGGCAATGGCGCATCCTTGGGATGCGCGGCGGTGATCGCCGCGATAGCGGTACCGCTCGCTTCTGCTTCGACGCACCCTCGCGCCCCGCACTTGCACAATCGTCCGCCTGGTTCTACGACGATATGGCCGATGTGGCCTGCGTTGCCCGTCGCGCCGTCGAGTAAACGGCCGTCGAGCACAATCCCTCCCCCCACGCCAGTGCTCACGACCATTGCGATGTAATTTGTCTCGCCGCGCGCTGCGCCGGTCCAGCCTTCACCGAGCGCTAGTGCCTTGGCGTCGTTGTCAAGGTACGTTGCGGCACCGCAATGGGCCGCGAGCACGGCCTTCAGCGGATACTCGCGCCAAGCCGGGATGTTGAGCGGCGACACGGTCGCTCCCGCTGCAGCCATCGGCCCTCCGCATCCCACGCCCACCGCCGAAATCTTTGAGATGTCGAGTTCATCGATGATGGAACGCAGTGCGTGCCATACGGCTTCTGGGTCGAGCGTTTTCGGAGTCGGTATTGTGCGCGAGGATGCGATGTCGCCCTCATCATCGACAACACCTGCAGCCATTTTGGTGCCGCCGATGTCGACCGCGAGATACTGGTTCACAGCAGGGCTCGTTTCAACACCTTGCCCGTTGGGTTGCGTGGCAGTGCGTCGAGAAACACGACGTCGCGCGGCACCTTGTAGCGAGCGAGATGATCACGAACGTAGGCGCGAACATCTTGGTCGCTGAGCTGTGAATCGCCAGTGCGCACAACGTAGGCGCAGAGTCGCTGACCGAAGTCGAGGTCGTCGACACCAACGACTGCGGCTTCGGTTATCTCAGGGTGCTTCGCCAGCAAATCTTCGACTTCACGGGGGTACACGTTTTCGCCGCCACTGATGATCATGTCATCGTCGCGGCCGTCGACAAAGAGTCGGCCTTGCGCGTCGAGATGACCGACGTCGCCTGTGCTCATAAAACCGTCAATAACTGCCTTGGTATCTCCGTTGGTGTACCCGTCGAATAAGAGCGCGCTGCGAACAAAGATGCGTCCGGTTCCACCGGGTTCAAGCAATGCGTCGTGGTCATCGTAGATACGCAGTTCGACGCCCTGGGGCGGGCACCCTGCGGTGCCGGGAGCCGCGCGCAGGTCATTGGGTGTGGCCACAGTTGCGGAACCGACCTCGGTAGATCCGTACAAGTTGTAGACGACCTCTCCAAACTGATCCATAAAAGCTTCGGCGAGGCCCGCAGGTATCGCGGATCCGGAGAGCGGCACGAGCCGCAAACTATTGGTGTTGAGATTGTTGGTAGTGGGGCTACCGGCAGTGTCCAGCATTCGTCGGAGCATGATCGGCACCGCGACGAGGATTCCCACTCGATGGGTTGCGATCGCGGTGATGGTGTCGCGCGGATCAAAGTTTGGTTGCAACACGATCGGGCACCCAAGTGCGAACGCGATAGCGAGATGTGCGAACCCCCAAGCATGAAACAGGGGCGCAGCGATCAGCATGGGTTCGCCGCGGTGATACGGAATCGCTTCGAGCATTCCAAATGTGGCGGTCGATGCTCGCGGTGCGCCGCGGTTAGCGCCTTTGGGAATGCCTGTAGTGCCGGAAGTCAAAATGATTGTGCGGCCGGCGCGTTTTGGTGCGGGTAGCGGAGCGCTGGTGTGTGACGATGCCCAGTTACTCGTTGTAAATGTGTTGACACATTGGATTGATTCGTTGAGTTCGGAGACGAGCTCCGTGAATTCCTCATTGAAGATGATGAGGCTGGGTTGTTCACGATCGCAAACGTCCCGGAGTTGTGCCGCGGCCATGGATGTGTTGAGTAACAAGATGTGCGCCCCAATTTTGGATAACGCAACGCTTGCTTCTACGAACGGTGCCTGATTCCTAGCCAATAGGGCAACGGTGGTGCCTTCCTGCACGCCGTGGTTACTTAATGCGTGTGCGAGAGCGTTGGTGCGTTCGTGGAGGCGGGCATAGGTGGTGGAACCATTGTTGTCGATGATCGCGGTGTCGCGTCCGTACAGCGCGGCGGCGCTAACGCAAGCGCCTGCGAGCGTTGTGCCGTGTTGTCGCAGCGCTCGAGCCGCATTGATGTAGCGGTCGGGTCTGAGTGGGCGCAGCAATCCTGATCGGCCTGCGGTTCGAACTAGTTGCATTGCATCCATGCAATGAGACTATGAGCATTTACACCGTTGTCACGGTGTAAGTATCGCGGCCGCTGCGTACGACAGTGCCAGGAGTTGCGCCCGTCGCTATACCGTCGCGCACCGTTTCCACGCCATTCACCCAAACACGCGTCATCCCGATTGAGCCTGCAGTGAGGCGCGCGGTGTCGCCCGGAAGATCTTCAACCAAGGTTGCGGGCTCGGATGCGATGGTCTCTGGGTCGAACATCACCAGATCTGCATGCAGTCCAACGGCGATGGTGCCGCGATCTCGGAGGCCGAATAGCTGCGCGGGTGCTTCAGTGATGAGTTGCACAGCTCGTTCGAGCGACACCAGTTTGCGGCCGCGCAGCACATCGCCCAAAAAGCGGGTGGTGTATGGAGCGCCGCACATCCGGTCGAGGTGCGCGCCGGCGTCGGATCCTCCGAGCATGGCGCGTGGGTCGTCCCACAGGTCTGCTCGCATTTGCCAACTCTTGTCGTCGCCGTCACTTGCGATGGGCCACAAGATGGTGCGCAGTTCGTCGGCGATCACAATGTCGAGCAAACAATCGAAGTTCGTTTGATCGCGCTCTTTCGCGATGTCGCTGACTTTGCGCATTTTCAGGCCGTCATTGTCTGGGCTGAAGGTGTCGCCGATGACGTAGGCACCCCATGCGGACAATCGGCGGAAAACACCGGCGTCGGGACTGTCGGCTTTGGCGTTGAGCTCAGCTCGCACTTGCGGATCTTGGAGCTTTTCGATGCGCTGTGGTCGGTCGAGGCCCATGACTTCGCCCCACCCAGGGATCATGAAGAGCGCGCAGTACGTCCCGAAGCTCATGTTCATGGGCACGATTGACGGCATCGTGAGCGCAATCACTTTGCCACCAAGTTCTTTGGCGCGATCGCCAGCTTCGAGCTGGCGGGGAATGCGTTGCGGGACGCGTGAGTCGACGGTGAGTACGTTCCAATTCAGCGGGCGCTGACCGGCCGCGCTCATTTGTGCCAGCAGTTCAATTTCTTCGTCGCTAAACATGTCGAGGCAGCCACTCACGATTGCTTCGAGGGTGGTGCCTTCGTGGTCTTTGACAGCGCCCGACAGTGCGAGCACTTCGTCGTTGCTAGCCCAACGGGAGGGAACTTTCGCGCCGTCGCCATCGGAATGCGTGTGCGAAAGGGTAGTTGAAAACCCTAAACCACCTGATTCGATTGAACTTTTGAGGAGCGCAACCATCCTGTCGATTTGTTCGGGCGTCGCTTCCTCGCCAACAGAGGCTTCTCCCATGACGTAACGGCGAATTGCGCAGTGACCGACAAGAAATCCCGCGTTGACCGCGATCTTGCCTTCGAACCGGTCGAGAAATTCACCGAAGGTGTGCCAATCCCAGGTGATGCCGTGTTCGAGTGCGGCAAGCGGCATTCCCTCGACTTTCGCCATCATTTTGCGGGTGTAGTCGGCCGCTTCTGGTTTGATCGGCGCCAGTGAAAAGCCGCAGTTACCACCAATCACTGTGGTGACACCGTGAACGTTGGATGGCGTTGCGAACGGATCCCAGTGGAGCTGCGCGTCGTAGTGAGTGTGGGGATCGACGAATCCTGGAGCTAGTACCTGGCCGACGCCGTCGATGGTTGAGACTGCGTCACCGTCGAGGGCGCCTGGGTCCGCGATGGCGGTGATTCGTCCGCCATGAACTCCAACGTCGGCGAGCCGTTCTGGAGCACCAGTGCCGTCGACTAACCGCGCACCGAGAATTTTGACATCGAACATGGCAATTGCCTCCACGGGGCGCAGTTGTGACAAAATCTGATGGGTAGTCAGATTCTAAGACTGCGACCAGTGCCCGCCGAATCCGTATCGCCCTCGGAGTATCCCCGAGAGAGCCTGTTGTATCGAGCAACGACGAAAAAATTCCAGCTCAACTGGAGATTGTTGTTGCCGATGCGAATATGTGGATTCTGAAACTCCTGAACCGGAAGTTGGAACGGCGCCGCCCGTAGGTGCGGTCGCGACTGCTGACGAAACACCGGCGGAGGAGCCCAATGCCCCGGAATTGAGTCGCCTCGACAAAGTCAAGACGTTGATGCGAGGCGATCATTCGAAGCTGGTTGCAGGGTTGCTGATTGGATCTCTGGCGACTTTCTCGGTGACGTCAACGATGTCGAATGGCAAGGTCGAAGCGCCAGTAGCCGCACAACTCGCGCAGCTGCGCGCCGATGTGACTGAGCTGAAATCAGGTACGCACGGCGCGGGGCCAAGCAAACACGACGCTGCCGAAAAGCCTACGAAGACCAGTACTGCCGAGCACGAGACGCCCCCCAAGGCTGGAAAGGCTCCGCACTGGACCTACGCCGAAGCCAAAGATTGGGGCGCGCTCAGCGACCAATACATCGCTTGCCAGGAAGGCACCAAACAATCACCTATCGCGCTGAAGACCGAAGGTGTGAAGCGATTCGCTGGTGAGACCGAGTTTGAATACGAGCCGCATGCTGTTTCTGTTGTGGACAACGGACACACTGTGCAGGTGAATGCCGAAGGCGCAGGAACGATGACGACCGGGGACCACAAGTTCAGCCTTGTGCAGTTCCATGTCCATCTCCCAAGCGAACACACCATCGACGGCAAGCAATTCGAACTCGAAGTGCACCTGGTGCACAAAGACGCCCAAGACAAGCTTGCTGTCGTAGGAGTGATGGTCGAAGAAGGAGACGCGCTCACAGATTTCGACGGCCTGCTTGCTGCGGTTGGTGAAATTGACCAAGAGACGGATGTCGACGAACCGTTCGATCCGTCCTCGCTACTGCCCGAAACCCACGATGTGTTGCGTTACGACGGTTCGCTGACAACGCCGCCGTGTAGCGAAGGCGTGTCGTGGAACGTCATGGTGGAACCGATCACGATGAGCAAAGCACAAATCGAATCGTTGAAGACTCACCTACACGAGCCGAACAGCCGTCCTCTTCAAGAAGCCAACGGACGCGAAACCAAGATGGAAATTGACCTCGGGCACTAGTTGCCCTCGGAGTGATTCTTGCCAGACAGCTAGCTCGCGCCTTGGTAGTCGGTGTTCATTCCGTATTTGGGGAACGATTTGATGAAGGCGTGTTCGTGGAGGCCGTAGCCGACCGTACCGTTGGTCTGGGTAAAGCGGGCGACTTGGTCCACGATCGTGAATTGGCCGAGCGCCTCAATGTCGGCGATCTTGAATTCGCGACCCTGCACCACGAGTGGTCCTTGGTACATGCCGTGCCGCCAGTCGGCCTCGACGCCGTAGCCGGTGCCAATCGCGATGTACGCAGGCAATAACGGTTCTACCTTCACAGAAAACGCACCTTCGGGAGCATCCGGGAAGTGAATTGTGGACGCCGTGACCATACGGGTGCCGGGTGTAAGCGTGTGCTCGTATTCCGGGCGCCCGAGCCACTCTGGCTCGCGTTCAGGATCGCTCCAGATCCGCATTGATTCTTCCAGTACACGGCGACCGTCGGCTTCCTCATTAAGCATGTAGAGAATGGAGTGGTCGTCGAACTGCATGGGGTCGTAGTTCCACATGCCTTGCATCGACCCGGTGTGTTCGTGGATTCCCTCCGGCTCCTTCTCGCCGTGTGGGCGAACACCCCACGACCGGTCACGAGTTCCCCACCAGCGGTCGGGTGTGATGTCGGATCGTTCGCCAGCGACTTCGAGCCATCCCGTCCAGCAACCAGTTTGCGCGAATCGCATGGTGTCAAACAGCACCCGCCCGTGGCGTCGCACGTACTGCCGTGGTTCTTCGAATGCCGGAATCGACCCTTCCCATTGGAGATCGCACGCGATTTGGAGTTCGCCACTATCGGCATCGGTTGCCGCGTGCGACGATGGATCACAGACGAACCTCACCTTTTTCAACGGTTCGATGACTTCGACGCGAAAGGGTCCAACGCTGGTATCCATGCGATCGCCGAGTTCGCGCGACGCTCGTACGACGTATTGCGAGTCGCCGCGGCGCACGCAAGCGAAACAATCTGATGTCGCGAGGTTGGGGTATTGCCCAAGACCCATCACCATGAAGAGCTCATCGCTACTGCCGTGCATGTTGAAGTAGTAACGATCGTAAAAGTTGCGGTCGCTGCTGCCAACGTTGCGAATCGTGTCGGCGTTTTGGTGAACGGGGTAGTCGTCCCATGAACTCAATGAAGACTGGTAGTCGCGCATGCGTGAGAAAGTAGCTTCGCGGCTATGAGTGTTGTCAAAGCGGCGCAGATCGGTGAAGGCTTCGTGGGCGAGGTACCGCACGTCGCCCACGTCAATACGGTGTTTGGGGTGCGAGGTGGCCCGGTTGAAGCTGCATGGGCGACAGCACTCGCCACCCCTCGAGCAGGCCATGTTCCGTTCGTATGCGTGTTACGTCCGAATTTGCCAGTGCAGCCAATGACGTTGTTTGTGAACAAAGCGGCCGTTGTAAATGACTTACACGGCACGCTCACTTGGGGTGCGGCACAGGCCGGGGTCGCAGCAGGTGTAGCCGACGCGATAGCCGCCGGTGCCATCGACGCGTCCACCGTTGGCGATCATTGCTTGATCGTTGCGGTCTGGGTTGACCCGGCCGCGACCGACGCCGAGTTGATATACGCGCACAATCGAGCTGCTACGTCAGCAGCGCTCGCCGCAGGGGCACGCGGAGAGCCGAGCGTCACCGCAGTATTGGCCGAACGAGATTCGCCTTGGAATCCGTATTTCATACCTACGGCAAAGGACAACGCATGAATAACCCCGTTGGCCCCGTCACCGCAGCCGACGAAATGTTCTGCCATCAAGTCACAGAAACGTTTGCCACCGTGGGGAGTTCTGACCTCGCGTGGACAGAAAAGGTGTGCGCAATGGCGGCAGCTCGCGACGGGTCGTTGCAGCTTGGCTTTGGCTTAGGCAAATACAACAATCGAAACGTGATGGATGCGTACGCGGGCGTGTCGCGAGGTCTCGAACAAATCACCGTTCGCGCGAGCCGCCAGCTCGCACCCGATCTGAACACCACTGTGATTGGCCCAATTCACTACGAAGTACTCGAACCGCTGCGCAGGGTTCGGTTCCGTCTTGAGCCCAACGATGTGCAACCCATTGCGTTCGACTGGACTTTTGATTCTGTGGTGCCTTGCCAAACCGAAGAACGTACATTGCAGCGTACGCAAGACGGCCGTCGCATTAGTGCGGAACTTGTTCGTTACCACCAGACGGGCGTGGCGTCGGGGTGGATTGAGATCGACGGCAAGCGTACCGAAATGTCGAACGACACCTGGGTGAGTACGCGGGATCACAGCTGGGGCGTGCGCTACGACGTGGGGCAAACCCCGACTGATCTTGAACCTGCGCTCAATCCTGTAGATATTGACGGCGTGAGTTTCTCGATGATCTGGTGCCCGATGCTGTTCGAACGCTCCGACGGCAGTCGCTACGCAATGTTTATGCACGCGATCATCGTTGAGGGTTTTGGGAGCGTGTTGCACAAGACAGTCACTGGCGGAGTGGAACATGCCGACGGCAGCGTAGAGCCGTTTCTCGACCTGCAGCTCGACTTAGATTTTCATCCGGTCACTCGGCGTTTGCAGGGTGGAACCGTGCACGCACGGATGGTCGACGGCAGCGAACGACCAGTCACGTTTCGGGTGCCGACCGACACCGGGTTTCATCTTGGCGCGGGGTTGTATTTCGGGTGGAAGGGGCATCATCACGGTGAATGGCGGGGCGTATTGCACACCGAAGGGGAGCGGATTGCGGATTGCACTGCTGCCGAGGTGTTTCAAGACCTCCACCAAATTCGTGACACCTTCGTGTTGGTCGAAGATCCAGTCGGTGGAGGAAGCGGCTATGGCAACTGCCAACCGGTGATCACCGGTGCCCACCCCAGTCGAGGGCTCAGCACCGATTCATCGTTTTGGTAAACACATCGACCGATGTCGCGGCCGTGCTATTGCCCGTAGGAACCTCAAGAACTTAGGAGTGGCTGCCGATTGAGAGGGCATGATCACTGTTGTTGCCCTGTTCTCACTCGCGGCTGCGATGAGCGCGCAATACTTCGTGCACCAAGGGAACTAAACACTCCCGCTGTTGTAGTTGTGGCGCCGCCGCAGGCCTCAGTTGGGTCAGCGCGAGATCAGCTTGACGCTCGTCGTGAACTCTTTGAGCGATGATGCCAACGGTTCGACGCCGATGCCTGGCCCGGTCGGCACGCGGAGCTGACCGTGTTCGAGTACGAACGGTTCCGTGATGTCTTGGGCGAAGTAGCGCTTCGATTCCGATGTGTCACCCGGCAATGTGAAGTTGGGCAGGGCGGCGAGGGCAATGTTCGCGGCGCGTCCGATCCCGGTTTCAAGCATGCCTCCGCACCAAACCGGGATTCCCCGCTCCGCACACACATTGTGCACCTTGACCGCTTCGAGATATCCGCCGACGCGGCCAGGTTTGATATTGATGATCTTGCAGGCGCCGATTTCGATCGCGTACCGCGCACTCTTCGCGGAAACGATTGACTCATCAAGACAGATTGGTGACGCAATGAGCTGAGCGAGTGCCGCGTGGCCTGGGATATCGGCCGGTGCCAATGGCTGTTCGAGCATGAGTAATGCAAATGGATCGAGAGCCTGCATCGCTGCGATGTGCGCGGGATTGTCGAGTGAATACGCTGCGTTGGCATCGGTCGACAGTAGGAGGTCGGGCCCGAAGTGCTCGCGTACGCCGCGTACGAATTGCACATCGGAGCCGGGCTCGATCTTCAGCTTGATTCGTTTGTAGCCCGCGGCGACATAGCCCGCTACCGTGTCGATGAGTTGCGCGACCGATCCTTGAATGCCCACAGACACCCCGCAATCGACGCGTTCGCGACTGGCTCCTAAACGCTGGCCGAATGAAATGCCTTGCGACTTCAATTCGGCGTCGAGGATCGTCATCTCCAACGCAGCCTTTGCCATCGGGTGACCTTGCACCCTGCTGAGTAGTTTGGCGACGTCCTCGGCGGCAGGGCCATGCGAGGCGAATATCCGTGGGATGAGGTACCGCTCGATTACGTCTGCGGCTCCGTCTACATACTCAGGTGAGTACAAGGGCTGAACGTCGGCCACGCATTCGCCCCAACCTGTCGGTCCGTCGTGCGCGAAACTCCGCACTAGCAGCGCGTCGCGATGCGTCTCGGTGCTGAACGAGGTTCGAAAGGGCGTGACAAGCGGGATTCGCACACGACGAAGTTCGAACGCATCGATTTGCATACCCATCAAGGTGTTCTACACCGTTTTATCGACGGCGTCGCCGGTTGCCTCGCTGGCATGTTCGGCGTCGGGTTGCACTGGCAATGGTCGAATATCGATGGAGTCGAATAAGACCGGCAATGCCATGTGATCAGAGATTCGCGTGAGCCTGAACCGGCGTATATCGCCGACGTCGATGATCTCGCGGATTTCGAAACCGCGGATCCAACGATCATGGAATCGCGAACGCACCTCGACGAGCATTCCGACTGTTCGTTCTGCTTCGCGAAGATCGATCTCGCCACTCGGTGAAATGGGCACAACATCGGAATCTCGGAAATGCTGATGCGAGCCCTGTTCAATCGTGCCACCGAGCAGCGTCGACGGCTCGTGCGATGTTGGCTGTGGGAAGCTGATGATCAGCTCGCGCATTAACCACTCCACCGACGACAGGTGAAGTTGTCGTTCGTTGACGTCGGCATCGAGGCGGCTGTGCAATGCTGTGATCGCGCTCGCGAGTTGTGTCAACGCATGCGCAAGTTCTTGGGTGTCTTGGTTGCGGGCAGATTCAAGCGCAGTTGCTCCGCTGTGGTGCTCAGCAATGTCGTGGTGGAGCTCAGCGATACCGGTTTCGATTTTGTGTTCCAAGGTCGCGTTGGTCTGCGAGATCTCGCTACGCACGACCTTTGAAAGCTCATCGCGCAGCCAGGCTTGCAGGCGCTGCTTCACGGTGCCGACGGTACAGTAATTGTGGGCTGCATGCCGGGATTTTCCGTTGAAAACATCCGTGTTTCTAAGGTTTCTTTGAGGCGCGTCGCAGCCGCGGCTAACACTGTGTGCGCGTCATTTCCATCGGCGGGGCACATGGCAACGCCGAACGTCATAGTCGGTAAGCCGAAGCGATGAGCGATTTGACCGAGTTTTTCGGGTATGTCGGTGGCGCGCGTGGAGGGAAGAATGAAGGCAAGTTCGTGGTCGTCGAGTCGGTAGGTTTCGCATGGATCCTGTTCTGGCGCGCAGGCTGCTGCGCTGAATCCATGCGGCGAGTCGCATTGGGCCAGCACAAGTGCGAACCCCCAACCGAGCTCGCATGCCGCGGCGGTTGCGGCGTCGAGACGGTTTCGCAGGTGCAGGCCGACGCGCGTTTCGGCTGAGTCGAGTTGGGCTGAATTCGGGCTGGCGTGTAGCGATGCAAACGCCAATTCGGCTGCGACAATGAGGAGTTGCGCGGCTTCAGCGTCGATTGTCATCGCGGGATCGGTGATGAGGCTGGCCGGGCCGAAGAGCGGGGCAGTATGGGTATCGAGAGGTGCCCGGTTCGAAGTGAATACCTGACGGCCAAGGTGCTTGTCGTCGATGCCCAGCACGACGTGCTCAGCTCCGACCCGAGCCGCGAGATCGCCCAGTGCATCGCCGATGGCCCGCAGCGGCGACTCATGATTTCGGATCGACGAGAGTACTGCGGTCGCCGCGATCTGGAGTTCTCGGGCATCGAGGTCGGGTGTCATCGATGCCAACATGGTGTGAGGATATCTGCGTAATCCCACGCTGGGCGCGATACCGATGGGCGTCTGGTGGTGTTTGTCGGGGTTTGCGACACTCTACGTCGTGGTGCGACTCAGGTGTCACGCGTTTCGTACTTCGACAAGATCGGCTGCAGCTCGCTTGGAGTCGCGCCGTGAAGAATGACGCGGTCACAACCGAGGTCGAATTGGTTGCGAATCGCGGTCACGCACTGCTGAGGCGAACCCGTTGCCGCAGGGGCCAACCACTCATTGGGAATCAGCGTTGCAATGTGTGTGAGTTGTTCGGGTGTTGCCTTGCCGTCGATAGCCCCCGGAAACGACGAGACCATCTCGTCAGCCCGGAATCGGGCCAGAGCGTTGGTATCCCAATTATTGGTTCGCACCAAGAGATCGCCGTAGCCCTGCAGATACGTGGCGAGCCGGCCAACTGTTTTGCGGAGCCGTAACTGTTCGTCGATGTGGTCGCCGACAACCGCAAAACACGACCAAACTCGAACCGTCGCTGGGTCGCGCCCAGCTTGTTCGGCTGCGTCTTTGACGATCCGTACTGCGGCGGCGGTTGTTTCGTCGGTAAAGAACGTATGCAGCACTACGTCATCGAAGCATCGCCCGCCCAGTGCGAGGGTGTCGGGTCCAAAGGCGACCAGTGTGAGTGGAATTTCTTCGTTGAAGCTCGCGTCGAGGTGTAGTACCGGATAGACGCGTTGTGCGTCGACGTAGTCGAACACTGCCTCGCCTGCCCAGAGCCTGCGCATGAGTTTCGCGAACGATTCCATCGACGCGGTACTGATCTTTGGGATTCCGTAAGCTCCCATGAGCGGATCGATACCGCGGCCGAGACCAAGGCTGAACCGTCCATTTGTGAGACGATGCATCGTTGTCGCGTAACTCGCAGTGATGATTGGGTGGCGCGACGTGTGATTGGTGGCAGCGGTCGCAATGCGAATTTGTTCGGTGACTGCGCCCGCAGCCCCCGAGAGCGTAGCGGCCTCTTTGATGTTGAACCGTTCGGAAATGAACGCGGTGCCCAATCCCAGGGCTTCTGCGTGGCGCACTTCGCCGAGGAGTTCTCGCGGCGAGGTTGGAGCGCCTGCGAGTGTGTAGAACCCTAATTCTTCGAATTTCGCGGCGGTCGGCTGTATGTCGAATTGCATATTTGAGCACAGTAACGCGAGGCTGGCTCATGATGACTTCCTCTCGCGTACAATCGTTTCGTTGGGCGACCATCACAATTGCCGCGTCTCTCGGGTTGTTCGTCGCCTGTGGTGACAGTGCGAAACCCGCGGCGAAGCTCGAACCGACCGCTACCACGCAGGTCGCAGCAACTACGGCGGCCACACCGGTTGATTTTGTGGCGACCGAAGCTACGTTTGTGAACCTCAAGAAGATGACGCCGGTTCGGTTTTTCTTTGTTTCCAACGGTCTCGGCAATCTTGAAGAGACGCTCAAAGTGGCGAGGTCGAAGGATGGCGGTGTGTACCCGGTGGGTTCGATCGTGCAACTGGTGCCTCAAGAGGCCATGGTGAAGCGAGCAAAAGGCTTCAACCCGGCGGGTAACGATTGGGAGTTCTTCTTTCTTGATATCGACGAGAAGGGCACCACGATCGTCAGTCGTGGCAAAAATGAAGTTAAGAATCGCTTCGATCTGCAGTGCTCGGCATGTCATGCCGCGGCGGAACCGAAATGGGACTTCATCTGTGAGGCCGATCATGGCTGCGCCGCCCTACCGATCGGTCGTGACATCATCAAAGTGATCCAAGACGCGGATACTCGTCCGTTATAGGCGCCCGAAGCGCCTGATCGTCGGTGAATCGGCTGCAACGCGCGAGACTGGAGGACCATGCGCCTGAATCCTGCTGCTGAAACCATCGCGGAGTCCGACGATGTCATTCGAGCGTCATTAGGGGGTGCGCTGCCGCCTCCGTTGCTGTGCTCAGTGGCCCAACTCACAGGCGACCTGTCGTTGCTACGTGACGACTTGCGATTTGACCCCGCCAAGATGCTTGAACCCGACGGGGGTTATACACCCGATCAACTGGCGTTGGCCCGTGATATTGCCGCCGACGCGTTGATTCAGTTCCGCAACTCTGGCGCAGTTGCAGCGCCCGATCCGGATCGAGCGACGTTGTTGCGGCTCATAGCGTTTGCTTCGGGCGGCGAGGTGGACGCTGAGTTCCTTCCGTTGTTGGAAGAGGAACTTGCCCTCAACGGCAATGACCTGCGGGCCCCAGATTGGAATGCCCGCGACATCGCGCCGGACCGTAATTTCAATGTTGGCATCATCGGCGCGGGTATGTCCGGTATCGCAATGGCGCACCGACTGAACCAAGCTGGCATCGCGGTCGAACTGTTCGAAAAGAATTCCGATGTCGGCGGTACGTGGGTAGAAAACGTGTATCCCGGTTGTCGCGTCGATATCCCGAATCACTTCTATAGTTATTCGTTCGCACAGACGGTTGATTGGCCCCAGTTCTATTCGACGCAACCTGTGTTGCAGGACTACTTCGCCAGCGTGGTGGAAGAAACGGGTATCCGCAAATACATCCGTTTCGAAACTGAGGTTGTCGACGCGATCTGGAGTGATGGCGATCAGCGGTGGACTGTTCACTCTCGTGACGCCGCGGGGAACGAAACGACCAGTGTTTTCAACGCACTTGTGAGCGCCGTCGGACAATTGAACCGTCCGAAGATGCCTGACATCGCTGGAATAGAAGAGTTTGCGGGCGCGTCGTTTCACTCAGCGAATTGGGACCACTCGGTAGAACTCGCGGGTAAACGAATCGGTGTCATCGGTACCGGCGCAAGTGCGGCACAGTTCATTCCCATTGTGGCAGAACAAGCCTCGCATCTCACTGTGTTTCAGCGTACGCCGCCGTGGTTGTTGCCAGTATTTGACTATCAGGATGACGTACCCGAAGGCACTCGTTGGTTGTTGCGGCACGTGCCTGCGTACATGCGTTGGAATCGCATGTGGATAATGGCCCGCACAAACAACGGTTTGTTGCCGTTGGCCACCGTTGATCCGCAGTGGCAACCCCAAGACAAGTCGGTGAGTGCACTCAACGAATTCCTACGCGAAATGCTCACGGGCTATTACTCATTGGTGGTTCCTGACGATGCGTTGCGCGCCAAAGTGCTGCCGAAGTATCCGCCAATTGCGAAGCGCGTAGTGCTCGATAACGGATCCTTTCCTATGGCGCTAGGTCGCGAAGATGTGACGCTGACGATTGAGGCGATCGACAACATCAATGCCAATGGTGTGCGTACTTCCGACGGAGTGCAACATGACTTCGATGTGCTGATCTACGGCACCGGCTTTGAAGCATCGAAGTTTCTCACGCCAATGAATGTCCGTGGTGTGAACGGCGTTGATCTTCATGAGCAGTGGGGAGGCGATGCTCGCGCCTATCTTGGAATCACTGTTCCGGGATTTCCGAATCTCTTCATGATGTACGGACCGAATACCAACATCGTGATCAATGGTTCGATCATCTACTTTTCGGAATGTGAAGCCCATTACATCCACGAGAGCGTTCGGATGCTGCTCGACAGCGGCAAACAGTCGATGAACTGCAAGGTGGACGTGCACGACCAATACAACGAATACATCGATACCGGTAACCGCGCAATGGCGTGGGGCGTCAGCGATGTAAATAGTTGGTACAAAAACGAATTTGGCCGGGTTGCTCAAAACTGGCCGTACACCTTGCACGATTACTGGAAGCAAACGCGTACGCCCAACGAACAGGACTATTTGCTTTCATGAGGTACACAACCTGTCGTTTGGCAATTGGTGTAGTCGCCACTGCGTTGGCCCTGACGGCGTGTTCGAGCTCCACGGAGTCCTCGCCGCCAGTGACTGACGACGTCGTGCGCGCCACAACTACCACTGCGTTCACCGCATACGAGCGTCCGGCGTGTTCGCCAGCGAGCTTCAAGCCAGCAGAGGCCGCACCAGTTGAAGGCTCAACCTCAGATTTTGATCTTGTGTCATTTGATGGCGCGACCATTCGCATGCATTGGTTTCCTCGTGCTGTGGGCAAGCCCTCTCCGACCGTGCTGAAGGGGCCAGGATGGTCGCTCCCCGGCGATACTGACGCGACCTCGCAAGGGTCTGGTCTGTTCGGTGATGTGAATATCAAGAATTTGCGTGACTCGGGGTACAACGTGCTCACTTGGGATCCGCGCGGGTTCGGTGAATCAGGCGGCAAAGTCAACATCAACTCAGCAGAGTTTGAAGGCCGAGATGTGCAGCGCATTATCGATTGGGCATCGGCGCAACCCGAAGTGAAGCTTGATGCCGAGGGCGACCCTTCGTTCGGCATGGTCGGCGCGTCGTACGGCGGTGGAATTCAATTCATAACCGCCGCGATCGATTGCCGGGTGGACGCCATTGTTCCAGCAATTGCGTGGAAGTCGCTGGAAACCAGTTTGTACAAGAATCAGACCTACAAAAGCGGCTGGGGCGATGCGCTTTACAATTTCGGTAATACCGCAAACCTCGATCCACACATCGTTGCAAGCCATGATGAAACAGCCGCCGATGGCGTGTTGTCGAAGGAAAATCAGGATTGGTTTCGGGCTCGGGGGCCGGGGGATCTCGTTGACAAGATCACAGCTCCAACCTTGATTGTGCAGGGCACGGTTGACACGTTATTTACTTTGGATGAGGGCGTCGCGAACTACAACGCGTTGCGGGCTCAGGGTGTGCCGGTGGCGATGTTGTGGTACTGCGGCGGGCACGGCGTGTGCCTCACCCCCGACGGCGACCCCGCTCGCAACTCGACCGTCGCAATCGACTGGTTGAACCGCTTCGTCAAAGGCGACAAGTCGGTTGAAGTTGCGGTGGGCATTGATGTTGTTGATCAGACCGGTGCCCATATTCGCGCGCGCGAGTTTCCTGGAGCTTCGGGCCCAACGGCTACGGCTTCGGGTCGCGGCACGCTCAAGCTGATCGAGTCTGGCGGAGCCGGCCCTATCGATCCCGCAACAGCAGCGGGAGTTATCGGCGCATTGGCCGGCGGTTTCACCCCTGCGAAAGCGTCGAACTCGATCGATGTTGATATTGCGTTTGCAACCGCCGCGGTGGTGGCAGGCGCACCGAAACTCACGGCCCGGTATCGCGGGTCGTCGCCTGCCGGCGCGAAGCCAACCAGAGTGTTCGCGCAGCTGGTCGACAGCGCAACTGGCCTTGTACTGGGCAATCAGATCACTCCGATAGAGGTGTTGCTCGACGGCACGGAACATGAATTCTCGGTCGCGCTCGAAACGGTCGCGTTTTCCGCTAAGGCCGGTTCAAAATTAACCTTGCAGATTGTGGCCACGACGGTCGCATACGCGAAGCCTCGCTTTGGAGGCTCGGTGGAATTTGTTGATATTGACGTTGAAGTGCCGACATCGACTGGATTTTCGCAGTAGCCGAGATACCGTCTGAGGATGACCTCAACCTCATCGGTCCCACGTTGGGACCTCTCCGCCTACTTTGGTTCGTCGAGCGATCGTGGGTTACATGCTTCGTTAGAGTCGGTGTACTCGCGACTCGACCGCCTCGTAGTGCTGTACGACGAACACAACGTGCGGGCCATCGAAGCTCGGCCTGCGACGAGCGATGATTTTGCCGTGGTGGACCAGATCCTGCGTGAAACCAATGCGCTGCACACCGAGCTTCGGCCCGCGAGCGCTTTCCTCTATGGGCTCGTCACGACCGATAGCCGTGACGACATGGCGTCGTCGTTGACTGTTGAAATGCAAACTCGGCTCGCGGGCCTTGGGCCATTGTGGAAACGGCTAGAGGCGTGGGTCGCTGCCCTTGGTGTAGATGGGTTAAGCGCAGGAAGTTCGGAGGCGGGCGCACATGAGTTCGCGCTTCGACGGGCGTGCGAATATGCCGAATTCCAGATGAGCGAAGCCGAAGAGGACCTTGCTGCACAGCTCGGGCCGAGTGGGGCGCTGGCGTGGCAACGGCTCCATGGTGATATTTCATCGCAGCTCATGGCCGATGTGGTCAATGCTGACGGTTCGATTGAACGGATTCCGGTCACCATGGCGCGCGGTCGTGCAACCGATCACGATCCGCAAGCGCGTCGTGCCGCATACGAGGCCGAACTGGCGGCTTGGGAATCCGCTTCCATTCCACTCGCCGCCGCGATCAACGGAGCCAAGGGTGAAATCGGCGTAATCAATCGGCGGCGCGGTTACACAGATGATTTAGAGCCCGCGCTCAAAGGCAACAATGTTGATCGGGCGACACTCGACGCGATGAATTCTGCTGTCGTCGATTCGCTTCCCGCATTTCGCCGATATTTTCGTAGCAAAGCTCGCCTGCTAGGCCATGATGCCGGGTTGCCTTGGTGGGATTTGTTTGCCCCCATCGGAGAATCGGAAACCGTTGAGTGGCAACATGCGGTTGATCTTGTGAATTCTGCATTCGGCGGTTATTCATCGCACCTTGCCAATCTCGCGACGCGAGCCTTTGATGAGCATTGGGTCGACGCCGAGATGCGCGATGGCAAACGCGGCGGCGCATACTGCGCGTCCTTCGGCGACGACGTAAGCCGAGTGCTGATGAACTTCGATGGCAGTCATGAATCGGTCTCAACGCTGGCCCATGAGCTCGGTCACGCGTATCACAACGTCACGATGGCGCCGCGCACTTCGATACAGCGACGAATGCCGATGGCGCTGGCCGAAACCGCGTCGATTTTTTGCGAGACGCTGCTGTTTCAACATTCGATACAGAGCGCTGCCAATGAACAGCAGCGCATCGCCTTGCTCGACACGTATCTTGTCGGAGCGGCCCAGGTCGTCGTCGACATTCATAGCCGTTTCCTGTTTGAAATGGAGTTGTGTGAACGGCGCCGAAAGACTTCACTTTCAGTTGGCGAGCTGTGTGCGATGATGTCGGCGGCCCAAGATGCCGCGTACGGAGAAGGTGTCGATGCTCGGTACCGGCATCCGTACATGTGGGCGGTGAAAGCGCATTACTTCACGCCGTTTTATAACTGGCCCTACACGTTCGGGCTTCTCTTCGGCATTGGCTTGTACGCCCGATTCGTTGAACACCCGGAGACCTTTCGAGCGGGCTACGACGATCTGCTCTCGATGGCCGGAATGGCCGACGCGATCTCGCTGGGTGCCCGTTTCGGGATAGACGTCACCGATTCGTCGTTTTGGGCTTCGAGCCTTGCCGTCATCATCGGGCATATCGACAGCTTTGAGGCACTGGCCAGCGCGTAGCAACCAGCGGGGTCGCGAGCGTGGCCGTTACGATGCTGGTCATGAAAGCAGCGGTCTATTACCAAACTGGCAGCCCGAATGTATTGAAGTATGAAGACGTCGCCGATCCGGTTTGCGGCCCCGGCGATGTACTCGTCAAGGTCGAAGCCGTCAGCATTGAAGGCGGCGACACGCTGAACCGTCTCGGGGGAGACATGCCGACGGTCCCTCACATTGTTGGGTATCAGTGCGCCGGGACGATTGTCGAAGTTGGCGAGGGCGTGCACGACCGTGTCGTTGGCCAACGTGTCGTTGCGACCATGATGTGGGGGTCACACGCGGAGCTGGTCTCGGTGCCCGCGATCATCACGTGGCCGATCGCGGTGGGTGCCGACGTTGTGGCTGCTGCCTGTGTTCCGGTCCCGTTCGGAACTGCCGACGATTGTCTCTTCGAGTTCGGTCATCTCGAACCCGAACACACGGTGTTGATTCAGGCCGGCGCCGGTGGCGTCGGACTCGCTGCGATTCAACTTGCGAAACGTTGTGGGGCGACGGTCTTTGCCACCGCCTCCAACCTTGGTCGTCTAGATACCGCAATGGAATACGGGCTTGATCGCGGGTTCGACTATTCACAATCGGGATGGGTCGATGAGGTGCGCGCCGCAACGGGTGGGCGCGGCGTCGATCTTGTCGTTGATTCGGTCGGTGGCAAAGTGTTGGCGGGCAGCGTTGCCTGTTTGGCGTATCGAGGTCGGTGTATCACGGTAGGAAGCGCGGGCCGCGACCCGCAGCCGTTCGATATCGGTGTGCTTGGCATGAATAATCAAACGATTACCGGCGTGTTCCTTGGTGCTGAAATTGTCACGGACCGAGCGCGCACGATGATCGGTCGTCACGTCGATGATGTTGGTGCTGGCCGACTGAGCGTGGTGGTGGACCGCACGTTTCCGCTCTCGCAAGCGGCCGAAGCCCACGCGTTCATAGAAAGCCGCCAAGCCGTAGGCCGCGTTGTGCTCATCCCGTAGCTGACCCGGCGCGACCCTTCCCCGCCGCGGTCCCATGAAAGCCGCGCAAGCCGCCAGATTGTGTGACCACCTCGAGTTTCGGTGCCGGACATGTGCGCCGAGGTCCCACGAAAGCCGCGCAAGCCGCCAGATTGTGTGACCACGCGGCGACGATGCGCCGTTCGCGCGTTAGGACGCGACTTATTTCGCAGGGTCGAGGATTGATTCGAAGCCGTAGCGGGTGTGTGGGCCGAAGCAGATTTGTTCGAGCACACCGATGCCAACCTTGTCGCCGCTGCGGGCCCGCACAACCTGCTGGATATGTTGGTTTTCGAAACCCATTTCGTTGAGATCGGCGGTCTTCCACGAATCGCTGCCGATCGCGTACTCACCGTGCCAAAGCCCGTGACCCCATGTGGGGTGCATGTATCCGATGCCTTTCATGCGAAAGCACAGCAGCGGTTCGAGCTCGATCTCTTCAGTTTCGCCATTGTCGCGGTGCAACTCGATGCGGGCGTGACCAGCGCGGCGCGTGCCTGGGACGTAGGTGATGTGATGATCGACGCCCGCGAGCACTTCTGTGCCAGGGTCTTCGGCGCCAGGGATGTCGTTGAGGTCGCTGTAGACAGGAACGATGGCTCCGTCTTCATGCCATTTGTTGCCACGCGCATTTTCGAAGACGCCAAAGTGCGTGCAGCGGTCTTCCCAATGCAGCGGTGCCCAAGCGAAAAAGATTTGCATGCTTGACGGATCTTGGGGTGCGAGCCCTTGGTCGGGCGCGCCGATCGGGCGCACGCCCCAACTGCGGTCTTTGGTGCCGAGCACACGATCGGCATTGACGTTGATTGTTTTGCCGTCGCAGTGGATCTCTCCCTGCCATCGCCCGAACTGTGCGAACCTCGTGACGTCCATGATGAGCCGCGGGCCAACGAACTTGGTTTGGCGACCTTCTTCGATGCACGCGGTGCGGGCGGTAAACAACAGGTCGGCGCTGATACCGGTCTCGTTCTCATCGAGGACGAATCGAATTTGGCGCATGGGCTCAATAACTTCAATCCGGTACGGCCCAATTGATACATCCGTAGGCTCTTTCGGTGCCCGGCGCGACCCGAAGAAGCAGTGCTGTTCTCCGTTATGCACGACGCTGAACGCGCCGTCGAGTATGCCGAGGTTCGGGTACCTCGCCGCGCCGATTCCGAAGTAAAACTCGCCGTCGTCCTGATAGCCGTTGAACCAATAGCGGTCGTAGGCATTGCGGTCGCCGGACATGGGCGCGGCGATGGGTGCCGCAGTTTGGTGGATGGGGTAGTCGTCAAAGCTTGAAAGCATGACGGCACACTAGACACCGGCGAGCGCCATGAGCCAGGTGACAACGTTGATGCCAATTGCCTCAACGTCGTAGCCGCCTTCTTGTAACACAACGGTGGGTAATCCGAGCTCGCGCACCATGAGACCTTGTTGCCTGTACGACTCGGTTGAGAGGTCTAAATCGCCCAACGGATCGTTGGTGTAGGTATCGACCCCGAGCGACACGATGACGATTTCGGGTGCAAACGCGGCGATCGCATCAATGCCAACGCGGAGACGACTGGCGTATTCGTCGTTGTTGCAGCGCGGCGGAAGTGTCAGATTGAGATTGGAGTTGCGGCCGTGACCCTCGCCGATTTCGTCTTCGTATCCACAAAAGTACGGGTACGCGCGCGATGGATCTCCGTGGAGCGATACGTACTGCACATCGCCGCGTGCCCAAAAGATCTGTTGGGTCCCGTTGCCGTGGTGATAGTCAACGTCGAGAATCGTCACGCGCGCCGCCCCTGAATTCAGCGCGTGCTGTGCGCTGATCGCTGCGTTGTTGAAGTAGCAATACCCGCCAAAGCCCGCGACGGGGGCGTGGTGCCCGGGAGGGCGACATAATCCATATGCGGCCATTGCTGTGCTGTCCATCACGCGGTCGGTTGCAGTGAGTGCCACGTCGACTGCAGACCGGGCAGCTTGATAGGTGCCTTGCATGAGCGGCGTAGTGGTGTCAAAACACCAGTAGCCGAGCCGACCTATCGCCCCTTGAGGTTCTCGAAATGGTGGCATCCCTTCGTTCATTGCCGGGTGTCGGTATGTGTCGGCTACGGCATCAGTGATGGGCGCGGGTGTCGTCGCGAGCGCACCGATATATTCTGCCCAAGCATCCGCGAGGTATCGCACGAGTGCGGCGTCGTGAACGGCAACGATTGGATCCAGGCCGTATTCGATTGGGGAGTGCATCGTGAAGGCCTGATCAGCGAGCAAGGCTGCCTTGATGTTCTCAGCTCGCTGCGGACATTCGTTCATCGGCCAGCGGTGGCCGAATTCGACTTGTTCCGTAGGGTTGTGGGCGAGGTGGTCCGGCGAGTAGATCGCATCCATGGAGCGATTCTATGGGTGCATTCGAATTCGCGATGCTGCGACCGAAGTAGCGTCGTCCCCATGGCAGACCTCTCGGTTGTTGTACAGGACGCAGTCGCGGTGGTGACGTTGGATCGTGCTCCGGTCAACGCGGTTACCCCTCAGACCTATTTAGAAATCATTGACGTATTCACAAGTTTCGCGGAGCGCCGGGATGTGCGAGTAGCGATTCTTACTGCCACAGGAACGCGAGCGTTCGTGGGTGGCGCGGATCTCAAATCGATTGATGATGCCGACCCGGCGAACTGGCCGGCGCGCCGAGTGCTCGACCGCGGCGTACTGGCCCGCGACGCCATGTGGGCCATCGGCGACTGTGCCGTGCCGGTGATTGGTGCGATCAACGGCCCCGCGATCGGCGCAGGTGTCGCACTCGCGGCCATGTGCGATGTGCTGGTCGTCGCGGATCACGCCACGTTCGGCCTGACTGAGATCAATGTGGGTTTACTCGGTGCAAGTTCACATTTATCGTTGTTGGTGAGCCGCCATATTGCTCGCGAGTTGTTCTTCACCGGAGAAGTAATTTCGGCGCAAGAATTGCAGTCCCTGGGAGCAATTCGTCATGTTGTTCCGATAGCCGACTTGCTCGATACCGCGCGCTCCATCGCTGCGACACTCGCGGCGAAGAGTCCGATTGCATTGCGTCTCGCGAAAGAGTCGATGAATCGGGCCGAGTTTCTCCCCCTGAAAGACGCGTACCGCTCCGAGCAGGATTACACGGCTCGGCTTATGGGATTCGAGGATTCAACCGAGGCACGAATGGCGTACCTCGAGAAGCGAACTCCTGAATGGAAATGGCGATAGTCGCGCTCTTGAGCGCTGACACCTCAGCAGGCCGACGAAATGTTGCGCGACCAATCATGATCTTGAGGTCGTTCCGCATACAGTGGTCGGTTCGATGTCAAACGACCCTGTCTTTTCTCCGCGCGCGACGCGAGTGCGCCTTGAAACGCTCGCAGGCCAAGCGCGTTACAGCCGCGGCTGGGATATTTGGAAGGCCCGCCACGTCCGTATTGTCGATCGGCGACCGAGTCGCGCTCGGGGCGTAGTCGACGGGTCGCAGCCGTATTTGGTGGATGTTGCAGTTCTTGGCAATGGTGAGTTTGTCGGGTCGTGTAACTGCCCAGATTTCGCGGGCGGTTCGGTGTCGTTGTGCAAACATGGCGTCGCTGTAGTGCTGGAACTTGCGGCGATCGAACGCCACGAAGCTGAAGTTGCAAAGTTGCTTCCCAAAAATGTGGAGCCGGTTTTGCGCACGTTGGTGCCGTTTCAGGAACCGAAAGGCGCGTACGCGATCATCTCGGAAGCAGGACGGCCGGAGTTGGTCGCGGGTATTCACGTGGTCGAAGCCATTCCCCAGCGTTGGCATGCGCATTTCACCAACGGCGCGTTGTACGTGTGGGCCCGCAATGACCGGCGTGGCCCAACTGAGTTGGTCGCGACAGTGTTCGGAGATGTCACCCGTCACCCCTACGCCGCCCCTGTGCAGGTGGTGGGTGGAATGGTTATGGAGCTTGGCGTCACCGAGGCTCGTCCAGTCGAAGCCGTTGTCGACGTCGACGATGGTGAATTGTGTGAGCGTTACCTAGTGCCGACGATCGTTCTTGCTGCCGCGAAGGCAACGACGTTGTTGGCGGCAATGGTTGCGGATCCTCGTATTGAACTCGCGGACGACGCGTTATGTTTGGCCGCGATTGCGATGGGAGAGGTTGATATTCGTGGACCAAGAACTCTGACGAACGTTGATCGTCGCGCGCATTCGGCCAATGTGCTCACGCTGTGGACGTTGTCGGGTGCCGCAGGAACCGAGACCGTGTCGCAATTCGAGACGTTCATTGGGAGAGGTTTCGATCAGATTCTTGCAACTCGGGTGCGGTCAATCGCTGACTTCGGTGCGCTTGCTATTTTGCGGGCCCCAGATTCTTACAACGCCACCCCAACGGCCGGGACAGCCATCCCGCAATTCGGGTGGAGCCTAGAAATCGCGGTGGTCGATCCTGATGGAGTGCGAACGAGCACCGGTGATGGTGAAATAGATCGTCTCGATATGACGCCGCGTACCCAGGCACTGCGGGTAGCCGCTCGACGCTGTGCCCGTGCCGCCAACATTGATTCGCAAGTCGTGCTTGGCGGACCCGTGGTTATGGACCTTGATCAAGTTCTTGCCCTTGTGAACGCCACGGTCGAACTTGAAACCGCGGGAATTCGCCTCCAAGTGCCGACGGGTTTGCCGAAACCTGCGAAGTTTGCGGCTTCAGTGTCGATCGGCTCGGATCGCCCGTCCATGTTGGGCCTCAACGCGGTCTGTGATTTCGCGTGGCGTGTGCATGCAGACGGTTCGGAGTTGTCGACAGCAGATCTTGAGGCGATCGCTTCTGCAAAGGCAAAAGTTGTCGCGATCGACGGGCGATGGGTGACTGCGACCGGGGCCGACCTCACCGCGTTGCGCAAACTTTTGGGTGCCACCACAGCAACCCAAGCGTTGCAACTTGCTGCGGGTGTGATGGACACCGGCGATGTTGCACTCGAAACGGTGAGTTTGCATGGATGGCTCGAACATCTTGCGCACATTGATGAACGAGTTGAGCCGGTCGAAAAGCCGGAGGCGCTTGAGGTTGAACTCTACGAGCATCAGCGTGACGCGTTGGCCTGGCTCGCGTTTTTGAATCGATGTGGCATCGGTGGAATTCTTGCCGACGATATGGGGCTGGGAAAGACCGTGTCGATCCTGTCGCTTATCGCGCACGATCAGCAGACCAACGGCAAACTCGGCCCCACGCTCGTCGTAGCCCCGACGTCTGTTGTGGCGGTGTGGGCCCGTGAGGCTGAGCGTCATGCGCCCGGGCTTTCGGTCCATGTGCACCACGGGTCGAAGCGTTTGGTCGGTCGTGCGTTTGTGGCCCGGGCAGACGAAGTCGATCTCGTCGTTACGAATTACGACACGATGGTGCGCGACCGTGAATCGCTTGAGGCGATTACGTGGCGGCGCGTGATAGCAGATGAGGCGCAGGCGGCGAAAAACCCGCGAAGCCGTAGGGCGATGGCACTGCGCGCGATACCTGCGCACCAAAAAATCTGCGTTACTGGTACGCCCATCGAAAACGGACTCATCGACCTCTGGTCGCTTGCCGCGCTTGCGATGCCCGGATTGCTCGGTTCGGTTGAGCAGTTCCGGAATCGCTTCGCCAAACCGATTCAACTTGAAGACGATGAAGACGCGGCCGAGACTCTCGTCGCGCTCCTCGAGCCATTCTTGTTGGCGCGCCGCAAGATGGACACCGATGTCGGCAGGTCATTACCCCCACTCGTCGAGTCCGATACGGCAATCGAACTCACCGTTGAACAGCAAGCCCTGTATGACACGGTGGTTGAACAGACGTTGCAGGATTTGAGTGGGCGCACCGGTATTGCTCGTCGCGGTGTGATCCTTGCTTTGCTCGTGCGCTTGAAACAGATTGTGAACCATCCGGAGGCATACTTGCGCGACGGCCGCCCACTCGCCGGGCGATCGGGAAAGTTCGCGCATTTGGAAACCGTTGTTGGAGATGCGTTCGCGCAAGAGCAACGAGTATTGGTCTTTTCTCAGTTTGTGGGGACGGCTGAATTGATTGTTCGGCATCTTGAAGATTTGCATGGGGCCGGTACCTCGGAATTGTTGTGTGGTGCAACCAGTACGAATGATCGCGAAGACCTGGTGCGTCGATTCGGCACCGTTGGCGGCCCGCGGGTCATGGTGGTGTCGCTGAAGGCGGGGGGTGTAGGGCTGACGTTGACTGCCGCAACTCGTGTCGTGTTGTTCGACCGATGGTGGAACCCGGCAGTCGAAGACCAGGCAATCGCGCGGGCCCACCGAATCGGTCAGACCAAGACAGTGGTAGTTGACAAGCTGGTCACAACGGGCACGATTGAAAGCAAGATCGCTGAACTGTTGGCAACCAAGCGGTCGTATGCCGCGAAAGTCCTTGGGGTCGATGGCGACGTCGCTGGTCGCCTAGCCGAACTCGACACCGACGCGCTTCGATCGGTGCTTGCACGAAGTCTGTCGTGACGCGGTCTCGCCCGCTTATTGCTTGGTCGCTCCCATTGCAACGGCCAATCGCTGTTGAGCTGCGCTGCCACATCGAAGCTCGTCGATTGCGCCGTCCCGATCGGCGCCCTCACGATTCTGGCTCAGTTTCTGTTTCGCGTCGATGCGAGTGATCTGCAGCTCGATTCCGACGATCGCTCTCAGCATCGCGTCGATGTAGTTCGCGGGCGCATCGTCAACAGACCAAGGAGGGTTTTGGTCCGCTTCGTGGCGTTCGGTGAGGGCCTCGACGATCATGCGTACCCACCGTGCGTCGTCGTGCACGGTGATCACACCGTGGACGTACACAGACGTGTAGTTCCACGTTGGGACAACTTTGCCATGTGCGTGTTTGCTCGGATACCAATTCGGTGAAATGTAGCCGTCAGCTCCAGCGAACAACATGAGCGCGGGTGATGAAGGGTCACACGACTTCCATTGATTGTTGGCTCGTGCCAAGTGGCCGCGAAGCACTCCGAATTCGCCGTCGGTCGGATCGAAGATCACCGGCATTCCTGAAACTGTGAAATCGCGGCCGTTGTTGGTGATCAGATGCCCGAACGGCATCGTTGCCAACAGATCGTGGGCGGTTTCGGTATCGACGGCGAATGAGGGTTGGACATACATGGCCACGACGATATTCAGTCGTTGCGAGCAACTGGTGTCCTTTTTGCTGAGAATTATGTTCTCAGAAATTGTTCCTACTATCGCAATGGAGTCGGGTGCCGATAGGGTTGCATGATGGGTGCAACTGACAACGATCTCGCTCGTGAGTCTGTGCACGTGCGCCCGCAGAAACCTAGGTTTCGAGGGCGGCTGCATCAGGCAACGTTTTGGTGTTCAATCCCCGCCGGCGCGTTCTTGATTGTGCGGTCCACCCACGCTTCGGCTTACGTGGCGAACGCAATCTATGCCGCTTCGATCACGATCTTGTTCGGGACATCAGCCGCGTATCATCGCGGCGACTGGTCAGCGAAAGCTCGAGCGCTGATGCAGCGACTTGACCACGCGATGATTTTCGTATTGATAGCTGGTTCGTACACTCCCATCACGCTATTGGCGCTGCGCCCGGGTTGGGGCATCACGATGCTGTCGCTGGTATGGACACTCGCAGCTATCGGAGCCACGGTCACCCTGGTGAAATTCGACTTCGTTGATAAACACGGTGGCTATTTCTATGTCGCTCTGGGCTGGCTCATGGTGGTGGCGCTGCCAGTAATTGTCGACACGCTGAACACAACGCAGCTGGCGCTGCTTGCGGGCGGCGGGATTCTCTACACCATCGGAGCGATCAACTTCGGCCGTGAATGGCCGAAGCTACGACCGCGCACCTTTGGGTATCACGAGCTGTGGCACGTGATGACGGTCATGGCCGCGGGGTGTCACTACGCGTTGGTGTACTCACTCATTCGAGTTTGAACCGGCCGCGTCGAGGATCTACTCTGAGGGCGGCAACGTCAGAGAAATCGCGGGTGCTCTCAACACCGCGTCTACGGAGTGGCGCCGCGACATTCGTTGGTCGCTGTGGTGAACGCCGTCGCAGCTTCGCTGAATCCTGGCGTTGGTCCCAACAATTCGTCGTCGTTCAGCACTGCGGGGTCGTAGTTCGATGCCTCGGCAACTTCTCGCAACTTGGTGCCCGACGCTCGCCATGCTTCGCCATGTTCGGGCGGTGCTGTGTCGGCAATTGCCGTGTAGAGCGGCCCAACGAATTCGACTGCGAGTTTGACTTGGCCTGAGGTTGAAGGCTCAGGGATCGCAGCGAGCGAGTCCATGATGAGTCGGAGGTCGCAGGCACTCGACGCCGCGTCGAGGTTTGCCTGAGCTTCGTCGATGATTTGCGCGAACGTTTCGTTGTCGACCGGCGTCGCCTTCGTCGTCGTTGTCGTTGTTTTGGCGGTTGGGGTGGTTGCATCGACGGGCGCGCTGGTCGTTGTGGTGATCGTTACTTCGGACGTGGTCGTTGTTGTGGCTTGGGTTGTCGTTGTGCTGTTGTTCGACGAAGTAGTTGAGCTCGCAGACTTCTTTGCGTCGCTGCTGCAGTCAGCGAGCCCGAATGCGAGGAAGGCACATAGTGCAATGGTCGGGGCACGGCGAATCATCGAGGGCTCCTGAGTGGTGGGCGAGTGCGATGACTGTACGTCGGCGTGCGTTGGTGCTTGGTGATCGCGTTCAAGAATTCAATTGGCATGAACTGTGATCAACCGCCCTCAGCGGTGGGCACGCGCGGTTGGGCTACTGATTGCCTGCTGGGCGATAAAGCACGGCTAGCTCGTCGCGTGCTCGTGCGATCCTGGAACGGATTGTGCCGACGGGGACTCCCACGATCGTTGCCGCTTCGTCGTACGACATTCCGATGAGTTGGGTTAGCACGAATGCTTCGCGCCGTTGGTCATTGAGCGATTGCACCAGCGACTCGATCGCGTGGACCTCGCCATGATCGCTGTGCACGTCGACGACGAAGATACTTTTTGCAATTCGTTGGCGACGCTGGGAACGCCGCAGCTCATCGATGGTCGCTCGCCGAGCGATGCTGAGGATGTAGGTCATACCTGCAGAATCGCCGCGGAAGCGAGGCAACGCAGACCAAAGTCGCAGGTACGTGTCTTGAATGATGTCGTCGCCTTCGAGTCCTGGTGCAGTGTGCTGCACGAATCGTCGAACGGCGTCGGCCGACAACCGGATGATGTCCGCGAATGCGTCACGGTCACCGTCTCGGGCGTGCATCATCAATTGGCCGAGTGTGTCCACAGTGTGGGCAGCGTAATCAGTTATTGGGGACGGGGTCCAGTCACTTGTCGACGGATCGAAGCGGGCCGGGTCTGCCGCCGATTCGGTTTGGTCGCGCCAAATGCGCAACCCCCCAGAGCACGCCAGATGCCACAGGGCTGATTAAGTGAATGTCGAGTTCACTTGGCCATCTACCGTTCGCGATGTCGACTGCGCACGTAATGATGAGACTGATCGTCAGAGCCAACAGCGGAGCAATCAGCCCCGTCGCGCGGTGGGGTCGAAGGCTGGCGTAGATCAAACCGACCCCGATCGCAATCGCAAATGCGGCCACGTGGCGCTGGCTGTGTTCGCTGTGGTGCGGGTTCGACAACAAGTCAGGGATCGCGATCGCAATCTGCAGGGCTCCGAGTGCGAGGCTTGTGGCGCGGGCAATCATCAGCGCGTGGTTGCGTTTCGGATCGGGCCGGGTTGCACTCAGTACCGAGTCGATAAGTTGGTCGTGGGTTATGTGCGGCACTGCAACTCCTCGATGGTGTCGGCCCTTGTCATCGTGTCCGTATCTTGAGTCGTTGTCTATACCTTGAGTCGAAAAAGGCGTCAGGAAAGTTCCCGACCTGGGAAGTGTTGCACGTTGCCGCGGAATCTCCAACCCTGTTCTTACGAAAGAGGACTCTGCGCCGTGCTGCATGCTGCCCGCGCCGCCGCGTCACGACGGCAGCACGTGGGAAATGTCAGACTGGTCGCATGGCTCCCCAGTTGAACTTCGTCTGGAATACTGCGCGTCCGTGTGTGCATCCGCTCATTGCTCCAAACGGCGCAGTGTTGACAGTGGATAGCCCCGATGATCACCCCTGGCACCACGGCTTGTGGTTCGCGATCAAATTTGTAAATGGCGAAAATTTCTGGGAGGAATACGACACGTTCGGAGTGTTGCGGGCCGGCTCAGTTGTGGTGGAGGAAGGCGTGACTACCGCCGAAGTCGAATGGGTGCGACCGAATGGCGAGGTCGTAGTCGACGAAACGCGTCAGATCAGCTGTACCGAAATTGATGACGACAGCTATGTGATCGCCTGGTCCGAAGCGCTCGTACCTCGCGTCGACGTGACATTCGACCGAACGCCGTTTACAACCTGGGGCGGATACGGCGGTTTAACGCTTCGCGGGGCACCAACATTCGTAGACACGAAGTTGTGCACGTCTGATGGTGAGTTTGAACGGCGCCTCGGGGAAGCGACGCAATGGTGTGCAATCGACGGTGTCGCTCGCTGTGAGTCTGGCGAACCAGCCAGCGCAGGAGTCGTCATTGTCGACTGCAGCGTGGGGAGCGTTACAACACCTTGGTACGCGAGTACCCGTGCTGCGACGTATGGCGCTGGCTGGGCCAATTTTGTCAACGCCGCATTCTTGTGGAACAGTCCGTTGGCTGTGGCGGCAGGAACATCACTGGAGCTCGACTATCGAGTGATTGTGCACTCTGGGCGCTGGAGCCGCGAAGAGTGCGCGCGACGGGTGTTGGATCTCATCCGATGAACGCCATTGATTCGCATGCCATCGGTGTCGCGCTTCGCGATTTTTGCGTTGCCCAGCTTGAGGAACTGGCAAGTGGTCAGCTCCTGGGCTTGGAACTACCGCGTACCTACGGTGGTCACGTAGTCGCGGCGGATGTGCGTGCAGACTTGATCTATACGTTGGGTCATTTACGCGGCGCAGGTGTTGGAAACATCGCAGGGCGCAGAATTGATGAGATTCTGGTCGATCACTTGGAGCGTGTGGATGGCGCATCAACTCACACGTTCTTTTCGTACCGCGTCGCGGAAACCTTGGCCGCGGTAGGAGGCTTTGACCATAATCCGCTGCTGCTTGGTTTGAATTCTGCACAACGCGACGAGGTTCGGCGCGCGTGCGAGTCGAATGACTGGATTGCGCTGCTCGACGACGGCAAGCTGCCCCGTAACTATGCCGCTGTGTTGGCACGATGTGAAGCCGCGCGCGAGCGTTTAGGTCTCGACGTTGATCCCGACGTATTGACATCATTGCTGCAAAGGTTGCAATCGTTCTTGGGATCGAATCCAGGCCGCTATCTCGACGATTCTCATGATCGCAGCGGTAGGTACGACATCTATACAGCCGACGTGTGGTTGTTCTGCGAACCGTTAGCTGATCGACTGGATGGTTTGTGGGAGGAGGGTATCGACACTGCACTGCGACTAGTTGAGGCTGTCGGCGGGCGAGATGGTACGGCAGTGCCGTGGGGGCGATCAACTGGCGTGCTTTCGGTGGCATTGACGATTGAGCTTGCCGCAATCGCCGTGGCGCGTGGCCTGCAACCCGACCACACGACAATGTGGCTGCATCGCCTCGCGGGTGCCGCGACTGCGATCCCGAGTTGGTTTTCATCGGGCGTCACCAATGCCCATCAGTATCGCGACCAAGATGCGTATCGCGGCCCTGCTCGGCGACTACAGCTCACATTCGATGTGCTCGGCAAGATTGCGTGGGCCGCCAAGATCTTGTTAGCCGCGGATCCAGTGGTGGGCTTCGATGAAATCGATGCGTTCGCTCAACGCGATGAAATGCTTGCCTTTGAGGAGCTAAGGCCTGCCGGCGCGTGGACGTACCGCGGACCGGCGCTGGAATTTGTGGTGCCGTTTGTCGGAGCAGCCCGGAGCCACTACTACCCGGCTGTGCATGCGCCAGGGAGTTTCGAAGTGCCTGTCGATGCGGACTTGCCGTGTTGGGTGCCAATAGTGCATTCGGGCTTCGGTCGGTTTGCTGGCGGCGGAGTTCCGGTATCGGCTCAACATGAACCGTTCGGTGTACGTGCGAAATGGGATGGGTTCCCTGCGACGGCATTCGACTACACCGGCGTGCTTCCCGCCCCGCTCTGTGGCACCAGGACCACTCATTTTCGCGTGGATGGTCGATCGATTGTGTTGGACGAAGCGCTCGAGTTTGACGCAGTGCCGAACTCGGTGACTGTGATAATCCCAGAGATTGGTGTTCGTCCACTGCTTGTTGAATTTGCGACCGAATCGCGATCGACGCAAGCTGCCGTCGACGTGAAAGGTCTCAAAGAATGGCGATCGTCTTGGTCGGAAATTTCCGTCGCTCACCAACTCGACGTTGAACCTTCGACATCGCTTGCGTACTCGATTCGGGTGACGCCGAAACTCCGAGTCGCTTCGACCGCGTTTGGGCATCACTACCACCGCAGTTTGTACGGGCCGATCGAGAACGTCGTTGTCGCGACGCCCAGTCCATTAGGGCTGATGGGAGACTCAACCGCGAGCCTCGACGGAATTGACGTGTTCCACATGCATTGGCCGGAGTGGGTGGCGTTCGACGACATCGACGAACACAAGCGCATCATCGCGAGTTTGCAGGCACGCCGTATCCCAATTGTTTGGACTGCGCACAACCTCACTCCGCACGAGAAGAACGCCGCCGCGTTTGATCCTGTGTATTCGTTGTGGGCCGCGGCGGCCGATGCGGTGATTCACCATTCAAAGTTCGGCGAGGGCCGCATGCGCGCTCGATATGCGTTCGCCGAGCTCTGTCGCCATGAGGTTATTCCCCACGGTCATTTCGGCGGTCTCTGGGACGATGTTGCGAATCTCGATCGTGCGGAAGCTGAACGTCAACTTGGGCTTGCGTCGACAACGTTGCGCATTGGCTTGGTCGGGGCGCCGCGAGCTGAGAAGCACGTCCTGAAATTTCTCGACGCGGTTACGCGCTGTGCCCGACGCGACATCGAGGTCGTATGTTGGTCTCTGAGATATGGCGAATCGGCGCCGCCCGATACACGAATTGCGATTGCTGAGCAATACAAGATGGTCTCTGAACAGCGGTACGCGCAACGGCTTTCGGTGTGTGACGTGTTGGCGATGCCGTTCGACCTCGACGGAGAAATGCTGGCGACTGGCACGGTCGCGGATGCACTAGGCCTCGGTATTCCGGTGTTGAGTAGCGGCTGGGAATTTCTCAATGAAATGCTCGCAGATGCTGCGATATTCGTTGGCGACGATGCGGACACAATTGCTCGAAGCATTGACGGGATCACAGGAAGTGATTTGCAATCAGCTCGAAGCGCCGCACGAGAGCGCAAACCTAGCTACGACTGGCAACCGCTCGCTGTGAGGACCGCGGAAGTGTTTGAAGCTGTCGTGCTTTCATGACGGGCAAAAACGGGTTACGCGATGCGATCAAGATCCCGTTGCGTTATTTGGTGCAACGCAGGCATGCCACTTGCAAACCGCTCGATTTCATCGATGGCCAGGTCGGCCATGCGCCCAAGCTCGTTACCGATCGAGCCCGCAATGTGAGGCGTCACAAATACGTTGGGTAATCCAAGCAGTGGATGATCCGCGGGAAGTGGTTCGGGTTCGGATACATCAAGTACTGCTGAGATACGCCCGTCGCTGAGCTCCGAAGCCAATGCGTCCTGGTCGATCAGCGCCGGGCGCGCGGTGTTGATGAATGTTGCACCGTCGCGCATTGCTGCAAAATGTCCAGCTTGCAACATACCGCGCGTCGCCTCGACATCAGGAGCGTGCAAGCTCACTACATTGCAACTAGCGCAGAGTTCGAGGAGGTTGTCAGTTTCGGTGACTCCGATTTTCTCGGCGTCGGTGCTTGATAGGTACGGGTCGTAGACCACAACGTCGAATGCATGCTGTCGTAGTAGTTCAATGACTGCCCGCCCGACGAAGGAAGCACCGATGATGCCGACCCGTTGCCGGTAGTTGCCAATGGATTGGGGAAACCTAGTGTGAACCGCGGGGTTCCTTTGGCGTTCTCGAAACGCCAAAGCTCCTTTGTTTGCAAGCAGAATCATGGCGAGTGTGTACTCGGCGACGGGAATCGCGTTTGCGGCCGCCGCCGAGGTCACGAGAATGTCGCGTTGCCAGACGGCGTCGGTGACCTGCCATTTCACTGTGCCAGCAGCGTACGCAAACATTTTGAGTTGCGGTGCCAGCTCGAGGACTTCGGCCGTCAACATGGGGCACCCCCAGTGTCCGAGCAACACATCGGCCTGGTTGAGCATGTCGACGGCTCGGTCGTCGTCGAAGGTGGTCAGCGGTTGCCGGTTCAACACGTTCGCGAAGGCGTTGAGCCGTTGCCAATGTTGAGGGTCGAACGCCGTGTCATCGAGCCCGTTCATCATGGCGGTTGCGATATTGATGCGCGAGTTCATGTCGACACCCTACCCATGCTTGGAAACGCGGACGTCGGGCTGGTGGTGTTGCGGTGGATCACTCGGTTGGGAATTGATCGACGTCGCGCAGTGCTGGGAACGCCCGCCACCATGCGAACGCTATAAACATGGTCGCGACACCGCCGAATACCACCGCGCCGCCGGGCCCTATGAAGTTGCCCGCCACTCCTGATTCGAACGCGCCGAGTTCGTTTGAAGCTCCGATGAATACATTCTCTACTGCGAGTACTCGTCCGCGCAATGGTGGGGGTGTTACGAGCGGCACAAGGGTTGCCCTCACAAACACGCTGACGGAGTCGGCCGCCGTGAGCACCATCATCGCGATGAAGGCCACAGCGTAGGTACGCGTAATGCCAAGCACGACGGTGCCTGCACCGAATAAAGCGACCACGGCGAGCAGGGTTCGACCTACGTTGCGACGCAACGGTCTTACAGCAAGCACGGCTGTCGCGGCCGCGGCTCCGATACCTCCCGCGGCTCGTAACCAGCCGAGACCAACAGAACCCACACCCAGTCTTTTCTCGGCGATGGCGGGGAGCAAAGCAACTGCGCCGCCGAACAGCACGGCGACCAAGTCGAGCGAAATAGCACCGAGCATCACGGGATGGGAACGGATGAATTGCAGCCCAAGCATTGCTTCTTTGAGCGACGGCCGCTCGTTTGCAACATCGGCAATGGCGTCGGGACGTGGTTGGGGATGCACGGCGAGAATCGACAGCGCACCGAGCGCCAGCAGCGTGGCCATCGCAAAGTATGCCCACCATGGATCGATTGCATAGAGGAGTCCGCCGATCACCGGCCCCGCGATTGAAGCCGCCTGCCATGACCCCGAGAATCGAGCGATCAACCAAGGAAGCCGTTCGGCGGCGACGATGTCCGCGGGTAAGGAACGTTCTGCGGGTGCCACGAATGCACGCGACGCGCCAAGCAAGATTGCAAATGCGAATATCGGTGTTGGGGTACGAGGGTTGCTCATCGCCAAATATGCCAGGCAGACCGCGATTACCGCTTGTGCGAACATCGCAGCGGCGGCAACCAACCGGCGGTCCAGCCGATCCGCGACTGTCCCGGTGACCAGCACCAGCAATGCCGCGGGTGTGAATTCGGCGAGACCAAGCCATCCCAAGTCGAGTTCACGACCCGAAATGTCGTACACCTGCTTGCCCAACGCCAAGAATCCCGCCATGTTCGCTGAGGATGCGCAGAGCACGCTGATCAACAGGGCGATGACTGAACGTCGGGTGCGTAGGTCGAGCGGCGCAGATGTCACCGTGAGACGTTACTTGTGTTCCCGCTCAGGCTGTTGTGTTTTCGAGTTCGTTGCTGATGCCGGGCGAACTTGTCAGGGATTGGTGCTCTCGCAGCCATTGCGAAGTGGATGCCTTTGCCGCGTCGATGAGGTCACGCGTGGTTGAGAGGTCGAGAATTGAAGTGCGGCTGTGGGGCGCGGGGATCTCATGTATGCGCCCAGGATGCGACGCGAACACCGCGCGCCGTTCGAGTGCCACAGCACGGTCGGTGATGATGTCGATGCCGCGCTCAAACATTGCGAGCGCGCCGCGGCGCCGTTGCATGGTCTGCACTGATGCCGTTTCGAGCACGTACACATCGGTGGCACCCATGTCGAGCGCGAGCTCCACCGGCCATGCGGCACTCACTCCACCGTCAACAAGAAGGCGACTGTCGCGTTGCACTGCAGGAAAGATCCCGGGAATCGCGCCCGTAGCAAGGAGCGCACTCACTGCCGGGCCGTGCGTGAGCGCAACGGGATGACCGGTTTCGAAATCAGTTGCAGTAATTGCGATCGGAATCTTGGCGTGTTCAAGGCGCACTAGCGGCGCGTGCCGGTGCAGGAACGACAATAATTTCTCGTTGCCGAAGATGGCATCTCGGCGCCCGACAAGCCCTAAGGCCATGCCTTTGGGGGCGAGTGCGAACAGGTCGCGGCGCTGCAATGCAACCCAAACGTCGTGCAACGCGATGTGGCCGTTGATCGGATCAGCCGCAATGAATGCAGCGTTGAAGCCGCCAACGGAGGTGCCGACAACGAGGTCCGCGATAATCCCGTGGGCGTGAAGCGCGCCCAGCATGCCAACTTGCACAGCGCCGAGGCTGCCACCTCCTGGCATCACGAAGGCAACGCGGCGCTCATCTTGGGCATTCTCAAGCGGATTCTCGTTGCGGTGCACCACTGCCACCTCCTACCCAATGCGCAGCAGTTCACCATTGTGGACGTTGAATTTGCCCTGGTCAACGTGTTTTGGTCGGAACTTGTGGCAAAGTGTTGCGAATCACTACCAGGAAGGGTCGCAATGACCGCAGTTGATACAACCCGAACGTCGCGCTACCTCTTGGGGAATTACGCCCCAGTGCAGGAGGAAACGACTGTAGGGCTGGCTGTCTTGGCGGGCGAAATTCCTGCGGATCTCGACGGCATTTTCGCCCGCAACGGATCCAATCCGCGGTTTGCGCCTCGGGGCCGCTATCACTGGTTCGACGGCGACGGCATGATTCATGCAGTGCACTTTGAGGCGGGTGCCGCGACGTATCGCAATCGCTACGTGCGAACCGCGTCGTTCTATGAAGAGGAGGCCGCGGGCGAATCGCTGTGGACTGGGATCATGGAGCCACCGGATCTCAGCCGTTTCCCACAGGTGTTCAAAGACAGTGGCAACACCGATCTCTGTTGGTTTAACGGCGACTTACTTGCATTGTGGTGGCTCGGCGGCGATGCCTACAAGATCAGTCTGCCTGATCTTGAAACTCAAGGGATACAGACGTTCGGCAACACACTCGAAACGCATATGGCGGCCCACCCCAAAGTCGACTCGTTGACCGGCGAACTGCTCTACATCGATTTCGACCCGATGCCGCCGTACCTCACGCTCGGTTCGATTTCGCCGGCAGGAGCGGTTACTAGCTCGCGTGTCATCGAACTGGAAGGTCCGCGCTTGCAACACGACATCGCGTTTACCCAAGACTGGGTGATTGTGTTCGACTTCTCGTTCATGTGGAGTCGTAGCGCGTTGCGCGAGGGACGCACTGAATTGGAGTTCGCTCGCGATAAGCCCACCCGTTTCGGCCTCGTGTCACGACGGGATCCCAACGCGGCCGTTCGATGGTTCGAGACTGAGCCATGTTTCATGTATCACGTCATTAACGCGTGGCAAGACGCCGCGGGCAACGTTCGGTTGTTGGGTTGCCGTACCGATGATCCGTTGGCCGATGATCCCACCAACCCTGATCGCATCGCGCCGACACTCGGCAAACTTCGTCTCGAGCCGCAGCTAGTGGAATGGACTTTCGATCTCGGTGCCGGCGCGCTCCGCAGTGAGCAGTTGTGGGATGTTGTGAACGAATTCCCACGCATGGACGACCGACGTTTTGGCCAACAACATCGCTACTCGTATACCCAGCGCGCTGCCGCAGCCGAGACATTGCTCTTTGATGGAGTCGTGCGTCACGATTACGTCATGAACACGTTCGAAGCCCACGATTGGCCGCAAGGTTGGTATGGCGGTGAGACCGTGTTCAGCCCGCGTCCTGGTGGCACTTCTGACGACGACGGATACCTCATCACTTTTGTGGTTGAAGAAGCCACGGGACGTAGTGAATTGCATGTACTCGACGCGGCGCGCATGAGCGATGAACCCGTGTGCCGCCTTGCAATTCCCGTTCGAGTTCCGACTGGTTATCACTCGACGTGGATTCCTGGTGACGAGCTTCGCAGTGCAAGTCGCACGTAATGACCGCAACGTTCATTCTCGGCGGAGCGCAAACCGACTTCGCGCGCAACGCGGCGCGTGAAAGCGATGATCTTGTCACTCTGATGCGTGCAGCAGTGCGCGGCGCCTTGGATGATGCGGCGGTTGACGCCGTAGACATCGGCTGCGCGCACGTGGCGAATTTTGCCGCTGAGATCTACAGCGGCCAAGGTCATCTAGGCGGTCTACTCGTTGAAGCGATACCTGAGTTTGATGGCCTGGCCATCACGCGACACGAAGCCGCGTGCGCGTCGGGGAGTGTTGCGATACTCGCGGCAACCGCTGCCATCGAGGCGGGTCGGGCTGATGTTGCGGTGGTGACCGGCGTCGAACTGATGCGCGCTGACGGAGGCTTTGCCGCTCAACAAGGTTTAGGTGCTGCTGCATGGGTGCCTTGCGAACTTGAAGGCGTCGATTACCCGTGGCCGAGTTTGTTCTCTGAAGTTGCCGATGAATACGAGCTGAGATATGGCCTCGATGCAGCAGCGCTTCGAGTGTTAAGCGAGCGAATGTTTGCGAACGCGCGACGTAACCCTGATGCGCAGACCCGCACGTGGTCGACGGGAGAAGGGTTTTTCGCCTCCGACGACGAGACCAACCCCATCGTGGCTGGGCGGTTGCGCCGATCAGATTGTTCGCAAGTTACCGACGGTGCGGCAGCGGTCGTGTTGGCATCGCCGAAATATGCAGAGCAATGGGCGCGCGCTCACGGGCGCGATCTTACCGGCGTGGCACGCATCGACGGTTGGGGCCATCGCGTTACTCGTATGAAGATGCGCGACAAGCTTGTGGCTAGTCGAGATGATCTATATGTGTTTCCTCACGTCGCGGCCGCCGCACGAGACGCCTACCGGCGCGCTGGTATCGACAGCGCGTTGCAACTTGATGGCGCCGAGGTGCACGATTGTTTCACGATCAGTGCGTATGCCGCGATCGATCACCTTGGGTTCACGGCACCAGGCGAGAGTTGGAAGGCCGTTGAGACGGCTCCGATCAACGCCAGCGGCGGCTTGATCGGGCTGGGGCATCCAGTCGGCGCAACCGGTGTGCGCATGGTGCGCGATGCTGCTCGGCAGGTTGAAGGACGCGCCGGAGAAACGCAAATCGACGGCGCCAAACGGATGGCCGCTCTGAACCTCGGCGGAAGTACGACGACGACCGCCTGTTTCGTGGTGAGTCGGGGGTAAGGCGCGGGCTAACGCGGCGCGTCGCCGCGGCGGTACGGTGCAGTGACGATGTTGAGTTGCTCGTAGAGGTCGTCATCGATCCGGTAATCAACCGCGGCGAGCGTGGCGTCAAGTTGTTCCACTTTGCTGGCGCCGATAATCGGTGACGTAATAACTGGATTGCGCAGTGTCCATGCGACAGCGAGGGTAGGTAGAGCGACGCCAGCTTCATCGGCGAGCTTGGTGAGCTCGTCGACGGTGTCGAATACATTTTCGTTCCAGTAACGGTCTTGGTACATCTTGCCCGCGGTGCCGAGCGTGAACCGCGTGCCTTGGTCTGGGGCCTTGTTGCGGTCGTGCTTACCTGACAGCAATCCACCTGCGATTGGGTTGTAGGGGATGACGCCGATGCCTTCTTGTTCGCACAACGGAAAAAGTTCTCGTTCGAATTCTCGAAAGATCAAGTTGTATCGCGGTTGAATCGATACGAATCGCACGAAATTGCGTAGGTCACTTCGCCCGATCGCTGTTGCTAGGCGATACGCAAGGAAGTTCGAACACCCCACGTATCGCACTTTGCCTGCTCGAACGACATCGTCGAGAGCCTGCAGAGTTTCGTCGAGCGGCACTGATGGGTCGTCGAAGTGGAGTTGGTAGAGATCGACAAAATCGGTGTTGAGACGGCGTAGCGAGGCATCGATAGAGTCCATGATGTGGCGACGGCTGTTGCCACGATCCCAGTGGTTCTTGCCCATTGGCATGTAGCACTTGGTCGCGACGATGTAGTCGCTGCGCTTGCCGGTGAGCCAGCGGCCAACGATTTCCTCCGTGCGCCCTACTGTGCTGAGATCGCCGCCTAACGGGTATCCGTCGGCCACATCGAGAAAAGTGATCCCTCCGTCGGCCGCGCGGTCCATGATCGCCACCGAATCGCGTTCGCCCACTTGGAGCCCAAAGGTCATGGTGCCGAGGCACAACCGAGAGACTTGGAGGCCGCTATCGCCGAGTCGTAGATGCTGCATTCAGGCAGTGTACGAGTTACGCAGCAGTTGCTACGGTGTTGATATGGCACGCATTGAATTTCCTGAGACTGGTATGGGTGAACACGTTGACTGGATGATGTCGCGACTGCCAATGGCGGTCGGCATGGGGCAGTTTTCCGAAGCCGTGTACGGCAATACGCAGCTTGCGTTGCGAGAACGAGAGGCCGCGCGCTGGACAATCGCGCTGATCAATGACTGCATTGTGTGTCAAAGTTCGCGAGCCAAAGACGCGAGCTCGCACCGAATCGATGATCCGTTTTACACCGAGGTCGCGAACTGGCGCACCAGCGATGCCCTCAGCGATCGCGAACGGCTGTGCGCCGAATTCGCGCAGCGGTTCGCACTCGATCATTTGGCGATGGACGATGACTTTTGGGCACGGCTGCGCACGCACTTCGCCGATGAAGAAATTGCCGACTTGACTATTTGTGCAGGGATGTTCTTGGGGATGGGCCGAGCGCTCGCAGTCATGGGGGTACGAGCGCCCGATGAGCCCATCCTGATTTGATTGCAGTCAGGCTCGCTCAGCGAACGCAACTGCGAGCACATCATCGATTTTCGTGGCGTAGTGCAAGGTCACGAGTTCACGAATGTGATCGGGGATGTCGTCGGCGTCGTGGCGATTTCCGGCAGGCAGGATCACGTTGCGCACTCCTGCACGATGGGCCGCGAGCACTTTTTCCTTGACCCCTCCGATCGGGAGCACACGGCCCTGCAGTGTCACTTCGCCCGTCATCGCTACGTCATCGCGCACCACGCGTCCCGTAAGCAGGCTCACGAGCGCAGTTGTCATGGTCACGCCGGCGGATGGGCCATCCTTGGGAGTCGCGCCCGCAGGGAAGTGCACGTGGAATCGGCGGCGAAGTTGTGCGGAGTCGATTGACAACTCACCGGCGTGAGATCGCAAGTAACTCAATGCTATTTCGCCGGACTCTCGCATTACGTCGCCGAGTTGTCCAGTGAGCGTCAGGCCGGGTTCGCCGTCCATGACCGCAGCTTCTACGAACAGCACGTCGCCGCCAGCACCGCTCACGGCCAGACCCGTCGCGATGCCAGGGCTCACGACCCGATCGGCCGGCCGGTCATCGGTCAGTGGACGACCTAGTACCTCACGCAGCTCGTCGACGCTGATGTCGATAGGCACGACCGTTGGATCCACTGCCAATTTGGTCGCGGCCTTGCGCACCAATCGATCGAGTCGCTGTTCCAACCTACGAACGCCCGCCTCACGGGTATAGCCAGTGATGATTGCTCGCAACAACACTTCGCTCACGGTCACTTCGTCAGGTTCAACTGCATTTCGTTCGAGCACCCGCGGCAAGAGATGGTCTTGTGCGATGGCGAGTTTTTCGTCCTCGCTGTATCCACTGATCGTGATGACTTCCATGCGGTCGAGCAATGGCGCAGGAATGCGGTCGAGCGCGTTGGCGGTAGCGATGAACACAACTTCGGAAAGGTCGAGCTCTAGCTCTAGGTAGTGATCGCGGAATGTGTGGTTCTGGGCGGGGTCGAGCACCTCAAGCAACGCGGCAGTGGGGTCGCCTCGATAATCGTTGCCTACCTTGTCGATTTCGTCGAGCAGCACCACCGGATTCATGGTCTTGGCGTCGATCAGCGCCCGCACGATCCGTCCGGGACGCGCCCCTATATAAGTACGACGGTGGCCCCGGATTTCGGCTTCGTCGTGGATACCACCAAGCGCGGTACGCACGAACTCGCGACCCAATGTGCGCGCCACTGATTCGCCCAACGATGTCTTTCCCACTCCTGGAGGGCCTGCGAGCACGAGAATGGTCCCCGCACGGCGATGTTGCGATGCCTCCACCCCACGATCAGCCCGGAGTTTGCGCACCGCCAAGAATTCGATGATGCGATCTTTCACATCGTCAAGGCCAGTGTGATCGGCATCAAGGATTGCCCGAGCTTCGCTGAGATTGAGGTTGTCTTGGGTTCTCGCAGCGAACGGGATCTCGAACACGGTATCGAGCCAGGCTCGAATCCACCCTGATTCCGTCGACTGTTCACCAACTTGTTCGAGACGATCTATCTCTTTGGTGATAGCAGTTCGGGTCGCCTCGTTGATCGACGCATTGAGCGCTTCGAGCTTTTCGCGGTAATCGTTGCCCCGATTGGCTTCGCCGAGCTCCTTGTTGATCGCATCGCGGCGCTTGCGCAGTACCGTGTCGCGTTGCAGTTGCTCAAAGTGTTCATCGACTTCACCGTTAATCGACTGGTCGACTTCAACCTCGGCGAGCGCGGTGCGAGCCCAATTGATCGCGAGTTGGAGGCGTGCGGCGACGTCTGTGGTTTCGAGCAAAGTGATCCGCTGTTGTGCTCCGAGGCCCGGCCACCACGCGATCGTGTCGGCCAATGCTCCTGGACTGGTCGCTTCACTGAGTAACCCTTGCACTGCTCGTCCGCCGATGGCGTCAAGCAGACGTTGTGCAATTATCCGATACTGGTGAGCGAGGGCTGCAACTTCGCCAGTGTCGTTGCCGGTCTCTTCGATGCTCTCGACCATGACGGTAAGCGCGCCGGTTTCGGACGTGGCACCTTGGCCCACGTGCGCTCGGGAAATGCCGCGCACAATCGCGGCACGGCTCCCATCGGGGAGTGCACCAACTTGTTCGACGCGGGCGATGGTGCCGACCTTTGCGTAGGCACCCTCATGGAGTGGCACAACGATGAGTTCGCCATTGCCAGCCTCCGCTGCGCCGAGGGCGGCTTGGGCCTCAGTCGACTCAAACGAGACGTTCACGACCATTCCGGGGAACACCACTCCGTGGTTGGCAGGAAGAAGTGGCAAAAAGACTTTGGTGGTCGGCATCGGGGAGCTCCTTAGCTATGATTACTTCATTACAACATCACAAGTAAGGGAGTATTCCCATGGTCGAGAATTCGACGTTGACCTGGTTCCGCAACGCGGTTCCAACCGAGTGGTTCACCGACCCGATTGATGTGCGCGCCGATCGCGACGAGATCGTCGCGATCGGAGTCATCCCTGATGGCGTTGACCCTTCGGCGTTCCGCGAAGCGACCCGCTCCCAGCGAATAGCGATCGCCGCGCTGGCAGAGGCGAAGTTTGACCGGAAGGTTTCGTGGGGAGTTCAGGCGAGCAACGACACTGTGCTATTTACGCACCTCAATGTCCCGGTCATGACCCGCCTGAGAATTGACGAACGCGCGGTCCTCGACGCGCTCATTACCGGCGGCATCGCTCGAAGTCGCAGTGAGGCGCTGTCGTGGTGCGTGGCGTTGGTGGGCAAGCATCAACACGATTGGCTCCAAGAACTTGTCGATGCCGCCGAAGCCGTCCGCAAGGTGCGCGAGCGCGGACCTGCGTAACATCGCTGGCAACGAGGAGGTTGCGATGCCGTATCACGCAGGTCGAGTGATTCATGATGCCGATGCCCACGTTATGGAGACGCCGTGGTGGCTTCGCGACTATGCCGAAGCGGAGTTTCGAGAGCGCATCCCGATGCTTTCGTTTGCTGGCGGTAACGAATTGCGCCAGACCGGCGACCCGGCGGAACAGCTTCGCGACCTCAAGTTTTCGTTTGATGGTCTCGCCGCGAAACACCGGTCGGATGCGTACCTCGCCACAGAAGAGGCCGACATCATGGCACGCAAGAATTTTGCCGCCACCGGGTCGTTCCTGGCCGAAGATCGGCCGCGCGCCCTAGATTTGTTGGGTTTTTCGAGTCAGTTGATGTTCAACACGTTTCATAACCGTCGTTTACGCGATTGGGAACATGGCGGCGACGTGCCGTTCGCGATTGCGGTGGCCCGTGCCCACAATCGCGGCATGATTGATTTCTGCAGCGCCGATGTGCGGCTGCTGCCGACTTGCTACGTGCCGCTGGTTGATTTCGATCTTGCTGCCACCGTTGCGGCCGAGTCGATCTCTGCTGGCGCGGCAGCGTTATTGATCGCTTCGGGTTGCCCTGCGACCCATTCGCCGAGTCATCGCGGCCTTGACGGGGTGTGGGCGCAAGCTCAGGCCGCAGGAATCCCAATCGTGTTCCATGTTGGTGGCACCGGCGACTTGATTGATGCCAACTATTTCAACAACGGTCTGCCCATACCGCCAGACTTTCACGGGGGCGATGAGAACTTTCGCTCAGTCGATTACATGGGAATCCCGGGCCCACCCGCGCAGACGCTTGCCACCATGATCTTCGACGGTGTGTTTGATCGTTTCCCCGACTTGCGGGTCGGTGTGATCGAACAGGGCGCGATCTGGGTGCCGAGTTGGATGCGACAAATGGAATCGGCCTTTGATGCGTTTCATCGACACGAAGAACGTGTACGCGATCTGAAATTGCGACCGTCGGACTATGTGCGCAGACAAATGCGCTTTACGCCGTATCCAACCGAGGATGTCGGTTGGATTATCGCTCAATCCGGCCCAGAAGTGTGCATGTTTTCGAGTGACTACCCGCATGTGGAAGGTGGTCGCAGACCACTTGAACGATTCGAAGCCTCACTTGGCGATGTGAGCGACGCAGTGCGCGACGCGTTCTATTGCAACAATTTCCGCGATCTCATGGGCTCGGCCGCACCGCAATGATTTCACCGTGCACTGTGATGAACGTTCCGAACGCATTTGTCGACCATTCGCGAAATGCGGAGGCGCATTGGTCGAGTTCTTGCGTCGTCGCGATTCCGTAGTCGACCGCTTGTTGAGCAAAAGCTGAATGGGCAAGACGGTCAGCCCATAACCCACCCCACCACGCGCGAGTTTCGTCGGTGGCGAAACTCCACGTCGACGTCGTGTATGTGGCGTCAGTGAATCCGGCCCGGTGCGCCCACTGCAAGAGGTATCGGCCCGCGTCGGGTTCGGCGCTGTTCTTGCGGGCAACGGCGCGATAGATCTCCAGCCAACGAGTGAGTCGAGCGTCGTTCGGAGCCCATCCGAAAATGCTGTAGTCGCTATCTCTCGCGGCGACGGTGCCGCCCGGCTTCGTGACTCGCTGCATCTCTCGCAACGCGGCAACTGGGTCGGTGAGATGTTGCAGCACCTGGTGGGCGTGCACAATGTCGAACGAATTGTCTTCGTAGTCCAACGCATATACGTCCGCCACCGCGAACTCCACATTGGTGTTGTCGCTCGCGTTGACGCGTGCGATGTCGACCACCTCACTGGCAGAGTCCACACCAATGACATGGCCGGGCGCGAGCCTGGCGGCGAAGTCTGCCGTGATCGTGCCCGGGCCGCACCCCACGTCGAGCAAGTTGAGCCCGGGCCGCAATGAGGCCATCAAATATGCCGCCGAGTTCTCTACTGTGCGCCAGGTATGACTGCGTAACACCGATTCGTGGTGCCCGTGCGTGTAGGTATCTGCCATACGGCCATACTCGCGCACCACGCGGTTCACTACTATGCGATTTATGACGAGTGAAGAATTTGGTCCTCTGGCAGGTTTGATCGGCGAATGGGAAGGCGAAGGCATCGACGTCGCGTACTCGCACAGTCGGGGCAAGATTTGGGAAACCCCCTATCGCGAAAAGGCATCGTTTAAGCCCTTCGGGCCGGTGGATAACGGCAAACAGTCGTTGATGGGCCTCGACTACCGCGCGGCGATGTGGCGCGACGACGAGGAAAACCCGTTTCACACCGAAATCGGCTACTGGCTCTGGGATGCTGCTGCGGGGCAAGTGATGCGTTGCTTCATGGTGCCTCGAGGGTCAGTGGTATTCGGTGGGGGCAACGCGGCCTCAACCGACACCACGTTCAAACTCCACGCCGAATTCGGCAAGCTGGACTACGGCATTTTGTCGAATCCGTACCTCAACGGTGCCGCCAAAGTCACCGATTACGACTGCACTGTTTCCACTGATGGCGGCCTGTACGTCTACGACCAGACCACATGGCTCGACCAAACTGAATCAGGCGGACGTTTCGCCCACACCGACAAGGCCAAATGTAAGAAAGTCGGTTAGCAGTGCTCGGCTCCGGTCCGGGGCGGTCCCACAAAAGCTGTGTAGACCGCTAGATCGTGGGACCACCTTTGGGCTCCTGGTAGTGCCGCGCACCAAATGCCCACGATGTCATCGCCGTGGTGATCATCTACGAACATCGCGATTGTCTTTTTACCCCGCACAAAAAACGACGGGGCGCCGTGGCTCAACCGCTCGGTCACTTCCGGGAAGCTCATGCATTCTTCGCGGACTCGAGCTAATTGTTTGGCGCGTGCTTTGGCGTTCATGACCTATAACCGTACAGAATCGCGGGCATGTCGTTCATCCTTGTCGAAAAACCGCGTCCCCATGTCACTCTGATCACGCTCAATCGACCGGAGCGGATGAACGCGATGGCGTTCGATGTCATGGTGCCATTGCGTAAAACGCTCGAAGCCGTAAGGGATGACAACGACTGCCGTGTCGTGATCCTCACCGGTGCCGGCGAGGGCTTTTGTTCGGGCGCCGATCTCGAAAACGCTGGCATTCCGCCAAATATCGCAGGCCTCACGTTGACGACGATCGCGCAACGGTCGATGGAGTTGCTCGACGATGTCATCGTAACGATTTCGAAGCTGCACCAACCCGTCATCGCAGCAGTCAATGGTGCCGCGGTCGGTGGTGGATTTTGTCTGGCGATGGCAGCGGACATTCGTGTCGCCGCCCCGACGGCCTACTTTCGTGCCGCAGGGATCAACAACGGCCTGACTGCGTCGGAACTTGGAATCAGCTACCTGTTGCCCAGAGCAATCGGATCTTCGCGAGCGTTTGACATCATGCTCACCGGCCGTGATGTGCTCGCCGACGAAGCCGACAGAATCGGGCTTGTTTCGCACATTGCAGCCGACGGTGCGTTGCTCGAAGACTGCTACGGCATCGCGGAGCGCATGATTGGCTTCAGTCGTATTGGAAGTGAACTCACCAAACGCATGTTGTGGTCGAGCCTTGACGCGGGCAGCTTGCGTTCACATATGGACCACGAAGGCACCGCCCAGCTCTACGTGCGCCTCACTACTCAGAATTTCCAAGAAGCCATCACAGCCCGCAAAGAAAAACGTGCTCCGGTATTTCGCGACTAGCGGTGCGATTTGTGACGCGTTCAGCGTCGACGGGTGGAGAGCGCTTGTACTACGAGCAGTAGCAGAACTGCGCCGAGGAATGCAACCAAGATTGATTTCAGCCCGAATTCATTGATTTTGTCGCCGGTTGCTGCACTCGTGAGCGCGCCGCCGATCATGCCGCCGAGTACGCCGACGGCAATCGTCGCGAAGCATCCAATTTGGCTGCCGGGGTCTCGCGACCGGTTGAAACCGGTGGCGCTGCGCGCGAATGCCCCTGCTATCAACCCCACCACAATCCATCCGAAGATACTCATGGCCAGAGCGTAGGCATAGCGGGCGTTGTTTGGATGTCAGGCGTCATGAATGAGACGTTTGCCCATACTCACCACATCGTCAGTGCTGTACCCGATGTTTTCGTAGAAACCGATCGCTTCGAGATTCGTTGCCCTGATCTGAAGGTTGATCTTGGGGCAGCCGAGTGCGGTTAATCGCCGCTCTGCTTCGTCCATAAGCTGGCGAGCAAGGCCCGAGCGTTGGTAATTCGGATGCACTGCAAGGTAGTTGACCCATCCGCGATGACCTTCGTAACCAGCCATTGCTGTGCCGGCGACCTCGTTGCCCTCGACCCCGACGAGGAACAATGAGTCGCCCATTGCGACCTTGCGCGCGATGTCCTTGGCTGGGTGATTCCACGCTCGGGTTAACTCGCAAAGGTGCCAAAGCTCGATCACAGCATCGATGTCTGTTGCCTCGTAGCAGCGGATGTGCATGCCCCATCCTGGCACTTCTTGACGGGCATTTGTGAAACGCTCCCGACGCGCGCCAGAGTGCGGGGATGCGATCTCCAAACACTCCGTTGCTGGAACAACTCAGCCGTGCCGAGCTGATTCCACTTGCGTACGAATACATGATGACTGGTCATCTCATCGACCGTGCACTCATGCCGCAGGTGTACCTGCACGGAAAGTCGTTTGACGACGTAGACAACGTCGCAATCGACGAGTGGATGGGCGCGAGCCCGAACTACACGGCAAGGCTCAGAGCGTTGCTCGGTATCGACGGTGACGATGTCAGCGCGATGATCAAGGCGCTGCAGCTTGATGTTGGTTTTGTGCACCAATACATGGATGTTGCATACCTCGTGCGTGACGAACACAACGCCGAGTTTTGGTTGGATCATTGCGGCGCGCTGCTCGATGTCGAACCCCACGGTGAAGGTCGTGTAGTCGGTATGTGCCACCACATAGAAGATCCCACCTTCGATGCGACCGCGTTCGCAACCAACCCACGCGCGCGCATCAGACCGATACATCGACCACCTCGGGCGTCGCAAGACCGTCATCCGCACTGTCATTGGAGTATCGACATCGATCCACAGCGGGCTCCGGTCGAAGCATCGAATCACACAGAACGCGTGGCCAACTTTCCATTGTGCGACGTAGCGATCGTGTGCGCTACAGAACGACTCGATGATGGCCTCGCCGACTACAGCGGCAACCTCATTCCTGGTTTTCGGTTGACGGACCTTTCAACCGACTTGCTGGTCGCCGTGATGCGCGAGTTCCAGATGCAAGTGCACCTCCTTACGGCATCTGCCGAAGCTGCAATTTCGGATCGGTATGGTCTGGGGGCTGCGCGTCGCATCGCTAGACATCAGTGGATTGCGGCGTCGTGGGTCGCTTCGGAGCGCATTGCGGCGGCGTTAGATATCGCGGGCGGGGGAGTGCAAGCAGTCGCAGCGATGCTGGCGATTCACCCCGGAATTCCCGCGGGTTTTGAGCGTGAACTCGAAGTGGATGAGAGGGCAATGAGTGTCAACCTCAAGCTCACACCAGAGTTTGAGGCGCTCCTTGGTGTCGAGCAGTTCGGATGGATCGGACAATTAGCGCGCGCTCAGACCGAGGGAATTGCCGCGATGTTGCATCCTGTTGAACCGCGAGCCGCGGTCACTTCGCTCCGAAACACGGGCACGGGGATCGAGATCTCGGTGACGGTCGACGCAACGGCCGATCCTGCGCTCGAACCCCAGTCGGTGGCCTTGGCGAAAATCAGCGGGACCGCCCGTTGGGAGTTTGACCTGGGCGCGTAATAACTCGACTAGCCGAAGCTCGGGCCGTCAAAGTGATCGACCGTGGCGATTTCGTTCACTGCCTTGCGTTTGAGTTTGGTGGGCTGGTGCACGGGGTATCCGAGTGGAATCACAGCCGCCACTGCATGCGACATGGGCAATCTGAGGAGCGTGCAGATCTCCGTTTCGGCACGGCACGCGAACGTCGTGAGTACGCCGGCCAACCCTTCGCTTCTGGCCGCAAGCAGGATGTTGTGCACAAATGGATAGATCGATGCGCCACCAATAATGCTGACGTGGTCGGCATCGATGTCCGTGATGGCAAGCGCACGCAGATCGACGACCACGACTAGCAGTGCAGGAGCGTGGTCAATGCTCGCCGCCAATCCGCTCGGCCCGTCGACGGCGCGGGCGGCATCGAGGTCGACAATCGCTCCATGCCAGCGGCCATCATCGGCGGGAGCGAATGGCACTGCGCCGGCCATTGTTTGCGCCATGTATTCACGAAAGCCGAGCGTACTGATACGGGTGATCTCGGCGCGTGTCTCGGGTGATTCGACAACGATGACATGCCATCCTTGGCGGTTCCCGCCGCTGCCCGCGAAGCGTGCATTTTCAAGGATGTGAGCGATTAAATCAGGAGCGACCGGCCGATCCTGGAACTCGCGTATAGATCCCAAGGTGCGCATCGCTTCGTACAACTCCATGTAACCACCGTACGCCACGCGCGAGCAACACACTCGTGCCGATCAGCATGATCGCAACAATGCCGTCGAGCCAATAGTGGTTCGCTGTGAATGTCACCGCTGCGAAGGTCATGGCGAGATGGGCGAGTGTGAGCCACCGCCACCGACTTCGACTCACGGCGATCGCCGCGAACGTGAACAGTGCGGCCCAGCCGATATGAAGCGAGGGCATCGCCGAGTACTGGTCCGGCCCGCCTTCACCGAGTGGCGGGTATACCGATTGGTTGTATAGCCGTCCGGTATCCACCATGTCGATTGCCGCGACCAGCCGTGGTGGCGCGACTGGAGTGAGTTGTACAAGCAAACAGCTGAGTGTCAGAAAGGCAAGCGTGTTGCGCCATTGCGGGTACCGATCGCGGTGTCGGAAAAATAACCACACCAAAAAGATGAGCAGCGACGGAACGTGTGCGAAGGCGTAGTACAGGTTGAATGACTGCACTACCGTCGGTGAGTCGAGAATCCAATTTTGCAGAGTCCGCTCGTTGGGAAGGCGCAGTGTCCGTTGGAGGTCCCAGATCCACTGCCCTCGTCGCACTGCACCCGTGGGCTGCGTTGCTGCGAGCTGACCTGCAAATCCCCAGATCGCATACAACGACAGCACCAATGCAAGTTCTCGCAGTACTGCGCCTATCGCACGTAGCCATCTCGGCGTGTTCACCATTACCAGCAGTGGTAGCCCTGCGGCCGCACACGCAAGCGCCAGCACTACGGCGTCGTTTGTGGGAAGCCACTTCATCGCGGCAATGACAAGGGTCGGCACGACACTGATTCTGGCTCATGGCGCACAAATTCTCCTACCCTGGAGTAATGCTGAGCCCCTATGAGGTAGAACGGTTCTGGTCAGACGGGTTCTTGGCGATGGAGTCATTCATCGACGAGTCGACTGTTTCGGAACTCCGTCGGGCTTATGACGACATCATCGAAGGACGTGTGTTGTCGAAGACCGATCGCATGCTGGGCGGCATCACTCGCCAAGTGTTAGTTCCTTCCATGGTGCACCCAGTTTTTGAAATGAACCAGGCAATCGAGCGAGCGACGGACGTAGTTCGCGCGCTCTTGGGTACTGCTACCGCATCGCGCACCTACGACATGTTGATCGACAAACCCGCGGGTCACCCCTACGAAACGCCCTGGCATCAAGACGTGGGCTACTACGCAGTTCCGACCGCGCCAGCAGGCACCACCGCACCGATGACGACGTTGCAGTTTTGGGTCGCTCTTGATGAGGTGGACATTGACAATGGCTGCATGGAGTTCTTGCCCGCTTGCCACACGGGTTCCTCTGAGGCCCATGAAGTGACTGCTGGTGCCCCAAACGACGACGGGCGCCTCATCGCAATGGTCGATCGCCAAAACATTGACCCCCAGTCGGTCGCGGCGTGTCCGCTGCCCGCGGGGGGAGCCACCGTGCACACTGCGCTGACGCCGCACCGTACCGGCCCAAATCGCACGGCGAGCAAGCCGAGGCGCGCGTACATCTTCAATCTCTTGGCTACCGACGCTGACGAACGGGGGATTGAGCTTTTCATGCGACAGCAATATGTGCGCAGCATCGAAAACAGCCCGCTGCGATACCGCGCTGAGGTCTGAAGTTGCGCCAAGATAGGTGCTATGCATGACGACCGGACGTTGGTAGAAGCCCGAATCCGCCGAGCGGTGGAACAACGCATCGCCCCAGCAGTCCATGGCCCCGCGATTCCCTTTGAGGTCAACAGCTACGAGGTTCCCGGCGAACCGATCCGCTACGAAGATGCCGTGTCGGCGCCGTTCGCACCGTTCGCAATTGGTTCCGCATGGGGGAAGCCTTGGGGCACCACTTGGTTCAAACTGCAAGCGACGGTGCCTGCTGCGTGGGTCGACAAGACAGTTGAAGGCGTCATCGACTTGGGCTTCGCGCCGCACAGCCCCGGCTTTCAATCCGAAGCATCGATTTGGGATTCATCGGGCGGCCCGCGGTGCAGCGTGCATCCGATGCGACGCGCGGTTTCGCTGCCGGAAGCCTCCGCTGGAACCACGGTGAGCCTCATGATGGAAGCGGCCTCAAATCCGGGGTTTGGAGGAACGCTTCCGACGCTTATGGGATCTCGATCTACCGCGGGCGAACGTTCGATTTATCGTTTCCGCCAGGCTGATCTTTGTGTCTATGAGCATGAGGTACACGCCTTGGAGCTCGACATTGAAGTGCTCGAAGGCACGATGCGTACCTTGGCGTTGGATGACCCTCGACGACACAAAATATTGCGGGCGCTGGAACGTGCGATTGACGCGCTCGATCTGAACGATGTCCCTGGAACTGCTGCGATTTCGCGCGCGCTACTCGGACCTGCTCTCGCTCTGCCAGCGCGAGCGAGTGCCCACAACATCATGGCAGTGGGCCACGCGCACATCGATACGGCGTGGCTGTGGCCCCTACGCGAGACAGTGCGCAAGTGCTCTCGCACGTTTTCGTCGGCCTTGGAGCTTATGGATCAATACCCCGAATACAACTTCGTGTGTTCGCAGGCCGCTCAATACGACTGGATAGAACGTGAATACCCCTCGGTGTTCGAGGGGATCAAGGCCAAGGTGGCACGGGGACAATGGTTGCCAGTGGGCGGTATGTGGGTCGAGGCCGACATGAATTTGCCGAGCGGTGAATCGATTGCTCGACAACTCATTCACGGGCAGCGATACTTCGAAGACCGTTTCGGCGCGCGTTGCACCGAAGTTTGGATTCCTGATGTGTTCGGGTACCCAGGATCGCTGCCCCAAATTTTTGCCGCGGGTGGGTGCGATCGGTTCGTAACGCAGAAACTTTCTTGGAATAAGCAAAACAAGATGCCGCATCACACCTTTCGTTGGTTTGGTATCGATGGCACGAGCGTATTGACACATTTTCCACCAGTAGATACTTACAACGCAGAGATCACGCCGAAAGAGTTGTCGTACGCGCAGAAAAATTTCACAGACAAAGGTTGGAGCGACTGGTCGCTCATGCCGTTTGGCTACGGGGACGGCGGTGGTGGGCCGACACGCGAAATGCTCGAGCGAGCTCGTCGTTGCCGTGATCTGGACGGATTGCCGCGCGTCCAGATCGGGAGCCCTGACGCGTTCTTCGATGCTGTCGAGGAAGAAGGCAACAGCGAAGCCATACCAGAATGGCGTGGAGAGTTGTACTTCGAGATGCACCGAGGAACTCTCACAACCCAGACGAATACGAAAGTAGGGAACCGAACCTGCGAACGATTGCTGCGCGAAGCCGAGCTGTGGTGGTCCCACGCGTCGGTTGATGATCCCAGCAGTTATCCCTATGACACCCTCGACGCGATCTGGAAGGAGGTGTTGCTCCAACAGTTTCACGACATCATTCCCGGATCGTCGATTGCTTGGGTATACGAGGACACCGCAGAGGTATACGCGCGGCTGGTTCCGCAGCTGGAGGCACTCATCGGTGACGCCTTGTGCCAGATAGCGTCTTCCAAACCGACACTCGCGAATGCTGCTACTCATTCGCTTGACGAGGTTGTAATCGTGCCTGGCGAACTTGGCGAGTCGCCGAACGTTCAACTCCTTGGAGATGGACACGTTGCCTTTCGTGCGAAAGTGCCCGGTCTCGGGCTCGCCGTCGCGAAGCCGCTCCCCTCGGACGACGTTGTGACGATCGTCAGCAACACGATGCGGAACGCTTCAGTTGCAATCACTTGGAATGAAGCTGGCGAACTGACCTCAATGGTCGATCTTGTTGCACAACGTGAAGTGTTCACCGTTGGCCAAACTGGTGCTCGCATCGAACTTGCAGACGACCTGCCCAATGAGTACGACGCGTGGGATCTCGAAGCGTGGGCTCGCAAGTCGAGCGTGGTTATCAGTAATTGTGTTGGCATCGAGGTCTTGGCCGAAGGCCCGATTGTGGGCCGAGTCCGCGTCACGCGAACATTTGGCGCGTCGACGCTGATCTCCACGTACACGATGCGGGCGGGAAGCCCGCGGGTCGATATCGACTTTGATATCGACTGGCAGGAAGATGAAAAGGTGCTCTCGGTAGCGTTCCCGATCGATGTTCACTCCTCGCTGGTGGAATGTGGAATTCAATTCGGATCTGTAAGCCGACCCCGTTACCCGAACACAAGCTGGGATGCCGCGAAATTTGAGGTGTGCGCGCACCGATGGGTCGACGTCAGCGAGGGAAATTTTGGGGTGGCCGTGTTGAACAACGGACGCTACGGACACGCCATCCAGGGCGATGCCGTTCGGGTGACGCTACAACGTTCGCCGAAGTGGCCAGACCCGACCGCTGATCGAGGTCAGCACGCAACGACCGTGAGCTTGTTCCCGCATGGTGGCGATCGACGCGTGGTTACCGTTGAAGCCGAACGGCTCAATGAACCGGTTCGCCTTGTGGCAGGTGTTCGCGAGGAACCAATGCCTCCACTCCTAGCGATTGATGACCTTCGCCTTGAGGCCAGCGCGCTCAAACGTTCCGACGACCGTTGCGGCGATCTCATCCTGCGCGTGTTTGAGCGGACAGGGCAGCGGGCGTGTCTTGACTTGACGAATATCGCTTCGGCTCGCATTACTGCCACGGACCTGTTGGAGACCCCGGCCGAGACGGACTCATTCAAAGCGACGACGGGACAAACTTCAGTACAGCCGTTTGCATTAGTGACGTCACGCATTTCGTCTTGATGGAGCGCGTTGTGTACTGCATTTGGCGCAAATACAGAGCCGGACGTGAAGCCGTTGGGCATCACGCCGATGAACCCTGTGTTGTGCGCCGAAGCGATTGCGAGTTTCGCATCGGGACATGACACTTTCATCGGGCGAGCTATAAGAGAGTTCAAAGTGACCGCGACCAACGTATTGCTGATTCACCAACACGAAATGTGCTCGGACATTATGAGCCTCGCGTTTGAGGCCCAGCGCGACATGACCGTGGTTGGATGTTCAAAAGTCGCGTCGGCGGTCGAGGTGATTGCAACCTCGAATCCGGACGTGGTCGTATTGGACTATGACGCCGACGATGGGGGAGGGCCGGCCCTCGCTCGTGATATTCGAGACCAAGGCTTTGGAACCAAGGTGGTGATGCTCATTGGCGCTCCGAACGCGACTTCAATCCGTGACGCGATTTCGTCAGGTTGTTTGGGTGTCGTGTCGAAGGACCGTGGCGCGACGGACCTCATCGGTGCCGTGCGCAGTGTGGCCCGCGGGCATTCAGTCGCAGCGGTTCCGCAGCTCCACGCCATGATGGAAAATACGCCAGCACTGACATCAGGGATTCTGCTCACGGCTCGGCAACATGACGTGCTGCGCCTGATGGCTGAGGGATTGTCGACCGATGCGTTAGCCGAGGCGCTCTTCGTGAGCCGCAACACCATTCGAAGCCACGTGCATCAGATATTGGTGAAGCTGGACGCCAAATCGAAACTCGAAGCCGTCGCCAATGGCCGGCGCGCGGGACTGTTATCGTAGAAGTTCCAGTCGCATCACTCAGTGCGTGCGAATGCATTGCGCCGTCCACCGGTATTGTGAGGGCGGCCGACCCAGGAGTTCTGCATGCGAACAAGATCGATGCCTCGCGAACTGCGCTCAAGCGTTGTTCGTGGGCTCCGGACCGCAAACGCCTTCAAGCCATTTGCTCGCAACGGGCACCTGTCGGTGCCGTGTTTCTTCGATGGCTGGTTGCGCTCCGAGTTGCCACTGCATGTGGCAGCTGCACATTCAGTTGCCTCGGTTCGCGCAATTCGTCGGGGCGCTTTCAAGAGCACCGCGGGTTCTGCCGCCGTCGTGGTCAACACCGCTGCGTCACTCCAGTTGATGAAGATCTACCGCGACGCCAACGGCGCTCAGGATGTGTTTCGTGCCGCGATGAACGACGAATTCGGAACCAACTATCTGCATCGTATCGACCCGGCAATCCGTAGCGACTATTCGCCTCTCAGCTGGCAACGCAAATTGCAACCGCTTTCTGCGGCGAGGCGGGTGATGTGTGTTGATAAGAACGTTTCGTACGGCGAGCGAGGCCGACGGAACCGTTTGGATGTGTGGCGAAGCCCTGAAACACCACTCGACGGATCAGCTCCAGTGCTGTTGCAGATACATGGCGGAGCCTGGATGATCGGCAACAAAGAAGAACAAGGGCAACCACTTATGTCGCACCTCACCGAGCGGGGTTGGGTGTGCGTTGCGATCAACTACGGCTTGAGTCCGCGAGCGACGTGGCCTGATCACATTGTTGATGTGAAGCGTGCGATTGCTTGGATCAAACAGAACATTTCCAGCTACGGCGGTGATCCTAACTTTATTGCAGTGACCGGAGGCTCGGCCGGTGGTCATTTGAGTTCGCTTGCCGCGCTGACGGCGAACGACCCTCGGTATCAACCTGGGTTTGAAGAGAGTGACACCACCGTGCAAGCTGCCGTTCCGATGTACGGTGTCTACGATTTCACCAACCGTGACGGCACGAGCCGCACCGACATGCAAAAGGTGCTCGAAGATCGTGTATTCAAAACCCGATTCGGAGTCGATGGCGACAGCTGGCACGCTGCATCGCCAATGAGCCGAGTGCATGTCGATGCGCCGCCGTTTATGGTGGTCCACGGAACGAATGATTCTCTCGTTCCCATAGAGCAAGCACGATCGTTTGTAGAGCTGCTGCGTAAAGAGTCAATGAATCCAGTGGTTTTCGCGGAGCTTCCGGGAACACAGCATGCGTACGATATTTTTTGGTCGCCTCGGACCCACGCGACGGTGTATGCGATTGAACAATTTCTCGGCATCGTGCGTAGCGATACGGCGCAGTTCGTCGCGAGCGAATAGGTCGTTCGCTATCGCGTCGCGGCTGTGGCCATGAGTTCGCTGATCGCGGATGCCGCGGCTTCGTAATCGGCTCGGGTCGTTCCTGTGAATGTGATGGGTTGTAGTACTTCGACTTGAATTCGACCAGGACGTATCATCGGTGGACGACGCGTGACGAGCTGGTCTGAGCCATTGATGATGACGGGAATAATTGACACATTCGCTTGGCTCGCGAGTCGGGTGATTGATGCTCGGAGGTTGGTTGACGGGTTGCGACTCTTGAGGTTCGAGAGGTCTCCAATGCCAATTGCCACAGTCGTGCTGTTCTCGAGCGCAGCGAATGCTCGGCGTTGCAACGATACGTCGGGATCATAAGCATTGCGTTCGAACGAGACGTTGAACAACCGACCGATGCTGCCCACGACGGGGTCGGCGGCGAGACCGCGATCGACGATGATGTCGCAATTCTTGCGCAACAATTTGGCAATCACAAAGGCGTCGATACGGCTGCGCTGCACCCACACCACGATTGCGGGTTCGACTGGGAGGTTCTCCTCGCCCGTTACATCGAGGTGTACCGAAGCCAAGCCAAACATTGCGTCAGGAACGACGCTTGTGGTGACGTTGATGGCCTCGCGCCGGGATCTTCGGGCGAGTCCCAGCAGCGCTGCACCCGTGGCGATCGGGCCGGCAACCATCATGCCCGTCACGTTGCGTGCAATCACATCCGGCGACGGAGTTCCCCGCGATTCGAATCGCAGCACCGGCCAGCCGAGTTCTTCGGCAACTGCGGCGAGATGTTTGCCGGGGTTGGTCGGCCGTGGATTGCCGATTTCAGACATCAATGCTGTGTCTTCGTCTCCGTCTGCGTAGAAGAAACTGCCGTCGAAATTCACGTCGTGTTCTTCAGCGAAATCGCGCGCCGCTCGGGCCTTCCCCGGCCCCCACATTGAGGCTCCAGCCATGTTGCCGGTGACGAATCCGTCGATCACTTCGAGGTGTTGGCAGACCACCTCTGAGATACCGAGTGCTTTTGCGATCGGTGCGACTTGAAACCAGGTCGCCGACGTCGTGATGGCGATCGTATGGCCCTTGCGGCGATGGGCAGCCACGAGCGCCTGTGCCTCGGGATAGACGCGGTCAGCGATGTGTTCCTTGAACAGGCGTTCGCCAAGCTCCTCGACCATTTTCGGCGTCTTGCCCTTCCAAGTCGCCCCCGCAAGTTTGATGAGGTCGTCGTAGCCCGCCTTGCCGCGTACGTAGTCGACGCCGAGCCGTGCAGTGCGGAGGGCTTCTGCGACCCCGACTTGGCGGCTCATGATGCGATCTTGGGCGAAAACAAGGGCGCTGTAGCCGTAGATAAGCGTCCCGTCGAAGTCAAAGAAGGCCGCGATTTTTGGTCCGGCCTCGGTGGCTTCGATCTCGTCGAGCGCTTCGCGCAACATGCGATGTTTCATGGGGTTTTTCTGCTGTCTACTCGAGAGAAATCAAGATTGGGATTGTCGGTGCGAACGAGCTCGGCGAGCATGATGAGCTGCTGCGCGCTGATCGGTTCGCGCCATTCATGTATCACTGCTTCGATGGAGACGCATGCGTCACCAAGCGAGATGTTTGTCATATGCATACCGCCCGGCAGTGGCGGGACTTTGATGAGTGCCGAGGGAATACCTGCACGTTGCGTGCTGAAGGATCGAGACCCGACCGTAAGGCCGGTGGCAATGAGTCGAACGTTGCTGCCTTCGATACGAGGCGTCACGTTTGCGTTTCCCCACGACTCGCGGCCCGGTTTACGTGCGAGTGCGCTGCCGTCGGATAAGAGCTCGACAGAAACTTTGTCTGCCGCGTCTGCGATGAGTTCGTCGAGCACATCTTGTCGAATCGTGGCAATGAACTTGATCGGCGCAATGATGACAGCAGGCTGTGTGCCGGGTCGAAGGTGCACATTCTTGAATTTCACGGTGAGTGTGTTGAGCCTGCCACCATCCCAACGAACGTTGTTGGTATCGGCGGTGATTGTGCCAAATTGTCCGAGCGCTAACCCAAGAGGTGATGCGGCAAATCTGAGGTCGTCGAGCACGAGGCGGAGTTGCGACTCGCCGCTCTTTAGGGTCAGGTCTCGACCCACCAAGCGAGTACGCGCAGTGCTGAGGATTTGTTCGATGAGAAACTGTGGGGCCGCGGGCCCGCCGCGTTCTGCCGCTGCTCCTAGGGTCGCTCCGACTACTCGGGCAAAGGTGTCGATAGATCCCGCTACGACTGGTGCGACCCTGCCGAGCGGGTTCATTGGGTTGGCCGCGCCGAGCCAGTCGCCGCTTACCCAGTCGGACCAGGTGACAGGAATTCGAGGCTTGTCCATCTCAGCGCAACGTTACCGGTTCGAGTTGTGTTTTCATTCGAAGTCATCAGTGATCGATCGATACGGTTGCGAGCGCTGCAGTAAGGGAGGCCCAGGTGTTCAATAGATACCGCTGGATGCGCAAGACGAAGCGCAAGATCTCGCGGTTCATGACGGCACCAACGAACGTAGTGATTCTGGTGTCGTTGGTGGCAGTCGTGGTTGCACTGTGGGCGACTGCGTAGCTACGGCTCCACGACCGCCGCATCGCCCCGCCGCACCACTCCGTCATGCAGCACCCGTGCGTACCAACGGGTTTCTCCTGGATGCTCAACATGGTGCATTCGCATGAAGTCGCCGCCGCGAAACCATTGCGCATTTTTCTTGCAGGGGAGCGCGGGAACGGTGAGCTCAAGCATTACCTCATTACCGATCGCGATGCGCGTGTTGGGTCGAAGTGTCGCCCAGTCGATGCCAGCGAGTGTCAAGTTTTCGCCGGCGAATCCAGCTTCAATGGGGTGGCCCTCCGCACGTAATCGATTGATTGCTTCGCTTGAATACAGACAGAGTGCTTGCCAAACTCGGCCGTGATGGACACGCGCTCGTTGTTTGTCTCCCGCGATTCCCCGGTATCCAATCCTGGCCTCGTCTACGGCATGTTTTGGCACCCCACCGCTGCCTTGGTTGATTTGCGTCACCAAAGCTTGCTGGCTCGGAGTGCCCGCGCCAAGCAGGTGGAGTCCGCGACCAACGTCTTGTAGGTGATGCAGCGCGTCGTGGCAAGCGTGTCGAGTGATCCACGACGTCGGGTAGGTGTCCGCTCCCAGCTGTGCAATATTTGGACTACTTGCTGCTTCGGGGAGCTGAGCAACGAACTTGTCAGCTGCGGCCTCGATGTGATCGAGCAGTGGGCCGATTTCTGCAACGAGTGGAGTGGCTGCGACGGCTTCGGGCTCGGGCTCGGGACCAAAGTCGATGCCGTTGGCACCAGTTTGCACTGCTAGCGCCGCCCCGAGCAGCAGTGTTACTGCTGCGGTGTGGTGCGCGTACTCCACCGCTGACCAGGTTTCGGGTGTTGGCCTCGATTGGAGCGTCGTTGCATCGATTCCCTGTGTAGCTAGGCGCCACCACCCGCCGACGGTGCGCAACGTTCCAGCGACATCTTCGTCGGTATACGCAGTGCTGTCGAAGCGGCACTGTTCACATGATTCTGATTCGATCAACATTGAGGCAGCTCTTTCGATGCGACGATGTGGGTTGTAGCTTCGGACGATGACTGATGAACTTGACCTTGGGGTTGTTTATCGCGAACCTTCTGAAGGTATCTCGATATTTGTATGCGCCGACTTACTTTTTGAGGGGTGCTCGCTATGTCATCGCCGCGGATAGCCCCACTTCCCCAAGATGAGTGGGATGACGACGTTGCTGGGTTGTTCAAAGGTGGTTCGTTCGTTGGTGACGGTAAGATCCTGAATGTCTTTTCAACGTTGGCGCACCATCCCAAACTCCTCAAGCGTTGGCTGGTGTTCGCCACCCATGTGCTCGGAAAATCGACGCTCGACGCGCGCACCCGTGAGATCCTGATCTTGAGGACCGGCTGGTTGTGTGGTTCACCCTACGAATGGGGCCAACATGTTGTGATTGGCCGGGCTGCGGGTATCACAGACGCGGAGATTGGCGACATTGCAGTTGGGCCTAGCTCTATAAATTGGTCACCAGGCGAACGCCAGCTGCTCGTCGCCGCCGATGAACTCTTCGAGCATCGAACCTTGACGGATGGCACATTTTCAGCACTCGCCCAGGCGTGGACGACCGAACAAGTCATGGATCTGGTCTTTACGGTTGGCCAATACCAATTGGTCGCCACGGCACTGAACTCCTTTCGGGTGCAGCGCGACGACGATGTCGAAGGTGTGCCGTTTCCCGAGCCCGCCGGGGTATAGGCGGTCAACGTCCGCGACTCGCGGATCGTGACAACACGCGCGTTTGGTCTCGGGAAGGTTGACCCTCGGCACTACATAGCGTCTAATGGCCCCCGAATCGCCGCATTACAAGGAGGGTCCGTGACCGCCCGGTCTGTGCACATCGCTTCACTGTTCAAAGATCCCGAGCCGATGCTGCGGCTCTGCGCGGAGATCAGCCCCTACGGCCTGTATACCTCTGAACGAGTGGATCATCCCATCAATCAAGGACTCTCCGAACGCCACGACGTGATGGCGCACTACCTCCGCTACGGCAATCGGATGGGTGATGGAGGCGCAGTGAAGACGCTCGCACGGCGAACGAACTATTTTCGTGGGGAACTCGCATACGGCGACCGTTTGCAAACGGGCGCGGGAGCGATACTCCAACACGAAGCCCTGGCGAGCGCCGCTCGCAAGATTCATGAATGCGATGTAGTGGTTCCCCACATTGTGTTTGCCAATGTCGTGGTGCCCGGTCAAGAACTTGCGCCGCACACTGATGTACCAGAGTTCTTTGGATGCAACCGTAAGACGATGCCGCAATGGTTGGTCGTCGTGATGTTGCGCAGCGGCTTGTTTGATGAATCCCGGCTGCGTATCGCGACTGGCGTGTCGTGGCTTTCGAGCGGCGAAGGTGGCACGTTTGCATGTTGGCCTGACGGAGTCGACGCGCCCGCCGTGGAGGTGGAAGCCGCGCCGAATTCGGCGTTTGTGATCGACAACTGCGATGTAGTGCATGCCGTCGATCGTTTTGGGCCGCTTGGCGCGGAGGTGGCGCCATTGCGACCTGGCATGCAGCTTGACCTCTCACTCGACGGGCAATCTGTGGTGACGGACCCGGAGGGTGCAACCGTCGTTCGATATTCGCTCGACGAGTTACGGGTGGCGTTGGTCTGGAAGGCATATTGCTTCGAGGACGCGGCTGATTTAGCGCGGTGGCAACGCGGCGATAATCAACTCACCATCGATGTGGTAATCGATCGAATCGTTCAGGATCTTCGAGTCCGTGGCCGCATAACTGGTCTCGCACCGTCGAGCCCCGAGTTGGGACTGTTGATGATTGATGAATACGTGCGGTATCCGATTCCTGCGGTCTGCGCAGCGGCCTGAACCCTGCAGCATTACGCGTTTCCATCTCAGGGTGCGGCGAACCGCGGGTCTTGATGCAGCCGATCCGCGAGTTCATGTTGCGACGCGACGCCGACCTTTTTGAAAATGGCCGAGAGGTGGTTGCGAACCGTGCCCGGGTGCACGAATAGTTCGCGAGCTATAGACGGAACGCGTAACCCTTGCGCTACGAGCACGAGCACCTCGTGCTCGCGCGGTGAGAGCAAATTCCAGTCGAAAGCGTTGCTCTCGCCGACAACCGCGGCGGTTGCCGTTGAGTTGGCGACAGGTGATCCCGCAACGATGGGCGCGCCAAACCAAAGATCCGTAGAACGATGACGCCCTGGCGTGAGGACAGTTTCCCAGGTGTGGAATTCGAAATCGCCGCCCACAATGCGCAAACGAAGCGTTGCTTCAAGCACGCGACCTTCGCGAACGTGCGCGGCAACATTCGTGAATGCCTGAAGATCGTCGGGGTGAATTAATGATATAAGGGTTAATCCGATGATGGAGTCGCTGGTGTAGCCGAGCGACGTTGCGAAGTCATCGCGCGGGATCCGGATTGTGAAACGGCGATCGACGACGAGTTCGGGACGCGCACCGCTTTCGAATGTCGCCGTCGTGCCATGTGCTTCGAACGAAACGAGCAGAAACGCCACTGCGTTGTTGCCATCACGAACGCCTGTCGCCGTCATCGTGGCAGCAATCGCAGTGCCATCATCGAGGGGGAGCGAAACTTCTTCTTGGTAGTTCGGTACCCAGCCCGCGACCATGGCGTCGAGTGCGCGTGTTCGTTTCGCGTTAGTGGGCGCGAAACGATCAAGGTATGCGCCGAGCAGCGTCAGTCGATCGCGCTTCACGAGTTCAGCAAATGTGTGATTCACCGCGGCGAATCGGAGGTGTTCTACCTCGACCAATGCGTGCGGAAGCTCGGCGTTGGCCAGGTCGCCTTCTGTGATCGATGCGAAAGCGATCGCAGCTTCGTTGGGCACGGTGGCTTACAGGCTTGCGTAGACAGCGTTAATCAGCGAACTCGATCGTTGGTCGCCTGCCATGCCCATATCCATTTTGTTCATTACGTAGCCGAATGCGAGTTCCGCGTCTGGGTCTGCCCAACCAGCCGATCCGCCCATACCGAAGTGCCCAAATGAGCGCGGCCCACCGAGCGTGATCAACGACGAACGCAACATGAACCCGATACCGAACTGGATATCCATGTTGAACAGGACTGTGTTGCCGCCGCTCGTGCGTTGCGTAATCGCGTCGTCGAGTTGCGCAGCCGTGAGCGTGCGGATCCCGTCGACTTCGCCAATGCACGACGCATACAACCTGGCAATTCCTCGCGCGTCCGCCACGCCGTTTGCCGCGGGAACTTCCGCGGCTCGCACTTTGGCGAGGTTGAACACCTCAGTATCCGAAAACGCTCCGCCCGGTGCCGTGAGTGCCTTACCTAGCACTGTGTCGGGTCCCATGAACTGACGTAGAATCGCCACAACGTTGTCATCGTGTTCTGGCGCAGTGTCGAATGACATGCCTTTGGGAAACATGGAAATCAACTTCGCGACCCTTGGCTCTAATTCCGCGGGAAGACCGATGTGGAAGTTTGCGTCCAGCGGCCCGGCTATCTCATCGCGTAAATAGGTGCCTACCGATTTGCCCGACACTCGCCGCACCAATTCGCCGGCCAACCATCCGTACGTTGTGGCGTGGTAACCGTGCTGCGTTCCGGGCTCCCAAGATGGAGCTTGGGCCTCGAGGGCGCGAATCACTGGCTCCCAAGCCAACGCGTCATCGAGCGACATCTTGTCATCGACCCACGCGAGGCCGGCTTGGTGCGACATGAGCTGCGCGACTGTGATCCCTGATTTTCCGTTGGCTGCGAACTCGGGCCAATACCTGACTACTGGAGCATTCACATCGATTTTGCCCTGCTGCGCAAGGTGATTGACACACATTGCGGTCGCACCTTTGGTGGTGGAAAACACAAGAATCATTGTGTCTTGCTCCCAGGCAGCTCCGGTTTCTTGATCCGCGACGCCACCCCAAAGATCAGCAACCACCTTGCCCCTGTGATATGCGCTGAACGCGGCGCCTATCTCGCCGTTGTTGGTGAAGTTGGCCTCAAACGAGTCGCGGACGGCATCGAAACCTGGAGCGGTAAACCCTTGCGTGATTGTCATTCCCAAAGCCGGTCCTTGTGATGTCGAACTGCGTCGTGTTTACAGGTTCGAAGGAGTTCAGTCGCCGAATGTCAATTTGATTGCTGCGGCGTTGCTTGGTTTCGACGAGCGGAACCGAGCCGATATCTGTTCGCCGATCGCAATAGCGCGCCCGAGTACCCCGTATTTCTTGATAATTGCACTTTGCACAGCGGCTACATCGTCGCCCGTCAGCACGGTCGCCGTGGCGATCACAACTTCTGCACCGGCGGCGACGTTGCCCCGCAGACTGCAGACGCTGAGTGCTACCTCGGGATTGTTGCGAATACGTTTGATTTTGCCGCTGTCGAGGCCGGTTGTGAAGCCCGCGCTTCCGTCGGGGAGGGGTGCAATCCACACTGGTGATGAGACGGCCTCGCCGGAGCGGCGATAAGTGGTTATCGAAACGTATTTGGCTGCGCTGATTGTCATGATGGTGGGAGGTTATCGAATGAAACGAGCGCCGGGTTCGAAAACCCGGCGCTCGCTCGATTGCGCCCACCGACTACCGATACAGGCAGCAATGGTGACACAGTAGATGCAGGGACTACGCCTACTTCAGGCCCTTTTGGTCGGTAATTGCCGCGGCCAGCGCATCGGCAATCATGGGCATGTGCCCTGCAGCAGCTTTGAGGTTGGTGAATGCGGTGGACGCGTCACCAGCTTTTTGGGCATCGATTGCCGCGATGAGGGTGCCTGCGTGTTCACCCAGGAGGTCGGCGACTGCTTGCTTGGGGAGTTTGCCTTCGGTTGCTGATTCGATGAACGCACCGAACTCGCTGGCGTAGGCAGTGAGGTCTGCTTTGGCTTCGTCGGCACCGGCCTTG
>SXHN01000005.1 GCA_005773635.1 Actinomycetota bacterium
GTTGAGTCGAGTGCCTTCTCTTGAAATTGCGCAGGTAGCTCCACGACATCGTCACGAGTCCGACGCAGGAACATCCCGGCGATCGCGTCGATTGGATTACCTGACCGTCCGGCCCGTTGCACCAGGTTGATAGCGCGGTCGATGTCGACTTCGTAGCCAACATCGTTGGCGCTGAATTCGAGTTGCACCGATCCGACGCTCGCCGTGAACACACGATTTTCGACCCGTTGCGCGAGCTGTTCGACCGCGACTCGCAACGCGGCGCCGTCTTTGCCAGCGACGTCGGCATTGTCCAGTTGAATGCCAGGGAGCGATTTGGCGCTGTAGACGACGCGCTCGACTACTGCTGCAAATACCAGTGCGTTAGTGACCAACAGCGCAATGACAATCGGTGAACGCCGTACGTCGCGCGTGCGCATCAAGTCTCGTGGCGGTTTGAGGGCACGGGAAGTTGAGGCTGGATTGACGCTCACGAACTGCGCAAACTATCGGGTACGCGGGTCAAAACGACAACAGTGCATGATGTGCGCGAACATACACGCGATGTCCGCCGACCTCGATGCCCGACTCCGCGCTGCTGGCGCGTCCGCCGATGACATCGCCGAGGCGCGCGCAGGCGGATGGCTTCCACTGTTGGCAATCGACAGGTCGTTGATGCCAGGAACGCCGAAGTACGACTTGGCGGGTTTGGCCGACGCCGCGGGCGTCGATTTCGACACCACCCGCCAGATTTGGCGTTCGCTCGGCTTCCCTGATGTGCCTGAGGGCGTTGGCATGTTCACAGATAGTGATGTCGATTTGCTCAGACGTCTGGTGGAGCGAAACGATCCGCTGCGGCCCGGCCGCGACGCCGATCTCGTGCGGCTTACCGAACAAGTACGTGTGGTGAGTGGGGCAATGTCGAGGATTGCGGCGCTAGAAGCTGAAGAACTCGCGGCTGCCCTGGAAGAGGTGCGAGCCGGCGAGCATCCTCGAACCGGCAAGGAGGTGCCCAGCGAAGATGACGTTGCGCTGCTGGCTGGAGAGATGCTCGACTGGCCAAGCCTGAGTATCTTGATTGATTACGTGCACCGGCTCCAGCTCCGAGCTGCGCTTTGGCGGCGGCTCGCGGACCCAACGTCGTCGGGCAATTTGACTGATCTCGCCGTTGGGTTTGTTGACATCGTTGGATACACCAGCATCGTGCAACAGATCGACGATATCCAGCTCGCTCAGTTGCTCCGGCACTTTGAGGCAGTCACCTCCAATGCGGTGGCGGCGCGTGGCGGTCGCGTTGTGAAGCTCATTGGTGACGCAGTGCTGTTTTGTGGGTCACCCGCGACCGTGGCTGCTATTTCGTTGGATCTCGTGACGATTCCACGGCGCTTGCCGCCGCTCACCGTGGGTGCGGCGTTTGGTTCGGTGCTGATGCGCGATGGCGATTTGTTCGGCCCGGTGGTGAATCTGGCGAGCCGACTTGGCGAAATCGCCAAGCCATCAACGGTGCTCGTCTCAGAAGCACTAGGTGCTGCGGTCGCGGATGATTCGCGCTTCGATCTGCACACAATGAAGCCGCGCAAGCTTCGCGGCATTGGTGAAGTGAAGCTCGCCGTGCTGCGGCCCGGCCCGGCCTGGTTAGAACACGCCGACGAGTAATCTCGACACTTCATGATCTTGAGGATGTCCCTATGACCCAGCCACCACTGTGTTTGCTCCAGATTCACGCACACCCCGACGACGAGGCTTCCAAGGGTGCGGGCACCACGGCGTTGTATAGCGCGCGAGGCGTTCGTAGCGTGCTGGTGTGTTGTACCGGCGGCGAGGAGGGCGACATCATCAATCCGGCGATGGACCGCCCGGAAGTGCGGGAAAACTTGCACGCCGTGCGTTTGGATGAACTCAACGAAAGTGTGCGACTCCTCGGTTACGACGTATTGCATCTCTTGGGATACCGCGATTCCGGGATGCCTGAAACCGAAGCGAACGCGCGGCCTGACAACTTCTGGAACGCTCCTCTGGACGAAGCTGTCGAGCGGTTCGTGCGCATTATTCGCGCGGAAAAGCCGCAAGTGATTATCAGTTATCACGAAGACCGCGACTGGTATCCGCATCCGGATCACATCCGCGTTTGGGAAATTACCGAGCCCGCGTTTGAAGCTGCGGGTGACCCTGATCGGTTCCCTGACGCAGGCGAGCCGTGGCAACCCTCGAAGCTGTACTACGTGTCGTGGTCATTGGGGCGCATTAAGGCCTTGCATCAAGCGCACCTTGACTATGGCGTTGAGAGTCCGTTCGAGCGATGGTTCGAGGGCAAATTTCCCGACCGTGACGATCGCTTTACCACCCGAATCGACGTCGGCGAATACATGTCGCAGCGGCGCGCAGCGTTGCTCGCGCATGCGACCCAGGTTACGCCCGACGGCTTTTGGATGAAACTCCCTGATGAGGTGTCACGCGCCGCGTATCCGTGGGAGGACTTCATTTTGGAACGGTCACTCGTCGACACGGGAGTTGCGCCAGGCGATACTGAACATGACCTATTCGCTGGACTGCACAACGCGGTGAACGTTCAATGAGCGTTGTCGAGTATGTCGTGGCGAAAGGCAAAACGGAGCTTGGCCGATATGCAGTGGTGGTGGAAGGAAGCTCGGTCGCAGCCATCACCGAGACAGATGAGCCTCGCGATGTTGTATTTACGCTCACGCCCGCGTTGGCTGAATCAATCGAATCCGGCGCATTGTCGGTTGGAGTCGGGTTCATGCGGGGCACCGTGAAAATGACCGGTGATTTCGCAGTGCTACTCGCGGTGCTTCCCGTACTGCACGGTCAATCCGGTTTAGTGCTAGCCCAAAGAGCGTTGTAGATCGCGCAACGGTTTGAACCCAATCACCGTGGCGCCCGCCCGATCGACCAGGTTGGGAAGCGACCGATCGGTCGTGAGGAGCGCGTAGTCTTCGACTCGACCGGGCCAGTCTGGATGCGACGCTCGCAGCTCGTCGGTGTCAGCTCCAGGATGTAAATACATCTCAGTAACGCCTGGCCGCAGATTGAACAAGGTTTTCTCGATGGCCCGGCGCGAGCCAACGTTCGTCGAGATGAAGTAGTCGGGGAACAAAATTCCCTCGGCGGCGGCGAGGCTGCGGTATGGAAACCCCATGACCCGTTGCGCACTGGCTCCCGCCATGCGTAGCGGGAGTCGAAAATCGACCGCGAGTTCCAAATAGATGTCGAAGAACTCAGGTCGCAATTGCATTGTGCCCATATGACTATCGATACTGGTGACGTCGAAACCCCAGACGATTGCTCGTTCAATTTGAGCGCGGCATTCTCGACGCACTTCATCAAGGTCAGCATGATCCCAGACATCGGTAATGGTTCGCGGGAAGCCACCGTCGCCGTCGAACAAGCTCGGGGCGTGGGTGATCGGACCCCATCGATACGTTTCCCATTCGGCGTTGAGCGTGAGGTGGACGCCGACGTCTTCACCCCGGTACATCGACGCGGCGTCGCGCGCCCACGGGCACGGCACCATCAGGGACGCGCTGCTGGCGAGCCCGTTGCGCATCGCGTCATAAATCGCAACGTTTGCCGATCGCGACGACCCGAGGTCATCACAATTCAAAATGATGAGTTTGGCATCGCGGTCATATCCGAGCGATTCGGCCAGCGTTGTCATGGTGTGCAGCGTACCGTCATGACCATGGGCTGCGATCTCGTTGCGTGAGAACCGCATCCACAAACCGTTGCGCAGATCTTTTCGTCATCGCTTCGAACTCAATGATCCCACCGTCGCCTAACAACATGACAATATGCGTCTTGGTTAATGATCTTGCGCTCGTGAACTGTGCAATCTCTCGCAGTGGCAGTGCGCCTGCTCGGCGTTTTGGCCGACCCCGCACAAACGTCGCCGAATACACAACGATGGAATCTTCAGTGAGCTCAAGCACCATCGACATGCCTGCGACAGGGAAGCCGATCGCGTCCGCGCGTGCGCACCAGTTGCGATAGGCGCCGATTCCGCTGATCGCTCGCGGCGACGTCGGGCCCGCGGGCGCGCTTCGACCCGCGAGATCGTGCACAAGGAGACGGCGCGCGAACGAGACGTTGATGCGAGCGAGGTGCTCGGAGTCGCTCATTTGCTCCTCGCGAGCGTTAGACGCGTTCGATCAACGTGCCGGTTCCGAGACCGCCGCCACAACACATAGAGACGAGACCGAATTGCGTGTCGGTCCGTTCGAGTTCGTGCAGCGCAGTTGTGAGGAGACGCGCTCCGGTGGCGCCCACTGGATGTCCGAGCGTGATAGCGCCGCCGTTGACATTTACTTTTGACATATCCGCATTGAGCTCGCGTTGCCAAGCGAGCACCACCGAAGCGAAAGCTTCGTTGATTTCGATGACGTCGAAATCGTTGACGCCCATGCCGGTGCGCTCGGTGATCTTGCGGGTTGCATCGATCGGACCGGTAAGCATCAAGACGGGATCGACACCAACCAAACATTGATCAACGATTTTGGCGCGAGGCTTCAGCCCCAATTCTTTGGCCCGGCGCGCTGTCATCAACAGGACCGCTGCGGCGCCGTCGGTGATTTGTGAGCTGCTGCCCGCGGTGTGCACTCCATCTTCGCGTCCGACCGGTTTGAGGGTTGCGAGTTTTTCAAGGGTTGTTTCGCGCAGGCCTTCATCTTTGGCGACGTGGTGTGTCGTGCCAGTCGGCTTGCCTTCTTCATTCAGATCTGGAGCATCGACTGCGACGACTTCGCGTTCGAACCGGCCTTCGGCCCAGGCCTGGCTTGCCCGTTGTTGCGATTGCAGACCAAACGCGTCGCAATCCGCGCGCGTGATGCCCCATTTCTCAGCGATCCGCTCCGCGCCTTCAAATTGGGAAGTCACTTCGTATTGTGCGAAATAACTTCGCGGAGTTGGGCGGCCGAGGTCGCCTTTCAGGGCGGCTCCCAGTGGGAGCCTTGACATCGACTCCACACCACAGCCGATTGCGACATCGACAACCTCGGCCTTAATCAGGGTGGCTGCGAGGTTCGTGGCCTGTTGACTCGAACCACACTGGGCGTCGACGGTCGTCGCGGCAACCGTCATTGGGTAGCCAGCGCTCAACCAAGCCGTTCGGGCAATGTTGAAGGTCTGTTCGCCAACCTGACTTACACAGCCGCCAACGAGCTGGCCAACGACCGCAGGGTCGATTCCGCTGCGGTGCACAAGTGCTTGTTGGACCGCGCTCAACAAGTCGGCAGGGTGCATTGTCGCTAAGCCACCATTGCGTTTACCGAGGGGTGATCGCACAGCCTCCACGATCACGATGTCGTTGTCGTTGAGCTGTGTCATGGCGTGTCTCCCTAAA
>SXHN01000051.1 GCA_005773635.1 Actinomycetota bacterium
GATGAGCTCCTCGTTGCCTCGGAGATACCGCGGACTCCATCTGGCGAAATGGTCGCGGCACTCATCGATTCTCGTGTGCGCGACAAGGCCCGCGAGTTCCCGTTGAATGTCGGCAATGTTGGTCAGGTTGGCGACCTGCCGTACGACGCGGTTGTTGAGAGCATGTGTGACGTTGATGGCCGCGGTGTGCATCCCCGTGGTGAAGTGTTTGCACCGCCGTTGCTGGCTGAGTACTTACGGCGAATATCGGCTTCGCAAGAAATGGTCGTTGAAGCCGCACTTTCTGGCGACCGTCAGCTGGTCTTCGAAGCAATGCTCGCCGACCCACTCGCGAGCACGCTCGACTACGACGCGTTGTGGGGAATGACCAACGAACTCATCGACGCCACGATGCAATGGCTGCCGCAATTCGTGTAGAGGATTCTGCGTTTCAGTACCGAACAGGTAGTAAATCTACGATGTTTGGGTGCTGGAGGTATTGCTGCGCAACGCCGGCACCGTGAACGCGGTGCTCCAACCGTGCGCGTTCAGGCCGAGACCGTGGAGTGCCAAGTTCGCCTCGTTTGTTGCCTCCGCAGCGACGGGCACGCTCATATGCTCGAAGATTCTTGCGCGCGCAAGACTCGATATGGCACGTACCACGCGTGAATCGGTTGAGTACGCAAGATCGTGAGCTTCGTCGAGTGTGGCGACTGCGGATGCAGAGTCTCCTCGCGACGCAAAGGCGACTCCGCAACCCCACAGCATGATGAGCCGGTCCATATATGTGCCGCCGCGAAGCGAACCGATCTGATTCGCTATGTCGAGAGCCTCATCGGCTTGGCCATTGGCTGCGTAGGCGAGCGTGAGTAAGCCGCCAATCGCGGCGCGCGGGCCAGCGTCGGTCGCAGCGTGGAACGCTGGCAACGCGATGTCGATAGCCAGTTGCGGCTGGCCACACTCGACATATCCAAGCCCGATCACCAAGAGTCGGTCACCATCCGCGACGCGGTCGATGCCACTTGAGATTTCGGGCCAAGTTGTGCGGGCGAGTGAAAGCGCCGCTTCGCCTTCACCGCGTTCAACGAGCAACGCACCTCGCACCAACGCTCCGATTCCATCGGTTCCCGTCGGGTCTGCGATGTTGCGCTTCTCAAGCGCCGTCAGCATTGACTCTGCCTCGGTGAATCGTCCGAGAGTCGCCAACGCACGAATTACTGGACCGGTTGCGAGCGACAGTGCCCATTGGTCGGCCATTTCCGTGAACATCGCGATTGCGTGTTTACCCCGTTCGACAGTCTCCGCCGAGCGTCCGCGCCAATGTGCGATGCTCGCGAGCAAGACCTCCATCATTCCTTCGGCCCAACGGTTGCCGGTTTCGTTGGCTTCAACGGCAATCTGGTGCGCCAACGACTCAGCTTCGTCGAGGTCACCTTGGTTGAATCGGACGAATGCCAAAAGACCGAGTGCCCAACCGACTCCGCCCCAATCACCGATTTCGCCGAATACCTCCGCTGACCGATGCAGCCGCGCTTCGGCGTCGGAGGTCGCGCCCTCTGCGAACGCGATCCACGCGAGCGTCTGCTGGGCCCATGCTTCGCCGCGCCGGTTGTTGGTTGCAACGAACGAAGCAAGTGCATCCGACGAATACCGCTCGGCCTCGGCCAATTCGCCCTGAAACATCCGGATCACGCCGAGACCCCGCAGCGCTTCAGCCACGCCGGACACGTCGTCGAGCGCACGCATCGTAGTGACAGCCTCGGAATAATACGCCTCGGACTGCACATAGTTCGCGGCGTCGCCTTCGATGCGCCCCAATACGAGGAGTGCTTTGGCTGCCATGTGGCGGTCATCGAGTTCCTTAGCCTCTTCGTAGACGATCATCGCATCGTCTCGTGCAGCGTCAAGTTCTCGTAGTGCATCACGTGATCGAGCACGCCCCAGTAGTGCTTCCCATCGTTGCGGTTCTGGATCATTGCCTAATAGTCCCAATGCGCGTTGCCATGCTCGGCCTGCGGTGATGAAGCTTTCGGCATCGTCGGCGTGGCGGCCGGATCGCTGCAAGGCAGCGAGTGCCCGACTTTGAATGTCGGTTGGGACTCCCGGCGAGTAGCCAACCTCCTGCATGAGTTCTGCCGCGCACGCAAGGTGATGTGCGATCAACGCAAACTGTGACTCATCGTCGAACTCGTCGTGTTGGTCGCCCGAGTCGAGTTCATTATCCAGGGTTCGGCGTTGGACTATCAGCTGATCGGCCAGCGTTGCGTGTCGCCGCGCCCGTTCGCCTTTTGTGAGGGTGCTGTAGGCGACTTCGCGAACGAGCTCGGACTTGAATTGGTACTCATCAGCATCGAGCACGATGAGGTCGCTGTCTTGCAGCGAACGAAGCACTCGCTCCGCGTCTGATCGTCCAGACAGCATCAACGCCGTTGCAGTAAGGCCTTGTGGGCCCACAACAGCGAAATCCTCTAACAAACTTCGTTCCTCAACAGTGAGTCGATCGAGTCGTGCTGCTACGAGGCCGTGCAGCGTCGCGGGGAGAGCTCCAAAGCGTTCGGATAACGGCGCAGAACCAGTTTCGTCTCCGACAAGTGCGACGAGTTCTTCGACGAAGAAAGGATTTCCGCCGGATCGCTCTTGGAAAAAGGCCAATATGTCGTCGTCGAGTTCGTCGCCGAAGAGTACGCGGGCGAGTTCGGCGGTTGCGAAGGCATCGAGTGGGTCGAGGTGCAACACCAGCGAATTGTGATGGCCAGCTTGGGGCATCCACCGAGTTTCGAAATCGGGTCGAGCGGTAGCTACGAGAATGAACGGAAGACTGCGCAATCGTCGTAAAATTCGTTCTAAGGCGCTCAGAACGATGTCGTCGGCCCAGTGCACGTCGGATGCGAGAATCACAAGCGGCGCCGCGATCGCAAGTGACTCAAAGAAGGTTGCCACGCTGCGAATCGCGTCGTCGCGGGCTCGACCGGGATCGACGCCTTGCCGTTTCACGCCGTCGGTCATATAGACGATGCCGTCGGCAACACGCGCGACCTCGGCCTGGTCGTCGGCGATACCCGGCAGGGTTGAGAGCAGTGCGATGACATCAGCCCTTCGGTCGGCAACAGATTCGTCGTAGTCGAACCCACAGGCGTCACGTAATGCCGATGCGACCGGGGCCCAAACATTGCTTTCCCCGTAGGGAGCGCACTGGGCGCGCACGATGCGCGCTGCATGGTCGTGTTGCACCACCGAGGCGAGTTCGGACGCGACGCGCGACTTACCAACGCCGGCGTCGCCGAGTATCAGCACGAACTGCGCGCGGCTGCGTTGAATCGCCAGGTCGGCAGCGTGGGCCAACGTACCCATTTCCGGGTCGCGCCCTACTAGCGGTGCTCGCCGGGCGCGTCGCTTGCGGCCCGGTGGCAGCGTGGCCGTGATCGCTCGCCAGGCGACTACGAGTTCTTCGCGCCCCTTGACGTCGAGTGATCCGACGAGTTCGTATTGGATTGCACTTTCGGTTGCGGCATGGGTCGCGGTCCCCACAAAGATCTCTCCTGGTGCGGCCGACGTTTGTAACCTGCTTGCGGTATTAACGACGTCGCCCATAACGGTTGCTTCGCCACCCGCGCGCATTGCGCCAACCAGTACTTCACCGGTGTTGATTCCGGTGCGCAGGGCAAAGCGTTGACCAGTTTCAAGCGCCACTGTGTTGAGGGATTCGCGCATCTGTAACGCGGCTCGCACCGCGCGCTCTGCATCATCTTCATGGGCGACTGGTGCTCCGAATTGGGCGACAATTTGGTCGCCGACAATTTTGTCGAGGTGGCCACCAAATGTGGTGATATCGGCCACTAGCGACTGAAAACATCGATCAACAAGATTCTTTACCGTTTCTGGATCTGCGGTTTCTGACAATGCGGTGAAACCAACAATGTCGGCCATCAACACGGTGACCAAGCGCCGCTCATCAGGGCGTTGTACCAGCGAGAAGCCACATTCGGCGCAGAATCGCGCGCCCGTGGAGGCTGGTTCTCCGCACGAAGGGCAGGTCATGGCGTCAGCATACGAAATCATCGGCTTCGTCACGTACCCGAATAGGTCAAGCGGCCCTGTTCTCGTCCGATAGGTGCAGTAATGAAACACTGAATTTCACGAGGGCGCACACCAAGATAATGATGACGAACCCCAACGAACTTTCGAACCCGGTCGCACGGTCAACGCACGCGTTGGGCCCGAGTCAATTTGCAGCGTTTGACCGGATCCCTTTACCGACCTTCGTATTGGAAATGATTGATCGTCATGAGCCGAATTCGTTTCGGTGCTGCTATGTAAACAGCGCGTTTCGGACCCTTGCTGCGATCGAAGACGCGGGCCTCTCCTCGGACGAGTGTTTTCCGATCAACTCAGTACTGCTCGCGACGAAATATCTTGAAGCGGCTGCGCAGACACGCGCTGCGATCACCTTCGAAGACCGTCTGACAGTCGCAGGCCATGTGTTGAACATGACGCTCGAACCTGTTTTCGACAACGAGGGTCGGGCGTCGCAGTTTGTTGGATGCGCGACGGATGTCAGCGACAAGTCGGCGCTGTCGGCTCGTCTTGAATTTATTCAAAATCACGATGAACTCACAGGCCTCGCAAATCGCAACACATTGTGGAATCGACTTCATGAATCGATCACACAGATCGACGTGTTCGATGTGACAGTTGGTTTAATTGTCGTCGATCTTGATGACTTCAGTGTTGTCAACGACAGTCTTGGACACGCTGCCGGCGATGAGGTGATCGTGACGTTGGCCCGCCGCATTGAAGGCGTATTGCGTTTCGGTGATCTTGTGACTCGGCTCGGAGGCGACGAGTTTGGCGTGATCTGCAACGACGTCGAATCGCTCGAATCAGTGCTCGCAGCCGCGCAGCGCATCATCGACGTGATTGCCGAACCGATCTCAACTGATGACGGTGAGTTGCGGCTGCATGCAAGTGCCGGAGTGGTACTCGCACTGGATGCAGATGATGACCCGAATCGCCTGTTGCGAGACGCAGACGTTGCTTTGTCGAACGCGAAGCGCCAGGGGCGCAATCGGGTGGCTGTATTTGACTCACAGATGCGCCATAAGGCGGTACAACGCCTTGGCCTCGAACAGGATCTCCACCGTGCGTTGCGAGACGATGAGTTTCGCGTCGTGTACCAGCCATTGGTGCGACTCTCAACGGGAGAGATCGCTGGATTCGAAGCACTCTTGCGGTGGCATCACCCCACCCAGGGCTTGCTGAATCCGACCGACTTCATTCCGATTGCTGAACAAAACGGCATAATCGTCGAGATCGGCGAGCGCGTAATTGTGGAGGTATGTCAGCAAGCTGCCAAGTGGCAGGAACTCTGTAAAGACAGCCGTCCGCTGATCACTTCGATCAATCTTTCGGCGCGCCAACTTGCGCACCCCGATTTGGTTGGTGTCGTTGCCGGTGCGATTTCGCAGGCAGGCCTTTCACCTTCTGCGATTGAGCTCGAGGTGACGGAGTCGATCTTGATGGCCGATCCGGTGTTGGCAACCACGATTCTGCATGCGTTGCGGGCGTTGGGTGTGCAACTTGCTGTCGACGACTTTGGTACTGGGCATTCCTCGCTCGGGTATCTCAAGCAGCTGCCTGTGCACACCCTGAAGATCGATAAGTCGTTCGTCGACGGGCTCGGTATTGATCGTGACGACTCAGCCATCGTTGCTGCGGTTGTGAGCATGGGGCATGCATTGGGCATGTCGGTGACCGCGGAAGGCATCGAAACCGTTCTGCAACGTGATGTGTTATCGCAACTTGGATGCGACCTTGGTCAGGGTTTCTACTTTGCGAAGCCACAACCCGCGTCGGTGAGCGGGGCACTGGTATCTCGGCGACTCCGTTGGATCTCGCACAATGCGCGCGGCACCCAAGCCGCGTAGACGATCAATCGCTATGACGCCAGCACGGCCCAGGCGTGAATGCCGGTGTCGTGTCCGTCGCTCCAGCGGATTGTGATGCCCCAGTTGCCGACGAGTTCGGCGTGGATTGCGGTGAGTGGCACAGATGAGTGCTCGTTGTAGACCGGTTTGCCTTGGGCGCGAAGTCCTCGGCATTGGGCGCACGGACAATTGGCGCGCAGCGACTCCAACGCAAACGTCGAGATGCGACCATCGGGCCAGGTCAACCGAAGGTGTCGCTCGCGGTCAAGTTCGACATCGGTTGGCGGTTCGCCACTCGGAATTTCGAATTCCATGGAGTTAGTTTGGTACTTGACTCCGCGGAGGGTGGAATAGTGCTATGCGCCCAGCGAAACTTAGCGACCTCGAAATCGATGCTCGACTCAGTGAAGTGCCACTGTGGCATCGCGAAAACGACTCCATCGCAAGGTTGTTTACACGAACGAGCTTCAGCGAAGCCATTGCGTTTGTAGTGCGTATCGGCTTCCTGGCCGAAGCCGCCGATCATCATCCCGACATCGACATTCGCTACCGACGGGTGACGGTTGTACTCGCGACGCACGATGCTGATGGTCTTACCGACCTTGATTTCCAACTCGCCGCCCAGATAGATGACATTGCGTGAGCGAAAACCGCGAGGGTCGTCTTGGGGTGGCCGGGGTATTGCTCACCGGCGGTGCCAGTAGCCGATTTGGTCGGGCAAAAGCAACGGTTGTATGGCGTGGCACGACACTCGGCCAGCGCGGCGCGGATGAGCTTGCAGCGGTCTGCGGCGTGGCCATTGAAGTAGGCGATGGGCTTACAACGTTGCGATCGGTGCGAGAGGAACCACCCATGTCGGGGCCGTTGGCTGCACTCGTGGCCGGAGTGGATGCATTGGGTGGAGAGCACCAGTACTCAGCGGTCGTACTCTTGGCCTGCGATTATCCGTTTGTCGATCGGCGACTACTCAGCTTGATCCGCGATAGTGAAGCCAAGTGCGCGATTCCGACCGATGCTGGGCGGCCGCAATACGCGTGTGCGAAATATTCGCCTGCGATGATTACCGAAGCCCGACGTCAAATCTCAACGGGAGAGCGGAGCTTTCGGTGGATCCATGACTACACGCCAATACCGCATTCAAAATGGTCGACCGTCGCACCGTTGAATGCCTTTCACGACATCGATACTCCTGAGGACGCGATCGTGCTCGGCCTGGACCCTGCCTCCTAGCATCCGGGGATGGCCCGTCGTTCGCTTGAACCCGTCCGTCGAACTACCGCCGCCATCCAAGTGCTGTCGGTCGATGAGCACGGCGGTCAGCGCACCCGGCCCGATCGTCTAGCCACCGAAGAACCCTTGGAGATCCGTATTCATGGGCCTCGCGAACCCGCGACCGCAGTTGCCACAACCCTGCGCACACCTGGTCATGATTTCGAACTCGCGCTGGGATTCTTGTTCGCAGAGCGGTTGCTACGTGATGTGCATGACTTGGTGCAGGTCGCGTACTGCCTCGGCGATGACGGCGAACAGGAGTACAACGTCGTTACCGTGCGGGTTCGCGAACCGATCGTGGATTCGATTGTAGAGCGGCCGCTTACCGTTAATAGCAGCTGTGGGCTGTGCGGCAAACGCACACTCGATGACCTCGCTCAGCACTGCGAATCTTTGACTTCCATTGAAACGCGCGTGCCGATCCATGTCATCTGTGAAATGGCGAGCCTCGTCGCCGCAGAACAAACGGTCTTTGCGGCGACTGGCGGGATCCATGCCGCGGCGTTGGTTTCTGTAGACGGGTCTGCGCGATGTGTCCGGGAAGACATCGGGCGCCACAACGCGGTCGACAAAGTTGTCGGTCATGCGTTCATTGAACGATGGCTACCCCTTGAAGACTCTGTGTTGTTTGTATCGGGCCGATTGGGCTTCGAACTTGTGCAAAAGGCTGCAATCGCGCGGATTCCGATTGTGTGCGCAGTGGGGGCGCCATCCTCGATGGCTATTGATACCGCTCGCCAATTTGGGATCACAGTGGTTGCGTTTGTACGTGACGGCCGTTGCAACATCTATACATCGCCGGAAAGAATTATTTTGTGACTGAAGAACGTATTAAGGCTCCCCGTCGTTTGCGACGCGACCTATGGGTTGGCTGGAAGCCCAATGGCATCGGCGAACAGAAACCTAACCACTACGGTGAGATGGTCAAGACAGTATGGGAAAATCGTAAGCAGCTCCCTTACGCCTGGCGCATTTTGAGCCAAGGGGTATGTGACGGTTGCGCGTTGGGCGTCGCTGGGTTTCATGACTGGACTGTTGAGGGCGTGCATCTATGTACCACCCGCTTGAATCTGTTGAAAATCAACACGATGGGTGCCATGGATCCGTTGGTGATGTTGGACGCGAACGCATTGAGTCGCCGTCCGGGCCGCACATTGCGGGAGCTTGGAAGGTTGGCGCACCCGATGATCCGTCGGCGCGGCGACGCCGGGTTCACGCAGGTGAGCTGGGATGATGCGCTGGATGTCGTGAGCGGCGCGATTCGCATAGCTGGGCCAGATCGTTTCGGTTTGTTCATGACCGCGCGCGGCATCACCAATGAGGTGTACTACGTCGCTCAGAAAATGACGCGCTCGATCGGGAGCAACAATGTGGACAATGCTGCGCGTGTCTGCCATGCGCCGTCCACGACAGCATTGAAACGTGCAATCGGAGTCGCGGCAACAACGTGTTCATACACCGACGTGATCAACTCGGAGCTCATTATCTTGTTCGGTGCCGACGTTGCCAACGCGCAGCCCGTGTTCGTGAAGTACTTGTATCTCGCTAAGAAGCGAGGTGCACGCGTCATTGTTGTCAACCCTTACCGCGAGCCTGGTTTAGAACGGTACTGGGTTCCCTCCAACGCAGAGTCTGCGATGTTCGGCACCAAGATCGCGGATGAGTTTTTCACCGTTCATACGGGTGGCGACGTTGCGTTCATCAACGGCGTACTGAAATGTTTGTTGGCGATGCCTAACGGTGTCGACGAATCGTTTATTCAAAACCACACCGATGGCTTTGAGGCACTGCGCGTGGCTATCGAGTCAACTTCCTTTGAAGAACTGGAGGTTGCTTCTGGTGCGTCGCGGGCAGACATGCAGAACTTCGCGACTATGTACGCGGCGTCGAGCGGCGCGATTTTGGTCTGGTCAATGGGAATTACCCAGCACGCGAACGGAGCAGACAACGTTTCTGCGGTGGTGAACCTCGGTCTTGCTCGGGGCAATGTTGGTAGAGCGAACGCAGGTCTTATGCCGATCCGTGGACACTCGGGCGTTCAGGGAGGCGCCGAGATGGGGTGTTATGCGACTGCGTTCCCTGGAGGTGTATCGGTCAACGAAGAAAATGCTGAAAAGCTCAGTGAACAGTACGGTTTTCCCATTCGGTCCGTCGAGGGTTTGAATGCCTCCGAGATGGTGGAAGCCGCAGGGCGCGGTGATCTCGACGTGCTGTATTCGAGCGGCGGAAACTTTCTGGACGTGCTGCCCGCGCCCGACGAAGCGCGCACGATGTTGGCCAACACAAAGGTGCGTATTCACCAAGACATATTTGTTTCGTCACAGATGTTGGTGGATCCCGGCGATGATGCTGAAGTTGTCGTGCTGTTGCCAGCGGCGACGCGTTACGAGCAGCGTGATGGGGGCACCTCTACGACCACCGAACGACGGGTTGCGTTCAGCCCTGAGATTCGAGGCCCACGCCCCGGTGAAGCGCGCAGCGAGTGGGAAATTTTCGCGGAGATTGCTCGTAGGGTTCACCCCGAACGAGCGGACGAATTCGGGTGCCGTTCGGGCGTTGAAATCCGCGAAGAAATCGCACGCGTGGTGCCGATGTACGCGGGGATCGAGCAGCTTGCAAAGACCGGAGACGCGATGCAGTGGGGAGGCGCCCGTCTATGCGAGGGCGGCATATTCGACACTCCGAATGGTCGGGCGCAGTTTCGTGCGGTCGCGCATCGACGCGACGAATTGCCGGAGGGTTGGTTGCGGTGTTCGACCCGGCGCGGCAAGCAGTTCAACTCGATGATCTGGCAGGACAACGACCCGTTGACTGGGGCAGGGCGCGACGCGGTGTTCATTTCTTCATCCGATGCTGCATCGAAGGGGTTGGTGCAAGGCGACGAGGTTCTGCTGCGGAGCGCGTTCGGTGAGATACGAGCGTCGGTGTACCTCGCAGCGATTCTGCCGGGAAATGTGCAGGTGTTCTTCCCCGAAGGCAACCCGTTGTTGGCTGCTCACTTGCGGGATCCCGAAAGCGGCGTACCTGACTACAACGCGGCGGTCGAAGTGCTCCCCATTCGATGATGTGCCGCAGGGAACTGCGAGACTCCGACCATGGCGCAAACCGATCCTCAGATATTGCTTGACGTGTTCTCGGCCGCGGGTGTGGCCGTTCGGGCTGCAGTCGGGCGCATGAGCGACGAACAAAAGCAGTTGCGCACAGGCCGTGTCGGTCAGTATGGGCTCGACATCGTTGCCGATGGTGCTGCACTGAAACATTTGCGCCCCACCGGTGCGGCGATTGTCAGTGAAGAGTCGGGTTTTGGTGGCGAGGAACACGCCGAGATCACAATTGTGCTTGACCCGATCGACGGATCAACGAATTGCGCGCGGGGTTTGTCGTATTACGCCACTTCCATTGCTGCGCTCGACGCCGACGGACTGTTATGCGCATTAGTGGTGAACCAAGCGACCGGTGTGGAATATCGCGCGGTTCGAGGTGAGGGTGCGACGCGAGATGGTGCGGCGATCAAGGTCAGCGACGTTGAAGATGTGGCCGATTCGGTTGTGGCGTTGTCTGGTCTGCCTTCGCGGGTGCTGCAGTGGAAGCAATATCGCGTGTTGGGTTGCGCGTCGCTGGCGCTGTGTGATCTCGCAACTGGCGGTATCGATGGCTATGTCGACGGCGGCGCGTGGCACGCGCCGTGGGACTATCTCGGTGGACAGCTGATGGTGCAAGAAGCTGGCGGTTTGATTGTCGATACACGGGACCAAGCATTGGCGGTAAGCGACCCGCAGGTGCGTCGGCAGTTGCTTGCAGCGAGCACTCCGAAGTTGCTTGATTCATTGCGCGTCGCGGCCGGAAAACGATGAACGAACTTGAGCAGCTGTGCGACGCCGCGATGCAGGCTGCCCGCGCTGGTGGCGCGATCGTGCTCGAACACTTTGGTGCGGCGCGCAACATCGAGTCGAAAGCACCCGGCGATTGGGTCAGTGCGGCAGATATCGCGAGCGAAGCCGCGGTGAAACAGGTGTTGGCTGATCTGGCGCCGCAGGTTGATTTCTTCGGCGAGGAATCCGGGGGAGTGCGCAGCGATTTCGGGTGGTTTGTTGATCCACTCGACGGTACGGCGAACTTTTTGCACGGTCTTGACGCCGTTGGAGTTTCTATTGGTTTGGTGCGCGATGGCGTCCCGGTCGTCGGGGTGGTATTCGCCCCGTTACTCCATGGGCGGATGTACCACGCGTATCTCGACGGCGGTGCCTACAAAGATGGGCAACGTATATCGGTGAGTATGCGACCAGTCTCCCAAGCGATTCCTGCCACTGGGTTTCCGTTTCGTCAAAAGCATCGAGTTCCGGCGTTTCTGAAGGCGTTCGAAACAGCGTTCGACACGTTCGAAGATCTTCGGCGCGTCGGGGCTGCGAGCCTGGACCTGAGCTGGACGGCAGAGGGCGTCTTCGACGGCTACTTCGAACAAGGATTGGGCACATGGGACGTCGCGGCTGGGGCGGTGCTGGTGCGCGAAGCTGGTGGAGTGGTCACAGATTGGGCCGGAAATGCGAATGATTTCCTGTGGTCTGGCGACATTGCCGCTGGAAATCCCGCCGTTCACGCGAAAATTTTAGAAATTACGAAAAACGCCGAAAATTAATTCATTTGCAACTCGCGCCTGTGGCATGATGTGATGCGTTCGCTCACAGATCTATCGTGCGCGCCGATCAGTACTACACACTCGAAGCACCACGAACCCGATTCGACCCAGGAAGGAACACGATGAGCACAGCTCGCCTCGCAATGAACATGCAACAGGCAGTAGCTGGCGCGTTCGCGTTCCATGGCGTCGAATGCGCGATTCCGGCTACCTACACGGGAACGCTGGCTGGTTCGTGGTCGCGTAATGACCTTAAGAACCGTAAGTCCGGCTCCCGGCCGACCTTGGTGTCTCTCACGTAGTTCGCAGCTACGTACGACCTCACAAAGGCCCGCCGGGAAACCGGCGGGCCTTTTTGTTTTGCCCAGATTTCAGCTCCCTATCCGTGAAAATTCCAAGCCAGTAGCACACGAAAACCACTGAAAACACAGGACAATTAACCACAGAGACAGGAGACGGCGATGTTCGCCCTCACAGACACCATCGAGACCTACGACGAACCACAGCTTGAGAATTGGGCCGCGCTTGCTCGCTGCGCAACGGGTACCGGCACGATGCTCGAGTTGTTCTTCTCCGAACAAATCGACGACATCAACCGTGCCAAGGCATTTTGTCTGGGCTGCGAGGTCCGTGATCGCTGCCTCGACTCTGCGCTTGAACTTCAAGAGCCTTGGGGCGTATGGGGCGGCGAGCTGATACTCAACGGCAAGATCCTTGCGGAGAAACGCCGGAGAGGTCGTCCGCCCAAGATACGGCCCGCGGAGCCGGCAGTCATTCTCGATCCGTTCGAGGGGCTGTTCGGTGCCGCAGCCACGAGCCTGACTGCGTAAGCGGGAGGGTTCAGCACATAAGCCTCTTTGGAGCAGGCCCTTGTGCGGGCCGGGACAACGAGTGAACGACGCGAGCTCCCCCCGTCGAATCGTTCACAACTTGCGAGTCCCGGCCCGCGGTCGTGACCAAAGAAACGGGGGAGTGATCGCTTCCGGGCCGGTCGACAGCCTTCGGGTGTCGGCCGGCCCGGTCTGCGCGAGTTTGGTGTGCGGGGCTCGGGGC
>SXHN01000052.1 GCA_005773635.1 Actinomycetota bacterium
ACCAACATCGATAACGGTGTGATGCTCTGCTACTTCCACCACCGACTCGTCCACGAAGGCAAATGGACCATCAAAATTGATGCCGACGCCACCATCAAATGGTTCAAACCCGACGGCAGCCACTACGACACCAGCCACCCAAGACCACCAACAACCCCAATCCCACTCCGCAGACAAATACCGAGCTAGATGAGCTGGATAAACGCGCCGAGATCAGCGGCAGCTCCCGTTGTACGTGGCGATCTCCCCGACGCGCGGCTAAAGCCATTCGCGTTTGCGAAAGGTGAAGAACAAGGCGATCGGCGACCCTACCGACGCGAGGGTCGCAACGACTGCGCCCCATGTCGTACCGCTACCGGGATAGGGCACGTTCATCCCGTAATAGCCGGTGACGAGCGTGGGGACTGCAATGATGGCTGCCCAACTCGATACCCGTTTCATCACTTGATTTTGGCGAAAATCGCGCAGACTGAGGTTCGTTTCGACGATTGTCCCGACCAGATCTCGCAGCGATTCAGAGCTTTCACCCACCCGCAGAATGTGGTCGTACACGTCTTGGAAATACGGATACATGTCGGGACTCACGGCACTGTGTTCTCGGCGCATGACACCACTCACCATTTCGCGCATGGGCACTACGAGGCGGTGGAAACGCACCAGTGCTCGACGCATCTGGAACCAGTGCTTCTGTTCAGTTGGATCGAAAGGATGGCCAGCGAACAACATGCCGCTCGCTTCGTCGTAATACTCATCGAACGCTTCGACGACATCAAAGTAACCATCGACAACGTCATCGATCATGCCGTACAGCAGGAACATCGCTCCGTGATGACCAAGACTCGAGCTTCGGTCCCAGCGCTCAACCAAATGTGACAGATCGAAGTCGTCGTCTTTGCGGACTGTGACAAGCCAGTCGCGGTTGACGAACGCGTCGATTTCGCTCTCGAGCAATACCGCGTTGTTCGCGTCGAGTGCCAAGGCATGACAGGACAAGAACAGATGAGAATCGTAAAAATCGATTTTGGGTCGCTGACGTTCGCTGAGCGCGTCTTCGACCGCCAATTCGTGCAGACCCAATTCTTTCGCGATCGCATGGAGTTGACCGGAGTCAGGCGAACAGAGATCTACCCATACAACTACATCGGGCTTCTCAAGCCATTCGGAGAGGTCCTCAAGTTCGATTCCCGACGCGCACAAATCACCGTTGAGGTAGGCCCGCGTCTGTATCTCTCCCATTATCGCAACCTCGCAGGCACTCCTTGCGACTAGGTGTCGCGAACACATCGTAACTGCGCAACGTCTCCGTCCAGGTGATCGCAAGTATCTGATCCGTTTCTGCAATGATGCCCCCATGACCGCCGGCGATCACGCAGAAATCGATCTCCTGACAATCATGTCAGCACCCGATCCGTACGTACCCCTTCGCATCCTGCGATGCCACAACCCGGTAACGATGTTGCCCAGCGGATTCTGTGCGATTACCGGTTACGACGCGGCTTTGGAAGCGATGCATCACCCGACCCTGACCTCCGGGCCGATCGGTCGAAGGTATTTCGACGCGCTACCGCCAGGAGCGGCACGAAACGAGATGAGCAACCGAATCAATTTCTTGGATCCGCCCGATCACCCTCGAGTTCGCGGCATTGTCTCGAAAGCGTTCACGCCGCGTCGAATGGCAGAGCTTGCGCCGTGGATTCGAGCGACAACGGTCGCACTGATAGGGACAATAGACACCAGTGCGCGGTTCGATGCGCTCCACCGTTTCGCCCACATCATTCCATCTTTAGTGATCTCAGAGTTACTCGGCATCCCGACCATCGATCGCCATCAATTGACAGCGTGGAGTGACGCGGTCGCCCCGTTACTAGGCGCCGTAGTTACCAGCGAAGCGATGACCGCAGCAATTACAGCCGCCGAGCATTTTCACAGCTACCTCGATGATCTTGTGTCAACTCGCTCCGAATGCCCTTCGACGGATCTCGTCTCAGCGCTTGTTGCGGCCGAACACGACGGGGCGAACCTGACTCGACCCGAACTGCTGTCGCTCGCCGCGACCTTGTACTCCGCCGGGCATCGAACAACGCGTGATTCTCTCGCTAATGGCTTCGCCCACATCCTTGCGCCTGTGTCAGATGTATTTAGTCAGCTGGTTGCAGGCGAGCTCAACCCATCGGACGTCGCGTCAGAGATATTGCGCCATCAGACGCCCACCCTGTACGTCGGTCGCGTGGCGAGCGCAGATTGCGTAATCGCCGATACGACAATCGTCGCAACAACACCAGTGTTGATATTCCTTGGTGCCGCCAATCGCGATCCCGCGAAGTATGACGATCCCGAATCGTTTCGAGTTGGAGGCGCGGGGCCTGCACCATTGTCGTTTGCGCATGGCGCACACTTCTGTCTCGGCGCATCGCTTGCGCGCACCGAGATCGAAATCATGTTGGAGCTCGTCGCATCTCACTGGCCGACCTTGCACTTGTCCGATGAACCGTTGCGTTGGCATCAACGCGGCCCGTTTCGTGGGCTCGACGAACTCATCGTGCAAACCTGAACGAAGTCGTGTCGTCCGTGCGGCTTGTCCTGATCGCAATTTCGGTTAGGAAGCAGCGGCTTGATCGCGGAGCACTCGGCGCAGAATTTTGCCTGATGCCGATTTGGGAATCACGTCGATGAAGTGCAGTACGCGCACCTGCTTGTAGGTGGCAACCTGATCGGCGATGAACTGCTGGATTTCTTGGGCTGTGGCCTCGACTCCCGGCTTGAGCACTACGTAACCCACTGGAATCTCTCCGGCTGATTCGTCGGGCAGCCCGATAACTGCAGCATCGGCTACAGCAGGGTGGGTGAGCAACAGCGCTTCGAGTTCGGCGGGAGGAACTTGAAATCCTTTGAACTTGATGAGTTCTTTGAGACGATCGACAATGAACAAATGGCCGTCTGCGTCGACGTGGCCGATGTCGCCAGTGTGGAGCCAACCATCGCTGTCAATCGTTTCTGCGGTTGCCGTGTCGTTGTTGAGGTAGCCCTTCATGACCTGAGGCCCGCGGACCCAGACTTCTCCGTCTTGGTCGATACCCAGCGCTTCATGGGTTGTGGGGTCGATGATTTGTAGCTGTGTCAAGGGCACAGTGACGCCAGCAGACCCAGGCTTGAACATCCCTGGCGGAGTGAGATGGGTAACTGGAGATAATTCAGTCATGCCATAGCCCTGTACGACTTCACACCCCAAACGCGCACCGGCTTCGAGTGCCAATTCCGCCGATAGCGGCGCTGCACCCGAAAACACTTGCTCCACCTTCGACAGGTCATAGTTATCAACCATTGGGTGTTTCGCCAACGCGACCACAATTGGAGGTGCGACGAACGATCTAGTGATGCCGTGGGTTTGATGGGCTTCGAGGAACTGTTCGAGATCAAAGCGAGGCATTGTCACGATCGTTGACCCTGCTGCGAGCCCAGTGTTCATCAGCACTTGCATTCCGTAAATGTGAAAGAAAGGAAGCACTGCGATGATGGTGTCGCGTTCACCGATCTCAGCAGGAACGAGCACCTGCTCGATGTTGGCAACCAGATTGCGGTGCGTGAGCATCACCCCTTTCGACAAGCCAGTGGTGCCCGAGGAATAGGGGAGGGCAACCACATCATCTAGGTCAATCACAACTTGCGATGGCAGGGGCGCGCCGAACAGCGAACTCAACGAGCCTGCCTCGCCGACTGCGCCACCGAGAACGTACAACTCGGTGACGTCGGTGCCGTCTATCGCGGCGCGTGCGACGTCGAGAAACGCTTCCACCGTCACAAGAATGGTGGCGCCTGCATCGCGTAGTTGGTGTTGCACTTCGTGATCGGTATAGGTGGGATTCACGGTGGTTATCGCGCCGCCCGCAAGCGCTACTGCATGGAAGACAACTGCATATTCGGGAGTGTTGGGCGCCATGAGCGCCAGCACGTCGCCCGGCCCGAATCCTTTTGCTACCAGCCCTCCAGCGAGCGACCGGATGTCGGCGTCTAGCTGTGCGTATGACAGGACGCGGCCGGTGGGGCCGTCGATGAGCGCTGGCTTATCTCCAAGCCGCTGCGCGTGGCGCATGACGTACTCGGTGAGCGGCACGGCCGGAATGGTTACTGCGGGAAGGGGGCTCTCGTGAATCATGCAACTGTGCTACCACACATCAATTCGAAGTGTGCACTGCTTCTGGCGATTCAGAGGCAGCGACAATCGCCGCCGCGCACAACACGCCTATGGCCAACATGTGATAGTTCGCAAACGCCTGCTTTGCGAAAGCAAAAAAGACCAACAGCAGCAGACCGCTCCCCATGCTGAAGCCGCTCACAGTGCGCGGTGCCTTCCACAGACAAAGGCCCAACACCAACAGCGGGGGAGCAAAGGAAAATACTGTTCCCGGCACTGAGTTGCCACTGTTCACCCACCATGCAGCAAAGCTGAGGGAATCGTTGCGAAACGGCTGCACGAATTGAATGACCGCGACGCTGTACCAGTAGCCCTCGACGAACAACGCAGGCACTGCGGCGACCGCAGCTCCACTCAGAACCGGCAGCAGAAACTTGGGGCGCCGCAATTCTGCGAGTGGCACAACGAGGATGATCAACGGCAAAATTAGGGGCACGTATTGCTTTGTGGTGAGTAGGGCACCGATTGCATAAGGCAGTAGATGCGGCCGCCGCGCCGCGGCATAGATAACGAACACGACGCCGAGCAATACGAGCGGCTCGATCCAGCCGAACTGCAAGACGTGAAGTCCTTTCGGACTCGTAATCAGTACTGCCGTCGCCAACGTCGCGATGCGACGCGAGTTTGAGTTCGTAACGAGCGCGAACATGAGCAGCACGACCCCTACGAGTGAGACCGCGGACGCCCACCGCACATCACCGAGCGCGGCGCGAGCCCCGGTCACCGCGACCAATGAAGCGACTGGATACGGATACCCGAAATTCAACACCGCACCATCGGTGAGGCTCTCGTCGTAATACTCGCCTTTGCCTTTGTAGACATCGGGATATTGCACAACGGCAGGATCGTAGGGATTGTCGAGGTTGACAACCGCGGTGGCGGACCGTTCTTGAAATATCAACACGTCGATCGTGGGCGCGGGTCCGCGAAAAATCCATGCGCTCATCGCAAGCACGGACGCCGCCACCAGCGCAATCCCGACTCGGCGACCGACGACTCCGCGAGCAGCGGTGAGCGCTAAGAACCCAAGCACCGGCAACAGCAGCCATCGTGACGGAAAGAGCACACCCCTTCGTCCAAGAAAGTAGAAGTCGTGCTGCGAAACTCCGTCCACTATCTGCCAACCGATCAGCACGACTACAGCAACACAGGCGGCGCGATCGCTACCAACTGGCAGCCGAGTAACGACCGATCCAAATACTGCAGTCGCGGCCAATGCGATTGCGACGGTGAGTTGAAGTATCGAACCGGTTTGGTACACCGGACCAGTGGCCTCGAGCGCGACCCCGACGAGGGCCGCGCTTATCAACAACATGCACGCGCGAACCGTATGGGCGTCAGCGTGCGGTGCGGTCACCTCAGTGCTGCTTGACCAGCGAACCGTCGGTCAGCATCACCTGGGGATGAAAATCTGGACTCCGCTGATAGAACCTCGGGTGGTAGTACGGATCGTCATGCAGCACCGAACGCCATTGGTCTTGAATCAGCGCAATTTCGGCCGGACTAACCGACGCCTCACGCGTAGCCGACTCGTAGTGAAGGAGCTCAGCGCCAGGGCTGTACACGCTGCGCAAGCCTGCTGCGTGAATTTTGAGGCAAAAGTCGACGTCGTTGTAATTCACCGGATACGAAATGCTGAAACCACCTACTTGCTCAAACGCTGCTCGCGGAATCATCACGCAAGCGGCCGTCACAGCAATGTAATTGCATACAGCATGTGCGTTGGAGAAATAGCCACCATACAGAGAAGGAAATCCCCGATAGGAATGCGATGGCAGACCCCCATGCATCACAACTCCAACATGTTGCAGGCGCAAGTCGTTGAAGTACAGCTTGGCTCCCACGGCTCCGACGCCCGTTTGTGACGCGTACATCAGCAACGACTCGATCCAATGCGATGTCCCGTGAAGCTTCGGCCAGCCGTCGCGCCATCCGTTGGGCAGGACCTCTATGTCGTCGTTCAGGAGAAGTACGTAGTCACCTGAGCTGCGAACGAATCCAGCATTGATCTTGTCTGAGAAATTGAACGCGGCCGAATAGTCAACGATTCGAAGTGTGGAGCCACCTATGTCTTTGAGTTCTTGTCGAGTCGCGGCCGATACCGATGCGTCTGCCACAACAATGACTTCGAAATTCCTATAGGTAGAACGGTCGTAGACGCTACGAATTGCATTTGTCACTAAAACCGTCGGCTCGCCGCGAAGCAACTGAGAACTGCCGGCGGTCGGCACGACGATACTGACAAGCGGGTGTTCGGACAACGCAGGGTCCACACGAAGAATTCCCGGGACGGAGGATTCGCACGCCGTTCCGGGAAATTGAGTACGTGCGAAATGCTCATTGACCGCGCGTTCGGCCGCTGCGACTGCGTAGGGTTTCGCATCGACAGACGTCGCAGCTGAATTCGGTACTGCGCGCCAGTGGTAACACGTTTCACGAACATGCGTAACGCGCCGCGCTCGTTCGGTCACACGGAGCACCAAATCCCAGTCTTGCGATCCTTCAAAGCCCTCCCGAAAGCCACCAACGTCGGCGACAAGCACGCGACGCAACACGCTGAGATGACATGTGTACATCTGTGAATGCAGCCGCTCGGGCGACCAGTCAGGTTTAAGAAATAGGTCGAAATGGTTGTTCACTTCATCGATTTTGTCTTCGTCGGTATACAGATAGTCGCTATCGGGAGCACGGGTGATCGCCAGAGATACTTGTGCCAACGCATCCTGTGCCAATTCATCATCGTGGTCGAGCAACGCCACAAACTCGCCGCTCGCAAGATTGAGCGCATCATTGCTAGCCACAACAATTCCGCCTGATTCGGCGCGAAGCAGCAGCCGCACTTGTCGATACTTCGCTGCGTGGGCCTCAAGGATCGCTTTGACGTAGCCAGCGGTTGAGCCATCATCAACAATGCAGTGTTCCCAATCCCCACAAGATTGTTCGGCCACCGAAGTAAGCATCGAACGCAGCGCATTTTCGGGCGGGTTATGGACGGGAGTAATTATGGAAAACAGTGGTCCTGACATCAACGGCCTCGCGCTCGTCGAATGGGACCCGCGAGCTTGGATACGAGCTTCCACAGCCGAGAATTCCGCATGAGTTCAAGCTCGCGGACTGCATCTTGTCGACTCCCAGCAAGACTGGCGAGGCGATCACGTTCGCCCATCGCTTCTCCGACTCGAACCTCAAGTGATGCGACTCGGTCGCGGCTGACGAGTACGGCATTGCGAGCCTCAGCAAGCGCCTCGGCGAACTGACTCTCGGCAAGATCGTGGGCGAGCCGGGCCTCCGCAAGGTCGTGAGATTCAGCAACACTCAGGCGGCGTTGAAAGTCGAGCACCGAGCTTCGAAGCTGCTGATTCTCAGTACGCACCGTCCACAGGGAGCGTTCGTAGTTGCGAACGATGTCAACAATGTTGCCTCCGCTGCGACGATAGACCGCTGCCCACGGAGTGAGGTACGAAGCATCATGATCGACGTCACGAAAAAAACCTCGTTCAGCAAACAGAGCTGACCATTGTTCGGGAGTCTTGACGTTGATGTGAGTCGCCTCCGCATAATCATGCGGAGACGAAGAAAACAGAATCGTGTCGGTTACGGCACACAAGTTGTCGAGTGCCCGAATGGCATCCGCTTCGGGAATGTGCTCGATTACCTCGACAGTGACGACGAGGTCATAACGCCCTTCGAGTGGCTCTGCGAGCGAAGCGACGCTAACCCGGTCGCGCACGGCATCGGGCGCCTGACTAATCGCGTATTCCGAGATATCGATTCCTCTGACATCCATACCTTGCAGAAAGAGTTGCTCGACAAGTAGTCCCATAGCGCAGCCCGCATCGAGCACAGTCTGAGGTCCCAACTTGCGCGAGATGCTGCGCGCGATCGCCTCAAAAAAGGTCATCCAATGTTGATTGCGCTCATACGGAATCCCGCAATCGTGCGCGTAGTAGTACTCGTCGTACAGCGAAGAAACTGCTGGGCCGCCCGATCCAGGCATGGCCGAGCCGGAATCGGTAGTGGAAAGAATATTTTGGTCGGACACGATCGGACTATACCGGCGCGTCACACGCGGAGCGTGTGATGCCATCGCTGACGGCTAGGGCATTTGCCAATGACCTTGCAGGTCGATCAGGCCGTAGCGCTCGTCACTCGACCCAGGTTGCACATGCAAACTGAAAGCCTGAACCATGAGATCAAAGGTATGAAGCATCGTCGAGTCAACGATCGCCACCCCTATTCGCCAGTTGCCAGGCATGAGCGCAAGGCGGTCGATGACGAAATCGACGTAGCTCGCGCCGGTGATAGTTCCAAGGCCGACTTTGCCGAATCGCGTGTTTGGTCCAGCAATATGGGCACCACTTTCATGGCGAAACTCCAAGCCGACGACTGGGTCATGAATTGTTTCAGTCGCCGTAAAGTGCACGCGGACTGTCAACGCCTCTCCGGTCTCGGCGACTGGTCGCGGGGCACCATGCACATCGAGAAATTCAATGTCGTCCACGCGCGCTTCACCGGTACCTCGCCGCGACGCATCGTTGTGCACCGAATCATGCACTTCGTTGTGATGCTCAAGGTCGTCTTCCACGATGCGGTGCGCCTCTTGCTCATTCACTCGACTCATATAGCTATGGATCATGTCGGCCGCTGGCCCGATGCCTTGCACGACTCCGTGGTCAAGCCACGCGACCTGTTCGCACATCGACTCGATCACCGAAGACCCATGCGAGACCATCACGATCGTAACTCCCTCTCGCCGCAATCGGTAGAGATGCTCAAAGCAGCGACGCTGAAATGACTCATCGCCCACTGCAATCACCTCATCGATGAGCAAGATATCCGGATTCACATGTACTGCCACAGAAAAGCCGAGGCGCACGTACATGCCGCTTGAGTAGATCTTGACCGGGGAGTCGATGAATTCTTCCATCTCGGCGAATTGGATGATGTCGTCGATAACAGAATTGACCTCACGCCGTTTCAAGCCGAGGATAGAACCGTTCAGATAAACATTTTCGCGTCCGGTCAGTTCCGGATGAAATCCTGCGCCCAATTCGAGTAGGGCAGAGATGCGTCCCGTCGTGGTGATCGAGCCCGAAGTGGGCTTGTGAATTCCCGCGATCATTCGCAGGAGCGTCGACTTGCCTGATCCGTTGTGCCCGATTAGGCCATAGGTCGTGCCGGATTCAATCTGCAACGAAGCATCGCGAACCGCCCAGAAGTCTTTGTGACCAGGCCCGTTCTTGCGCCGATACGTGAGCGCCTCTTTTAACGACGAGGGCCGTTCTTGATAAAGCCGAAACCGTTTCGAAACAGCTTCGACTCGAATGACGACGTCCGCAGGCCCACGGGCGGGCTCCTGAGATAGCGAATCCAGCGCGCTCACAATGCTTCGCTCACACTGTCACCAAAGTTGCGAAAAATCGCCCAGCCGACCGCGAATGTCACGACCGAAATACCAACCAGGTAGCCGAATCGCCCGAATGACGGCCATTGCAACCGGTACACCGAGTCTCGTAGCGCTTCAACAAATTGGTGGATCGGATTTGCCTGCACGACATTGCGAATCCACTGCGGTCTGTCGTCGAGCAGTTTCACATCCCAAATGATCGGCGTCGAATAGAAAAGCAAGTTCATCAACACCGCGATGAGATACGCGACGTCGCGGAGGTACACATTCCCAACACTCAAGGCCAGGCCGATCCCAAATGCGAAAATGCCGATCAGCACGACAATGACCGGCACCAATATCATGGTCCATCCAGCATTGCCGACGATAGCCATGATTGCGACAAGAATCGTCGCCTCGATGCAAGCCTGACTCATCGCGACTAGCAGGTTCGCAGCGGGTGCACACTCTGCGGGAAAGTAGACCTTCTTCAACAGCGGTCCGGCGCCGATGAGCGAACCCATCGAGCCATTCACGACGGCACTAAAGAAATTCCAGACCACGAGCCCTGCAAATAGGAACATGGCGAAATTGCGAAACTCACCATTGCCAGCCAATTCGGGTTGCTGTTTGAACAACACCCCGAAAACAATCGCGTACGTTGCCAATGTCGCGGCAGGATTCACCAACGACCAAGCCCATCCCAAAACACTGCGCTTGTATCTCGCTTTCAGCTCACGCTGCGCGAGATTGCCGATCAGCCCTCGGTAGGTCCAAAGATCGTTGACGAGCGACACGGCTCCGGCAGTTGTTTTGGCGCCGCCAACACGGCGCTACGAATACGCGAGATTTCGACTATAGCGGCCAGTCGCAATGCCGCTCGGGATGTCTGGCCGACGCCAATTCGCAGGCCGTTTGACCACTTCGCGTTGCAAGCGGGCTTTAGAATCCCGCCATGGTTGGCTCAATGGTGAGTTCCTTGGGCCGTCGGTTCGCACGATGGGCTCCGCCAGCGATTTGGAGCGTCGTATGCATGCACCTCGCACTGCTCACGCTGTATTCGTTTGCGATGCCCGCGTTTCGCTCGCCGGACGAACCGAACCATATCGACGTCGTGAGATTGCTTGCCCACGGTGATGCATATCCAGCATTCGATGGACGTCAAACAGATCCGCAAGTGTTGGCCGCCCGCGACGACATGACGTTTGCTAGGAAATCGCGCAACCTTGCACGGGGCTCGGCGAAACCGCGGATGCTGCGACCCAGTTTTGATGACCTCACTCCGACGCAAGCAATCGAGCTCAATCAGCTCGTGCAGCATCCACCGCTGTACTACGCATCGCTCGCCGCAGAGTTCCGATTGGCCAACGCGCTCCTTCCCGGCGAACCGTTCCGTGCTTACGACCGCGAGGTCGGTGCACTTCGCCTCCTGTCCGCATTGTGGCTTGCCCCGCTACCACTCATCGTTTGGAGGACTTCCAAGCGCTTCGGTTTCAGTGACTCAACGTCGCTCGTATCCTCGCTGATCGTGTTGAGCATTCCTCAACTGCAACATCTCGGAAGCTCGGTCAACAATGACACCTTGTTTATCGCCGTGAGTGGATGCATCACGCTGGCAATCGCGCGGATTCTCCGCGGGCCGCCATCGCGCAACGTGGTTGCCGCTACAGGTGCGCTCATTGGGCTGGCGTTATTCATCAAGGCGTTTGCGTTCGTCTATCCGTTGTGGCTCATTGCAGCTTTGATCATTTCGGCGCGTCGTCATGGCAAGCGCTTCGACTACATCGGTGGGGCCATGGCGTGTGTGCTGGCTCTAGCTGCCGGCGGGTGGTGGTGGATCCGAAACCTGATTCGCTATGGCGAGCTGGCCCCGTCTGTCGAGACGTCGAACCGTTTGCAGGAAGTCCCAAATTTTGATCCCGCGTGGACGGTCTGGATCAAGGAGGCGATCCTCGGCGTTGGCAAGAGATTCTTCGGTAATTTCGGCTGGTATGACGTTTGGATCCCGTACCGAGTGATGATTTTGAACTGGATCGTGATTGCAATTGTTGTTGGGATCGCGCTTTTCGCTCCCCGGCGCCCCGTCGTTCACCAACTCTCAATGAGCCACGCGTCTGAGCCAGCTACGACACCGAACCCGGCGGCGCGGCGAAATACATCTCGCGTCGATGCGGCAATGATGTTCGCCCCTTTCGTTTTGCTCGCGCTATTCCTTGGGTTCAACGCCGCTCGGCTCTACGCCCGGTCAGGAGTGTTCGCGCTGCTGCAGGGCCGCTATCTCTTCGGAAGCATCGTAGGACTTTGCGTCGTTGCTGGAATCGCCTGCAACGTTGTGTCGGCGCGAGCACCTGCGATCCTTGTGATCGGCCCTGTGGTCGCTTTGCTCGGTGCGGTCGCCATGCAGGTACTCGCGTTTCGGGCAATCCTCGGCTTCTATTGGGGCGAGCCGGGAAGTTCGACGGTCGAACAACTCCAGGCCATGTTTGCCTGGAGCCCATGGCCACGATCGTTTACAATCGCCGTCGTAGCCGTGGCCATGGCAGCGGCGACGTGGATGACAATTTGTATCGCGCGCGTCAGTCGATTCGCCGGTTCGCTTCAACCTGCGAAATGACTATGACCGCGCGCATGGATCGCTGCTCACGCGGCGATCCGAGGCCAGGGAGTTTCACGTTCTGCTGCCAACGCCACATCGAACAGGAGCGCATCGCAGTGATGACGGCCCAATACCTGCATCCCCAGCGGCAAGCCATCAATGAACCCAGACGGAATTGAAATCGCGGGGTTGCCGTAGATATTGGAAATGATCGTCAGCCCGCCCATATTGACCAAATCAGGGAAACGTGCCGCGACAGTTTCGATCATCGCGTTCGGCAGGCGCGGAAATATTCCGCCGAGCACACGCGCGACACCCAAGGCCCCCCGAAGCCCAACTTGGGCGGCTCCGTTCGATTTCGCCCACGTAATGAAGTTGGATTCCGTACTACTCATCGTTGCTTCGGCCGCGAAGGCCGGCCCCGGATTCGTTGCCGATATCACAAGGTCGACCTCATTAAACGCTGCTGCCATCACTTCGTTGGCATGCACGCGTTGTTGTTCTGCGACTGCAGCAAGATTGAGGTTGTACAGCGACTGTGATAATCGCATTCCGATTGCGACCTCATCGGTAAGTTCCGAAGCGCATCGGGGCCACAACGGGCCCAATTCGGCGAGCAATGTCGCGAGGTTTCCCATCATCCACTGCGCGGCGAGGTTCGGGGTTTCGATCTTCATCTCGACGAGTTGCATTCCCGAAGATTTCGCCAACCGCTCCGCTGCGTCCCGGAGGTGCTGTTCAACTCCTGAATCGAGAGTAACCCCGCCCAAATTGGGAATGATCGCCACCTTGAGACCGCGAAGTTCATGCGACCCAAGAGCTCGCTCCCATCCATCAACCTTCGGAAGCGAAGACGGATCATGCACATCGGGCCCGGCACACACATCGAAATATCGCGCCGCGTCGCGCACTGATCGAGCAAGACATCCGACCGCGATCGTGCCAGGACGAAAAAACGCGCCTGGCCCGCGCGGAATTCTCCCGTACGTTCCCTTCATGCCAACTAAGCCGGTGTAACCAGCGGGAATCCGGATCGATCCGCCGCCATCGCCACCCGTAGCGAGTGGTACCAACCCGCCAACAACCGCGGCCGCGCTGCCACCCGAAGATCCACCCACGGTCTTTCCGTGCTGCCAAGGGTTATGCGTGACGCCGTTGAGCTTCGTCACACTCACGTTGAGGCCGCCAAACTCGCTTGCAGTAGTAAGCCCCACCGGCACAGCGCCGCCGAGGCCTTCCAGTCGGCCAACTGCCGTGCTAGTGAATCCAGCGAGGCGATCGCGATACACGAGAGAGGCTCCGGTGTCGGGCCAGCCTTTGCGATGGTCAAGTTCTTTGATGCCGACGGGTACGCCACCGAACGGAAGAGTTACATCAGCCTCGGAAGCTGCGGCCAATGCGTGTTCGGCATCCACAAACGAAAAGGCATTGAGTGCGCTGGAGTCGATCGCGGCCAAGGTGGCCTCGGCTTCTTCTCGCGGCGACCGACGGCCACTTCGAAATTCCTCAACGAGCGAAACCGCATCTTCGGCCCAGGGTGCATCTGTCATGGTCCGATCCTCGCATAAGTGCCAGAAGCCGCGCCGTTTGTTACGCTGAGATATGACTATTCCTCCCAAATCCGACACGGTTCGTCGTACTCGTCGACAAGCGGTCGCCGTGTTTGTCCTTGCAGCGACGCTGGCGTTGGTGGTTCCGGTGCCCGCCGCGGCGCCGGCTGTTGCGGATGACTCCAGCGCAATGCACCCAATTGTGGCTGTGCCCCAAGACATGTGGAACCAGCGACGAGTCCTCAACGTGGCACACGCTGGAGGCGATCTCGAGGCCCCCCATTCCACGCTCTTCGCAATGAAGGAGGCGGTGAAAAACGGTACCGACGTACTCGAAATGGATGTGCGCTTCAGCGCTGATGGCGTCTTAATGGTCCACCACGATGACACGGTGGATCGAACGACCAACAACACTGGCAACGTCTCGAATTTCACGGCAGCTGAACTTCAGGCAATGGACAACGGGTACTGGTTCTACCCCGACTGTTGGAGTTGTCATTCCCAGCCCGCCGGCGACTACGTCTACCGCGGCATCCGCACCGGTTCTGTACCTGCCCCAACCGGCTACACCGCGAACGATTTTGGTATCGCTACGTTGGCGGAGGTTGCCGAGGCATTCCCAGGGCGAACACTTGATGTGGAGATCAAAGCGGCACCAAATGCCTACGAGGTGGCCGCCGAATTAGCAACGTTTATCGCCGCGAATGGGCCGGTGGATCGGTACCTCGTCGCGTCGTTCGACGACGCATTGACCGACTATTTCAAAACCCTCGCGCCTTCGGTGTCAACGAGTCCTGGCCAATCAACGATGATCGATTGGTTCGTAAATCGCGGCCCAATGCCAGCCCATCGGGTGCTCCAAGTGCCTCCGACCTTTGGTGGTATCACAGTAGTGACGCAGCAGTTCGTCGACGATGCCCACGCGAACGGTCTCGCGGTTTGGGTGTGGTTCAACGGCAACGAAGAGGAAAACCCTGCGATGTGGCAAAGCCTCATCGACATGGGAGTGGATGCACTGCTCAACAGCAAACCGAGACAAGCAGAGGCGGTCATCGAGGCCAATTCAGCGGTCTTTAGATCAACGCCGACCATCGCCACACATGGTTCTGCGTCCGCCGGCTCCGCCAAGGTCGGCTACACGTGCGATCCTGCTCATGTCGCGCTCTGCGAGTCGCTCGTTGTGGTGGTCGCGAAGAATGCGGGAGGTCGATACGAGATCGTCGGTACCGGGTGGGTGTCAGCGCACCGTGGCAGCACCGCCACCGCCAACCTCACCCTCACTCGCTTCGGTCGCAGAGAATTGCGCAACGGGCCACTCCAAGGTATCGCTGTTGCATGGCGAGCGAACAGCGATACTGAACATGATGTCGCCGCCATCGGTCTATCCATTCCATAGCCAACACAGCTCAACACTGAGCGCGCCCACATGACTCGCGACATTTCCCCATTGATGCGGCGCGTTGCAACCGACGAATTCGCGGCTCCCCAACACACCCTTGCCGACGCACGCGCCATGGCAACAACAGCTGCATCTCTTGATCGCCTTGCCCAACACGCCACCTCCGAGCCCCTCACCGTTCTCCACGATCGACGCGCAACTGCAGCTGCGCTTCGAGCGCTCAACGAGGCATGGGACGAGACCTATTTCGATGTACCAGCCGAGGCGACATTCGATACCGAAGCAGCAGAAGCGGCATTCGGCGGGTCGGATCCACTGATCGATGTACAGACCCATCTCGTCGATGCGCACAAGTTTCATGGTGAGCTGGCAAAGCCTCTGTCTGGCTTTTTACACACTGTTGACCCTCAACGATGGGAAGGCAAACTCGATGGTGCGCTCCTCGACGCGGCGGCCTGGGCAGCAACAGTGTTCGGTACCAGCGAAACTTCGATCGCTGTACTCACTTCAACGCCAGGCGTGCGCAACGGCAACGTGTTGCACAACGGTCAAATCGCGGCCGTGCGTGAAGTAATGGACCGCTACGCAGGAAGCGGACGCTTGCTGTCGCACACAATCGTGCATCCGAACATCGACGGCGAACTCGCAGAGATGGCGCAGTATGCCGAGACGCTGCGCCCGAATGGTTGGAAGTGCTACACGCTGTACGGACCACCTACACGATCTTGCCCTAAGGGGGGTTGGTTCCTCGATGACCCCGATGTTGGTTTTCCGTTTCTTGATGCCGTTCGCGCATTGGGACCAAAGCTGGTTGCGACCCACAAGGGGCTCGGCGGGCCAATCCCGAATGCACGTGTGCAAGCGGCATCGCCGCGCGACATCGGGCCAGCGGCAGCCGCCTATCCCGACATCACATTCCTGGTGTATCACTCTGGATACGAGATCAACCCCGACGGATACGAAAGCGCGTACGCCGGCAACGATGATGGCGTCGATCGACTCATTACCAGTTTGCGTAACTCGAATATCCCTTGCAATAGCAACGTGTACGCCGAACTTGGATCGACTTGGTTCTTGATGTTGCGCCGACCACGTGAGGCCGCGCACGTGATGGGAAAGCTGCTCAACAGCGTTGGCTCACAACGCATCATTTGGGGGACTGATTCGATCTGGTACGGATCTCCTCAACCGCTCATCGATGCATTCCGCGCTTTCGTCATACCGGATCGCATGCAGGAAGAATTTGGATACCCTGCGATCAGCGCTGCGATGAAAGAGCAGATGTTGAGTGCGAATGCGCAGCGCGTATATTCGATCGACGACGCAACGATGCGCGCCGCGGGCCGCGACCGCGATCGTACGTGGATTCCTGAGGCCTCGAGAGCACTGCTAGCCGCAGTTGACCAGGCGCGATAGACGACGCCGACAAACCGCTGCTAACTACGCCGCAGCCAGCGCAGTCGTGATCGACTGCAGTAACGCATCGAAGTCATCGAGAGCGCGAAACTGCGGATACTCTGCTCGCACATTGTCGGGAGCGTGAAAGAGAAATCCGCAGTGTGCCGCCGAAAGCATCGCGGTGTCGTTGTAAGAATCACCGGCGGCGACCACGCGATAGTTCAATGAGCGAAATGCTTCAACGGCTCGGCGTTTCTGGTCGGGCTGGCGTAGTTGATAGTCCACAAGCACTCCGTTGGCGTCCACGATGAGTCGATGGCACATGATGGTTGGAAACGCCAACTGGCGCATCAACGGTTGCGCAAACTGCTCGAAGGTATCGGAGAGGATGATGACTTGGCTGCGGAGACGCAGCTCATCGAGAAATGCCTTGGCTCCCGCAAGAGGTTCGAGCGTGTCGATCACCGCAGCAATATCTGCCATCTTGAGGTCGTGCTTACGCAGTATCTCAAGTCGGCCGCGCATCAACACGTCGTAGTCAGGCTCGTCACGAGTAGTGCGACGCAGCGCATCGATCCCGGTGCGTTCGGCGAATGCGATCCATATCTCCGGAACGAGCACGCCCTCGAGATCAAGCGTGACGATTGTTTGTTGCGGAATTTGAACTGGTTCGTTTGCCATCTCGGCAGTGTTGTTGACGTCGCAGCACCACATCGAATGCAAGAATTTCCATCGGATCGTTGCCTTTGCGTCCCGCAGAGCGGGAAGGCGTTGATGCAGGGCGGTGATTGCTGCGCGACAACTGCATCGCGACGCTGCACATCCAAAGAAACGCGTCGCAGTTTCGGAGCCCGGGAGTACCTTGTACAGATCATTCCATAACGAACATGGTGAATCGTGCGCACGTCACTTCAACAACTCTTAGCAACTCGAGCGATCGTCCTTGCGGACGGGGCAACCGGTACGAATTACTTCGAAATGGGATTGACATCGGGCGAGCCTCCCGAGTTTTGGAACGTCGATCACCCGCAGCGGGTGCAGTCGTTGCACCAGCGATTCGTCGACGCGGGCGCAGACATTATTTTGACGAATACATTCGGCTGCAACCGCAGTCGCCTTTCGTTGCACAACGCGCAGGACCGCACATTCGAATTGGCCAAGCGAGCCGCGGAACTCGCCGGAGAAGTTGCACTCAACGCGAAACACGGTGTTGTCGTCGCTGGCGCAGTAGGACCCACGGGAGAGCTTTTTACTCCGTTGGGGGAGCTCACGCACGACGCCGCCGTGGCGATATTTCAAGAACAAATTGAAGGTCTCAAGGCCGGTGGAGCCGATGTGGCATGGATCGAAACAATGTCGGCCGCAGAAGAGCTGCAAGCTGCCGCCGAAGCCGCGATCAATTGTGACATGCCGTACGTGGCCACGTGTTCCTTTGATACCGCCGGACGGACGATGATGGGCATGCTCCCCGAGCAATTGGTCGGAGTGTTCGCAACGACGCCCACCGCGCCGCTCGCAGTCGGCGCAAACTGTGGAGTTGGCGCGTCCGACATTTTGGTGACGCTTCTTGCCATGACCGAACATGACTCGACCACGGCCTTTGTTTCGAAGGGCAATTGTGGTGTTCCGCGTTTTGCCGGTGTTGACATTGTGTATTCCGGCACTCCAGATCTCATGGGTGAGTATGCCAAACTCGCAATGGACGCCGGAGCTCGGATTATCGGCGGATGCTGTGGCACCTCACCGATGCACCTCGCATCTATGCGCGTCGCGATCGACGAGTATTCCGCCGGAGAGCGACCGACCTACGACACGATCATCGACGTCATCGGGCCGCTCGCCAATCAGGCTCCGGCCCCCGATGCCGAACCGCGATCTCGACGCCGACGAGCGCACGACTAACCAAACGACAATTGTCATTTCGACTCGTTTGCTTTCAAGGAGTTTCTAGGTGGATGCGGCACGCTTTTCAACATTGTTTGATCTCACCGATCGAGTTGCGATCGTCACAGGAGGCACGCGAGGAATCGGACGCGCTTTGGCAGAAGGGCTCACCCTCGCGGGAGCCAAAGTGGTCATAGCGAGCCGCAAACCCGACGCTTGTCAATCGACCCAGGACGCGCTGAACGCAATGGGCGGCGATGCATTCGGCGTTGCCACGCATTTAGGCGAACCCGCAGACATCGAAGAGTTAGTCGCGAAGGTGGCGGCACGCTTCGGCGCGATCGACATCGTGATCAATAACGCAGCGAATGCGCTGACGCAACCCACTGCGGAAATCACCCAGGATGCGTGGGATAAGTCCTACGCGGTGAATCTTCAAGGTCCGGTGTTTTTGTGCAAGGCCGCGTACCCGTACCTTGTTGCGAGTTCCCATGCTGCGGTGTTGAATGTCATCTCAGTCGGCGCAATTACGTGGGCTCCAGGTATGGCAATGTACTCAGCCGGTAAGGCCGCGCTACTTTCGTTCACTCGAAACATGGCAGCGGAGTGGAGCGGCGTCGGGATCCGGGTCAACGCGCTTGCGCCGGGCACCGTCGACACCGACATGGTGCGCAACAACGGCCCCGAGGCCGCGGCGCGAATGGCCGAGATCAGCTTCATGAAACGCGCCGCGAACGCCGACGAGATGGTTGGTCCTGCGCTGCTACTCGTCTCGGATGCTGGGAGTTTCATCACCGGTCAAATGGTTGTCGCCGACGGGGGATACGCCGTTCCGCGATAAATCAAAACCGTGAGCAATTGCTTCGTTGGTTTCGATTCGATGCGCGGATAGCGTCGGTAACACGCCTTGCGCGCGCTAAACAACGACTATGCCAATACTTGCGGCCAACGGAATCAACATCTACTACGAACAGCGTGGGGAAGGCCCACCCTTACTGTTCTTCAATGGTTCAGGGTCGACGCTGGCCAGTAGTGAATTCTTGGTCGATGTATTCGCGCAACGCTTCACGGTGACCGCCCACGATCAACGGGGCTTGGGCGCTACCGATATACCCTCAGGACCGTATTCGATGCGAGATTACGCCGACGATGCAAACGAGTTGGTCGCAGCAATCGGCATCGACACGTGTGCCGTTGTCGGCATCAGTTTCGGCGGAATGGTCGCACAAGAGTTCGCAATTAGGTACCCGGAACGGGTGTCGCGGCTCGCTCTGCTGTGCACTTCCGCGGGCGGCGATGGGGGAGCGAGCTACCCTCTTCACGAGCTCGCAGATTTGCCGGAATCCGAACGCGCTTCGGTCGCAATGCAATTGCTCGATAGCCGTTTCTGTGACGCATGGTTCGCAAGCCACGCGGGCGATCGGTATCTGATGAAATCGATGACGCAACGCTCGCTCCTTCCCAAGAGTGATGAACAGGCACGCGGCGAACATGAACAAATGCAAGCTCGCGCACATCACGACGTGTACAGCAGGTTGGCGCAGATCGCCACGCCTACCTTCGTCGCAGCAGGACGCTTCGACGGCATCGCACCCCCTGCCAACGCCATAGCCATCGCCAACGAGATTCCGGGCGCGGTACTCAAGCTCTATGACGGTGGCCACGCGTTCTTTGCCCAGGACTCGGCGGCATTTCCCGAAATTCTGAGTTTCCTCGCGGCAACGAGTTGAGCGTGTTCCATGTCGTGTTGGTTGCTCCACAGATTGCGGGTAACACGGGTGCGATCATCCGACTGTGCGCAAACGCGGGCGCCCAACTCCATTTGATCGAGCCGTTAGGTTTTCACTTCGAAGCTGCCGCTCTACGCAGAGCGGGCCTCGATTACCACGATCTCGTCGATACAACTGTGTGGCCCACCATTGCTGCGTGTCAAGGCGCATTAGGAAATCTGCAACGATGGTTTGCTGCGAGTGGCCGTGGCGCCACTCGCTACGACACCGTCGACTTTGCCGTCGGCGACGTGCTCGTCTTCGGGTGTGAGTCCGATGGTCTCTCGGCGGAGGTGCTCGCCGCGTTTGCGCCGACTCACCGCATTGCCATCCCGATGTGGCCTGAGAATCGCAGCATCAATTTGGCCAATGCGGTTTCGATCGTGATGTTCGAGGCTTGGCGCCAACTGGGATTTCCAGGCTCTACCAACCCGTGACCGGACTTCGACCTCCCGACCGTGTAGTTTGCACCTATCGTGCAACAACCAAGGAGACCACGATGATTCGCTTCCGCAACTTGAGTGTCTTGGCAGTCGGCGTGCTGTTCGCCGCTGCATGCGGGTCGTCGTCGCCCACCAAACCGGCACAAGACCCCACGACGACCACGAAGGCCAGCACCGAAACCACGATGGATCCGGATATGGACCACAGTGGTGGCAATGAGCACGGCCACGAAGACGGCGAACACGACGAGAAAGAGGGTAAAGCTCGGCCTCTGGCGCTGTTACCCGATGGCACCATCGATCCTGACAAAATCGACCTCAGTGGCACGCAGGGCGTGACGGCCGAGGAGCAAGCCAGGGCCGAGGCGCTCGTACGGGAGAGTGTGCTGAAGCTGCCGAAGTGGAAGAACTACGACGACGCAATCGCTGACGGGTTCAAATCGATCGGTGACGACATTACGGGCGAAGAACACGTCATTCGATACGACTGGATCGAAGACGACGTGATTCTCGACCCCACCCAACCCGAATCCTTGGTCTACAGCGTGAAGCGCGCGGATGACGGCACCGTCACCAAGACCCTTGAAGCAGCAATGTATTTGCTGCCTTCGAAGTACACACTCGAGAACCCGCCGGAGGTCGGCGGCAAATTGATGCAGTACCACATCCACAACAACCTGTGCTTCACCGTCGAAGACGCTCCGAAGGTGCGCGGGATCACCAACGAAAAAGGCGAATGTGCGCCACCGTTGGTGAAAGGCAACGAAAACTCGATGATCCACGTTTGGATTCGCAGCAATGAATGTGGCCCGTTCGCTGCGCTCGAGAGTGTCATTGCCGCCGGGCAGACCAAGTCTGGGGTCCGGGATTGCGATAAAGAACATGGCTCTCACTAAGACGTGTGCAGTCGCTGAGTGAGGGATGGCCATTACTCTTTGCGGCGAACCGATAACCTCCGGCCCAATGCAGACCAGCCCCCTCCCTCAGTTTTATGGCGCGACCGATCCCGGAGCTTCGTTTTTCGCTCTCATGCGGCGAACGTCTCCCGACATCACGCCGTTGCCGCTCGTCGACAGCATTCCGTTTGACGTAGCCCATGCCACCACGATTGTGGCGATACGGTGCGCCACCGGCGTGGTGATGGCGGGTGACCGCCGGGCGACTGCCGGTCACGCGATCGCGGGTCGCAGAATGGAAAAAGTTGCGCCCGCCGACGAATGGAGCGGCGTTGCGATCGCAGGTGCCGCGGGCATGGCAGTTGAGATGGTGCGACTCTTCCAGACGCAGCTCGAGCACTACGAAAAGGTGCAGGGCGACGCCTTGAGTCTCGAAGGCAAAGCGAATCAGCTTGCCCAAATGGTACGAGCAAACCTCGGGATGGCGATGCAGGGCTTCGTTGTAGTTCCGCTGTTTGCTGGCTACGACACGCGCCGCGACAGTGGGCGCGTATTCACCTTCGACGCCACTGGTGGTCGCTACGAAGAACTCGACTATGCGACGAGCGGTTCCGGTTCTGTGCACGCTCGCAACTGGATCAAAGCCTCCTGGTACGAGACAATCAGCACCGATGAAGCTGTCGATCTCGCGATTCGGTCGCTGTTTGCCGCGGCCGACGAAGATGCCGCAACCGGCGGCCCCGATCTGGTGCGGCGTATCTACCCTACGGTAGCGGTCATTGATGCGAAGGGGTATCAAGCGCTCAGCGACGACGCGATCGAAGAACGAGCCCAAGCGTTGTTATCCGGCCCCGAACGCGGCGCCAACGCACCCGGAGGTGCGGCGAAATGAGCATGCCGTTCTACGTTTCCCCCGAACAAGTCATGAAAGACCGTGCGGAATACGCACGCAAAAACATTGCTCGTGGGCGTGATCTGGTTGCGTTGGAGTGCGCGATTGGCGTCGTGGTGGTAGCGGACAACGCGTCACGCACCCTTTCCAAAATCTCGGAAATTTACGACCGCATTGCGTTCGCGGCAGTGGGGAAGTACAACGAGTTTCAGATGCTGAAGGTCGCCGGTATCCGCCACGCCGACATGAAGGGATATTCGTACTCCCGAGAAGATGTGTCTGCTCGCGAACTCGCGTATGCGTACGCTCAGACGTTGGGCAACGTGTTTACCCATGAAATGAAACCGTACGAAGTCGAACTGCTCGTCGCCGAAGTGAGCGAGACTCCCGACGGCAACAACGAGCTTTATCATGTGTTCTACGACGGCGTTGTGATCGATGAACAGAACTTTTCAGTCCTCGGCGGCCATGCCGAATCGATTACCGAACTCCTCAAAGAAAAATACTCACCCGGTCTCAGCCTTGGCGACGCGATCAAACTCGGTGCGTTAGTGCTGGGCAATGGTGAGGCTGCCCTCGGTATTGATCGTCTCGAAGTATCGGCACTCGATCGCGAACGGGGCCGCCGCACATTTCGCCGAATCAAAGGTGATGAACTCGAAGGCTTCCTCGGCGCATAGCCCGACTCGCGTGCCGAGGCATCACAACACCAGATGTGCGAGTGGTGAACACGCAACGACGAGCAGCACTGCCGCGGTTGCTCGCAGGTGCCACTTTGCAGGGTGCTGTTGATTTCGGAACCGCTCTTCGGGGGTTTCGTCAAGGGCTTCATCGATGGCGGTCACCAACAACACGTAACTCGCCTCGTCAAGTTGATCGACGGGCACAAACACCTCAACTTCTGCCATTTCACCCACAGTGAGACGATAGGGGTTGCCAACCGCACCACGAAGCTGCACATCGAAACCTTCGTCGATGAGCCGAGCCCTGAGCACCTCAGCGCGAAATTCCCCGGTCACAGTCGTGAGCCGCGCTAGCGCGATGTAGAAGGTGTCAGGCACACTCGTATTCTGGTCTGAGACCATCCGCCGATGCCAATGATTGCCGATCGAAGATACGAGCACGGCCCTACACTGCGGCACCGTTACCGCTGGAGGTTTGGTGGATCGTCGAATCTTCGGACTCGAGAATGAATACGGCGTCACGTGCACCCTGCGCGGGCAGCGCCGCCTCAGCCCCGACGAGGTAGCGCGTTACCTGTTTCGACGCGTCGTGAGCTGGGGCCGCTCAAGCAACGTCTTTTTGGAAAACGGCGCTCGACTGTATCTCGATGTCGGTAGCCATCCGGAGTACGCGACCCCCGAGTGCGATTCGCTCCGCGACCTTGTGATCCATGACAAAGCTGGTGAGCGAATCCTCGAAAGTCTCGTACAAAGCGCAGAACAACGCCTCGCAGAAGAAGGCATCCGCGGCGAGGTCTACCTCTTCAAGAACAACACCGATTCTGCTGGCAATAGCTACGGCTGCCACGAGAACTACCTCGTCGAGCGCGACAACGACTTCTCAAAATCCACCGATGTGCTCATTCCGTTTCTCGTAAGCCGCCAGATTTACGCGGGCGCAGGCAAGGTGCTCCAGACTGCACGCGGCGCGATGTACTGCATTGCCCAAAGATCAGAACACATTTGGGAGGGTGTTTCGTCGGCGACCACAAGATCGCGACCGATCATCAACACTCGCGACGAGCCCCATGCCGATGCCGAGCGATTCCGCCGCCTGCATGTGATCGTCGGCGATTCAAACATGAGCGAATACTCCACCTATTTGAAATGTGGAGCAGCTTCGCTCGTATTGCGCATGCTCGAGGAGGACGCGGCGCCGTGGAGAGACCTCACGCTCGAAAATCCGATCCGAGCGATTCGCGAAATCAGCCATGACCCCACGTGCCGTCGCAAGGTGCGCCTTGCCAACGGACGCGAACTCTCGGCTTTTGAAATCCAATCCGAGTACCTGACGCGTGCCTTGCGGTTTGCGAAACGCCGCGGCTTTACCGAACAAGAACAGCTTGCGCTCGACATGTGGGAACACGTGATGACTGCCATCGAATCCGACCCATTGAAACTCACCACCGAAGTGGACTGGGTCATGAAGTACCACCTCATCGAACAGTACCGAGCCAAGCATGACCTCACCCTGGCGAGCCCACGGGTATCGCTCGTGGATCTTGCCTATCACGACATCACAAAGTCTCGTTCGTTGTATTCGATGATGGAACGTCGCGGTTTGGTCGAACGCATGGTGACCGATGCCGAGATCACCACTGCGATGGACACTCCGCCACAAACCACTCGAGCGCGGCTTCGAGGAGCCTTTATCCAGCGCGCCAAAGAACGTAAACGCGACTACACCGTCGACTGGGTGCATCTGAAACTCAACGATCAAGCCCAACGCACGGTGCTGTGCAAAGACCCATTCAAGAGCCGCGACGAACGAGTAGAGCGACTGATCGCCAGCCTCTAGCCCAGGGTTGGCGCGTTTGTGTACCGCCCACGGTCGACTTTCGCGCCATCGGTGGTTAGCGGCGGTGCACAGGGAGTTAGCTTCGCTGCATGCCGTCGTTTCGTAGTGGGGTCGTGACTGAGATCCTGCTCACCAGGCCAGGGTTGCAAAGAATGCGCGTCGATCTTGATGGCGCGAATGCGTTGGCCTATGCGCTGACTGACGTCACCGGTTTCATTTCGACTGGGGATCGCGTCGTCATGAACACCACCGCTGTTGAACTCGGCTTGGGAACCGGCGGATGGCATGTCGTCCACTGGAATCTCAGTATCGATCACTTGGTGCAACCCGGCCCTGGCCACATCATGAAGGCTCGCTATACCAGTGTGCAATCCGACGTCGGCAGCGCCGAAGAGTTGCATAGCGGAGCGCTCGCACGTCACGTTGTTCTCGCAGGGCTGCCCGTTGTCGTCGCGGTACTCCATAGTCAGGTGGCGGGGATTGTCGCAGCCGCACGCTCGCTCGCCCCGGGCGCGTGCATCGCGTACATCATGTCCGATGGCGCCGCCCTTCCAATTGCAATATCGGATCTCGTTTGCGACCTTGGCGACCTCGGCTGGATCGACAGCACGATTACCGCTGGAAACGCGTTCGGCGGGACGTACGAAGCCGTCAACGTTTGGTCGGCGCTCGCGATTGCCCGCAACGTTGTACAAGCCGATCTTGTGGTGGTCGCGCCGGGACCGGGGGTTGTCGGTACCGGAACTCTGCTGGGCACAAGCAGTGTGGACATGGGCAGCCAACTCGATGCGGCCGGGGCCCTCGGCGGCAACGCCATTGCGACTGTGCGGGCGAGCGGTGCCGATGCACGGCCTCGCCACCAAGGTTTGTCGCACCATTGTGTAACGGCATTGACGCTGATCACGCAACGCCGATGCACCGTCGCCGTCGCAGCGGGCGACTCCGGTAACGCGGTACGAGTCGAATGCGAGACCGCGGGAATTGCCGCCAAACACGACATTGTGACAGTTGAGATTCCCGACATCATCGATGTGTTCACCCGTGCTGGCCTCACGATCGCGTCGATGGGACGTCCGGCAGCCGAAGATCGCATGTTGTTCGAGTGCGCCGCTGCCGCCGGGGCGTTGGCCGCACAACACATTCTCTAGAATCACTTCATGGCCGACGGGGTAAGCAAAGTTGAGCGAGTTCTCAATGTGCTCGCCATCTTGCTCGACACCAGCCGCTTTCTCTCCCGCGCCGAAATTACGTCTTCGGTCGTGGGGTATCCCGAGAGCGACGTGGCGTGTCGCAGGACGTTCGAACGCGACAAGGAAACCCTGCGCGCCATGGGCGTGCCGATCATCACCCAACCGCTCGCCGACGGCGTCGACACTGGTTACCGGGTGCGACCGAGCGATTACTTCCTCGCAGATCTGCATCTCTCCGACGACGAAGCCGCTGCACTCCAACTCGCGGTGAGCGCCGTCGCCCTTGATTCCCATGCGGGAGCAGGAGCCCTGCTCAAGCTCAGCGGAACACAAACCACGTCAGCTCCGCTTATCGCCGCGCTCCCTACCGCTCCCGCGCTCGCGGTGGTCTTCGACGCCATCCGCCAACGGGCCGAACTGAAATTCAGTTATCGCAATAAGTCCCGTCAAGTGCACCCGTGGGCACTGAGGTCGGAGCGCGGGCGTTGGTACCTCATCGCATTCGATCCTGCCGTTGGCGAACGGCGTACGTATCGAGCGGATCGCATCGATGACGTTCCCACCGTGCTGAACCCCGGCACTGTCGACATTCCCGCCGAAGGTACCTACGACACCTCCATCGGCGATGCCCCGTGGGATATCGGTGGCGGCGAAGCCCAGGAAGTGTGTGTCGCCTTCGACGCACCCCATCACCTCGGAGCGCTTGAGCGCCTTGGTCCGGAAGCGACCAGTGAGGCCCTCCAAGACGGCCGATACGCGGTTCGGTTTTCGGCGACGAGCTTGGGGGCGGTGCGCAGTTTCGTGCTCGGTTTTCTCGAACATGCTGAAGTGATTGAACCGCCCGAATTGCGAGAGTCGATTATCAGCTGGTTGCAGTCGATCGCAGACGTCGCGTCGTGAGTAACGGTCGCGCGATTGCAGAACATGAAATTCAACGCATTCTGGCGTTAGTTCCATGGCTCGTTGCAAACCCAGGCTCGTTGCGAACCGACGTAGCGCAGCGCTTCGGCATCTCCAGCGAACAACTCGATCAAGATCTTGATCTCATGCTGATGGTTGGTGTACCGCCCTACACCCCTGGCGATTACATCGACGTCGATGACGATGGCGAAACGATCACGCTGCGGATGGCCGATTCATTCCGGCGGCCACCGCAGCTCACGGGCCCAGAAGGCCTTGCCGTTTTGGCTGCCGGACGGGCATTACTAGCGGTTCCCGGTTCCGACCCTGACGGGCCACTCGCAAGCGCGCTCGCCAAACTCGCCGACGCACTTGGCAACCCAAACATTGCGGTGTCGATTGATGAACCACCACACCTCGCTATCGCTCGCGAGGCGGTCGAGGAACGCCGCGAACTCCAAATCACTTACTGGACTGCAAGTCGGGACGCGCAAACCAATCGTGTCGTGCAACCAAACGCAGTCTTTTTTGCCGAGGGTGCGTGGTATCTCGATGCTTGGTGTCGGCGGGCCGACGATGACCGGCTCTTTCGCGTGGACCGGATCCGTGCCGCACAACTCACGCCCACGAAGTTTCCTTCGAACGACGACTGGGTGCAGCGAGAAACGTTGTACCAACCCCGAGCGAACGATCCGCAAGTTTCGCTGGACGTGACGGCTGACGCCCGATGGGTAGGGGAGCAGTATCCCGCTGAGTCGATCGAAGATATGGCGCAAGGTGGCCAACGCATCACACTACGCGTCAGCGAAGTCGCGTTCTTGGAACGCTTGGTGTTGCGGCTCGGGCCTAGCGCAAGCGTCGTGAAGGGTACAGGGCCCACAGATTTCTCAGCACAACAGTCTGCGCTGCGGGTGCTCGCCCGCTACGGTGCGACGACGGGCCACAACACCATGCCCAAACCTCACTAGTCACGCTTTGCGCGAGTCCCTGTGGTGCCCACCGATCAGGCATAGGGATTGACAGAAACGATTGGCGCCACCGGTATATGGACGAACAGCCTGAGGATCTTCCCTTCGACTCCGCCACTGGTGCTGGCGCAACAGTTGCAACCCATGGAGAAATACTTCCAGATGTCGCGACCAAGGGCCGTCGCAAGCGGTCCAACGCAACCCGCCAAGCGATCGAGTGGGGATTACTCATCGTTGGAGCCGTGCTCCTCGCGCTCGTCATCCGAGGCACGTTGGTGCAGGCTTTTTACATTCCATCTGAGTCGATGGAACCAACATTGCACGGTTGCATGAACTGCAATAACAATGACCGAATACTCGTGAACAAACTCGCCTATAAGTTCGGCGACCCTGAACGGGGCGACATTGTGGTGTTCAAGAGCCCACCAGGCGAAACCAATTCAAACATCAAAGATCTTGTCAAACGCGTCATCGCCCTACCCGGCGAAAAAATCGAAGCTCGCAACAACGCGATTTACATCACCAAGGCGGGCGAAACCGAACCACAAAAGCTCGAAGAGCCCTACATCAACCCGGCGTGCAAGGACCGAGTAGGCAGCCTCACCGCACAAACGTTACCGCCCGGCCACTACTTCATGATGGGTGACAACCGGTGCGCTTCATCGGATTCGCGGGTGTTTGGGCCGGTCAAAAGAAGCTCGTTCGTCGGACGAGCCTTCGTACGAATCTGGCCCATCAGCCGCTTCAAAATCCTGTAGCGACTTGGGTCACCGTTTCCACCATGCGTTGAGGCCGGTCGCAGTAGAGGCCATCGATGCCTATCCTCGTCATTTCGCGAAGATGCCGAATCTCTTGAACATCCCAAGCAAATGCCTTGATATCAAAGCGATGAAATAGCGCCACGAGCCCAGCGGTCCATTCGGTGTGGCGGAAATTCATGACGTCAACCCCGGCGACCTGCAGATTACGGGCGTGCTGCTCCAGACCAACCCCAAGGCGCTCCTTCGGAAACGAGTGCACAAGCCGAGCCGTCGTGTCGGCCCGGATCGCTGCAAGATCCTCGACAATGGGATAACACACCCATAACCGCTGCTCAGCGCCATATTTACGAGCGACCTGAATCATTGGTTCGATCACTTTGTGATGCTTCGCGTCAATGGAGAACTCGAAATTGGTCCCGAGCGCGTCAAATGCCGCATCGAGCGTCGGTACGCCGTATGCAGCCAGCTCTTCAGCTGTGGATTCGCGAACGTTGCGCCGTCGCGGCCGACGGCCTACCCATCGGTCGTGCGCGAGGACCACTGCGCCGTCAAGGCACACCCAGGCGTCCGATTCCAGGCCTGTCACGCCCGCGGCGATGGCCGCTTCGAAGGCAGGGATGGTGTTTTCGGGGTAGTCAATTCGTGCGCCACGATGAGCGAACATGATCGGTTGGGTGAGGTCCGGTGCCACAGTCGCCCTTTGCCTAGTCGTTGACAGTGGATTCCATCACAACCAACCCATTGGCTACTCAAGGCATCCCGTTTGGCTGCCGAGAGGTACGACATCATCGCAGCACAGCGGTGCGGGGCCAACCAGGGATGGAGCACAAGGCCGTGACGACCATTAGGGCGAATTGTCCAAGTTGTGGGGACGTACAACTCAGGGCGAATGATCTCACCGTTCGGGTGTGTTCAGACGATGAGAGCGGTGCCTATTGTTTCCGGTGTCCGGATTGCGAAATGCCGGTCGCCAAAGAGGCCAGCCGGCGGATAGTCGATCTCCTAGTCGGATCCGGAGTACGCATGCAGGTGTGGCGGCTTCCTGCCGAACTCAAGGAACATCGCCCGGGTCCATCACTCGAACCCGACGATCTGCTCGACTTCCATCTGCATCTCCAGACCGAAGACTGGTTTGCACACCTTGCGGCGACCGTGCACGACGCCTTGAATCCCGACGTCGGCGAACGCTGATAGACGGGTACGCTGCCGTGATGATCGTTGCCGTGCTTGTTGTCACGACGTTGAGTCTTGGCATTATTCTGCTCTGTTCGAATCTGGCCCGCGGCTCGGTCAACGCGACTGTCGATCTCCTTGCCAGCACCCGTCATGAATTGCGCCCCGCGTTGCTTCGGGTTCGCACCGATGCCCAGCGAAGCGCAGAGCTGCGCGCCGCGCTGATGGGCGACGCGGCGGATCGCTCCCGGTAACATCGTCAGCGATCATCACACGAGATCGCGAAAGGACGTAGCTGATGGGGTTCCCCGGCGGAGGAGAATTCCTCGCCATCTTGGTGGTTGCGCTGGTGGTCTTCGGACCTCACCGACTCCCTGAGATCGCCCGCCAGCTTGGCGACGCGATGGGCAAGCTGCGTGGGATGCAGGCCACCGTCAAACGTGAAATCAACGACGCCATCAACCTCAATCCTGCCAACACGAGCGCGATTGGGCATTCGTCGAGCGCTCCAAGCTATGGCGAATATGGCATGGATGAACCGCCGCCGCCACCATCTGTCGGCGCGGCGCCTGACCGCATTGAACCGCCGACCAGCAGCTTCGACTGAGCAGCAGAGCTCAACGACAGACATGTTCACATGGCACACGGAATAACTGAAGAACCTGGCGCCTCCGGTGACGCCGAGCTCGAACGAGATGCACGTATGACGCTCATGGAGCATCTTGTCGAACTGCGCAACCGAATTGTGATTTCGTTGGCGGCGGTTTTTGCCTTCAGCATCATCGGATTCATGCTGTACGAAACCATCACGGATTTTCTCACTGGGCCGCTCACCAACGCCAGCAGCAACCTCAAACAGTGCAAAGCGGCCGACGCGAACTGCAGCAAACTCATCACAACCGACTTTTTGTCACCGTTCGTTGTACGGCTCAAGCTCGCGAGCTATTTCGGAGTGCTGTGTTCATCGCCCATCGTGATGTGGCAAATATGGCGGTTCGTCACGCCCGCACTCAACGCCAAAGAACGCAAATACGCGCTCCCGTTCATCGCGACTTCCACGACCTTGTTCGCAGCCGGGGTTACCACCGCATGGTTTACCCTGGAAAAGGCCCTGCAGTTCCTGATCTCGATCGGGGGCGGCAACATCAATGTGCAGTCGACAGCCGATTCTTACGTCACCTTGGTAGGCCTCATCTTTCTCGGCTTCGGATTGTCGTTTCAGTTCCCGGTGCTCCTCGTATGCTTGCTGCTCGCTCGAGTGGTCACCACGGCATCGTTGCGAAAATACCGGCGCCATGCAATTGTTGGCATCGTCGTTTTCGCGGCAGTCATCACTCCGAGCCAAGATCCCTATACGTTGTTTCTCATGGCAGGGCCAATGTGGCTCTTTTATGAAACATCCATTGTCATCGGAAGGGTAATGAAACGATGAGCGCGCGGAGCCGCAAGTCTCGCAATCAGCCAGCACTGAACGCCGTATCGCGACGTGACCGGGCGATCGCGATTGGAGGCTCATTCGGCATTGTCTTGATCAGCGCGGTCCTGATCTGGGCCATGCGACCTGGCAATGTCCGGCCCGGATCCGGCGGCATTATTTATCGTCAGCCGCGAGCCTCATGGCTGGTCTTGTTGTTCATCGCCGGCGTCTCCCTCTGCTGGTGGTTTGCCAAGCGTTCCGACTCAAAATTTCGAAATACATCTCGAGCCGCGGCACTCATGATTGCGGGAGTGACTCTCACCGCGGTGGCAGTTGTGGTGTTTTGGGACGTGAAATGGGACGGCATCGTGCGCACTTACACTCCGCCGCCCACCTTCCCCACAGCGCCGATACCTACATCGACGACAACGGCCCCTGGGGCCACAACTACGACGGCTTCCTCGACCGGTCCAGGCGCAACGACCACGACGCTGCTCGGGCCAACCACGACGGCCGATACGTCAGCCAGCACAACGACTGCCACCTCGACCCCGACCCCGACGGTCGCACCAACGACCACAGGCGGATGACCACGCCGGCGTCGCCGGAGTCTTTTGCCGCGGCGCTCAGCTTCGATCTTGATGAGTTTCAACTTCACGCGATTCGGGCCCTAGCCGAAGGCGATTCGGTGCTCGTCGCTGCACCAACGGGTGCCGGCAAGACTCTCGTCGCAGAGTACGCGATCGCGCGCGCGATTGCCGCGGGCCGCAAGACGTTTTACACGACGCCGCTCAAAGCGCTGTCGAATCAAAAGTACGGTGATTTGGTGCGGGCGTACGGCCCAGATGCGGTCGGACTTCTCACCGGCGATAATGCCATCAACGGCGATGCCTCGGTAGTCGTAATGACCACCGAGGTGTTGCGCAACATGATTTACGCAAATAGCCCTGCCCTGCACAACCTGCAGTATGTGGTGTTGGACGAAGTGCACTATCTCCAAAACCCGTACCGCGGTTCGGTGTGGGAGGAGGTCATCATTCATCTCGATCTCGACGTTGAGTTGGTGTGTCTGAGCGCAACGGTCTCCAACGCTGAAGAATTCGCTGAATGGTTGCGCACCGTACGGGGCAGTACGACTGCGGTAATTGAGGAGAAACGCCCCGTCGAGCTGCGGCATTTGTACGCAGTTGGCGATCGCACAGCCGAGAGCCTGCACCTGTTGGCTACCTTCGTGGGAGAAGGCGCCGGCGAGCTTCGGCCGAATCCCGAGGCCGCTCGCCTCGACCGCAAGGCGGTTGGGCCCAAGGCTCACCGGCCGCGCGGGTCAAAGCTGTACGCGCCGCGACGCGCCGAGCTTGTGGAACGGCTCGGCGATGAGTCGTTGCTGCCGGTCATCTACTTCATCTTCAGCCGCGCTGCCTGCGATGACGCGGTCCGCCAATGTTTGCGCGATGGTCTGCGCCTCACAAAGCCCCATGAACGTCGCGAACTGCGCCGGATTGCTGAACAACATGTTGCTGCACTGTCTGACAATGATCTCGATGTCCTTGACTACGACTCGTGGTTTGCTGGCTTCGAGCAAGGCATCGCTTCGCACCATGCTGGCCTCGTTCCACCAATGAAAGAGGCCGTCGAGCACGCGTTCATGTTGGGGCTCGTCAAGGTTGTCTTCGCTACCGAAACATTGTCGTTGGGCATCAATATGCCAGCCCGGTCGGTGGTCATCGAAAAGCTCTCAAAATTCACCGGCGAACACCACGAGAACTTGACCCCCGGCGAGTACACCCAACTCGCAGGGCGCGCGGGCCGCAGAGGACTCGACGAACTCGGATATGCAGTCGTTTGTTGGAACCCCTTCGTACAGTTCGAACAAGTCGCAAGTCTCGCGTCCAAACGCACCTACGCACTGCGGTCGAGCTTTCGTCCCACCTACAACATGGCCGTCAATCTCGTACAGCGATGCGACCGCGAACGAGCGCATCATCTTTTGAACCTGTCGTTCGCGCAGTACCACGCGGATCGCGACGTGGTCGCGCTGGAACGACAACTCCAACGATCGAAAGATCAATTGCATAAGGCCGAAGCTCTGATCAATAACGGGCGCGGAGATCTGGAGCTCTATCGCCGATTAGTGAGCGAGTACGACAACGCCAAGCTCAACGCGGTTGCGCATCGGGGTGCGCGATTGGAATCACTTCGGCCTGGCGACGTAGTGCGATCGGCGAGAACGGGTCCCGTTGCGGTGCTCAAACAAGATCGGGGGCGTTCGCCTGGTCGGATCATGGTAGTAACTGAGACCGCAAAGATACTTCGTCTCGGTTCAGCCGACTTTGCAACTTCGCCGCGGCGTGACGGCACGATCGAACTTCCTCGGCCCTACGACGTTCGTGATCCCAAATTTCTTGCGGAAGCCGCGCACAGGCTTCGGAACTACCAATCCGATGACGCCCGAGCGGACCAAGACCGGGAGCTAGTTGATCTCGTGGCGGCCGAGGCCGCGTTGTCTGCGCATCCGGCAGCTCGCGATCCGGAGCTGAAAGCCCGACTCAAAGCAGCGAACTCGCTTGAGCGCCTGAACCGAGAAATCCGGAAACTTGAAAGCCGCGTCGACGGCCGCACCGAAACCTTGGCTCGCACCTTCGATCGCGTGCTCGGTTTGCTCGAAGGTTGGGGATATGTGCAGGAGTGGACGCTGACCGATGCTGGTGCCATGCTGGCTCGTCTGTACACCGAGGGGGATCTGCTACTTGCAGAAGCCATCCGCCGGGGCATACTCGATGATCTCGATCCTGGAGGGGTCGCGGCAATGGTTTCGTGTATCGCATATGAGCGACGCGGACCCGACAGCGACGTTCCGGTGCCGCCGCGCAAATGGCCTTCGAAAGAAATTTCGACCCGCGCCAAACGCCTCGACGGAGTATGGCAACAACTACTGCTCGCCGAACGCGATGCCCGACTCCCCGAAACGCGCCAACCCGATCCGGGGTTCACCGCCGTGATCTCGGGGTGGGTAAATGGCACCGAACTGATCAAACTCCTGGATGACCACGACATGACTGGCGGAGATTTCGTACGCACGATTAAGCAGATCATCGATCTCCTGCGACAAGTTGGCCAAATCGCGCTGGAACCGTCAACTGCAGCAGCGGCACGCGCGGCCGCCGAGGCATGCATGCGTGGCGTCGTGTTGGCATCCAGCCACATCGGCGTTGTGGAGTACTGAGCCCCGTGGGGATTCGACCCGGCGAGCCGTGGGGTGTCATCTGCGACGCCGACCCCGACGTCACAGTCTCAGGCGACGACGCCGCGCTCTTGGCCGCCGCGACCTTGGCACCAGGCAGGCTGATTCGGTTCAAACCCGGCCCCAGCAGCCAGATCGGACCAGCGATAGGTCTCAGCGCAACGACGCGGTCAATCGGCATCGCGGTCCCAATGGACCTCCTGGCACTTTCCGACGGCCGCACTGCGGTCAATATGGTCATCTTGGGGACCACGCCCCAGCACCAACGTTGGTACACCAAGGATGTAGACCTCGGTCCGAGTATCGGCAAGGCTACGGGCATAGTCGTTGCGAACGGACAGTTTCTTGGCGGTTTGGACGTGGTGCCAAGGGGCCACCCCGGAGATGGGCGTGCCGAAGTGCACACCTACCGGATGCTGCGCCGTGAACGGGCAGGCATGCGGAGCCTGCTTGCGTCGGGCGGCCACGTGCCGCATCCCAGAATCGAGACGCGTTCAGTGCGGTCAATCACGATCTCGCCCCCGCGCCACATCGCCATTGAACTCGACGGACGGCCCGCGGGCAGGGTGGCTGAGATCACCATCACGGTCATCGAGAACGCGTACCGTCTGCTGCTATGAAGCCCAGCGGAATACACCCCAGCGAGGTGGGCCGCCGGTACCATCGCCCTTCCATGTATGCAGTCGAGCGTTTCACCGATGAAGAACAGGACATCCTCCGCCCGTACTTCACCAATCTCGATCTGCCAGTTTTCGCTTTAGTCAACTTGCCTGAGGTTGTTAAGGGTGCTCTCTTTGCTCGTTACTCGCGATCAGATAAGAGCCTGCGACGCCTCTTTCTCGATGAGTTCGTCGGTGATCTCGACGTCTCGGGCGATCTCAGCTTCGACGCGAGCGTCGGGCTCCAACGCGCCGAACAGCTCTACGACCGAGTGTTTCTCGAGTACGGCGACGATTCCGTTGCGCAACTTGGCGGAGTACATCTGGCATGTGAGCAAGCATCCAATCTGTTAACGAAGGTGCTGGAGTGGGGACGACTCATGTCCTACCTGGAGCAATCCACTCGCTACATCCCGTACGACACCACACTCAGTGGGCGGTTCCGTTACTTCCGTCCACCAGTGTTACTTGGGTCGAGTTATGGCGCTCGCTACGTGGGCGCGATGGACACCATGTTCGAAACGTACAAAGCGATGTTGCCCACGATGATGGAGTGGGCACGCGAGAAATATCCAAAAGCACCAACTGATTCCGACTTCGTGTACAAACAAACGATTAAGGCCAAGGCCTGTGATGCCGTTCGCGGCATTCTTCCTGCGGCGACGTTGTCGAATGTCGGCATCTATGGCAGTGGCCAAGCTTTTGAAGCTCTGGTATTGCGGATGCGTAGTCATGCTCTGCCCGAAGCGCGCGACTACGCGGAGCTTGTGCTCGATGAGCTTCGCAAGGTTGTGCCCTCATTCTTGTCGCGCATCGATCGCCCCGAACGTGGGGGTGCGTGGGTCAAGTACCTTGAGGCGACGCGCGACGAGACCGCACAACTCGCGGCAACATTCTTCGTCGACGACGCGCCAGATCCAGTCAGCGAAGTCGTCCTTGTAGATTTTGACCCCGAAGGCGAAGACAAAGTCATCGCCGCGATCTGTTATCCACACACCCATCTCAGTGAAACACAGGTCCTTGACCGGGTACAACGCATGTCGGGCGCCGAGCGGATGGCGCTGGTCGAGGCCTACGTCGGCACCCGTGAGAATCGGCGGCACAAGCCTGGGCGAGCGTTTGAGCGCACCAACTATCGCTTCGACGTGCTCGGAGACTACGGCGCATTCCGAGACCTTCAGCGCCACCGTATGCTGACGATTGAGTGGCAGTCGCTGACCCCACGCCACGGATATGACACACCACCGGCGCTCAGCGAAGCCGGTACCGAAAACGCGTTCGCGCACGCGATGGAGCGCTCTGCGGAATTCTACGACGACCTCGCACCTACATTCCCGCATGAAGCGAGCTACGCAGTGGCGCTTGCGTATCGGATGCGTTACGTGATGCAGATGAACGCTCGTGAGGCGATGCATCTCACTGAGTTGAGGAGCTCACCGCAAGGCCACGCAACGTATCGAAGAGTTGCTCAGGCAATGCACGCGCTCATCGCGCAACGCCACCCCGCGATCGGCGCCGCGATGAAGTATGTCGACTACGGCGAATACGAACTCGAACGATTAAGTTCAGAACGGGCCGCTGAAGCACGTCGGATACGATCCAACCAATAATCATTGGTGTTTTGCGCTTGACCACTTTGTAACGGTACGTCGCATCGCGCACAGTTGCATGGAAATATTTCACGGATTTCTTCTCTAAAATTCACCGCGCTCTGACCAGGATCAACGCGCGAAGTTGCAGGTCATGGACACACGATCAACGGTACGTTGAACTTGACAAGCGCACTGTATTTTTGGCTCACTGTTGCAGCCCCGCCACCGATACCCAGCCATCGGTCGGTACGAAACGCGGAGGAGGGGCTTCACGAAGTACGTCGGTCCAGGATCTCCTAGTAGAAAAACGCTGCGCTGTTACCGCCCGCGCCGGGTTGGCCTCCCAGCGGCCCCAACGGTTTTCCTGGACCACGTTCCTCTCGCCACATTCACGACGTCAGAATCTGGGCCTCTGAATCTGCGTGCCGGTAGCAAGATTCCCGCTGCAACCTGAAGAATCTTGGCGATTTCGGGAATTCTGGGCTTTGGTCCGACCGTTGGGGAGCTTGCCTCTATACTCCCGCGCCTTGTGACCTCCGGCGCACGCATGGGAACAACCCAATTTGGGGGCGCCGCGCCGGACAAACTCACGATCGCACCACCACACCCAATGCACGCAATACGAACCACCCGACAACACCACGACTGACGATGAGCACAACACGATGAGTGACGACGATTACGACGACGAACCCGATATCGACGAAGAGTTTGACGACGACACCCTCGACGACGATGCTCTCGACGACTCCGATATCGATGAGGCTTCAGTGGTTGACGAGGTGCTTGTTGCCGACTTGGCGATCGTTGTCGATGCCGACATTGACGACGATGACGACGACACCGTTGCGGCCGCTCTGAAAGATGACGACGACGAAGTCATCGATCTCGACGAGGAACTCCACCCCGACGACGTCGAGGAGGCCTTAGACGTTGTGTTGCGAGAACGCACCGCCAAAGCTGGGCTCGAAGACGAAGAGGAAGACGACGAACCCGAAGACCGCACCGAAGCAGGCAACAAGATCGTTCCTCGCCGGCCCGGTGAATTCGTCTGCTCGAGCTGCTTTCTCGTACTACCGGGGCACATGTTGGCCGATGAGGCCAATCGCTTATGCCAGGATTGTCTCTGACCACTGGTCACAACATCATTGCTGGTCGATGGGCCCAGCGGGGTAGCGCTGCGCTCACAGGAGTTCTGCTCGGACTCAGCCGCCCAGGGCCCGACATCGGAGTGTTGGCGTTCGTTGGCTGTGTTCCGCTGCTTGTCGCCCTGCGTGGAGTGCGCCCACGCACAGCCGCCGCCCTAGGTCTGGTTGCTGGCAGCGTGTACTACGCGATCGTGGTGTCATGGGCCTGGTATTTCGGTGCCATCGCAATCGTGCCATTCGCGTTGGTGTTAGCCACCTACTGGGCCGCCGCGTGCGCGTGCATCAGTGCCCTCGCTACGAGCAATTCCAGCCGCGTCGCCCGGCACAGCCTGACTGTCGCCTTCGCAACCGCAGCCCTGTTCACACTCTGGGAAGGCGTTGTAAGCCGCTGGCCGTTTGGCGGGTTCTCATGGGGTGAAATTGGATACGCAATGCACGATCTTGCCCCGATGCGGAGCTTGGCTGCCATTGGAGGATTGCCGCTTGTTTCCTTCATCGTCATTTTGATCAACGCGCTGATCGCGCAGAGCATCGCGGCACCACGTCGCGTCCAGCTCCGCGGTGCTGCGTCGATGGTCGCAATAATTTCTCTCATTGGCCTGTGGTTCGCGTCGTGGCCTCGCATGACTAGCACCGGCACGTCGCGCGTCGCGATGCTGCAAGGCAACGACATCAACCGGGACTTAACTGCGCAAGAAATCGCCAGCTTGACGCTGCCTCGACGTCATTTTGCGCTTGCCGACAAGCTGCAAGGGGAGTACGACCTCATCGTATTTCCGGAGTCGGGATTTCATCCTGAGGTCATCGACGATCCCCTGATTGTTGCTCGTGTGCAGCAGTACGCCCGAAAGCACACCTCGTTTGTACTCGCGAATGGCGTCGCGGAGGCCGACGATGGGCGGGCCTTCAATCGCAATGTGCTGTTCGACCGCACGGGCAGTCAGGTTGGCACCTACGAGAAGCGGCATTTGGTGCCGTTCGGGGAATGGGTCCCGTGGCGCAACACACTGCAGCGATACATCGGGTCGCTCGAACGGATTCCGCGGGACTTCAAAGCGGGATCACAAGATGGGATATTTTCGATCGGATCCCACAAAATCGCCACCGTCATTTGCTTCGAATCTGCCTTCGGGCCGCAGGTACGAGCCAGCGCACGCGCGGGTGCGGAACTCATCGTCGTTTCCACGAACAACCGGTCATATCGCCGTTCCGCGAATTCCGCACAGCACATCGCACTGGGCCAGATTCGGGCTGCAGAGACTGGGCGTAGCGTGCTGCACGCGTCGGTATCGGGAGCCAGCGCAGTGATCGACGACAGAGGTCGTATCACGCACCGCACCGAGATGTTCCGCAACGACATCGTCAGTATTGATACACACAGCCGCAGTGGCCACACCCTGTACATGCGATGGGGCGAATGGGTGCTGTGGGCCTGTGGCAGTTTCATCGCGGCCCTCGTAGTCGCCAACATCCGACACCGGACTACGGGCCGTCGCATCCCGGGCCCGGCTTCTACACTCGGCCTTGTGGACCAGGATCCGATCCCGTGAACCCCAACCCCGCACACCGAACCTCAGGTGACCGCGCCACCGAGTCGCGACCTGTACCGTCGCCGATTGCGCTCGCGGTTCTGTTGCCCATAGGAGCGCTCGCCAATTTGTTCGACCCGAAGTCCGACGGCAATCCGCACTGCGTCGCTCGGGGTCGCGACGAGCTCGACATCGCGGCCCTGAAGGTCACGCAACACATCGCAACGGCCAAAGGCACTGGGCAACTCGCGATCGCATTCGGTGTGCCGATGTTGCAGCGCAAGCTCATCGCGCGCGTTGACGCGGCCCGGGGGCGACCGCCGCGCCCGGAACCTGAACCAGGGGAGTGGCCTACCCAACCCGACGCCCAAGCCGACGTCCAAGTTGAGACCCGCATCGAGGGGCCACCAGCATCACAAGGTCCCGACACTGCATCAGTTTCTCGGACTGCCCCTATCGCCCAAACGCACCTTGACGCTATCGACGCCAGCAACGATGCCTCGGCGTTGGCGATTCCCAGCTACGACACGCTGTCAGCCTCACAAATTGTCGAACGCCTTGCGGGCCTCAACGAACGTGATCGCGATCTTTTGCGACGCTATGAACTGGCGAACCGCAAACGTCGAACGATCCTCGGCAAGATCGATCAACTTCAAGCCGCGAGCTCATAGTCGATGGACATCGCGGCTCGCAGTGGCGATGTCGAAGACCTCGACGCCATCGTCGCGTTGAGTGCGGCATTCCGAGCAGAACAGCGACTGGCTCGCGGCGGTGTTCTCTGGGACAGCCGCGAAGCTCCAGACCCATCTCGCGACTTCCTACTTGCAGCGATCACCTCTGCCGATCACCTTTGCGTCGTCGGGACGATCGACGACGCCATCCTCGCGTTCGCAATCGCGGGGTGCGAGACCACGCGTGGCGGGACGGTTATAGGTCGTATTGAATTGTTGTACGTAGATCAAGGGGCCAGAGAGGTGGGGGTCGGCGAGGCTGTTATCGAGGCCGTCGGCAACTGGTGTAAAGCCCAGGGCTGTGCAGGCATCGATGCGTACGCATTGCCTGGCGAAAGGCTCACGAAGAACTTCTTCGAAAGTAACGGTTTCGTTGCCCGTCTACTTACGATGCACCACCGTTTCGATTCTGCGTCGTAGATTCGCTGGCATGCCTGCAACCGAAGAATTCGCCCCTAACGAAACTGATCGCTTGGCCCTTGACGTCTCGTGGAATATCGAAACTTTGCTCCCGCAACCGGGCGACGCCGGGGTTGATGCATTGCTCGACACTGCAGCTGCCACAGGGGAGCGGTTAGCGGCACAACGCGGCACCGTTGCCGACATGACCAGCGCCCAACTCGCCGCCTTCATGCAGGGCTTGGCGGAAATCGGCGAGACCATCGGACGAGTCGGCAATTACGCGCACTTAGCCTTCGCGACCGACACTGAAGCTCCCGAACATGGAGCTCGTCTGATGAAAGTCGAGGAGCGGTCGACTGCAATCAACACCCAACTCCTCTGGTTCGAATTGGAGTGGGCGGAACTGACCGACGAGCGCGTCGATGCACTGTTGCGCGACCCTGCGCTCGATTTTGCCGCCCACCATTTACGTTCACAGCGTCGCTACCGCCCGCACTTGTTGACCGAACCCGAAGAGATTGTGCTGTCGGAAAAATCTGTTACCGGCTCGGGTGCATGGGTACGACTCTTCGAAGAACTCACCTCGGCCGTGAGCCTCGAAATTGACGGAAAACCGGCGAAACTCGAGTCGGGCCTTGCGTTACTCGGTTCCCCCGACCGAGCGGTACGCCAGCAAGCCGCGGCCGCCGTTACAGCCGGACTTGCACCAGGGTTACGCACTCGCGCCTACGTCTTCAACACGTTGCTGGCCGACAAGAGCATCGACGACCGCATGCGAAAATTTCCTTCGTGGGTATCGAGTCGCAACTTGGCCAACGAAGCTAGTGATGCTTCGGTAGAGGCGCTTGTGGCTGCCGTGCAGGCCCGTAATGCGATCCCGCAGCGGTGGTACACCCTCAAGGCACAATTACTTGGCCTCGACCAGCTTGCGGACTACGACCGAATGGCGAGCGTTGCGTCGAGTGAATCGCAAATTGGCTGGGGCGAGGCGCGCGACATCGTCCTAGATGCGTATTCGTCGTTTTCACCAGAGCTATCCAACATCGCCCGGGTGTTTTTCGATGACAATTGGATCGACGCCCCGGTACGCGGTGCAAAACGACCCGGCGCGTTTTGTGCGTATACCGTCCCGTCGCATCACCCGTACCTGATGCTCAACTGGACGGCTCGGCGCCGCGATGTGCTGACATTGGCCCACGAGCTTGGCCACGGGATCCACGCGTACCTCTCACGCCCCCAAGGAGTTTTCCATCAGTCGACTCCGCTCACACTGGCCGAGACCGCTTCGGTTTTCGGCGAAACGGTCACATTCGGTCGGCTCCTCGAAGCTACAACGGAGCCAAACGAACGACTCGCGTTGTTGGCGGAAAGTCTGGAAGGAACAATCGCAACTGTGTTCCGCCAAGTCGCGATGAACCGATTCGAGGCATCGGCACATACGGCACGACGTGAGGAGGGGGAGTTATCGGTTGATCGTTTCGGCGAGCTCTGGCACGATTCACAGCACCACATGCTCGGGGATTCGGTTGAGATCACCGACGGATACCGCAGCTGGTGGTCTTACGTGCCGCACTTCATTGGCTCGCCCGGATACGTCTACGCGTACGCCTACGGCCAACTGCTCGCATTGTCGGTCTATGCACGCTATGAAACTGCCGGCGCCTCGTTTGTACCGCAGTATCTCGAGCTCCTGAGCGCCGGCGGCTCGCTACCGCCGGAGGAACTCGGCAAGATCGTTGACTGCGATCTCACTGACCCTGGATTTTGGGACGCCGGACTCGACATCGTGCAACGCCAACTCGACGACACCATCGAAGCCGCGAGGGCAGCAGGGCGGCTGTAGCCCGCCAGTGGATTGACCAACGTCCAGCATAAGTTTACATAACGTGGATTATCGGCGTTATGGAGAATCTGCCATGCGCTGTGAGCGCAACCGACCGGAGTGGGTCTTGTTTGAGGCTCAACAGCATTCCTGTTGAGCCAGATCATTGACTCGCCGATAGCATCCGCATCCAGTCGGCCGACCGCGGGTCACCGGGCCTCTATCTGGGTCTCAATCTGTGAAAGGGATTACCGAAGATGGGCGACGATCACGATCCTCGCATCGCGTCGGGTGACGATTCGTCAACTCCAAAAGTTGCGCTGACTGCGGCACAACGGGCAAAGCTCGCCGCCAAGTTGGGAGTCAAAACTCGCCCTAGCGCCCAACAACCAATCGTTCGGCGCCCTGATGGACTCGATGTCGTGCCGCTGTCGCATCCGCAGGAACTCTTGTGGCTGCTTGACCAGGTCTCCGGCGGCGGATGGGCCTACAACGCTCCAGAAGCTGTGCGATTCGTTGGACCAATCGATCTCGACGCATTGCACCAGGCCTATGACGCACTGGTTGCTCATAACGAAATATTGCGCACGACCTACCAACTCAACGAACGCGATGAGCCAATGCAAGTCATTGGCCCACCAGGCCCGGCCGAGTATCAAGTGGTCGATTTGAGCGAACTCGACCCAACATCCGCAGACGCTCGGCTCCAACTGCTCCTTCGGGATGCTGCCGAACGGCCGTTTGATTTAGCCGTCGATCCAATCATGCGTGTCCTCGTCGTCCGGCTCAGCCCACTGGAACATGTCGTGCTGTCGGTGTTGCACCACATCGCGATCGACGGTTGGTCGCGGGCACCATTTTGGCAACAACTTGGGGAGCTGTATCGCCGCGCACAATCGGGTGCAACTCTGCGACTCGACCCACAACCAATCGAATACGCCGACTTTGCGTTGTGGCAGCGCGAACGCCTCGAAGGCGGCCTCCAGGACGCTCAGCTGGCGTTTTGGAGGCGCGAGCTCGAGGGGGCCCCGGCTTCGCTCGATCTGCCAACCGATCGAGCCCGCCCACCCGTGCAGTCATTTCAGGGCGCCCACATCCACCGGAAGTTTTCGCCGGACCTGCTGCAAGCGATTCGCGACGTCGGCCAACGCGAAGGCTGCACACTCTTCATGACCGCGACCGCATTGTTCGCAGTATTTCTGCACAAACTCAGCGGCCAAGACGACATCGTGATTGGCACCCCGATCGCGAACCGCAATCGCACTGATCTCGAATCAATTATTGGATATTTTGCAAACACCATCGCGCTCCGCACACCATTGCACGGCGACCCGACCTTTCAAGAAGTGTTGACGACGGTTCGAACGCGTGCCATTGCGGCCCTCACACACCAAGAGGTGCCATTCGGGAAAGTCGTAATCGAGGTCTCCCCCGACCGCGACTTATCCAGAACCCCGATTTTCCAAGCACTTCTTGTAGTACACACTGAACAAGCCGCCGATCGCGTGCTGGGAGAAGCAACAGGCGAACGTCTCGCTTTCGAACGACGCTGGTCGAAGTTCGACATCACCCTCGCCATGGGCGAACACTCAGATGGGCTCGCAGTCGGATTCGAATACGCCACTGACCTCTTCGACACCGCAACGGTCGAGCGCATGGCAACACAATTTGAACAACTCACTCGCCGCGCCGTCGAACACCCGGATCTGCGAATCTCAGAACTCGTACTTCAGTCGCGTCGTGATGAACGCGATATGTTGCGCCTCGCTGAGGGACCGCAATCGAAGGGCTATCCCGCCTGTTTGCATGAGCTTTTTGAACATTCTGTTGCCGCCGCGCCTGAAAAAGTCGCAATCGAATTTGAAGATCGGTCCCTCACCTACCGGGAGCTCAATGCAGTCGCGAACGCACTCGCTGCTGAACTCGTAGACGTCGGCGTCGGACCCGACGTGCCCGTTGGCATCTGCGCGCCACGCGGTATCGAAATGATCGTCGGCCTCATCGCCACCCTCAAAGCGGGCGGAGCATGTTTGCCGCTCGACCCTGACTACCCCATCGACCGGCTAGCCCACATGCTGGCCGATTCCGAGGCATCGGTGCTCATCAGTGTGTCTGCCACGAGCCCTCATCTCTCTCATTTGAATATCGCCAATGAAATCGTGGTCGATCACGCTTGGCCACGGCTTGTGTCGGCAGCGCCAGATACTCCCCCATTGCCGATCACCGTCACCGAAGCGCACCTCGCGTACCTCGTCTACACCTCTGGGTCAACCGGAAAGCCCAAGGGCGTCATGCTCACCCATCGTGGCCTCGTCAACCACGCACGAGCAGCTATCGATCTCTATGGCCTCAACGCCGATGATCGCGTGCTGCAATTTTGTTCCACAAGCTTCGATATCAGCATCGAAGAGATCTTCCCGACGCTCGCGGCGGGAGCGACGATCGTCGTTCGCACCGAAAGCATGCCGCTTGGTGGCATCGGTCTGTGTGACTGGCTTCGACAACGAGCCATCACCGTGCTGGATCTTCCAACGGCGTTCTGGCACGAATGGGTTGGCGATCTCCAGTCGCTAGCAGTGCGGCCGCACGATGCCCTTCGTGTCGTGATCGTTGGAGGCGAGACCGCGAACGCGTCGACCTTTGCGGCCTGGCTCAGCATTGTTGGAGACCGCGTCCGCTGGTTCAACACCTACGGGCCTTCTGAAGCCAGCGTGATTGCGACCGCGTATGAAGCTTCAAGACACTGGGATCAAGATTCAGGCCGCGAACTTTCAATCGGCTGGCCCATCAACAACAGCGTGGTGCACATCCTCGACTCGGCCCGCCGTCCAGCCCCGATTGGCGTACGGGGCGAGATCTATCTCGGTGGCCCTGGGGTCGCCCGTGGCTATCTCAATCAACCCGAGCTCACCGCAGATAGGTTTGTTGCCGATCCTTTCAATCTCGATTCAGGCCGCAACCTGTATAGAACCGGTGACATCGGCCGACGTCTTCCCGATGGCTCGATCGACTTCGTCGGGCGAGCGGATCAGCAGATCAAGATTCGTGGATTTCGCATTGAACCCGGTGAGATCGAAACCGTTCTTGGCGAACATAGCGAAGTAGCCGAAGTGGTCGTAGTTGCAATCGACGACCCCACGAAAGGCAAGGTCCTTGTCGCGTACGCGACACGCAGTTCAGCGCCGGCTGCACAAGACAATTTCGGTGCCACCGACGACATCGAACACGAAATCCGCAGGTTTGGCGAAGCGCGCCTGCCCACGTACATGATCCCTTCAGCGGTGATTATTCTCGATCAACTTCCGCGAACACCCAATGGCAAGATCGACACGCGCGCCCTTCCGAAACCACAGTTGTTTACCAGTGGGTCCGCGGCGACCGTCCCGCCCCGCGACGACATCGAACGCCAACTCGCGTCCATGTGGTGCGACGTCCTCCGCATCGATTCAGTGGGCATTTTCGAGAGCTTCTTCGACGTCGGCGGGCATTCTTTGCTCGCAGTGCGCCTCTTCGCGCAGATCGAACGACGCTTTGGTGAACGACTTCCACTCGCGTCGCTCATCCAGAATCAAACAATCGCGCAACTCAGCGAGCTGTTACGCAACGACCGGGTCGTTGAGTTCGAGACACTGATTGCGCTGCAACCAACGGGCAGTGGCACACCGATCTTCTTGGTACACGGACCCGTGGGCGAGGGCATTATCTATCTTGACCTTGTGCGTCGACTCGGCGGCGACCAACCTGCATACGCGTTCCAAGACCGCGGGCTCGATCGCACCCGCGCGCAGTTTTCTTCCATTCCCGCAATGGCTCGTTCCTACGTCGACGAACTACAAAGTGTCCAACCCCATGGCCCATACGTTGTCGGCGGATTTTGCATGGGCGGAGTTGTCGCATTCGAAATGGCACACCAACTGCGGCTCAGGGGTGAAGAGATCGCGACGGTGTTACTGATCGATGCTGCACCGTTGGGACACCTCGCCGGCGGCGAGGTGTACACCACCAAAGGCCGTATCAGAACCCATCTCTCGGAGTTCATCGAATTCAAAGGCAAGCAACGTTGGCTGCACGTTTGGGAGACGAGCCGCAACGTCGGTGACCGGTTAACACGCGCGTACTGGTGGAAATTTGTGAAGGCGCGTTACCTCGATAAAGGCAAACCATTGCCAAAAATTCTCCACGATGTCGAAGCCGTAAATTGGCGCATCGGAACCGACTATGTCGTACCAGAATTTCACGGCCGGGTTGCGCTACTACGAAAGTCGAACGGTGCCGAATCGTTTCACGAGCGATTTCGGCGTGAGAAATGGGAAGGGCTTGTCGGAGAAACCTTCAAGGTCTACGACATCGACAGTCCGGCTGTGAGCCACACGACGCTACTCAAGGAGCCGCACGTGCGCCTCCTGGCCGACGCCGTCCGCGACGCTCTGGACGATGCATTGGCTCGCGACGTCGCCGACACTCCGATTTCTTGACGAGGCCGCGGCTCCGCTCCGAAGCCAATGCTCCCCGACCCAGAAGCACGCCGACGCAGAAGCACGCCGACCTATATCCACAGCACACGCGCAGGTTTCCACACAGAGAGCCACTTGTGATCCACAGGCGCGCCGGGTTACAACAATCACATGGGATTCGATGTGAAGACGCTCGAAGGCGACACCGAGATAGTTGCCGATGCCAATGCGTATCAAATGGAAGGACCGTTCACGACGTTCTTCATTGCCGACGGCGGACACGGCAAAATCTCGGGATGGTCCGTTCGGGTTGCGAGCCTACGAACCGACAGCATCGCTAGCATTCGCCGCCGAGAAGCCGACGCGACAACCACGGCAGTAACAGTCGATAGCAGCCCGCTCGTTGGCCTCCGGGCGGTCTGATTCGACGGTGCCTTGCCGGGCGGAACGCTCGGTTACCGTACGCGCATGACAACTACGCCTAAGACCCGTCGGCTCGGCCCAACCGGCCCCACAGTTGGCTCGATCGCGTATGGCTGTTGGAGATTCGGCGGCACCGAGACCAGCATTGCCACTGCGAAAATTGACGCGGCGTTGGCATGCGGCATGACACTCATCGACACCGCAGATATCTACGGCTATGGAGACCAAAGTGCTGGCTTCGGAGGCGCAGAGAAGCTGCTCGGTGACGTACTTCGTAGCGCGCCGTCGCTACGTGGCGAAATGGTTATCGCAACGAAAGGCGGCATCCAACCCGGAGTGCCCTATGACAGCACTCGGACCTACCTTCTCAATGCGTGCGACGAGTCGTTGACCCGACTCGGAGTCGAATCAGTCGATCTGTATCAGGTCCACCGTCCTGATCTCTTCGCGCATCCGGCCGAAGTGGCCGCGACGCTCGCCGAAATTGTGCAAAGCGGCCGTGCCGCGCAGGTCGGAGTCTCGAACTACACCGTCTCACAACTTGCGGCACTCAATGAATTCGCTCCTGGCCTCGTCACCACAATCCAACCTGAACTCTCATTGTGGCACTACGACCCGATCGACGACGGCACGCTGAATCAAGCGATGCAACATCACCTAGTGCCTCTGGCATGGAGCCCTCTTGGGCGCGGCGCAATTGGTGACGAAGGGTCGGACCTCACCGCGGCCATCTCCACAGTCGCGGAGACACACAACGTCTCGCCCACTGCCATTGCGATCGCTTGGGTCTTGCACCATCCCGCACGTCCCATCCCAATTATCGGAACTCAACAGATAGCTCGAATTCGTGATGCGGCAACCGCGACACAGGTAGTACTGAGTCGTTCTGAATGGTATTCACTGCTAAGCGCCGCGGGCCGCGAACTTCCATGATGAACAAGGCATCTGATCATCCGGTTGAGGTCGCATGGTTTAGTGCGCTGTGCGATGACGACTACGAGTTTCTGGGCGTGCCCGATCCAGCGCTACGCAGCAGTTGGCGACATTGCGCAGACATCGTCGCCGAAGCCCGGATACACGGATTCGACAACATCCTGCTCCCCTCCGGCTACGAGCTGGGCATCGACGCAATCGCGTTCGCCGGAGGAATAGCGGCATCGCTTGGCGCCACGATGCGCATGCTGGTCGCAGTACGAATGGGCGAGATGTGGCCACCGCAGTTGGCGCGCCAAATCGCGACACTCAGCCAAATGTGCGATGGAAAATTGACGATCAACATCATTTCGAGCGACTTGCCGGGAGCCACGTTGGCAAGCGAACCTCGATATCGGCGCACGTTGGAAGCGATGATGATTCTGCGAGATCTGTTGAACAATCGCCCGGTCGACACTCACGGCGAGTTCTTCGATATCACGCTGCGGCCGCCCACCGCTTCCGCCGCGATAGAACGGGCTCCGTTGTTCTATTTTGGTGGGCTGTCCGAGGCGGCGCGTGAGGTTGCCGCGCAAGCCGCGGATGTATATCTGATGTGGCCCGAGACCGAAAAGGCGGCGGCTGAACTCATCACCGACATGACGGCGCGTGCCGCCGTACATGGGCGCACCTTGAAATTCGGTTTTCGAAGCCACGTCGTAGTGCGCGACACCGAAGCCAACGCACGTCAAGCCGCCGCGCTACTACTTTCAAAGCTTGATGAGGAACAAGGAAATCGCATTCGCTTGCAGTCACTTGATTCTGGTTCCGTCGGAGTCTCCCGACAGCGCGATTTACGAAATGCAAGCGATGACGACGGCTACGTCGAACCGCACCTTTGGACTGGCATCGGTCGAGCCCGATCTGGATGTGGAGCCGCAATCGTCGGCAACCCACAACAGGTGCACGCCAAACTGTTGCGGTACCGTGATCTTGGAATCGATTCATTTATTCTCTCGGGCTACCCCCACCTAGATGAATGTCGACGGTTCGGTTCGATGGTCTTGCCGCTACTGAGCCACAGCCCTCTATGACACCAGCGCAACGCAGACAGTTGATTGGCAAGTCACTCGGGGCGGCAGTCGTGCTCTATGGAGTGTTCATAGGCACTCGTTGGGGCCAGCGTGCCGACAGCGCCGCCAAGGTCTACGCACAGGTACACCGATACACGCCTCGGTTGCGGAGTCGCGGACTTCCTCCGCTTCGAGATATCAGCCTCGTCATTCCACTCGTAGCAACCGCGATCACTTTGGTGTTGTTAGCCATGCAACCGCGGACCCAGAGGTGGCGGGCCGTCGTCGCGGTCGCCGCCGTGGTCATTCCCGGGGTCATGATTTGCCAGGCGTTGAAGGTCGTGCTGCCATACCCCGCTCTCACGAAATACCCTGACTGGATCGGAAGCTCCACGTTTCCCAGCGGGCACACCGCATTTGTCAGTGGCCTCGCGTTGAGCTGCTACGGGCTGATGCCTCGACGGATGCGCTTTTACGGGAGCTATCTCAGCGCCGTAATGGTTTTCGCGATCACGGTAGGGGTCGTGGTCGACGGGCGTCATCGCCCAAGCGAAACCGCGTCCGCAGTTGCGGTTGTAGTGGCCTGGTACCTCAGCATCAGCCCATTCGTCACAGTTATGGCCCGTTCGCCAGGTGCACACCGCAGCCCAACGTTTCGGGTTTCTGGATACGCGGCAGGTGCCTGCAGCCTGGGCCTCGCGGCGTCGGTCAGACTCGACGATTTCCCCCCGGCGGTCGCTTCAGTCGATCGAGCGTTCGCTGCAGCGGTGCTCTTGGCAGCATCGACATCGCTGTTGTTCCACGATCTCATCACGGTGTACTTCAGCGATCGCGACCTCCGTTGGACGCGGCGAATTGCCGAAAGCACGACGGCTTTGTGATCTCACTTCGCCAGGCCCGGATTGCCCGGTGCAGGATTCAACGACGGACCGGCGCGCCAAGCAGCGTGGCGAGCAAACGATCATCAAGTTCGGGATCGGTTTGTGAAGACAAACGATGCGTGAGAAATTCGCGCCAAAACTCGCGCGATTCCTCATCGATCGCATGCGACAACGGTTGGCCCTTCAGCGTGGCAGTGGCGACCATCCAGAAGACCGCGTCGCCAGACGGCGGGCCGTATCGAGCATCTTCGTAATCAAACAATGTGTGTGAACCAAACCAAAGTCGGCGCAGGTTCCATGGCGCGAAATCGCCATGCATCGGTACCCAGTGCGCAGGCCCAACTCGCGGCAACACATCTGCAAGACTGAGTTGCAGCCACTCCAGAATTGGAGCGACGTTGCCCCAAAACGGTCGATGCGGGCGGGGCGGCAGTGCCGACATCGCTGTGAATTGCAATCCGTGGGCCGTACCGCCTACGAGTAATCGAGGAACGATGACAGGAGCTCGTTTTGCGTTCGACAACTCCGTGAGACAGCGTTGTTCAACCCCGAACGAAACGGCGCTCGACTCACCCGCGATCTTGCAGAACGTAATAGGTGAACCATCGCGAAACGCCAGAATTAGGTGCGCACCACGATGATCTTGGCGTCGAGACAGCAATGCAAAGGCGTCAAGGCCCCCGACGACGTCTGCCACCACATCAAGGACGCCGCGCACCGCGACAGGAAGGTCGAGCGCCTGGCGCTTGCCCGGAATGAGATGCGACCCTGTGGTTCTTGCGACACACCAAGCAAGATGATGCGCTGCAACTGCGCTAGCTCGACAGGACATTGCCGTAGCTACTGCACCCGCTGCGCCGCGCCCGACCGATGTTGGAATCAAGAGGCGGCGATTCAGTGGATACGGAACCACTCGCCCCGCTACTCCCATCCGATTCCAACTTCTCGTTCGAGGTGAGCCATATCGGGCGCAAAACGATCGACCAATTGCGCGCGGATGGCATCCGCGACCGCTGACTTGGGAGCGGCGTTCCACGGCTCGACATTGGTCAAATTCTGCTGTTCGATGTCCAGGAACGAAGTCACTTGATCAAAAACAAGCTGGGTCGTCTGATAGAAGTCTTCGCTACGCAGTATGAGTACGGCATCACGACCGTACAGACCCAGCCAACGCTGCAACGAAGGCCAGTAGTGACTCTGCGCCGCATACGACTGCTGTTCGTGAGGAAACGACCTACCGATCTCGCCAGCAAGGAGCCGCTGTTGGTCGTCGCCTACACGATGTTGTTCAGCTGCAAGCGCCGCTTCGAACGACAACGTCTCGACTCCGTTCCGGGTCTGTTCACTCCAGTGAGAGAACGTCCGCTCCACGGGCTCGCGCAGCATCACGATGATCTTTGCGCGGGGAAGTAACTCACTCGCTCGTTGCGCGGCGAGGGGATGGAACAAGTAATACGGCGAGGCCTCTCCAGCGAGTTGAGCGTGGCGCCGCCGTGCAGACGATGTCAGGAAATGCCCCTGATACCACGAAGGTCCATGGTGATAGTTCGAATCGAAATAATGAACCCCCTTTTGATTTTCGCGCATCATCGGAAGACGCGAGGTTGGGAACAGCGGCGCGATCTGGCGGTGAGTCTCGAGGTATCGAAACAGTGATGTTGACCCACTGCGCTTCGTACCGACGATCAGAAAATCAGGAAGTGGCCGCCAGCGAGCGGTCACAGTGCCGAACCCTTGCACCGCGGCCCGACCGTAACGGCGGACCTGCGTGGCGACGCGCGGAACCAGGACCTTGCTGGCGCTGTGTGATGATTGTGCTTGCGCGACCACTGCGCTCAGGTTACGGTCACCGATTGGGCCAAGACCGTCTTGACGCCGAGATTGTCAGTGACCGTCAATGTCACACTTCTGGGTCCTGGCACCAGGTACACATGGCTTGAGGTCACACCCGTCGTCACTGTCCCGTCGCCCCATACCCATTCGTAGCTCACGATCGAATCGTCGTCGATGGACCCACTTGCATCGACGTTGCAGGTCAACGCGCCAGCGCAGTCGGCAGTGAAGGCCGCGACTGGAGGCAAGTTTGCGGGTCGAACTGCGAAGTCATCGAACGAGAACACCAACGGATAACTCTGGTTCGCGGAATAGCCCTGCAGACCCGCAACGCCAGCTACTTGCAGCGACGCGGTGCTGTCGGTGACGCTCACCAACCACGAAGAAGGTTCACTGGTGCCATCCATCCAGACCTTGATGCGAATCGTGGTCGGATTCGTACCACTCACATTCATGCGCACTCGATAGACCGCGTTCACGGTTGCCGAAAGCCCGGTGCTGACTTCGCTACCAATCACTTGTGCAGCGCCGCCGGCCTGTCTGTAGGCGGCCGCGTGAACCGAGGCACTCGAGAATCGAATACGAGCCCGATATTCCTGACTCGTTGCGATATATCGGCCCGAGATGCTGGCCCACGAGCCTGCGCCCGTCTGGGCCACATTGAAACTGACCTTGGTTTGCACGTCGAGGTCGGTACCCGAAACCGTCGCCAAACGCGCCGCAAGGTTCGTACCACTCGATGGGATGGTCATCTTCGCAGAACCGCCATTGACGCCGAAATTGCTCGCCGTACCGGGGGTCGTCCAAACACCGCCAAGATCTGAAGTACCCCAACCGCTGGTCGTCGTTCGACTAAACGCATCCGAAGCGAACAGTGTCGGGCTCACCGCAGGGGCAACCACGATGAGCGCCGAGACTGTCGTAGATGCACCGTCGTCATCGACGACGGTGAGTGTTACTGGCCATTCGCCAGCAAGCGCGTAGGTGTGGTTGGTCGTGACGCCAGTGGCGGTGCCACCATCGCCCAACGTCCACACATACGACACGATTGTGCCGTCAGGGTCACCCGATGCGGCAGCATCGAACGTACATGACAGCAGCGTGCAGTTCGGGGGAAAGGCAGCTACTGGCGGAGCGTTGACAGAAACCGTCAGGGAAGTGCTGTCGGTGCCACCCAGATCATCGGTGACAGTGAGCGTAACTAGATAGCTCCCACCAGTTGCGTACGCGTGGCTAGCCGACGCGGTCGTCGAAGTTGCTCCGTCACCGAAGTCCCAGAGGTATCCAACTACTACCCCATCGGCGTCGGCGGACGTCGCAGCGTCAACATCGCACGTCAACGCAGCGCATACTTCGCTGAAGCTCGCTGTGGGCGCTACGTTCGCGATTGCATTCGCGGTGAAGCTGTCTGTGGCCCCAACGTCATCTGTGACCGTAAGCGTCACAACGTACAAGCCCGCAGCCGCGTAGGTGTGCGTTGGAGCGACACCAGCAGCGTTCTGCGCGTCGCCGAGGTCCCAGTCGTAAGTCACAATCGAACCACCGGGGTCGACAGATGTAGCTGCGTCGAAGTCGCACAGGTACTCACTACACGAAACCGTAAATGCTGCCGTTGGCGCACTGTTCACAACCACATCATGGAGTGTGGTGTTGGTTCCACCCAGATCATCGGTAATCGTGAACGCGACCGAATACGTGCCCGCTGCAGCGTAAACATGATTGGGTTGGGCACCCGTGCCGCTCGCCGATGCGTCTCCGAAATCCCAGGCGTACGAAGCGATGATGCCGTCGGTGTCCGTCGACGCCGAGCCGTCGAAATCACAGGAAAGCTCTGTGCACACCTCGCCAAATGAAGCAGCTGGAGCAACATTCGCGACCGCGGCACTCACCTCATCATCGGTCGCGCTCTGGTCGTCGGTGACCGTGAGCGTCACGACATACGAACCCGCCGCTGCATAGGTGTGCGTTGGAGATACGCCGGTGTCGAATTGTCCGTCTCCAAAATCCCACGAATACGATTGAATCGTGCCATCGATGTCACTCGATGCCGACGCGTCGAATTGACAATCGTAGTTCGCGCATACGGAGGTAAAGCTTGCAACTGGAGGAGTGTTCACTTGCACTGAGACAGTTTCGGTATCGGTGAGACCCAGAGCGTCGGTGACGGTCAGGAGTACGTCGAAGGTTCCCGATGTCGCGAAGGTGTGCTGTGCCGTGACACCGACAGCCGATCCGCCGTCGCTGAACGCCCACTCGTACGAGGCAATGCTTCCTTCGGGGTCACTCGATGATGAAGCATCAAAGTCGCACAGCAACGAAGTGCAATTGTGTATGAATGCTGCAACCGGTGGACCATTCACGACGGCTACGCGAGTGGTCACCGACGCAAGGCCGGTGTTGTCGACAACGGTAAGCGTCACGGTATAGGTACCGGGCGCAGAGTAGATGTGTGCCGGGTTGACTCCGATGCCAGTCCCACCGTCGCCGAAGCTCCAGATATACGACGCGATCGCGACGTCGTCACTCGATGCAGCGGCATCGTTGTCACAGGTCATCGCGGTGCAACTCACCACAAACGACGCCACCGGAGCGGTATTTGCTGGTCCGACTACAAAATCGTCGAAGCTAAAGATCACCGGCGCAACAGTTCCGGCGTCGTAACTGCTGAGCCCAACCGCTCCAGCCCCTTGAATCGACGCGGTCGAATCGGTTCGAACCAAGAGCCATGCCGCGGGCTCCGAAGTGCCATCGACCCACACCTTGGCGCGGATAGTCGTGGGGTTCACACCGACCGCCTGCGCGCGAACTCGGTAAAACTGATTCGGCACGTACGCGAGACCCGTGCTGATTTCGGCACCGATCAATGTACTGTTACTTGATCCAGCCAGCTTCGCCGCGGCCAAGAACACCCCGCTCGAGTTTGTCTTGACGCGCACACGATATTCCTGATTCGTGGCAACTTTGCGCACCGTTACATTCGACCAATGTCCCGATCCCGTTGCCGCTTTGTCTGCTGCGATCCGCACTCGAACATCAAGGTCATTTCCAACCAAACCGTTGAGAGCGCTCGCCATCCCGCTGCCGATGGTGGGCGTGCGCTGGGTACCGACAGTTCCATTGACGTTGAAATTGTTCGCCGTACCAGTGTTCGTCCACGTGCCACCAGAATTGGCATTACCCCATTGTGATGACAGCGTTCGGGTGAAGTCGTCGTTACCGGTAACAAAGGTTGGCAGAACCGGCGCGACGACAGCGAACCGCTGGATCGAAGTTGGTTCTCCATCGTCGTCAACGAGGGTGAGCGTAACTGGCCAGGTACCGGCGATGCTGTAAGAGTGCGACGCCACCGCCGTCGTCGCCGACGTTCCGTCGCCGAATGTCCATAGGTATGTACTGATCACACCGTCGGGATCGAAGGAACCAACGGAGTCATAATTGCACGACATTGCAGTGCAGGTAACAGTTGCTTGTGCGGTGGGACCGACATTCGGTCCAACAACTGCGATCGACTGGGTTTCGGCATCCGCACCGCCTCGATCATCGATGACAGTCAATTGAACATCGAAGCTGTTAGTGAAGCCGAAAGTGTGCGTCGCCGTGGGACCGGTCGCGGTGTTTCCGTCACCGAAATCCCATGCATAGCTCTGAATTACACCATCACTGTCGGTCGATCCTGAACCGTCGAACGAACAAGTCAGTAAGACGCAGCTGTAGCCGTAGGTGCTGGTCGGCAATGCGTTCGGGCCCAACACGGTAATGGTTTGGGAATCGGCATCTTGTGCCGCGTCGTCATCGGTCACGTTCAACACGATGCTGTAGATGTCGGGGCCTGCGAACGTATGCACCACGCTCACACCGGTACCACCAAGTCCGTCGCCAAAATCCCAGTCGTAGTTTGTGAGCGAGCCATCTGGATCAACGGACCCAGAACCATCGAACGTGCATGTGAGATCCACGCAATCGCTGGTGAACGAAGCAGTCGGTGCCTCGTTGACTACGTCAAGACTCTGTGATTCGGTGTCGGTTGCGCCGTAGTTATCCGTGACCGTCAGCACTGGCTGATACGTCCCGAACGCACTGCCATAGTCGTGCGACGCAGTCAAACCAGTTCCGTTCGAGCCGTCGCCGTAGTCCCACGAATACGTCTGAATGGTGCCATCAGAATCCGTCGATGCCGCCGCGTTGAATGAACACGTGCTGTTCACGCACGACGCCGAATACGCAGCAGTTGGGGCGGTATTCACAACCTGCATCCGGTAATTGTCGAGAGTCGTGGTCACCGGAGCATTCGTGGCGCTACCGCTGAGATACGTACGCACACCGTGCGCACCAGCCACTTGCAGTTCGGGCTGGCTGTCCATAGCAACGATCCCCCACGCGCCCGGCTCGGCCGTGCCGGTTGTCCACGCCTTCGCCTCGAGCGTGGTCGGATTCGTGCCGGTGACTCGAAGACGTGTCGTAAATAGTCGCCCGGTTGCATAGGTGGCGCCCGCAACATTTATTTCTGAGCCAATTTGCACTTCGGTCGAGGAATTGACGACCTTTGCGAGCGACAGCTTCACACCGCCGCCTGGAGGAAACCGCAGGCGCAAACGGTATTCGAGGGTGGTTCCTTGCCGGCGCGCAGTCAGGCCAGCGACCTCGCCGTACGTTCCACCGGTTGGCGCCTTGTTGGTGGAGATGTCAACCACTGTGTCGCTGTCCATCACAAGGGTGCTCGGCAAATACGCAATACGCGCCGCGCCAGCCGTCGCAGAAATGATCCGACCGGTGCCGCTGCCGACGCTGTAATCAGCAGGGGCAGAACTCAGAGTCCATGGGCCACCGATATCGGCGCTCCCCCATGCATTCGTCGTGGTTCGACCAAACGCGTCAAAGCCGAGTGTGCCGAGCGGCAAAACAGTGACAGTGAATTGCGAACTAGTTTGTGCGGTTGCACCGTTGCCGTCATCAACGACGAGGTTCACCGTGTAGGTACCGGAAGCAGCGAACGAGTGCGTCGTGGTGACACCCGAGCCAGTCGTTGAATCCCCGAAATCCCATGCGTAGCTCTCAATCGGCGCATCCGGGTCAGTCGAGGCGGACGCGTCGAAGGTACACAGCTGAAACGCACACGAACCGGAGAAACTTGCGGTCGGAGCGAGATTGACCGAGGTCGCGGTGGCGTAGACCGAACCAGTGGCCGCGTCATTGTCGGTCACTGTCAACGCGACCGTGAAGTCGCCTCCAACGGAGTAGGTATGAACCGCCGTCGGCCCGCTTGCCGTTTGACCGTCGCCGAAGTCCCAGGAATACTGAACGATGTACCCGTCAGGGTCGCCAGAACCTGTCGACCCAAACGTGCACGTAAGATGTGAGCACGATACTGACATCACGGCGCTCGGGGCTACGTTGCCGGGGTCTGGTAGCGGAATCGCGACGTTGCGAGAAAACTCACTCGTACTTCCACTCGGGTTCGTCGTGGTCGCCGTGACCGGCGAGCCCTGCGCAAATGCGGGCACCGGCAAGCGTGCGAATCCTGAACTGTTCGCGACGCCAGTTGTGATGTAGGTAATCCCAGACCCAAACTGGCTCGCTGGGCGGTCGGCGACGAACAGTTCAATGGTGCAACTCCCGCACGTCTGGGCGTCGACTGAAGCAGACGTGGCGTTGGAAAGAGTCGGCCCGACAATTGCCTCGTTCACATCGGGATCGGCGTTGCCGGAATTGTTCACGACCCCGAGCGGGGCCAAATCAATTCCAAGCGCCGCAGTCGACCCAACGCCGTTGTCGTGAATCGAGTTTTGCGTAATGGTGTTGAAATTCGTGGGTGAAATAACTGAGCTCGGTGGGCTCGCTCCAGTTGGAATTATCTGGATGCCACTATCGTTATGCGCCACTTCGTTTTGGCTGATAACGGTGTCGAACGCCCCAGCCTCGACGCGGATGCCGGAGAACCCGTTGCCAATGTCGTTGCCCGATGGGCTGATGCCCACATCATTGCCTTGGACGGTCGAGTGGTGGGTGCCTTTATCGATCCAGATGCCAGCGTCGCTGGCGTTGCCAATGACGTTGTCGATCACCGATTGGTACGAAATATCTGGATCGCATGCTGTTGAGCAGAATGGATTGCCCTCAAGGCGTACGCCCACCTGACCATGAGCAGTCGCCGCACTGATCGACTCGCCGTCGAGCGAGGTCCCGATGAAATTGCCAACGACTTGATTGAACATCGTGCCGACGCCGTGAGAAATCTCGACGCCGTTGCCCAGGTTGCCTGAGATGACGTTGCGTTCGCCCGGCGCAGAACCGCCAATCAAGGTATAGCTCGACCACGTGTTGATATCGATGCCGTGTGACTTTGCGCCGCGCCTCAACAATCCAGTTGGATCAAGCCCAACAATGTTGTTCTGAATGACGTTGTAATCAGTGTCGTTGTCGTATGTCGCGACGTTTTGGTGCGGGCAACCTGAAATCACGTTGCGATTAGCGACACCGGGTACGCCAACGTTGTTGTGATGTGCACCACCCTGTATGACAACGCACGTCTTGGAAGCAATGGTCGTGACCAAAGGATCGGTCGCGCCGTTGGGCAACAAACCAATCAAAGAGCCGACAATGGTGTTGTGATGCGCGTCTGCGCCCAAAAACCAGATGGACCGTCCGAAACTATGAATATTCAGGCCGCGAAACGTGAAGTTGGACCCGGTGACCAAGAAGGCATCGAACGCTGAGGGGCCTTGGCCTGCTATTTCGATGCCGTAGTCCGCGTTCGAAGCAAGTGCGTCAGTATTTGGCGATGAGCCCGGTTGCGAGAATCCATCGATGAGCACCGATGTCACTGAGTTCGTGAGCGTCGGGTAGCGACTTGCCGGCGTTAACGTCTTCAGGCCACCCCCTGGAATATCGAACTGGATCTCTACAGGAAAGGTGCTGAGATTCGCTTCTTGAATGGCACCCCGAAGCGAACATCCTCCGCCGCTGATCGCGCAAACACCGTTGCCAACATTCGAGTCGGTCGCATCGCTGGTGGTGTTGACGACGAAGCTGACTGTCGGACCAGACATCGATTGCGCGCTCGGCGGGCCAGCCTCGGTCGCAGCCTGTTGTACATCGGCTATTGATACACAGTCGGTCCCGTCACAACTCCCGGCTTCCGTCGCCAGCGTCCACTCCGCTTGGGCGGCACCGGCGCTAACGCTCGCTTCCAGAGGCAACGCTGCTTTCGGCGCTTCGGATCGCACCGCCACCGGCGCAGGGTGCCGCGTGCGACTACTCCCTACGGTGATCGATGACTCAACCTCAACCGAGGCAGGAATGACGCGCCCGTTTCGGTCAACCAACACTACGTCGCGGAGTTGCAATTCGAAATTGCCAAGTGCGCGTGGAGAGAGCACTACATCGGTCACTAATTCCGAGACTGGCGCGCCGCGCTCGGCGTAGAACCCCGTCGTGAGGCCTTCGGCGTGCTCTATCGTCGTGAGGGCAACGCGATCACTCGGGGATTGCACGCCGTCAAAAGCCAGACCGCCACGGTCGTAGGCCAATGTGAACTGGGCGCCAGCTACATATTCACCGTTGCTGATCACTACTTTTGCGTGGATAAGGGAGCCACGCATAATCGCCCCCGGCATTTCGATGGAAACACTTGGTGCGCCGGCACTGCTGGCTTGCTGCGGTGTAGCGGCGATGAATCCGCCGAGACCCAGCGCAGCCGCACCGATGAAAGCGACCGCGCGGCGACCAACCGGATGTCCCATATTCCCCATCGTTGTTGATGCGCGTACAGCGAACGTTGCCCCGTTCGATCGCCATTCCGCCTTTTCGCGCCGCGAAAAAATGGCTGGCTCCTTAGAAATCCTCGCCTCTCCGCCCGCAAATGACCCGGCGAGATCAGTCATTCGCGCCTCAAGTATGGCCCATGCCAGGGCCCGATTCAAGCCGAAACTGCGATTTCGGTGACACTCTCTTCCTCGGTAAGAATTCGTTCAAGTTGCAACGCGTATCCATCGATGATGTGCGTGCCAGACATGCCGAGCGACCGACGCTTCTCAATGCTCGAAACCATGGTTGCGTGCCTGATTCGATACCGTTGCTGCTACCCCTGCGCCCAAAGCGTGTACGGGCACGCAGCTACCACGGTGGTCTGCCGATATGAGGGCACAACGTTGGGAGACTTCGGTGACAAGTAATGACTCATTTCACATAAGCCCAACCCCGAGACCAACCGCCATGCGCGGTCGGCGTCGGCCCATCGCCGCAGATGGGCCTGCATCGCTGGTCTCAACCTCAACCCTCGGCAATGAATCGACCCTGCCGCTTGTCGTGCGACCGGCCACCGCAGGCGTCGATCTCGCAGCTTGGGCAGAGACAAACCGCGAGCAGTTCGAAGCCTGGCTCGTCGAATATGGCGCTGTCCTATTGCGAGGGTTTGGTCTCGTCACACCACCGCAATTCGAGGCAGTTGTGAGTGCTCTGGTTCCTGACCTCTTCGGCGATTATGGCGATCTCCCGAAGGAGGAAAGCGGTCAACGGATCTACCACTCGACTCCATATCCGAACGATATGGCGATCTTGTTCCACAACGAGAGTTCTCATCTCCCTTCGTGGCCCACCCGCCAATTCTTTTTTTGCGTCCAACCGTCGCCTGTCGGTGGCAATACTCCCCTGCTCGACTGCGAACTCGTGATGCACCGAATTAACCCCGAATTCGTGGAGCGGCTGGCCACCAAGAAACTCTGCTACGTCCGTAATTTCGTGCCCGGTATCGATGTGAGTTGGCAGGACTTTTTCAAAACCGAAGACCGCGATCGAGTCGAGCATCAATGCGCGGCGGAGGGTATGACCTGCGAATGGCTCGGAGAGGTGCTGCGGGTCAAGAACCGCACTGAGGCAATTCGCACCCACCCCCAACGACACACGCAGGTATTTTTCAATCAGGTGCAGCTGCATCATTCGAGTTGTCTCGACGTCTCGACGCGTGCTGCGCTACTCGACCTCTGCGGATCGGAGATCGCGATGCCACGCAACGTGCTCTACGGTGACGAATCTCCCATAGCCGATGAAGACATGCAGCACCTCAACGAAGTTTTTTTCGAAAACTGCATACAATTCGCATGGGAGGCAGGAGACATCATCGCGGTCGACAACATGCGGGCATCACATGCGCGATTGCCCTTTGAGGGGGCGAGAAAAATTACGGTGGCGATGGGTCGCATGGCGTCGCACGACGAGTTTCAATCTGCGACTCCGTGACAGATCTGTGGCGCTATGACTCCCTTTTCTCTTCCCGGCTGCGCGCAACTCGATGCACGCCAACCAACCGCCGTGACGATTGAGGTCGTTCACTTCGATCTCAACGACTCGTCGCATGACCAATTCCTGTCAGGTCTCAGCGCGGACGAACGCGCCCGCGCATCTCGTTACAAATTCGACCGCGATCGAATCCGCTACACCCGCGGCCGAGGCGTTCTGCGTGACATCCTCGCGAAACGGGTAGGAATTGCCGCCGACGAAATCGCACTTGGCTACGGACCGAAGGACAAGCCATTCCTCGCCAATGGGCACCTGCATTTCAACGTCGCTCATAGTGAGAATGTCGCTGTAGTAGCGATATCTCACCGAGAGCTCGGTATCGACGTCGAGCTCCTGCGGGAAGGATTCGCCGACGACACGATTGCTGAGAGGTTCTTCGCACCAACGGAAGTTCAACAATTACGCGCCCTGCCTGTGTCCGACCAGGAACCCGCGTTTTTTCGGTGCTGGACACGCAAAGAGGCGTACCTCAAGGCAATCGGCGATGGCCTATCGATTCCCTTGGATGATTTCACTGTGGAGTTCGCCAGCACTCGCCAACCAAGCATTACCTGGATCCGCAACCGACCTGACGAGCCCCAACGATGGACGGTCATCGACTGTTCAGAACAGCTGAACTGCAACGCAACCGCGGCAATTGCGATTCGCGATTCGATCCCAACTGTGCAGTTCAGTCGGCGCTGAACTCCCAGGTGTTCTTGACTTGTACTGGCGACAGCCGCACAACCGAGCGAGGCGTGCTTTCCACGTTGGGTCCGCTCACGTCGAATGCCTTCGCGGGATGCCATTTCACGAGATCGTGCGCACGAGTTGCCTCGTGAATCGCCGTCCAGAGAAAAAAACGACCGCGAGGTAATGGCAGATGTTCAAACGTGCACAGCACACTGTTCGAACCGCTTGACAACTTTGCTGACCCCTGCGCCACGAAAATCGGGGTTGCGGGGCCCTCGCTCACGCCCATATACACAACGCAGCCTCGTGCAATGTCAGAATCAACAGCCAACTCGACAGTCATACTGCCGTAACTTTGGACCCCATTACCTGCTGTCCCAGTCACTGTCGTTGAAGTAACGCGAACTGGGCCAGTTTGATCAGAGCCAACCTCGGCAGAGTGTTCGATCCATTCACGATAACTACCGAGCACTTCGCGAATCGGAGAATCTTCAACCAACATGCCATCACGCAGCCACAGACCTCGTGTGCATGTCGCTTCCATCGTCGCCAGGTCGTGGCTGACAAACAGCAACGTGGTGCCGTCAGCCTGCACTTGGCGCATCCGCTCAAGACAACGCTGTTGAAACGTCGAATCGCCGACCGCCAACACCTCATCGACAAGCAAAACCGCAGGCTCCAAGAAAGCAGCAACCGCGAACCCCAACCGTAATTGCATTCCGGTCGAATAAAATTTGACTTGGCGATCGATAGCTGATTCGATTTGCGCGAACTCAACGATCTGATCGAAAACTTGTGCAACGCGCTTACGTTTCAGTCCGAGCAGTGTGCCGTAGAGGAAAATGTTTTCTCGTCCAGTGAGGTCGGAGTGCAGCCCAGCGCGCACCTCAATCAGCGCGCCGATTCGACCGCCGACATGTACGTTCCCGGCGCTGGGATACATCACGCCGGCGATCATTTTGAGCATCGTCGATTTGCCAGCACCGTTCGAACCGATGAGCCCGACTGACTCACCCGGTTCAATCTTGAAATCGACATCGCGTAAGGCCCACCGATAGTTGTTGCTGGTGTCACCTCGTAGACGGTCTCGCAAGAATTCGATTCGGTCAATGAGAAACGGATTCCGCAGATCGGCCCGAAACCGCTTCCAGACTCGATCGATATTCAGGGCGCCTGTAAGCACGCCGCCCCTAGCAGCAATAATGTCATCGGCTCTAGAGGAGATCGGCAAAGCTCGACTCCAATCGCTTGAATACCTTGAAGCCAACGAAAAACACCACGACGGCCGAAACCGATGCGTAGCCCAAGAGCGCGAGGTCAGGCGCCAAGCCTTTCAACGCGGTGCGACGGATACTGTCGATGACTGGCCCGATCGGATTCGCTATCGAGTAAACGATCTGCCACTTCCGCTCCAGCCCGTCAAGCGACCAAATCACCGGTGTCGCGACCAGACCCATCTGGATGATCACAGGCAACACGTGGCGGATATCGCGCAGATGCACAACCATCGACGAGATCAAAAGCACGACACCCATCGTGAACACGATTTCAATCAGAATCAGCGGGACGACCCACGCGAGCACGAGCGCGTGGGGCATTGTCGTCTTCGCCGCGAACAGCACGACTACCGCAACCATTGATGTCAATGTGTCAACGGCAGATACGCCCACAATCGAAAGCGGGAACACCTCTCTTGGGCAGTTGATCTTGTTGATGAGTTGCAGATTGGACAACAGCGAAAGGCCGCCTTGACCTACTGCCGAGGCAAAAAAGGTCCACGGCAGCAACCCACAGATCGCGAACAACGCGTACTCCGGGTAATGCGTCTCAACATTGGCAACCTTGCTGAGGAATATCGTCAGGGTAAAGATCAGTACGACCGGCTGCAGGAGCGCCCAAGCAACGCCGAGAATCGCCTGTTTGTAGCGAACGCGTAGCTCCCGTTCTGTGAGGGTCGTGACCATTTCCCAGGCGGCAAATGTGGATTTCAGCGCGCCAAGCAAGGAGATTTTGCGGCGAAACGCGAGCTCCGGAGGTGGCGTCAGTCCGATCGTTGCGGGATCGCGCACAAGCTTCGTTCTCCAGGTTGGCGACCGATGGGACGCACGGACAAGCGGATAGCGCGAACAGTACCCACCAAGGTCGGATTCAAGCCCATCCGCGCGAATCGCGGTGTCTGTGTGGGTGCAGTTGTCGGAAGGAAAAAAGAGTTACTTGAGTTCGAATCAAATTACTCCGACAAATGCTGGCGTCACGCTCCGTGAGGATATATGATCTGTCAGTCGCACCTGGGCGGAGCTGGGTGGAACAAAGCGAAGGAAAAGCCATGTGGGGCTCACACGAGCTTGATCATGAAATTCTGCAACCTGTGGCGGACCATGCCCAGAGTACTGGCGCTGGGACGCTCTACATCGTCAGCCCTCCCGCGGGCATCTACGTTCGCGTGGTGAAGCCCACAATTGACCGCGTATTCGCCGCAACGGTGCTCGTAGCGGTGCTACCAGTTTTGATCGCCTGTGCGATCGCGGTGCGGGTGAACCTCGGCTCACCTATCTTCTTTACCCAGGTCCGGGTGGGCCGCGGAGGTAAACGTTTCAAGGTCTACAAATTTCGCACTATGCAGCAAGACCGTCGTGATCGCGCACTAGACCCCGAGGCCGACCTGGTTGTGCACGATGGGTTCGTTGGAAGCGACCGCCGCAAGACCCACAAGAGTCCGAGCGATCCGCGCCTCACCGGCGTTGGCCGGTTCTTGCGCAAATGGAGCCTCGACGAATTGCCACAGCTGTGGAATGTCGTGCGCGGCGACATGAGCATCATCGGGCCACGGCCCGAGCTGCCTGAAATTGTGGCGAGCTACAACGACTGGGAGCACGCGCGGCACATGGTCCGACCTGGCCTGACTGGGTTGTGGCAGGTTTCAGCCCGCGGCGAAGGGCGCCCTATGCACGAACATGTCGGCGTCGACATCGAGTATGTCGCTGGAATCTCAGCATTCCTGGACCTGCGCATCATCGTGCGCACTCCCCTCGCGTTACTCACCAACCGCGGGTTCTGACTCCTTCCCCAGCCTGAATTGGCGAGAGCCGAACAGCAGTACTGTGGCGCGCAATGCGAATCTTGATCGTTCACGCTCAACACCGTGAATTGGGTGGGGAAGACGTCGTAGTCGCCGCTGAGGCCGCGCTCCTCACATCGAACGGACACACCGTCGAAGTCCACTCGGCACAAAACCGCAGCAGCCGCGCCGCGATGGCCTCATTCGCGACCGCACCTTGGAATCCCCGCCAGGCGAGGCGCCTTGAAGCTGCTATAGCGGGTTTCAAACCAGACGTCGTGCATATCCACAACACGTGGTTCGCGCTATCGCAAGCAGTGATCCACGCGGCGAACAAGGCTTCTTCGGCCACAGTCATGACGTTGCACAACTACCGTCTGTTATGCGCGGATGCAACATTGTTACGCGACAACCAGGTGTGTCGAGACTGCGTTGGCCGTTCCCCGTGGCCTGCCGTGCGCAACCGCTGTTACCGCGACTCCGTTACCCAATCAGTAGTGGCTGCGGCAACCATTGTTGTAGGGCGCCGCTCGGCCCTGTATGACGGAGTCGATCGCTTTATAGCGCCCAGCGAACTCGTGCGCGATATCCATGTGCAGTCGGGCATCGCGGCAATGCGAATAACAACGGTCCCTCATTTCCTGATCGACCCCGGGCCACGCCCCCAACCTCCGTCGACCTCGAAGTCGCTGATCTGGGCGGGTCGACTAGCCCCGGGCAAAGGCGTCGAGGCCCTTATTGATGCATGGTGCCAAGCTGCTCTGAGCAACTTCGAACTCTGTATCGTCGGCGATGGCCCACTTCGCGACTCACTCGAGTCCGCAGCACCAAACAACGTTCGCTTCTTGGGGCACCGGCCCCTGGACGAAACTCGCGCTCTGATACGAGATGCTCGGGCTTTCCTATTCGTGAGCGAATGGCTTGAGCCATTCGGACTCGTACTCCTCGAATCGCTTGCACCCGGCACGCCAATAATTGGATTCGACACCGGTGACACCAAAAAGATCGTCGGCGCCGGCGCGAGGCTTGTCGCGACGGGCGACGCGGCCGCGCTTGCGGAACAGTTGCATGCGCTCACGGGCCCTGATCTCGACTCCATAGGAGCAGCCGGCAGGGAGCATTTTCTCCACAACTTCACGCCAGAGCAGCACTTCAATGCATTGGTGTCTGTGTATGAAACAGCACTACAGCAAGCGCGTGCGTCCAGATGACCAAAACCTGATGACGCCGCTCGAACCGTTCACCGTTGCAAACGCACACGGGCCTTTGTGACACGATTACGCACCCACAACGCGATGAATCTCACCAGAAACTGCGAGTTCGTAACCGTGTAGCGCTTCCATAGTCGGCGCGGCTCTTGGGCCAAGCGATGGAGCCACTCGAGACCTACTCGTTGCATCCAACGCGGTGGGCGGTTGAGCGTGCCACCAAGATAATCAAATGCGGCACCAACGGCCAGCATTGCACATGGAATCCGATCAAGATGATCGGCCACCCACAGTTCCTGGCGCGGACACCCACGGCCGACCAACACAATTCCTGCGCCCGAGCCGACGATGCGCGCCACGTCCAACGCGTCCTCTTCGACGGTTGCGTCACGAAACCGGTCGGCTTGGCTGTCGACAATCGAGATGTTCGGGTACTTCAACTCCAACGCGCGTTGCAGGGCCGTGCTGGTGGCTTCGGTACTGCCAAACAGAAATACGCCAACCCCCGCACGCGCCGCGGCTGCGCACACTTTGTCAGTGAGGTCCGGCCCGTACACCCTCTCCGCGAGCGACTCCTCATCAATGAGATTCAGCGCCCAGCGCACTGGTTGCCCATCGGGTGTCACAACGTCGAGTCGCGCAAGGGCACCGTGGAAATTGGGGTCGTGAACCGCCGTCATCAATCCATGAGTCGCCAGTGCGGCGACGCCGAACGGAACCCGCTGGAGACCAGCACTAATCACCGCATCGACCACGGTCTCATACGTGCACGGCGTGACATTCACTCCGAATACTTCGACGGAGCGGAAACCGCTGCCCGAATCTACCAACGTGATCGACCTTCGGCATAGATCGACTCGAGAGTCGTCGGAACGTCGTATGTAGGCGACCAACCGCCGAAATCGCGATGCATCTTACGCGTGTCGCTGATCCACCATCGATGATCGCCGACGCGCGCCTCTGCATCGTAAGCAATGTTCATGGACTTGCCAGTGATGCTCTCGCAGATCGCAATGGCCTCAAGCATGGAGCAGCTCGCGAACCGTCCTCCGCCGACGTTGTAAGCCTGCCCCGACGTCGGTTGGTCACAAAAAGCTAAGAAGGCGGCAGCAAGATCCTCCGCGTGCAGATTGTCTCGCACCTGAAGACCGTCATATCCGAAAATTGTGTACGGCGCGCCGACAGCCGCACAATGCATGAGATGAGCCAAGAAACCATGAAGTTGTGCGCCGCTATGACCAGGTCCAGTGAGACACCCGCCGCGGAACGCAACCGTATTCATTCCGAAATATCTGCCGTATTCCTGTACCAAGAGGTCTGCCGCTGTCTTTGAGACGCCGAAAATGCTGTGCGTACTGTCGTCGATGCTCATGGACTCATCGATTCCATGTTCGAAGTAGGCATGGCTTGTCGCCACTTCGAGCCGCCGACCAACGATTTCGAGCGGCAACGAATTTGGCCGATCGCCATAGACCTTGTTGGTAGAACAAAAAATGAACGACGCCGATTCACAATGACGACGGGTTGCCTCCAACATCGTCAACGTGCCATTGGCGTTGACAGTGAAATCAGTGTGTGGGTCTGAAGCGGCCCAATCGTGCGATGGTTGCGCAGCGCAATGGATTACGACTTCGATCTGATTCGAGAACTCGCGAAACAATGCATCGATACCGGCCACGTCGCGTACGTCGAGATCGACCGCCGTGAAATTCGAAAGATCGTGCTCCAAACGTTGTACCGACCAGCTTGTTGACGCACCCTCGCCGAAGAAAGTTGCTCGCATATCGTTGTCGATACCGACGACTGCCTTCATACGCGCAGCAAAGGCGCGCGCGGCAGCGGCTCCAACGACGCCGCCTGCTCCGGTGATCACCGCAACGCTCACGAATCGAACTCCCTACACCCTGTCCGCCGATTGTCCCTATTCGCCTGCGAGGCAGCGTTGGGCTACCACGACATGTAACAATTCTGTTTGCTCATCGATAGCGTTGGTCACGACCACAGCCCACCTTCACCAGCATATCGGCGCAAAGCTGCGAAAATAAGGACGAGCAACGTGAAAGTGACAAATTCCCGCCACGCGACAAGACGATCGAGGGCGCCGAAGAACTACCGTAGAGGCAGCGGGCCAGGCCGGGCCGAGGCGCTCACATTTCGAGTCGCGAGGCCGATAGGCAAGTAATCATTTTTGTTTTTGGAGGACAACCGTGGCCAACACGCGCATCGATACTCATCCGCCCATTGAAGGCCCCGGGCTGTTGCAATCATTGCGGTTGCATTGGCGACTCGCCACCGCGATCGTGATGCTGTTTGGAACGCTCGGATTTGCCTATTCTGCCTCCGCAGCACCGAGTTACTCGTCTACTGCTCGAGTGAGTTTGACTCCTCCGGCCAACGTCGGCGGCCCGACTGGCATGATTCGATACATCGCGACGATTGCCCAGTTCACGCGCTCTGAGGCTGTGCTCAAGCCAGCATCGGAGCAACTCGGCATCAGCTACGGCGAGCTGCGCGGTTCGGTCGGTGCGGTTCCCGATGTCGCCTCAAACGTCGTATACGTCACCGCTTCGACGGGGAACCCACAAGAATCTTCGCGGAGAGCCAACGCGATGATGGAATCGCTTGTGGCAGCAGTCAAAGCAGACGCCGATGCGAAGCTCTCAGCGAAAGACGCCGAGCTTGACGCGAAGCGCGCCGAGCAGAACGCCATTCTCAAGAATTCGGCATCAAACGCGCAACAACGCGCTGCCGCCCAGCAAGTGCTTCAACGTATCGAAGATCAAGACGTCACGAACACGAGTAATGCCGCCGATTTCGGAGATGGCGTCGATTTCACCACGAAGGCGTTGACGCCACCCAAAACTGGGTTGCGGGCGTCGGCGACTCAAGGAGTCTTGGGAGGTCTCGTCGGATTCATCATCGCGTTGGTGGTGTGTTGGATCTTGGCCGACCGTCGACGTGTTGTCGATGACGCCGCAGTCCCGGGCATCGTGACCGACACACGACTCCTGGGCGAAATTCCAACGCTACGCGGAGATTCGGCGCGTGCTCTCGGTGCGTTTAACGAAATGCCCGCAGCATCTTTCGAGTTCGCAGCGGCAGGGTTGTGGTCGGGATTGGAATCCGGCGTGCTTATGGTGTCGGGCGTCGAAGTCGGTGCTGGTAGCACTACCTCTGCCGCGAACGTCGCCTCCGCATACGCGCGTGACGGCCGTCGAGTCGTGCTCATCGACGCCGACGGCGGACAGCGGAGCCTCACGCAGATCGCAGGAATTCACCCCGGAACAGCTGGCCTCTCCGACGTGCTCACGATGCGCGCCCCGTTGGAGTCTGCGTTGCGGGCGGTTGATCTCGGAGACGCAACGTCAGTCGCGCTATTGCCTATTGGAAAGCCAGAAGCGGATCTTGCGAGCCTATTGAGGGGCAAATCAATGGCTGAGACAATCGATCGCCTACGCGAGTGGTACGACCTCATCATCATCGATGTCCCACCGTTGGCAGTTGATGCCCATGGCGCTTCGCTCGCTCGTCTGGTCGACGCCATCATGTTCGTCGTTCCTCGTGGTGTCCGCATGCGTAAAGTCGAGCGGATGCGTGAACGCCTCGATCTGCTCAACGTTCCTGTCCTGGGCTACGTGTTCAATCGAGACCACGCGATTGAGGTCAGCGTCTCTCGCAACCGAATCGCTCAGCGTCAGTCGTAGTAGACGCTTGCGCACGCGCTCATGAGTCCAACAGACACGACCTCTACGGCCGCCCCGTCATCCACGAAGCGCCGGGCGGTTGACGCGGTTGTCGATCAATTCGTGGTCGCGGGAACCAGCTTTGTACTCATGATCCTGGTTCGACGAGAACTCGGCAAAGGTGCCTTCGGTCGGTACGGGTTGCTCATCAACGCGATGATTCTGTTGACGGCGCTCCAAACCGCATGGGTAGGCGACTCACTCACCGTACTGGATCGCTTCAACGCCCGAATTCGCTCAGGCCTCACAGCGTCGATGTTACTGTTCGGAGTCTTCGGCGCGGTCTGCGCGTATGCCCTGTCCGTACGTGTCGTTCACCCGCTCCTTGCGCTGATGTTTGCCGCCATGGTGCTGCTATGGGCTGTCGAAGAGATCGGGCGCCGAGTGTTTATGGCGCGCATGGCATTTCGATCGCTCCTCATCAATGACATCATGTACTCCATTGGAGCCTTTGGAACTGTCGCGATGCTGTGGTTGGTTCGCGGCCGACTCACCATGAGTGTCGTCATCGCAGGGATGCTCGTTGGCGCAATCGTTGCGCTTGTCTCGACCTCAGTGCAATTGCCGCGCAACGAACTTGCATTCGCGCGGCCATCGCTGCGAGCGGCTCAGGAACTGGCACCCTTCGCCGGCTGGCGCGCCGCACAGCTCAGCATTCGGCCCTTGTCTCAGTTCGCGGTGCGCTCGTTGGTGATCGCTTTGGTGTCGTACGACGCAGCAGGAGACTTGGAATCTGCACGCCTGTTCAGCCAACCCGCAATGACATATGTTTCCGGCATCGCATCCTTCCTACTGCCCATGTACGCGACACAAGAACGCGAACGGGGTCGTAGCTCTTCGATACGGCTCATAACCGCAGCATTGGTTGTGCCAGTTCTTGTCTACGGTGCACTCGCGGTTGTATTTCGAAACGATATCGCTGGTCGTCTCTTTTCAGACCGAGACGCTGTCATGCCGATCGCCATATTGGGATGGCTGGGTATCGCGCTGCTATTTGCTGCTGGTCAACCAGTTGCCAATCTCCTGATCGCTCGCAAACAATCACGAGATGTCTTTTTGGTACGCGCTGCGGATTCGGCGATTGGATTGACCTGCGCGGCGTTACTGATTCATTTCAAATCGCCCAATTTCGCTCCATGGGGCCTCGCCGTGGGCATGGTCATCGGAACGGTTTGGCTTGCTACTCTCGCCTCCCGCGGCACCAAAGCACGCGAATCCTCTGACCAGTCGTTCAAGGCACTCGCGCCGCATATCGGCGGCACGCAATGACCGGCCTCAATATCGGGGTGTTTGGAGCCCGCGGGATCCCTTCTACGTACAGTGGTTACGAGACGTTCCTCACCACCTTGCTGCCAGAATTGGTGGCACGCGGCCATCACGTCACCATGTATTGCCGCAAAGGCGAAACGCAGGGCGACGACACCTATCGCGGCGTCGAGCGAATCATTTTGCCGGCGATTCCTGGCAAGCAATTCAGCACCCTAAGCCATGGTGCTGTCGCGTCAGTGCGCTCCCGAATTGCCCGACACGACGTCGTGGTTACCGTAAATGTCGCGAACGCATTATTTTGTGCGCTGCATCGCTATACCGGAAGGCCTATCGTCCTCAACACTGACGGCCAAGAATGGCTTCGAGGAAAGTGGGGCAAGGCCGCCCGCTCGTTCTTCAAGGGTTCAGCACGTGCAGCAGGCAGAAGCGCCACCGCGTTGATTTCTGACTGCGCTGCGATTCAAAGTCTCTACCGCACGGATTTTCACGCGACTTCAACGGTGATCCCCTACTGCATACCGGCAAATGCGCTGAAACCTGCCCCTGAAGTCCTACATCGGTTGGGGGTTGAGCCCGGCCAATATTTCGTCGTCGCGGCGCGGCTGAACCCAGAGAACAACGTTGACACCATTGCCGACGCCTATACAAAAACCCAACTCGATGTGCCATTGCTGGCATTGGGTGCCGCAAACTACTCCTCGCCCGTCGAACAGCACTTGGCTGAGATCGCAGCGCGCGACACACGCATCAAGGTAGTTGGCCACGTGAACAATCGCGACGAGTTCTTCGAATTGCTCGGTTCAGCGCGTGCGTACCTCCATGGACATTCAGTCGGTGGAATCAATCCCTCTCTCGTTGAAGCGATGCACGCAGGTGCGCACATCGCTGCACTCGACACTCCCTTTAATCGCGAGACGCTGCATGACACCGGACAGTTTTTTGAATTGCCGCGACTACCCGAGATGTTTGCGCGACTCATGGTGGATTCCGATGCGGTAGTAACGCAACGACGCGAAGGAGCTCGCATCCGAGCCGCCGAGCGATTCAATGTCAACGACGTCGTTGATGCTTACGAACAGTTACTCACTGCAGTCAGCCATCGTGCTGCACGCAAATCATTTGCCATGCCAACGCGTTGGGACTCGCAATGAGTCCACAACTTCCAGCGCTGTGCGTCATCGCCCACAGCGCAGATCTCTATGGCGCAGACCGGTGCCTTCACGCAGTGATGCCTGACCTTGTGCGTCGCTACCGGGTTACCGTCGTTGTTCCATCGTCGGGGCCGGGGGTCGCGGTCCTCGAAGCACTGGGCGCAGAAGTTACGCGACTGCCTGACTATGCGTTACGGCGGCGCCACCTCACGTTCGCGGGATTTCTGCCGTGGCTCGTACGCCTAGTGCGAGGGGTGAGGATGCTCTCACGTCTGCACAAGAACCGGGGCTTCGTTGCAATCTATTCCAATACCTTGGCAGCAGCTTTGGGTCCAATGCTGCGACTTCGTTGGAAAATCCCCCACATCGTGCATGTGCACGAATGCCCGCCCCAACCGCGTTGGATGGCCCCTGTGTTGTTACGCATTGTCAAACGCACAACGCAATTGGTGATCTGCAATTCGCGCTACACCGAAGCGTGGGTCGTCGCACACCAAGCCGGCCTTCGGGGACGGACCGTTGTTGTACACAACGGGCTCGATCTCGTGCCCGCACCGCAGTCCCCTCCCGCACTGCACACCCCCTTCACTATCTGTTGTGTCGCGAGAATCCACCCCAAGAAGGGCCAAAACATTCTCTTGAGCGCGCTTCGCGTCGCCACTGAGCAAGGCCGAGACTGGAGGGTCGAACTCTACGGAGATACTTTGGAGGAGTATCTGCCGCTGTATTCCGAGCTCCGAGAATTCGCGTCGGCACATGGCCTCACCGACCGAGTTGCCTGGATGGGATTTCACCCACACGTTGAGGATCAATACAGAAATGCCGATATAGCAGTCGTCCCATCGGTCATCCCTGAGGAGTTTTCGTTGGTCTGCCTCGAGGCTCAAAGCATGTTGCTTGCGGTAGTGGCAACCGGCCCTGGAGGCGCGTCCGAGGTGATCCTCCACGGTGAAACCGGGCTCATCGTGCCACCGGGTGACGTGCAAGCCTTGTTCGCCGCAATATCCGAGCTTGAAGATGATGCCGAGCGGCGCGCCGCCATGGGACGCAACGGCCGACTTCGAGTGGAAGAGCATTTCAGTCGCGAGGCCTTCGCCCAGGGAATCTGCACACAGGTTGGGATCCTTACCGGAGCACAGTTCATAGAAGCGAAACCGACGTGAGCATGACCGGCGTGAGTCGACGCGTCAGTGATGTCACTCGAGCGTCCAGCGCGCGAACATCGGCATCCACGACCAGTCGGAAGATCCGCTCTTCATGGAGCTCCACATTCGAGCGCTGGTGGGTTGCAATTCTCATTTTGCCCCTGATGATGTCGAGCGATTTCAAGTTTCGGCGCCGCTCAGCCGTATCGGCATTAGGAGGAACACCCGACGCTCAGGTGTTGATAGAGGTTGGCGTCTACGGACTTGTAGCGGTATACCTTGTGCTCGCCCGAGGAAAGGCACCCCGGCTTCGCCGCACGACACCCATCATGTTCACCATGTGGTTCTTTGCAAGCGCGTTGGCAGGGTCCGCGGTGTATGCCGTGTACCCGACCCTTGCCATCGTTCGAGGAACCCAAGTGCTCATCGTCTGCGCGGTCGCACAGACAATCGCGTCAAACGCAACGGCGAAGCATATGCATCGACTCGCTCATGCCTATCTCGTCATGCTGTGCGTCGCCGTGGCGCTCGGTCATGCAATCAAGTTGCCCGTGAATCCCGTTGTTAACAGCCGCTTTCATTGGCTGTACGTGCATCCGGTTCCGGGGGCGATCTATTTGATGATCGGCTCACTCATAGCCTTCGCCTATATCCGTTCAAAGGAATTGCGCGAAGTGTTGCGACTATGGCCGACTTGGGTCTACGTCGGGATGGCAGGCTGGATTTCTCTGGCGCTAGTGCTGACCAAGACACGCGGCTCGATGATTGGTGCACTTGCAGGCGTTTGCGTCCTCATGGCATTTCGCACAAAGACCCGTACCAAACTCGACGTAGCTGCTTTCTGCACAGCCACACTGATTTTCATTTGGTTCGCCTTCGGAGACGCCATCATCACCTACGTCGAGCGTGGCCAAGACATCAGCAAACTATCGACCCTGAACGAACGGACGAATCTTTGGGCATTGGCATTCGACGTCTTCTATGACAAGCCAATATTCGGCTCAGGTCTCGGAGCCTCGCGGGGAATATTCCTCGAACTGATCGGCCTCGGAGGCGGACACAACGCGTTTGTCAACGTTTTGGTAGATGCAGGGTTGCTCGGAACAATCCCATTCGTAGCCTTGGTTCTTATGATCGGGACCACGCTGTTCCGGTTCCCACGCAACTCGCCAGGAGGACGCGATTCGCTATTGCTACTACCAATCTTTTGCGGGCTTCTGGTCAATTCCATCACCGCGGAATTCATGGCGGTACCAGCGAACAACGCCAGCATTTGGCTGTACATTTTTTGCGGCTGGATCGGAGTTAATCGCCGAGCAACCACGAGCTATCTGTACTCCGAGCGCGGCACCCGCCTTACTGCCGTGCAACGAACGGTAGCGCCGACCTCCGCGCCGGCAGCAGTTTCCCGCGTGCACTAATCGAAAACTCAACGATGTCATCGTCGAGTGCATACTGCGATTCGACGAACGCCAGCGCAATTCCGCAGCCCAACATGGGCGAAAAGTTGCCACTCGAAACACGCCCCACGACTGCACCGCCTAGAAGCACTTCATAATCGGCCCGCGGTGGTTGGCGGCCTTCGACGGTAAGGCCCATGAGCCTGTGGGTGACTCCTCGCTCCAGTTCGGCGGCGAGCGCAGCCTTGCCAATGAAATCCGACTCCCATCCCACGACCCATTGCAGCCCGGCCTGCAGAGGTGAGATACCAGGCCCGAGGTCGTGCCCGTGTAGCGGCAGACCCGCCTCAAGCCGCAGCGTGTCGCGCGCGCCAAGACCGGCAGCGACGAAACCATGGTCGAGTATCGCGTCCCAGAGTTCGCCGGCTCCCGACGCCGGGATGTGTATTTCAAGCCCGTCTTCTCCGGTGTAACCAGTACCGGCAACGACACAATCGTGGCCGCTCCATCGTGTCGTAGCCACGCGGAATCGCCCAACTTCACCGAAGCTCGGCGAGATGTCGCCCGCCATCGACTTTGCTCGCGGGCCTTGCAGCGCGAGTACGCAACGATCGTGGGTGATGTCGGCCGCCACGCACCCGACGTCGGTAGCGCCCCGTAACAGCGCCGACACGACGCGTTCAGTGTTTGATGCGTTGGGCATCACGAAGAACTCTTCGGGCGAAACCCACCAGACAATGATGTCGTCCACCACGTGGGCATCATCTGGATCAAGGAGGTGCGTATATTGAGCCCGGCCCGGAGCTATGCGACGAAGATCGTTACTCAGCGAACGCTGAAGGGCTTCGTATGCTCCTGCCCCGGCCACGCGCAATGTGCCGAGATGCGATACATCAAACACCACGGCAGCGTTGCGACAAGCCCGATGCTCGTCAAGAACGCTTGTGTACTGCAGCGGCATGTCCCAGCCGCCGAAAGGCGTCATCTTCGCGCCAAGCGCACGATGACGACTGTCGAGAGGGCTCAGCTTGACCGTGTGATCGTGCACAGCTCATACGCTACCGACCAGACGACGCGCGCCAGCGAACGCTTGTTGCAATGTTATTCTCGGCTACATATCGTTAGCGGCCACATCGAGCGACGTCGTCAACGAGGTCGCAGATTGTGGTTTCAATTCCACGATCCGGTCGTCGATCGACTCAACGACTGGGCCGAGCGCAACGATGTTCAAGACTCCTTGTCCGTTACGGAGTAGGTCGACGACGGCGTCACCGCTGTAGGCGAGTATCGACGTCGCACCCTGCAGAACCAAGTGCGCAGATGCGAGTTCCTCATCAAGATTGTCGCGGAGATATTCGATCGCCCGCCTCGAGGCTTGGAGGGAAACCCCGGAATCAATCAGACTCTTGACAACTTTGAGCTCAACAAGGTCCCGATACGAATACAAGCGCTGTGTGCCGGAACCCGCAGCATCGTGCATCGATGGCCGGACCAAATCAGTGCGGGCCCAGTAGTCGAGCTGACGGTAAGTGATCCCCACAATCGCGCAAACCTGGGGACCTCGGAATCCTCCTTCGAGCGTTCCGGGCTTGGCGGGTTGCAACGGAACCGACGCAGCAATATCCGTTCGCGACATCGAGGAATTGTTCGGCTGGGAAGCAAGATCACTCATTGCGTGTCTCCTGGGGGACGGCTCGACGCTTCGCACCGAGACAAGATCACATCGACGTAGTTACGTGGCTGTGAACCTAAACACGAACCCCAGGTGTTCGTCAACGTCTAGTAATGATTGAGGTTGAGACATTTGAGCAACTCTCAACCAATACATTTCGGGCAGCTGATTGAGGAAGCCCAGGTCACATGGCACACGCCACGCGGCGCACCCATCGAAGATTCATGCAAAATCTTCGGGTGAAACCTGATCGAGGAAGCTTCGGAACTCCTCGATCTGCGCATCTCCGAGCGGCACGTCCTCGTTGAGGGCGGTTTCGCCAGAGATTCCGGCTTCATCCAGTACCGCCTCGGCGGCATAGATCGGAACTTCGTCGACCCCAACGCGCACAAGCAGCGCAATCGCATCCGATGGACGGGCATCGAGCCGCGAGATCGCACCGTCGCGTTCGATTTCGATCGAGGCATAAAACGTGCGGTCATGAAGTTCTGTTATTTCTACGCTGCGGATCCGCACGGCTTGAAGATCCAATACGTTCTTGAGCAGATCATGGGTCATCGGACGAGGAGTATCGATGCCCTGCATGGCGTGCACAATCGCAGTCGCTTCGGGATTGCCGATAAAGATCGGCAACGTGCGGTCGCCGTCGGCTTCGCGCAGCACAATCACCGGCTGATTCGTGGGGATCTCGACTCTGACGCCTTCTAACCGCATGCGGATCACGTTGAAACGGTACCACTGCTGCGGGCGCCACAATTGGGCGCCAACCGCCGACTACGAGTTAGAACGCACGATTTGTTGTAGCAACGCGGTGCGGAGAGTGCGGCCAAGACCTGCGAGATCCGCCCGAGTTGCATCAGCTTTCGCGTTCGCATCCGGATTTCTTTGACGCCGAAAGGGTCCTACAACCTGTTCAAACAACACCAACTCGCGTTCGGCAAACGCTTTATACATTCTGAGATGGCGGGCTTCTATCCCGACTTGTTGAAATCGTTGCGCAGTTCTGGCGATCGTCAACGCCTCATCGCCGAACAACGGACGTTCGCTATCGCTATCGATCGGCACGACCAACCCGAACGACTCCAATTCTGTGAGTTGCTGATCAGACACCCCGGAAGCCGCGGCCAGCTCCGATCGGGTGAGTGAGACTCCTGAGGACGACAACTGCTCGTGTGAATCATCAGCCTCTGCAAGCAATTGAGCGGCGGACATCGCCGCGCCGCTATCTTGGGCCTGACGGGCGCGTTCGAAGAGTGCCTGAACGGCTTCCTCGCGCGACGGACGTTGATCGGCAAGGAGTTGATCAAGAGTTAGCTGCCCATCATCGAGTTCCGCGAGACGGTCTTTGATTACTTTCAGCGGCAGAAAGTGGTCGCGTTGTTGGGCCAGTATCCAACGAAGGCGTTCCACATCGGTGCGGGCAAACTTGCGGTATCCCGACGGCGTGCGTTCGGGTGCGATCAGGCCCTGGCTTTCCAGAAAACGAATTTTGCTGATCGTCACATCATGAAATTCGGGACGCAATTCATTGAGAACATCGCCAATTGATGCGTGGTTGTCGTTCATGATCCGCCTGCTTGCGAGTCGATCTGTGAGTTCTCGACAAAGCGCAAGCGGTACCGCCCGACTCGTAGTTCATCGCCATGATGTAGCAGCGATTCATCGCTTCGGTTTCGGTTGACGTACATGCCATTCAGCGACCCGGCATCGCGCGCAACGAACCCGGCATCTGTCTTCAGGATCGTGACATGACGCCTGGAAACTGTGATGTCATCGAGGAAAATCTCCGAGCCAGGATGGCGCCCCACCGTTGTGGTTGCAGTGTCGAGCCGAAACGAGCTCCCCGCGGCCGGGCCCTGGAGCACGACCAGCAACGCTATTCCGCTGGGTAAACCCTCAAGGTACTGCGAAAGGTCATCGGCATCGTCGGAGGCAGTCACCGCTGCGAGCGTGAGTGTTGTGTCTTCGGCCATCGCAGCGAGCGACGCACCGCAGCTAGAGCAGTAATTGGCGTTGGCTTCGTTGCCGTGGCCACACCGGGCGCAAACTTTCACTTCCTGAGGCTAGCCAGTGGGAGTGACGACTCCAACCACTCTGGACCTAAACGTAAGAGTTATCCCACGTCGAGACTATTCCACCAATGCTCGATACTGCCCGGAGTCCATGAGGCTCTGCACCCCGTCAAGATCACGGACTTCAATGCGGAACATCCATCCGTCGCCATACGGTTGGCTGTTGACCAACGCGGGTTGTTCATCGAGCAACTCATTTCGAGCTGTGATTATCCCGGCGAGCGGGGCATAAATCTCCGATACGCTCTTGGTCGATTCCACCTCGGCGACGTTGGCACCCGCTTCAACGACATCGCCAACCTCCGCTGGGGCTACGTACACGACGTCGCCGAGTGCATCCTGGGCGTAGTCGGTGATGCCGATGGTCGCGACGGTGCCTTCGAGGCGAATCCATTCATGATCCGTGGTGTAGCGCAACTCTGAGGGAAAGTCCATAGCCGAAACTTAGTTGTTGGGTGACGATCTAGATGCCTCGTAAGCGCGCCGTATCAAAGGTCGGCAACGCGCGCAGCACGGCCCTCACGCAGCGCGACCCGGGCGAGCGGAATGTACTGCAACACCGCGTAGTAACCCAGGGCGACGCCCACGATCCCACTTATCCAGCCCACAATCGACATTTCCCAGTACCAGAAACCGTCGATATGCGCAGCAAGCAAAAACATCGGGAGCGCAGGCATCACGAAAAATGTCCCGGCCTTGCCCGCCCACACGACGTCAATTCGGCGAGCGCCTGCTAGGGCCAGCGTCACCGTCACTGCCCCGACCAAGACCTCACGTATCAGCACAACCCAGACAAAGATCTTCACCTGAAATGACACGACGTCGAGCACCAACAGCGACACAGCACCCGCGATCATCAGCGCACGGTCGGCGGTCGGATCTAGCACTTTGCCAATCGTCGAGCCTTGGTCGAATCGTCTAGCTATATACCCGTCAACCCAATCCGTGGCGCCGAGCGATACAAGCAGCCACGCCGCGATCGCCGGGTGGTCGCTCCCAAACAACAGCCATAGAAACAACGGCACGCACAGCAACCGCACGAAGGAGAAGGCATTCGGGAACGTCCACAATCCATTGTCGGTCACCACGAGGCCGTCTGCATCGTCTGACCCGCCTCCGTTGTGCCGCGATTGCGCGTTGTGCGAAGTAGCCATGCTGATCAGGCTAACCGGTGATTCTCATACACCGAGCGCCGCACTCTCGGCCCGTGGGTCGGCGCCCACCGCGATTGCACCAGTGTCAAGAAATTCGATTGCGTGCGCGTGCCCCATTGCATCATCGAAGTCTCGCAACACACGTATCTCGTGTCCTCGGCGAACCAGATCGCGTTGCACAGCGTCTGAGTACCGGGCTTCCAGTTGCACAACGCCACTTCCAGGATCGACGTGGAAACGAGGGGCATCGATTGCGAGTTGCGGGTCTTTGCCATCAATGAGCATCTGCACTAACAACTGAAGATGCACCTGCGCTTGCGCGTGGCCTCCCATCGTGCCAAATACGTGGGTCGGTACATCGTCGCGCAGCACCATCGCCGGTATGAGCGTGTGCAACGGGAGTTTGCCGCCAGCTAGCACGTTTGGATGCGCGGCCTCGAGGGAAAAAGCCGACCCGCGATTGTGCAAGTTGATTCCCCATCCGGGCACGTGCACTCCGGACCCAATCGCCGTGAAGTTGGACTGGATCAACGAGATACTCAATCCGTTGCCATCGGTGCAGCACATGTACGCGGTCCCACCGTCAGCGCCCGGCCGGTGCCGCATCGGAATCGCGCGATTTGGATCGATACGTAGCCGCCGATCTCCGATCCATTCATCGCTGAGCATCGCTGATGTTGCGATAGTCATGGCGTCTGGATCAGCCACAAACTCGTCTCGGTCTGCCAACGCCAATTTCGCAGTCTCGATCATCACATGATCGCGGTCTGGCCCGTCATGTCCGAGGTCCAACCCATCGACGATACGCAACATTTGCAGGGCCGTTACACCCTGAGTTGGCGGCGGAAGCTCGATGACTGTCCGCCCTCGAAATTCGGCTCGGAGCGGCGTTACCCAGGCACCCGTGTGCCCGGCCAGGTCTTCGATCGTCAGCGACCCTCCGCTGCGTTGTACTGAGGCGACGATTGCCTGCGCTACTTCGCCTTCGTAATACGGTTCCCATCCGTCGGCGCTCAGCGTATCGATCAACTTCGCAAGACCCGGCTGCACAACGCGGTGATTGGCGCGCACCTCGGGGTAGTTCTCACGAAGATCGGAGTCGTCGATGCCCATTGCCCGCAGGATTGCCATGCTTCCGGCAAGTCGAAACGCTCCCGGCTTGGTGAGCACAAATCCTTCGGCCGCAAGCACGAGTGCCCGCTGCGCCAGTTGGCGGAACGTCTGGGTTCCGAACCGTTGCAACAGTTCGAACCAGCCGCGCACTGCACCTGGCACTGTGATCGTGTGCGCGCCGAAATGCGGCATCGTCTGGTGGCCTTCACTCCGCACGTCGCGAGCATCTGAACCGGCAGCGCTGCGCCCGGTCGATCGGTAGCCATGCAAATCGCCATCGTGCACCAACGCCAAAAGGTCGCCACCGTACCCGCAGTAATACGGAGCAACCACGCCGAGTGCCAGATTGGCGGCGACGATTGCGTCGACGGCATTTCCTCCGGATCGCAATACGTCGTACCCCGCGAGCGTGGCCAAATAGTGCGGTGTGATCACTGCACCGCTCGCGTAATTGCTCGAACTTCCCATCACGATTCCTGTGCTGTAAGAAGCCCGAACGGCGACGCATCGTCGCCAAGGTCGATCTTGCATTCGTCGCGAAGTCGGCGATCGAGACGTTGCGATGCTCCTTCGAAAAACTGCTGAGTCACTTTGAGCTGCGCTGCTTCTTTGTCGGCCGCCGATCCGTATTGTTTGGTTCCAAACAACACTTCTGCGTAGTCACGAACCACCATCATGTCTTGTCGGGTTGGGCCTTCGTGCAGCGCCGCGACAATTTCATTCAATGCTCGAATCTGCCTTCGGTGATTGGCATCGGTGTCGTTACCAACCCGATACGCGGATTGGGGTTGGCGCACTAATTCGCAAAACGTTGGATCTGCGTTGCATCCCGTCGCGGCCACAGGCAGCACCAAGACGAATATCACCAGAAAACCGCGAGCATGTCCGAACACAGGCTGCCAACCTAACATCGTCTGATGGCCTTCCAACTCGCAGACCTATTCGAACTTGTTGCCGATGCTGCCCCCGACCGCGTTGCGCTCGTCGCAGGCGAGCGCAGGCTCACATACGCAGAGCTCGACAATCGCAGCACTCGCTTCGCGCATCACCTTCTGAAGTCCGGCCTCCCCATTGGAGCGTGGGTGGGCATATACGCGTACAACCGAGCGGAGTGGATGGAGGCGATGATCGGTTGCTACAAGGCCCGCATGGTGCCCATCAATATCAACTACCGCTATGTCGCCGAGGAGCTTAAATACGTCTTCGACAACGCCGACTTGGCGGCCGTTGTGTACGAAGCCGAATTCGGTCCCCTTATCGAATCGATTCGTGGTGAGCTTCCAAAGCTCACAACATTCCTGCGCCTCGAGGACGGCACCGCGGCCACCGACAACCTGCCAGCAGTCGACTACGAAACCGCGCTGGCCGAGGCGAGCGATGATCGAACTGACTTTCCACAACGTTGCCCGGAAGATCTCTACGTGCTGTACACCGGCGGCACCACGGGAATGCCGAAAGGCGTGATGTGGCGACACGACGGGATCTTTTTCGCAGCCATGGGCGGCGGCAACTACGGCGGTCCGGGTATCAACGAGCCCGAGGAAATCGCCGACAAGATCGCTGCTACGCAGTCATGTTCCATGGCGCTCGCGCCCTTGATGCACGGCAACGCTCAATGGACATCGTGGGTAACGCTGCTCGGTGGCAACAAGCTGGTCCTATGGTCTTCACGCAAATTCGACCCAGAACTCGTGTGGGACCTGTGCGATAGCGAAGGAATCAACACGATTAGTCTGGTCGGCGACGCAATGGCCCGCCCGTTGGTCGATCAACTCGCGCATCGCGAGCCCCCCGCTTCGTTGTTCGCCCTCGTCAGTGGCGGCGCCATTCTGTCACCTTCGATAAAGGCTCAGATCAACGAACGTATGCCAAATGTCATGGTGCTCGACAGCTTCGGAGCGTCCGAGACCGGCTCGAACGGCGCTGTAGACATCACGGCGAAAGGCCCACGCTTTCGTATGAATGAGTGGACGACGGTGATCGATGATGCATTCGAGCAGTGCACTCCCGGCGTCGTCGGAATGCTCGCGCGACGCGGACACGTCCCACTTGGGTATTGGAAGGACGAGTCGAAGAGCGCTGCCACCTTTATCGAACACAATGGTGTCCGATGGGCAATACCTGGCGACAAGGCAGTCATCGAGGACGACGGAACAATTACGGTCCTGGGTCGCGGCAGTCAATGCATCAATTCGGGCGGCGAGAAGATCTTCCCTGAAGAAGTCGAAGCGGCGCTCAAAAGCCACCCTGCAGTGTTCGATGCCACCGTGGTGGGTGTGAGCGATCCTCGATGGGGCGAACACGTGAGTGCAGTTGTGCAGTTTCGAGTCGGAGCGGTCGCGTCCGTCGAGGAACTCGCGGCCCATTGCCGCGAGCACATTGCGGGTTACAAAGCTCCTAAGACGCTCACCGCGGTTGATCTCATGGTGAGGTCGCCCTCCGGCAAACCCGACTACCGCTGGGCCAAAGAACTCGCTGCGAGCCATCACGCGCAGTGAACGTCGCGCAAAAGCGCTCATTGCGAGACCCGTTCACAACAGGCCAGCGAAAGTGCCGCCATCGACTTGAATGCTGGCTCCGGTGACATAGCAAGCTGACTCAGAGCAAAGAAACGCAGCAATTCGTCCGAAATCGTACGGATCTCCAAGCTTGCCGGCCGGTACGGATCCGGCAAGAGATTCAAGAGTGCCCTCGTCGTACACGCCGGTCAGTCGGTCGGTTGCGTGAAAACCAGGACAAAGATTATTCACCGTGACACCGTGAACCGCGACCTCGCGCGCGGTGATCTTCAAGAAGCTAGTTATCGCGGCTCGTGCCACACTCGATGCTGCCAGTCCGCCTATCGGCTGTTTCGCTCCCAGCGATGTGATTGCCACAACCCGCCCCCATCGCTGTTGAATCATGTGCGGAATCGCGCGCTGGCACATCGCGATCGCACTACGACAATCGAGATCGAACGCATACTGGTATGCGTCGAGTGAGGTTGTGGCAAACGTGCCTGGAGGCGGGCCACCCGCATTCGCAATCAAAATGTCACAACCGCCGAGGGCATCGTGAGCCTCATCGACGAATCGTCCCGCTTCCTCGGGTTCGCTCAGATCCGCGACGATCGCGATCACATCGTCCCCCAACGCAGCACGCGCAGTGGCAAGCTTCGCTTCGTCACGTCCGCAAATGGCGACTTGCGCACCCTCTCGCACCAAGGCTTCTGCGGTCGCAAACCCCAAGCCTGCGCTCCCGGCCGCGACGATCGCCCTTTTGCCGATGAGGCCCAGATCCATAATTAACCATCCTGATTGTGAATTGGGCCGTCGCCCGTCGTGAGTGGCGCGCCGGCGCGGCCGGTGCGCAACCCGATGATTTCAGCACAGATCGAAACTGCTGTCTCTTCTGGCGTCCTGCCGCCCAAATCAAGGCCGATCGGCGACCGGACCCGCGCCAACTGGTCGAGGCTCGCGCCCGCCTCTCGTAGACGCTGCAACCGCTTTTCATGTGTCGTGCGACTCCCCATCGCACCGAGGTAACCCACATCGGTGCTGAGCGAACTCATGATCGCAGGAACATCGAACTTGGTGTCGTGCGTGAGTACGCAAACAGCATCTCGGGGGCTCAATGGGTCTGCGACCGACGCAAGGAATCGATCTGGCCAATCATTCACCACAACGTCGGCCATGGGAAAGCGAGCGGTGGTCGCGAACACAGGACGCGCATCGCACACAGTCACGTGATACCCAAGCAATTTTGCGACCCGAGCCAACGCGGCCGTGAAATCAACCGCGCCAAAGATGATCATGCGCGGCGGCGGTGCAAACGACTCAATAAACACAGTCACATCACGTTCACGAGCCTCGCCGCGTTGTCCATAATGCCGAGTGCTCGTGATGCCCGCCGCGAGTTCGCCCAGAGCGTCGCGAGCGACAACCCTATCGAGATTGGCGTCGCCAAGGCTCCCTAAGGGTGCTGCGCCCGGTTCGATGAGCAATTTGGCTCCAATAGGAATCCCTTCGATGATGGTTGCCAAAACAACGGGCCGCTGCGCTGCAAGCGCGTCACGCAGCCGCTCGTATATCACCATGCAAGTTCCTCAACGAACAGGTGAATCGTTCCGCCACACGTGAGCCCAACCGCGAACGCATCATCGTCGGAATACCCAAACGTAATGACTCCCGGAGCGCGAGTTCCGTCGAGAACCTCCGTTGCAGCTGCGACGACCGCGCCCTCCACGCACCCGCCCGACACTGATCCGGCTACTTCGCCAACATCATTCACCACCATCGCCGCGCCAGCGCCGCGCGGGCTTGAGCCTTCGGTTGCAACGACCCGAGCGACTGCGATGCGACGACCGCTCACTCGCCAACGTTCGATGTCGATGATGACATCTTTCATGATCGTGCTCCAATCACGTCGGCCAGCTTCGACAGAGCTAAGAGCGAATGGCCTTCGACAAACACATCAATGTAGGGCAGCGCGGCCGCCATTCCTTGTGCGAGCGGGGCGTACCCATCGGACGCCTTCAACGGGTTGACCCAAATCGTGCGCTGCGCTACTCGTTGGAGTCGTTGCATCTGTTCACCTAGCAACGCGGTGTTGCCACGATCCCATCCATCCGAAAGGATCACTACGTCCGCGCCGCGGGCCATACCGCGAACACCCCATTGATCGTTAAACGATCGCAAGCCATCGCCAAGGCGCGTACCCCCAGACCAATCGACCACGCGTCGTGCGACCGAGCGAATCGCAGCATCGGGGTCACGCGACTGCAACTCTCGAGTGATTCTCGTAAGTCTTGTGCCGATAGCAAATACTTCAACTCGTTTGCGACTCAACACAGATGCGTGTACAAATCTCACAAAGGCGCGGGCGTAGGGCTCCATCGAGCCCGACACGTCGAGTAGTAACACCACCCGCCTTGGTCGCGACGATCGCTCGCGAAAGTATCGATGAAACGGTTCACCCTCCGTCCGGAGCGCGTGGCGTACCGTACGTTGCACATCAGGTCGACCGTGACGTGCAGCATGACTGCGGCGAAGCCGCCGCGATCGTTGCGGAGCTGAAGTCATCCGCAGGCGAGAGAGCAGATCGGCCGCCTCGACAAATTCGGCGGCAGAAAGTTCGGCAAAGTCGCGCTGCTTCAGCACCTCATGATCACTCCATCGAACGCTGATCAATGGATGATCGGGATCTTCCGAGCCGTCATCGTCGGAGTCGCAGTCTAGTTCGGTATCGGGATCATCAACGGCGATCGCTACGGGAGCGATGCGATGCAGTATCTCCGGTGCGCCGCCAGTGAAGTGCTCCCAAAATGCCGTGAACACTTCGTCGTAGAGGCCGCGGTCTTCCGGTCGGCGCAACATCGTGCAGTACCCCGCCCAATACACCGCGTCACGATCGGACACGCCAACCCATTCCAACGCCTGAGCAAAGCTCACTGTGGCACCGACGGGGACGCGGATTCCTGCGTTTCGCAACACCCGCGCGAATGCAACGGGGATAGCCGGAAGGTCAATGGAAACAGGTGCGTTGGTATCCGACCCCGCCGAAATTGAACCCATAGTTGCAATCGCCTACGACGCGCGTTCGATAGCCGAACGTAAAAGCGATTCGATGCCGGTCTCATACACCTTGGCTTGGTCTTCGCGGTACTTTACGACGGTACCGAGTGTGGCCACGACTGCGGCCTCATCGAGCCGAGTACGGCCGAGCGCAGCGACAGAGCGCGCCCAATCGATTGTCTCGGCTACTCCTGGCGGTTTGTACAAGGACAAGTCGCGTAGCTGCATCACGGTGGCGGCAATGTCGCGTGAGAGAACGTCGCCCACTTGTGGCGCGCGCAGTTTGACGATCGCGAGCTCTCGATCAAAGTCGGGATGATCAATCCAGTGATATAGGCAACGCCGCTTTAACGCGTCGTGCACGTCTCGGGTGCGGTTCGATGTAAGAATCACGATCGGAGGCACATCAGCTTGAACAGTGCCAAACTCCGGAATCGTGATCGAGTTATCAGCGAGGATCTCAAGCAGAAACGCCTCGAATTCATCGTCAGCACGGTCGATTTCGTCGATGAGCAGGACGGGTGGCACGTCGTCGGCATGGTCAATCGCAGAGAGCAATGGTCGCCGGATGAGAAACCGCCGGTCGTACAGTTCGTCCTCGTCGATGTCGCGCTTGGCGGCCTCCAGAGCACGCAAGTGCAAGAGCTGGCGGGCGTAATCCCATTCGTAAACAGCCTGCGATGAATCAATGCCGTCGTAACACTGCAGCCGGATCAGACGCGCACCGAGCCATTGCGCCAACACCTTGGCGATCTCGGTTTTGCCAACCCCAGCCTCGCCCTCCAAAAGCAACGGCCGCCGGAGAGCAAGCGTCAAGAACACACTCGTCGCCAAACCTTCGTCGGCAATGTAATCGTGCGCTGCAAGGCCTTCGGCAACCTCATCAACGGACGCGGGCACAGTCCAGACCATGGCTGCAGGGTACCCTCCCCCGCCATGACAACCGGAGCCTTCCTACATCCCTACGCCAAGCCGACCCGCCTTCAGACCGACTTCATTCGAGTAGTGCGGGGTACGGGTTCGACGGTCACCGACAGCGCCGGAAAGACTTACATCGATGCGATGGCCTCGCTGTGGTACGCGAACGTTGGCTACGGCCAACCGTCGATAGCGGACGCGGTCGCAAACCAGATGCACAGCATCGCCGCGTACCACTGCTTTGAACCGTTCAGCAATGAGCCCGCCGAAGCAGTGTGCGAGCGCCTAGCGCAACACGCACCTTTTGCGAACGCGCGAGTATTTTTGACGAGTTCAGGTTCCGAAGCAGTCGACTCGGCAATGAAGCTGGCCCGAATTGCCCAGGTACGGCGCGGCCATCCCGAACGCACTGTCATCGTCACGCGGGGCCGCGCGTACCACGGTGTCACGTACGGCGGGCTCTCGGCCCAAGGGCTCCCCGCAAATCAAGAGGGCTTCGGGCCGTTCGTTGAAGGTGTCGTGAACCTGCCACCGGACGACATTGAAGCAATGGCGCTCTTCATGGCCGAACACGGACACACTGTGGCTGCAATCATGACCGAACCGGTACAAGGCGCAGGTGGAGTCTTTCCGCCGACGCCGGACTACCTCGCAGGGTTACGCAGATTGGCTGATCAGCATGACACCCTGTTGATTTTCGACGAAGTGATCTGCGCATTTGGTCGCCTCGGCCATTGGTTCGGAGCCGAGCACTTCCAGGTCACGCCCGATCTCATCACGTTCGCCAAAGCAGTCACATCGGGCTACATCCCGCTCGGCGGCGTGATTGCCAATCGTCGGGTGTGCGACGCGCTTGAATCAGATCCGAACTGGATGCTGCGCCACGGTCATACGTATTCGGGACACCCCACGGCCTGTGCCGCTGCACTTGCCAACCTCGACATCATCGAACATCAGAACCTTTTCGCACGAGCACCACAACTTGGTGACCGGATTTTCGATGGTTTCGAGTCGTTGCAACGCGATGGCTTGCTGCGCGAGGTTCGCCGTGAGGTTGCGGTAGGAGCAACCGTTTTGGCCGAGGGTCGTGACGCATTCGCGACTCGCGACGCATTGCTCCATGCTGGAGTGATCACGCGAGCGGTCAACCCCGAAACCCTGACGTGGTGTCCGCCACTAGTCATTACCGACAAGGAGATCGACACTGTGGTCGACGCGTTGAGCGTGGCGCTACGAAGCTAACGAATCCCGAGCAACAACGGGATTCGATAGCACGCCGATCTCGTCGATCTCCACCCGCACAACGTCGCCTGCACACAGCCAACGCGGCGGGTCGAATGCAGCACCAACGCCGGCAGGCGTACCCGTTGCGATCACGTCACCGGGCTCAAGGGTGCATGCGATACTCAACACCGCGATTTGTTCTGCCACGGAGTAAATCATCTCTTCGGTCGAAGCGCGTTGCCGCAACTCGTCGTTGACGTAGGTCCGGATTTCGAGTGACTGCGGATCGGCAATGTCGTCGGAAGTCACAAGCCACGGACCGAGTGGGCCGTGCGTATCAAACGACTTACCCAACGTCATCGTCGGGGATCGCTGCTGCCAATCGCGCACCGAAACATCGTTGGCAATTGTGTACCCGGCGACATACTCCAAGGCTTCTGCGATCGACACGTTGCTAGCCCGTCGACCGATCACGACCGCAAGTTCGCCTTCGTAATCAACCTGTGGCGAAATCGCCGGTATCACAATTGCATCGCCACTACCCACGATGCACGAAATCTGTTTGTTGAAAAAGACCGGGAATTCACCACCGAGTGATCCGCCCCGTTCTCGCGCGTGTGCAGCATAGTTGCGCGCGATTCCTAAGAACTTCGAGGGTGCGGGTAGCCAAAATGAATCGTCGATCGGGCTCCTGCGACTGGGGTAGGGAATCCTCATGACTTGAGCTTCGCGCAGCTAGCTTGCAGTGCATGGACGGTGACAATTCACTTTCACCCAACCCAGTCGCCGACGAACTCGCGATCCGCAACCTCATCGCTCGCCTGTCGTTGAACGCTGACATGGGAAGCGTCGAAGAGTACTTAGCGTCCTTCGCCAGCGACGCGGTGTGGAACCTGCCCGGCAACGCAAGCCATGGCATCGATGAGATCCGCGCTGGACTACTCAATCGCCGTGCGTCTGGAGCGGTCGGACCAGGCACCAATGGAAGGCACATGGTGTCGAGTATCGACGTAGTAATGGACGGCGACCGTGCCACTGCTCGTTCGTACTTCCAGTTCGTGACCAATACGAATACCGCGCCGGTACTCGCGCTCGTCGGGGCGTACGCCGACGAATTCGTGCGCACTGCAGCCGGTTGGAGACTCCAACGGCGCGACATCACGTTCGGGTAAGAAATTACGGGGCGTCGATACCTGCGAAATTCGGTACTCGCTTCTCTGCGAACGCTTGCAACGCCTCGATATTTGCCGGTGCACCCATCAACCTCTGAAATGCCTGATTCTCACTCTCGCGTGCTGCGTCAATCTCTGCTCGCAATGGCGCAACCATCGCGCGTTTGATTTCTACCAACGATGAGATCGGCTTACTCGCCAACGTCTGCGCGGCATCCAGTGTGGTCGCCATCAACGAATCAGGTTCAGTCAACTTCCATACAAGCCCCATGTCGAAGCACTCCTGCGCGCTAATCCACTCTGAACTCATCAGCACCCACGTGGCGTGTTGGCGGCCTACTAACCGCGGAAATGTAAAACTGCTTGCCGCTTCCGGAGCAACGGCGAGGCTCGAAAACGGGCACTTCAATCGCGCCACGGTTGACATCACCACCAAATCGGCAAACCCAATGATCGTGGTGCCAATTCCAAGACCGAGACCGTTGATTGCGCAGATCAGCGGTTTTGGGAACGCGATGAGTGCGTCAATCATGCCCATAAACCCGTGCGTTCCCGCTTGGAATTCGCCCCCCATACGAGCCGCCATTTCCAGCAAATCCGTTCCGGCGCTGAAGGCATCGCCTTGGCCTGTGAGTACGAACACCGCAACCATCGGGTCCGTCGCGGCGGTGAGCAGCGCTTCGGTCGTGGCGTCATAGAGCGCCTCGTTGAACGCATTCTTGGCTTCGGGGCGATTCAGAGTCGCGACACGCACCCGGCCATGATCCTCAATATGCAACATGATGGCAGTCTCGCGGCCAGCCGAGTCGTGCGGCCAACTCACCCGATGTCGACTCATGCCGTGGAAATAGGGAGAGACCCTCCGGAGAGAGTCTCTGACCTGGTGTTTCTTTGGAGCGGACGACCGGATTCGAACCGGCGACCCTCACCTTGG
>SXHN01000053.1 GCA_005773635.1 Actinomycetota bacterium
AGGGAACAGTCGTAGTGGGGCAAAGCAAGTCCAACGCGCATCGTTTCGCACCTTATGCTCAGACCAATGCTGGAAGCTGTGCCGAATGTATCTGAAGGCCGCGATGTCGCGATCCTCGACGCGCTCAGTGCCGCATGCCAACGTTCGCTGTTGAATCGTCACGAAGATGTCGACCACAATCGCAGTGTGTTCACCCTCGCTGGGCCTGGCCCGCGCGGCGCCGAAGGTTCCGTTCGCCTCCTCGCAAAGATGGTCGCATCGCTGGTCAATATCAATGGACATACCGGAGTTCATCCGCGCCTCGGAGCCCTTGATGTGGTGCCGTTCGTGGCGCTCGGCCCAACTTCCGCCGAACAACAGCGGTCATTCGATGCTGCGCATTCATTCGCTCGCTGGTGGTCAAGCGCGTTCGATGTGCCGTGCTTCATGTATGACAAAGCCCACGAAACCGAACGGGCGCTCCCCGACGTGCGCCGTCAAGCGTTTCGTATCTTGCAGCCGGACTATGGTCCCAGCGAACCGCACCCCACATTGGGCGCAACGGCAATCAGTTCACGCCCACCGCTCATCGCAGTCAACTGCATCTTGTTGAGCGACGACGTACAAATCTCAAATCGCATCGCCCGTACAATGCGCGAATCCGAAGGTGGGCTCCCGGGAGTTCGAGCACTCAGCTTTCACCTGCACCACATTCAGCGCACCCAGGTGTCGATGAATCTCTTCAATCTCAACAAGACGGGACTTGAAGAAGCCGTGCTCGAAGTGCGGGCACTCGCCATAGCAGAGCGCACAGACGTCGCTGAGGTGGAACTTGTCGGGCTGATTCCCAGGTTTGAGCTCGATCGATGCTCAAGCGACTTCGTGCGTTGGAGCGGCATCGACGTGGAGGCCACAATTGAGGCCCAGATCGAGCACAATGCCCGCGGGCCGGGGTCTGCGGGGGCCGAGGTCGATTAGGCCGTAGCGCTACGGCGGGCGAGCGCCCGCTGGCGACGCAGCCGGCGGCGCTCTCGTTCGGACATACCGCCCCAAATGCCGAACTTCTCACCATGGCGCAATGCGTATTCCAGACAATCCATCCGGACTTCGCAGCTGTTGCAGACGCCTTTGGCTTCCTTCGTCGAGGCACCGCGCTCAGGAAAGAACAGGTCGGGGTCGACGCCGAGACAGTTGGCGCGCTCCTGCCACCGTCGGTCTTCATTGTCTTCGTCTAAAGCGTTCGCCATGAGTTCACGCATTGGCTGGATCCCCTGCTTGGTTGTGTGACAGTCGACGCCAAATCCCGTCGATGGAATTACAACTCTGTCATACTGTCCCGAATTATTCCGGATCGCAAGTGGAAGCCCTTATTTTCTGGGGATTTTTCGCATTTTCTTGCCGCCGCCCGAATATCTATGGGCGAATAGTCCGCTTTTGAGCGCTATTCATGGGCTTCGTCAACGCGATCGGCAAACTGCAAAGCCGCGGAATTGATGCAGTAACGCATACCAGTTGGGCGCGGACCGTCATGAAAAAGATGGCCAAGATGGGCATCACAATTCGAACAGCGCACTTCGGTGCGCACCATTCCGTGCGCTGTATCCGCTTCCTCATCGATGGAAGCGCCGTCGGCAGGCTGGAAGAAGCTCGGCCAACCACTGCCCGACTCGTACTTATGTTGTGAACTGAACAACGTCGCGCCACAACACACGCAGTTGTAGTCACCGTCTTGGTGGCAGTCCCAGTATTCGCCGGAGAACGCGCGTTCAGTGCCCGCGCGACGAGTCACTTCGTACTGCTCTTGTGAAAGCTTCGCTCGCCACTCAGCATCGGTCGTCGGAAGTTGACCGTTCTGTGCACTAGTCATCGTTTGCTCCTTTGCAACAGTTCACACGGTACGTACCCGATCATGCGATTCCGCTACGACGCGTGTCGATGTTTGCGTTTGTGTTCCAGAAAATCGACGAGCACGTAGTCGCCCAAGTTTTCGGGGGTTGTAAAAAACGCTCGCCCACGATTCATATGCATCATCCGCTCCACGAAGTCGCGTAAGTACACACTTTCTTCCAAACAAAAGGTATTGATGCGGATCTTGTCTTTGGTACACCGCATGACTTCACGCAATGTGTGCTCGATCGTCGACGGGTCGGGCGGGTAGTCAAAGAACGTACCCCCGCCAGGCAAAATGTGGGCCGTAGGTTCGCCATCGGTGATCATGATGATTTGCTTTTGGCCGTGCTGTTTGTTGAGCATTGTGCGCGCCAACAACATGGCGTGTTGCATGTTGGTTCCCCATTCAAAATCCCACGTCACTTCGGGGAGTTTGTTTGCGGGCACTTCGCGCGCCACGCGCCCGAAGCTCACGAGACCCAAGTAGTCGCGCGGAAACTGACTGCTGATAAGCGAATGCAAGGCCATCGCGACTTTCTTCGCCGCGAGAAAACGCCCGCGCATCTCCATCGACATGCTGACATCGAGCAGTAAAACCGTGGCCGAACGCGTCACGAGTTCTGTGCGCTCCACTTCGAAATCTTCTGAGCGCAGCTGCACTGGAGTACCCGAACCTTGCCGGTACACGGCGTTGCGCAACGTCTTGCCAACGTCGAGGTGGAACGGATCACCAAACTCATATTGCTTCGTCTCATCAGCGCGTTCGTGGCCTGCACCGCTGCGCTCAATTTGATGCTTACCTTGACGATCGTTCAGTAGTCGCTTAAACAAATCACCAAGCGCATTCTGCCCAATTTTACGAATCGCCTTCGGCGTCAGTTCATAGCGACCATCGGTTTGTTCGATGAGCCCGGCATCTTCAAGTTGCTTCGCGAGTTTCTGCAGCTCCGCAAGCGACGACGAAGCATCGTCGCCGAGCAGGTCCCGAAGCTGATCGGGATCGATCTCCGCGAGTTGTCCAGGGTCGGTGGCGTTGCGCATCATGTTTTCGAGCGTGTCCATGTCGCTGATCTGGTCGAGCATCGAACCCATTGAGTTGAGTGGAATCGGCTCGTCGCCTTGAAAACCTTCGCCCTGGCCCCAACCCATTCGCGGAAACGCGTTTTGCAAGTTGCGGCCCAGTTCATCGACCTGCCATTTCAAGTCCATGTCATCAAGCAACGTGTTCGATAGGTCCATCAACTGCTGACGCTGCTCGGGGCTCATCGAGTTGAGCATGCGTTGCATCGCCGCCATCGACGCGGCCATCTGCTGCAGCAGTTCATCGAGGCTTTGAGGGTTGCCTGGGAACATGTCACCGTAGCGTTGCATGAACCCTTCAAAGTCGGGTTCGTTGCCGTCTTCGCGGTCGCGCAACATTTGGTTGAGCTCCGCCATCATGTCTTTGGTGCGTTGCAGTTCTTCGGGGCTCATCTCGCTGAGCCCTTTGGACATCTGGTTGAACATGTTGTCGAGAAGCTGCTTCTTGAGATCTTCCATCAGCGTTTCAAACTTGCTGCGGGCGTCGTCATCCATCCAGTCATAGTCCTGGAGTTCGCTAACCCGACCGGCAAGATCAGGGGGCATCTGATCGAGTTGCTCGCGCCGCTGGCGCGCGAGATCATTCACGAGGTCTTCGCGGCGCGGATCCCCACTTTCGCGGGCTTCGGCTTTGCGACGCTCGATGCCATCACGTTCCTGATCAAGAATTTCTTCGAGCTGCTGCGCAACATCTTCGAACACGCCGCCAGGGTCGTACCGGTCAAGCATTTCTTGGCGTCGCTCTCGAAGCTTTTGCATCATTTCGCGCAGGCCCTGCACATCTCGGCCTTCACGGTCTTGGAAACCCTGCTGCATCATGCGGCGCATCGCGGCGTTGAGGTCGCCGTGATACAGCAAATCATCGGTCATTTCGGCAAGCAACGTGTCGGCGTCAAGGTCAAATCCAACCTGCGAACCATCCCAACGGGAATACCGAAAACGCGCCATTTGCGCAGGGTAGCCGCGGCGGACGCTCGCCCGTTTTGGTAGCCGTATTTCTGTTGCTCCTATGGTGCAAAGATGTATCCGAAAGATTTTCTCTGGGGCACCGCTGCATCGTCGACACAATGCGAAGGCGCAGCGCAAAATTCAGACTGGTTTCGCTGGGAGGAACAGGGCAAAGCACCGCGCTCAACCGATGGGAACGGCTTCGCAGTTCGGTTCGCGGATGACTTCAAGCTCTACGCGGCACACGGATTGCGTGAACATCGACTCAGCATTGAGTGGGCCAGGATTGAGCCAGAAATGGGGCGCCGCGACAACGAAGCGATCGACCACTATCGAGAAATCCTCGCATCCGCTCGCGACATCGGTGTCAACCCATGGGTGTGTCTGCACCATTTCACCTTGCCCGGTTGGTTCAGTGATGAGCGCGCGTTCACTGACGACAAAGCACGGGGCTACTACTGGCCTCGCCACGTCGCGTTTTGCGCCGAAACCTTTGGCGATCTTGTGGCCGGTTGGAAACCGATCAACGAGCCGTTCGCATACGCGGCTTGCTCGTACCTACTTGGCGAGTATCCACCGGGGCTCAACGACCCAGTCAAATTTCTTGACGCGTACCGAGGCATTCTGTTGGCGCAACGTGACGCTTGGCGTGAGCTGCGCGGGGGCGGCGCACCGGTCGCGACCGTGCACAACCTGTCGCCGCTGTTCCCCATCGACGACTCAGTGCCTGCAGAACGCAACACTCATAACATCAATGAGCTGATGTGGAACGTGTGGATGCGTGCCGATCGCGATGGGATTTTGGCGATCCCCGGGCGCGCCGCGGTCGAAGTAGCGGACCTGCGAGAAGCCTGTGACATCATTGGATTTTCCTACTATTCAGCTCACGCAGTCGACCGAAATTCTTCATTTCAGCCCTACCCAAATAACCAACGAGTTGGGCCGTTGGGGTATGCGCCGTGGGCGGAAGGACTCGCGATCACGCTGCGACGTCTCCACGACGAATTGCCCGGTCGTCCGTTGCTCATCGCCGAACTTGGCTTAGGGACACCGGCCCACGCCGACAACGATCACTGGCGCGAGAGCTACCTCCGCGAATCACTCGACCATGTGCACGAGGCAGTACGCGATGGCGTCGACGTGCGTGGTGTGTTCTTTTGGACGGGCGTCGACAACTACGAATGGACGCACGGCTACAACGCCAAGTTTGGGTTATTCACCCGAGACCGTGAACCGCGGAGCTCAGCAACCGCGGTCGCCGAAATCATCCGCGATTCGCGCCGCTGATCTCTTGTGCCGCGCGGCCCCACGCGCGAGCAATGGAGGATCTCCCCGGTTATGCCGGGGAAATCCTCCATTGAAACGCTGGTATTAGAGGTTGATGTTTGCCAGTGCCTCGTTGGCGCGGGTTATCACAACACTTTGGTGCATGTAGTTGGTGTTGCCGGTGTGGCTCACTCCGCTGTAGGTCACCTTCCGAGTCGACGGAATGGTCATGTACGCAGCACTCGCTGAAGGAACTACCCAGTCGTCGATGGACCCAATCGTGGTCCAGTCGGTGCCCCCGACACCTTGCGGGTTGCCGTTGCCGTTCAACCAGTTGATATCGGTGGCGCCAGGTTTCAACGACGTGCATTGGCCCCAAAGACACAGGCTCGAATACCAAGCTGCGCCGTTGTGCGGCGTACCCAACGTGACCCCATCTTCCACCTTGATCGGCAGCGAGAAACCACTTTGCCCATTTGACGAGCCGTACACCGCGCCTCGAGCAATCAAGCCACCCATCGAGTAGCCAACCACATCAACGGTCTGACCGTTCACGGTATAGGTGTTGTATACATACGTGGAGAACGCTTTCGCTATCGATTTCCATGAGGACGAATTACTGAAGCTGCCATAGTTGCGCAGGTTGATATTGCAATTCACATCGCCAGAGTAAAATCCGATTTTGACGAATGGTCCGGTGTAGCCCTCCGCCTGCATTTGCGTGATCATCTGCGAGAAATCGGCTGAGCAATCAGTGGAGTTGGACGTGGGGTTGTACCCGTGAATGAGCAACACCGGCCGATTGCGCACGCCCGTGAAAGCTTCAGCGGGCGGAGCGGCGATTCCTGCCCCAAGTGTTCCTGTGGCAAGTGTGATACAAACGAGTCGTTTCAGACGAGTTCTCGTCGTCGTTTTGGTGTCCCCCTGCATGCATTGCCTCCTACTGTGCTTGGCGCACCCCCGGGTTTGCCAAGAAATGGAATGGAAGCAACAGTCTTGTCACAATTTGGTGACTGGGGCGAGCATGCGAGCAAGATTTCCCGAGCATGCGAGCAAGATTTCCCGAGCATGCGAGCAAGATTTCTCGCTAGCCACGGCCTCGATACGTCGCTCGACCTCGGACTTCGTCTTTGTTCAGGCGCTTGGTGAGGTGCATGCCTTCGAGTACGAACTCCACCGCCGATGCAACTGCGGCCGTATGCTCGCCCACTCCGAGATCGCTGAGAATCGGGCCAATCGCCAACGTTTCGAGCGACTCAAGGTATTCCTTGGTCGGAATATCTTCACCCGTGTGCACCATGTAGCCGCCTTCGAACCCGGCAACAACTGCACCAAGATGTTCTGGCTTCACTCGGGCGCGAAAAACTTCAAGAATCGCAGTCTTGATGATTCGGTCAAGCACATACTCCTCGCGACCGTCTTCGACGGTTTCGATTTCTACTTTGCCGGCAGTAGAAGAAATGATCGCATCAAGATCACTGATCCGTGGCGCGACGTCGGTTTCACCCGCTATAAGTGCGCGGCGAGTTGCGTTGGCGACGAGCGTTTCGTAGTTGGTGATCGACATCCGTGCTGATACACCTGATCGCTGATTCACGTGAGGAGATCGGCGCGCTTGTTGTGAAATCTCCGAAACGAGTTCCCGCATGAAGTCGGGGACCACAACGTTGACGCCCGTCGCCGTCATCGGTCGCGCCTCTTGGGCGACGATTGCCATTTCGATCGACGTTTCGAGCGGATAGTGCGTGCGGATCTGAGCCCCGAAACGGTCTTTGAGTGGCGTAATAATTCGACCACGGTTCGTGTAGTCCTCCGGGTTCGCGGATGCGAACAACACAATGTCGATCGGAAGCTGGATCTTGTAGCCCCGAATTTGCACATCGCGTTCTTCCAGAACGTTCAGCAAACCAACTTGAATACGTTCAGCTAGATCAGGGAGTTCGTTGATCGCAAAGATTCCACGATTTGTCCGCGGCACCATGCCGTAGTGCAACGTGAGTTCGTCTGAGAGGTAACGGCCTTCTGCAACTTTGATGGGGTCGACTTCACCGATGAGGTCCGCAATCGAAGTATCTGGCGTGGCCAGCTTTTCCCCATAGCGCTTACTGCGGTGGACCCATTCGATTGGGGTTTCGTCGCCGCGATCCGCAATCAGATGGCGAGCATGAGCAGAGCTCGGATGATAGGGATCGTCGTTGATTTCGCTGCCGGCGACGATGGGCATCCACTCATCGAGCAAATTGACAAGGGAACGAATCGTACGGGTCTTGGCTTGGCCGCGCTCGCCAAGAAAAATGACGTCATGGCCGGCAAGCACCGCGTTCGCGAGCTGGGGTATCACGGTGTCTTCGTACCCAAGCACTCCATCAACGAGCGGTGTTCCGTTAGCCAGGGCCTCTATCGCATGTTCGCGGAGCTCGTCTTTGACGGGGCGCGACACCCAACCACTCGTGCGAAGTTCTCCAAGCGTTGCGGGGCGACTCATGTTGTTCCTCCAGGAATCAGGTCGGGCGAGTGTAGAGGGTGGCACCCGGCGCCAACATTGACCCTACTGGCCACGTGAATCTGCAAGGCAGGTCAAGAGATTCGTGAGAATGCGCGCGGTAGCGCCCCAAACCGTTTCTCCAGCGAGTTCATAGAAATGAATGTTGATTTCGGTGTCGGAGGTCGGGAATCTCCAAATCTCGCTGCGATGAGTCTCATCGTCGAAGAGCTCGGACAGCGCGACATCAAATACCTTCACAACCTCACGCGGATGTGGCACCAGCACCGGCGCGACTTCGAGCAGCCCGACGAACGGAGTGATTACGAATTGCGATGCCACGGTGCTGAGTGTGTCGAGTTCGCCCATCACCTCGACCGCCACGGGTTCAAGGCCAACCTCTTCGTGGGCTTCACGCAGCGCGGTGTCGGCGAGTGAATCATCCACGATCGGATCATGTTTGCCACCCGGGAACGCGATCTCGCCTTGGTGCGACGGCATTGTGTCCGGTCGTTTCGTGAGCACCACCCTGGCCTCACCGTTGCGTTCAAACAACGCCACCAGTACCGCGGCATCGCGGCTCGCGGCACCCCGCGACGGCCTGGATCGAGGTGTGATGTCGCGGAACGCACCTCGAACTGCTTGGAGATCAAAGGATCGAGATGCACGACCGAGGTGCGCCCACGGCGGCGGTGGGCCTGGCGTCGCATCGCGTGGCCTCGGAATCTGCTGCTGGCCACCCCGAGTCTCCACCGGGTCAGCCTACAAAATCCGGCCCTTGGCACGTTGAGCAGAACGGTCGCAGCTGGCTCGCCTCGCATCAAGTCGCCCGTAGCGGTCATACTTGCGAACGCAGCGATCACGCTTTTATTCAAGGAGTCCGCAAGGTGGATTGGAATTTTGCAACGGTGTTCGAATCGGTCGCCGACACGGTTCCCGATGAAGTCGCGCTGATTCACGGCGACCAACACACGAACTGGGCCGATTTCGATGACCGATCGGCACGGCTCGCGGCAGCATTCAGTGCCGCAGGCCTTGGCCCCGATTCCAAAGTGGCGTCGTATTGCTACAACTCCAACGAGTACGTCGAAGGTTTGTTCGCCACCTTCAAAATGCGTGGAGTCCCAGTAAACGTGAACTACCGCTACCTCGAAGACGAACTGTTGTATCTGCTCGACAATTCCGACGCTGAGGCATTGATCTTTCACTCGAGTCTCGCGGGCCGTGTAGCGAACGTCATCGACCGTGCTCCGCAGCTGAAGATCTTGGTGCAGATCAACGACGAAGCCGATGCGAAGACGCTGACCGGCGCTTCTGAATACGAGTCGTTGCTTGAAAAAAACCCACCAATGCCGCGCATCGATCGCAGTGGCGACGACATGCTCTTTATCTACACGGGCGGAACGACCGGTATGCCCAAAGGGGTTATGTGGCGCAGCGAGGACCTCTTCGGAGTGCTCGCGGAGTCGTTCTATCCGTTGTTTGGACAAACGATGCCAGAACACTCGCACGAGGCTGGTCCGCTCGCCGCGGCGGTCATCGCTTCGGGAAAGAAACCAATTCACCTCCCGGCATCACCGCTGATGCACGGCACCGGAATGTTTACGTCGTTCCAAGCGATGATGGGCGGTGGAGCAATTGTCACCTTACAGAATCGCACCTTCGACGCTCACGAACTGTGGCGCGCCGTCGAAACGAATCGCATCACCCAAATGGCAATCGTGGGAGATGCATTCGCGAAACCAATGCTGAAGGCCCTGAAAGAAACCGAAGCCGAAGGCGGCAGCTACAACACAGATTCATTGGGTTTGTTGATCTCATCGGGCGTCATGTTCAGCGCCGAGGTAAAAAGCGATCTTGTGACGCGCGTGAACTGTTTCTGCTTGGATTCGTTGGGTTCTAGCGAGGCAGTTGGCATGGCGGCGGCGATGAGTGGGCCAGGTATCGAACAAGCAACCGCCAAATTCTCCGTAGGCACCGCAGCGAAGGTATTCACCGATGATGGCCGAGAAGTAGCCCCCGGTTCCGACGAAGTTGGCATGGTTGCAGTTGGTGGGTTCATTCCGTCGGGGTATTACAAAGACCAGACCAAGTCCGAAGGTACGTTCAAAGTGATTCAAGGCCGTCGATGGTCGGTGCCGGGCGACTACGCACAGGTCGAAGCCGACGGAACGATCACATTGCTTGGCCGAGGGAGCAACTGCATCAACACCGGCGGCGAGAAGGTCTACCCAGAAGAGGTCGAAGAAGCGGTCAAACTTCACCCGGCGGTCCTCGATTGTTTGGTTGTCGGCGTGCCCGACGAACGCTTCGGCGAAGCCATCATCGCGGTGGTCACTATTTCTTCCGATGCGTCGGCTACGGGCGAAGAAATCGGCGCGACCCTCGGCGCGCTTTCTCGCTACAAGCATCCAAAACGTTGGGTGTTTACGAGCGAAGTACTACGAGCGCCGAACGGAAAAGCCGACTACAAAGCCGCGAAGGCCCTCGCAACATCTACAGGCTAAAGTCGCCCAAGGCATCCGTCGTCGTTTCTCCACTTACAACGCCCCCGCGGCCGTCTGGAACAAGAATCGATACTGCGATTCCTGATGACCCCTCGTCGGCGTCGGTACGATCTCCACTGTCATCCACGTCGGTAAAGATGCGGCCGGTGATACCGAGACCCTGCAGCGCAAATTGATACTTCGTACCAAGCCGTCCCGCATTGAGCGCGATCCCTGACACGACGCCTCCGCTTGCGGTGCCGCCTTCGCTGCCCGCGATCGCAAACGTGGTCGCGGTCGAGTTGGTGAGCGACAGTGAATACGTACCGGGGCGCAGGCCCGAAAAAACGTAGCCGCCCAAAATGTCGGTTGTGGCTGTCCGTTGCACAGCCACGCCAAGGTCATTGGTGCCCGTTAAGGCAACGATGATGTCCGACGCAAATGTTTCATCACTGTCCACGAATCCATCGGTATTCGAATCATTCCAGACAGTTCCCGAAAGCCCAGCAGCAAAATACCCAAAGTCAATGTCAACCCTCGGTTGGCCGCGACCGAGGACGACCACAGCAGCGCCATTCGGATTGCCATCGGCGCCGCCAACGGTGGCATTGTCCGCGTCATAACTCGGTGAGTACGCGGGATACCGATTGGCTACGCCATCGATGCCATTGTTGTTCACAACGGTGACCGTGTACGTACCCGACCGCAGTGAACTAAAGAGGTACATCCCGAGTGAGTCAGTTGTCGTGGACGCCACCAGAACTCCGAGGGAATCTCGGAGTTCGACCCGTACGCCCGAAAGGCGCCCAGGTTCATTCGAATCAACTATTCCGTCGCCATCACTGTCGTCCCACAAGGTGTCGCCGATCTGAGAATCCACGACGACCATCGTCGATCCAGGGGTCTGCGACAGAATCACGTATTTCGAGGTGCGATGAGTCGCTCTCAGTGTGTAGAGATCGCCCGCACGGTTCGCGTTCGTCTCGAAGCGCAACCTGAGCGTGCGGCTCGCGCCGCCAGTTCCAAGGCTGCCCGAGACGGCTCGTACTGCGGTGACGCTTGCGAGGTTCGACGGGCATTGGCTCGTCCCGAATTGGCTAGCCAGACACCATTTCGAGCCATTGCCCGCAAGATTGGTGTTGTGATTCGGATCATCCTTGATCGAATTCGGCGGCTGCGCGTTGTAGTAGATCGTCGTTCCCGCATTACCCGGCGCAGGCCCCGACGATGACGGCAACGGGTTCGGAACTGTCGACAACGTGTCAGTGGTTGCGACGCCTTGGAGCTTTATTGTCCCGCTGAACGAACTCGGTGGAACCCGACCATCACCGTTGTGAGGAAGAATCACGATCACATCGGTATTGGGTACTGCGGTCGAATCGAAATTCTTGACCGTAACTCGATACGCGACCTTGGTAAAGGTGCCGTCATCGTCTTCACCGACTTCGATTTGTTGCGATCCCACACGACCAGACACCGCGATGCTCGCGGCGTTGTTAATGGTGATTTGGGTTTCGGCATGGCGATACTGATACGAG
>SXHN01000054.1 GCA_005773635.1 Actinomycetota bacterium
GCGCAGCTTCTTCCTCACTGCTACGTGCCGCCGCGAGGACCCGCGCCGATTCGCGTTTCACTTCAGTCAGGCCGCCACGGTGCGCGGCACGCAACAGGTGCTGTTCTTTCCCAGGTGCTTTGATTGCAGCGCGGGTTACTGCCGATGCTTGCGGCAACGAGAGGATTCCTTGACGGATCGATGATGCTGTCTCGGGGAGTTTCTCTATCGAACGCGCCACTGCGACCGTCTCAATCGCGGAGCCGATCCCAGTGCCCGCGACGTTCGATAACCAATCCGCTGGCGATTTCGCACTCGTATTGGCCCACGACCCCGTCGCATCTACCCGCCCCATCGCCAGCATCTTGCCCGCCGCCGCGATCCGTTCGATCTCTGCGAAAACCACCACAAGATTCCGAGCCGATACCCCATCAATACGATCGACATCGAGAACCACCACACAGGTACGCAGTTCGTCTCGAAGGCCTTGAATCTCAGTCAACATCTACCACCATTGAAACACGAGGGTACGACATTCAACCAACAAAATCAGGCACTATTCCCACACATCGCAAAGAAATTTCAAGCGACCGCAGCTACAGCTACGTGGCAGCTCTTCTGGAGCCCGAAGTAACGGACCTGCTCTCGCACATCGAGGACCTCGTAGACGAACAATTCCCACACGGCCGCATGACAACTTCTTACGAAACGTGGTGCTTTGGATCGCAACGGTTCGAGCCCGCTGATCGGTCAGCGAGCACCAGACCTTCCGTGAACTTGCAATAACGAGCGCGGGCCGGGCAGTCGGAGCGATATCTAGTACACGAGTGTTGCTGGAATGCGTTCCAAAATCATGTCGACTGTCTCGTCAACGGTTAGGGCGCTCGTATCGATCCACAATCCAATGCGCTCAGTGTTCGCGCGTAGTTCGGCATCCAGCGTCGCCGGAGTAAAGGTCGTGTAGCCCTTCTTCGGCCTCTCTAATTCTCGCTGAGCCACGACCTCGGCCGACGGCGCCAGCACCACGACTCCGACGGGTCGAGTCTGAAGCAGGTTGATGAATCGAGGGAGTTCGCCAGCGATGATGATGTCCTGGACAACTGCAACGTAGCCGGATTCGGCGTAGGCGTCAGCCGCCTTAGCAGCAAGCTTGTACCGCAAACGTAAATCGCCAAGGGCTTCCGACGAGGGATTTGGAGTCATTGGCGTGTAACCGTTCACGACACTTCGTCGAAATGAGTCGCCACGGACGTGGGCCGAGCGCGGAAATCTCATGGCGAGCGCTTCCGCGACGGTCGACTTTCCCGCTGCCATGATCCCCGTCACGACAAAGAGATTCGGAAGATCCATTGCTCCTTTGTATCAGGCCGCGGACAACGTGCCGCGACGAGCGCCGAGCGCGCAATGGGCCTCGCGGTTGGAGGCATCGCCGTTTCGCACTTGCCATAATACTTTCACTTCGGCAATTCTGAGCGGGTTGCCGACATATGCAAAGCAGAGGCCATGGCAGATTTTCGAGGTGGCGAAGCAGTCTGGATCGAGCGGCTCGACAATCTTCGCAATGTGATCCGCCAGGAGGTAATCCGACGTCAGTTGTCGCGTCATGTCACAGCAGGGATGACGGTGCTCGACGTCGGTTGTGGCCAGGGAACGCAGGCGATCGAGTTGGCGCGGGCGGGTTGTGTCGTTACCGGAGTTGAGCCATCAAAGGAACTTCGTCTCCGGTGCGAACGGTCGGCGTCGTCGTCGGGTTGCGCCATCGAGCTGATCGACGGCGCGGTGGACCAACTCGACGAGATTATGGTCGGGCGACACTTCGACGTTGTATGCGCGCACGGCGTCCTGATGTACATGCCGAGTATGACCGGAGCGATCACCGCGCTGTCGCGCCGAGTGGCTCTTCGGGGTTTGCTTTCTGTCACCTTTCGCAATGGACATGCGCTCGCGTTTCGGCCTGCGATGCGCCGAGACTGGGCTGGTGCGTTGGCGGCGATGGAGGCGAAGGAATATGTCAATGAACTTGGGGTTGCGGCTCGCTCTGATCGTTTGGAGAATGTCGAAACGGCGCTTGTCGAATCTGGCTTCGAGATCGAGTCCTGGTACGGCGTTCGGGTTTTCAACGATGCGATCGCGGCCGACATGCAGGTCCCCGAAGGCGAAGATCTAGCTGCGATGCTTGAGGCGGAGGATGCGGCTGGGCGACGTGATCCATACCGATGGCTCGCGTCGCAACTGCATGTGGTCGCGCGGCGTTGACGGGACCAGTCAGCGTGAGTCTGTCTCTAGTACTTGCAATAACGAGCACAGTCCGGGCAATCGGAACGGGGCCAGGGCGACGGGCGACAAGGTTGCGTCATGGCCCTCCACGAAGCGCTGTTGACCCATTGAGCTGGACGCAAAGTGGTTCGATTGGTCATGGTCACTGTGTCAGACTGTTGGGCGTGGAGTTCGATCCCAAAGCAGTGCTGCATGAGTATCTCCAATCGGCGCGAGAGGTCATGCTCTGGAAGCTTGAGGGACTATCGGAGTACGACATGCGTCGTCCGTTGGTGCCGACGGCAACGAACTTGCTTGGACTGGTCCGACACGTCACGTGCTCTGAGATCGGCTATTTCGGATTGGTGTTCGGTCGGTCGTTCAACGAGCTGCTGCCTTGGAGGGCTGATGGCGAGCCGAATGGCGACATGTGGGTGCGGTCATATGAGTCGACCGACAGCGTCGTCGATCTGTACCGCCGAGTGTGGAGTCATTCCGACGCGACGATCGCCGCGCTCGCTCTGAATGAAATCGGTGTGGTCCCGTGGTGGCCAGAGGGCAACCAAGACATTTCACTCCATCAAGCAATGGTGCACGTCATGACCGACATCTACCGTCACGCCGGGCACGCTGATGTGCTTCGCGAACTAATTGATGGTGCGGTTGGTAGCGACCGACGGTGGCCCAGCGTCCCGCAGGTCGATGACACGTACTGGAATGCGTACCGCGAAAAGGTCGACACCGCCGCGCTGCGAGCAGTCGAAGCGACGTAGCGCAGCGAACCACGCAGAACAGCCGATTTGCTAGCTTCTTTTTCTCATTCATCGTTTGCGGTTCAGTAGGTGAATTCGACGAGGTGGTGCGTCATGACGAAACCAGCATTCTCCAACGCCCGCCGCGAATTCTGGTTCTCGGCGCTGCAGCCACATATCGGTCGATCGCCGCGAGCCACAACGAGGTTCTTGAGGTGCGACGCGATGGACGCGCCGATACCCATTCTCCGATGCGCGCTGGCCACCACCATGCCGATGTCGACGGCCGCGGTGCCGGCGATGACACGCGTGAGAATTCCGCAGCCGACCAACTCGCCGGAACTTGTCTCGTAAAGGTACAAGTTGTTGCTGGCCGTGTAGCGCTGGATCTCTTCGCGGTCCTCGAAGAACCCGTCGTGAATCTTCCACACCAAATCGGCGTCGGCGACTTCGGCCACACGCGGCCGAAGCTCCGGGCTGCCAGCGCAGTTTGTCGGGCCGATATCGCGAAATAGGAACCCGGCGGTCGTTGTTATTGCTGGCCAGCTCGTAGCCGCCGTCATCATGTGAGCGTCGAACGATTTGCACAGTGCTCGGTGCGCGCCTGCTTCAGCGAGCACCGCACCGAAGTGCTCGGACAACGAATGCTGTTCTGCACCGCGAACGTGGAATTCGACGATTGCCTCGTCCGTGACAATCGCGTAGCCGTGGACTTCGTCCGTAGTGCCGAACGTATAGCCATGACCAGCTGCGACTAGCTGTTCGACGTGAAGCTCTTGAGGTTCAGCGAGTGCCGCTAGGTACTCGATGCGAAGATCGTCCGGTATCGATGCAACAGCTCTGACGGTTATCCCAGCCATCCCAAGAGTTTGCCCCGCGGCGAGCGCATCCGTCCGTATCGCAATGTGCAGGGGGGTAGAGAGCTAGCGTTTTTGAATGCCTGAATCACTTCGCACGATCTTTCGCAAAATCGTCCCAGACCCAATCCGAGGTCGGGCTGCGTTCGCCAACTTCGCGGTGCGCGAACGATTTGGCGAAACACGATGTCTGCCCGACTACATCGGTATCGGAACCATCAAAGGCGGTTCGACTTCGCTGTGGCACTACGTGGCTCAACATCCCCAGGTGCTTCCTGCGCGCGTAAAACAAGTCCGATATTTCGATTACTTCTCGTATCGAGGCCCTGCGTGGTATCGAACGAATTTGCCAACGGTCGCCGAAAGAGATGCGTTGTCGGCTCGGCTCGGCCTCCCTGTCATCTGTGGCGAGGTCAGTCCGTCGTACCTTTCCCACCCAACCGCTCCGCCACGAGCAGCCGCGCTTGTGCCCAACGCTCGACTGATTGCTGTGCTACGCAACCCCATTGAGCGGGCCTATTCGCATTGGCAACATTCACTGAGAAAAGGAGGCGAGACGATCACTGATTTCGAGAGGGCGCTCGCCGTGGAGGAAGAACGTATTGCCAGCGATCGGGAGAAAATATTCACTAACCCTGTGTACTTTCCGCGAGCGTACGGCGACTTCTCCTACAAGCTTCGTGGCCGGTACGCGGAACACCTTGAATTGTGGCTTGCGGCGTTCCCTCGCGAACAACTCCTCGTTGTGCAAAGCGAACGGCTCTTTGCCAATCCGCAGCATGTGCTGACGAAAGAAGTATTCCCATTTCTCGGCATCGCGCCCGAGGTTGAGACGATCGAGTTCAACGCGCAAAATGTCGGTGGCTATGAAACTCCAATCTCAAGCGAAACACGATCGGCGTTATGCGACTATTTCGCGCCCCACAACGCGAAGCTCGAGACCCTGCTCGATATGAAGTTTGATTGGCTGTAGCTCGATCGGGAAATGCTGGACCTGGATCGTGCCGAGTTCACGTCCGGTTGCTTTATGGTGGTGTTATGAATTGGGTTTTGGCTGCATTGCTAGGCGTGCTCGGGGCGGCGCTGCATGATGCCTACGAATTGACAGAGGTTGTACGAGCGCGACGCAAGGACGTGCCCGCGGAATGGAAGTCGGGGCCGTTTGTGGCAGCGACGGCGATTCGGGTTGGTGCCGGCGGGGTGCTCGCTGGCGTCCTTGGGGCGCTCGACGAGGTTGGGCCATTGGGCGCGTTACTGGTTGGTGTGGTCGGTGCACTCGCGGTGCAACGTATGGCGGCCGCGCGCGACATGGGGTCGGGGCGCAACTGATGCCGGTATCGTTCGGCGAGTTGATGACGCGGCATATGGCACGACACTCTCATCCGTTCGTGTTGCATTCGGACGCAATTGAGAGCGAACGCACCGTTCATGTTCCGCAGACCTGGGGCCGGTGGTTGCTGGTCAGCGTGTCGCGTCACGGTCAACCGTTTCGACAACACCGGCATCGGCGCGCAGCGCTGGTGATGCGGATGGATAAAGCGAAGCTCCACATGTACGACCTTGGCGGCAAGAATCTCTCCGGATTCTGGATGCGGCGTGCCCAGCTCGATCGAGCGTTTCTCGGCGAAGCAGACTTGTCGAGCGCTTTGCTATTTCGAGCCAACCTGGAAGGCGCTGATCTCACTGATGCCATCTTGGTGCGCGCCGACCTCCGCGAAGCAAATCTCAGCGCCGCGCGATTGTTTCGAGCAGATTTACGTGGGGCCTTGCTGCAACATGCGAATCTCCGTTTTGCGGATCTCCGCGGCGTGCGCATGAGCGCCACCGATCTCCGCGGCGCAGACTTACGCAACGCACAGCTGAGCGACGACTTCGATCGCGCCAACACGGTGGCAGACGCCTCGACCCAATGGCCCGACGACGAAGCAGAGCCGTCGGGAATTATTGACGCTGATGCGTAATGCTTGATGCCACAGCCGCCGCGCACGTGCTCACCTCGGCCGAGCGATCACAGTTTGCGCGCGATGGTTATGTGCTGATCCCCGCGGCACTCAGCGAACGCCAACGCGCCGAAATGCTGGCCGTTTCGCTCGAACGTGATCGTCGGTTTCGTATGGAGCCGAACGTCGGCCCGCACCACGTTCTCAACGAACACGACCTCGTGGGTAAAGATCAGGTGTGGTTCGACACGGTGTCGTTGCCGAAGGTCTTCGTCAAGGTGCTCGGTCTGATGGGCTGGAACATTCAGTTGTTTCACACCCAGCTACTAGTCACACCGCCTGCACCGCAAGGAAGCGAACCGGGGCCGTACGGTTGGCATCAGGACAACAACCGGATGAATCGCGACCTCGGCACGGGGTTGCACCCAATGGTCTCGTTGAAAGTCGGCTACTTCCTAACGGCACTTCCTACATCCGGTATGGGCAACCTCTGTGTCGTGCCTGGGTCGCATTTGATGGAAAGCACAAGAGAAGGAAGTCTTGCAACGTTTCGAGGTTCGGCGAGCTGGCCCGGTGACGTATCACCTGAACACGTTGAGGTCATCGCACAAGCTGGTGATGCAATCGTTTTCGATCGGCGCTTGTGGCACAGTGCGAGCACGAATATCTCCGAGACCACGCGCGTGTTCGTCACCTTTGGCTACTCTTATCGTTGGTTGCGAACGAAGTCTGCGATGCATTTCGGGACCGAATTGGATTCGTTCGATCCATTGCTGCGCCAGCTACTCGGGGCGGCAACGAGCGCGAATGGCTATTTTGATCCGCAGCCCGACGACGTTCCGCTCCGCGCATGGATCGAGGAGCACCTCGGTCCCGATGCGGTCGTGCCCTAGCAGCAGGTGAACGTTGCGCGCCGAGGGTGACGTGCACTATCGAGTTGGGTTGAATTGCGCCTTGCTGTCTGGGTAGCCACCCGCGGCACGAATGGCGACACCCCATGGGTGCAACAGCGAAATCAATTCTTCGAAGTCGTCACCCAGTGCGGCCAGTGCAGGAGCCAATTGCGTGTCGGTCACTGTCTCGATGAGCTCGCGTTCTGCGTATCCTTGTTCGGTCAGCGTGTGGTCGGCAGCAAACCAACCGCGCTGCATTAATCGTTGCGCTGCGGCATCAAATTCGGCGTCGGACCAAGCTCGACTTCGCGAGTAAGTGCGGGGAGGGATTCCCATAAAGAGTTCGGACGCCAAGTTGATTTCCTGCGCCGTGAGTCCCGCCGAAATCCAGGCTGCAGTATGGGAATCCCCCCGAAATTCGCGCAGCATGTCCCCAAGTTGAAAGTAGCGGCTCCAAGTGTCGCTGTCGTTCGTGAAGTGATAACGCGCGCCAGCGAAGAGCGGTCTGCCTTCTGGCTGTAGCGGCTCGACGGCACGTGCCAGCAGGTCACTGGCGCGCAGGAGATTTGCAGTGCTGTCGGCGCCGATGCATCGTCGTAGCAACGCGGCACCAGAATGCTGGCGTGCGGTGCGGATCGTGGTGGCATCGGTGAGCGTCCATCCGTATTCGACTGCCGGCAGGACTGCTGCCGGATTGAACACCGCGAATGCCGCGGTAATTACCGTCGGCGCGACTTGGCCCATCAGTGCGCCTCGACTTGTGAAATATGCGGCGCCGTCGGGCATCTGCAAATTACCGATCGAGGCGGGACTCCCATTGAATCCGAGCGCGGCATAGGCGGCGTGGGCCTCTGGCGCGAAATATACCTGCCCGATTGTTGGCTCGAGCGCGGCCGCGAGCACTCGCGCCGCGTTCAGCGGGTGAGATGGGGTTGTGACAGCCATCGATGTAGGCCTTTCGGGCTAAAACGCTGAGACACGTGTCACCTTACGAAACCCGGCCCCGAGGAGCAATGAATTCGGTACAAAAGGTATATACGCTTCTGTTCGGGTTCCTGAATTCTGGCCGCGAGGTTGGTATGCGAGGTGCCTGTGGTGGTGCAGTGTTCACGAGGGATGCACTCGGCACCGGACAAACAGATGAGAGCCCCGGGCGGAGGACGCAGTGATGCTTAGGTTGATTCGAAATGGTGCCGACGATACGTACGAGCCACGGTCTCGACGATCCAGACGACGGTATTCCCACATGAGCGCAGAACCGATAGAACCAGAATTTGCAGCCCCGCTAGAGATACGGAGCCCGCACGCGCCGTCTGCCGTCTTTCGCATCGGTCCGACGCTGACCCAAGTGATGGGGTTCGGTCCGACCGCAGATGTCGCATCGTGGATCCGCGATGCAATGGTCACTCCTGCGGTCGTCATCACACCCGATGCATTTGATGAAGCAGCGGCCGTCGCGGCCGCCAACTTCGACCCCCGCCATGAGATCGAAGCAAAACTCGACCAACTCGAGGGCCGTGCGGAATGGCTCGAACGCCAAATCAATGCAATTGATAACGGTGAGGAAATTACTGGCCCTGACACCGTCACGGCCGCCGAAGCAATGGCACTGGCGCTTGAGTGGGAGACCGCAATTTCGTCTGGTGGTGGTTCCGGAGCCGATCGGCAGGAACAAGTACTTGAGGCACCATCGTCGGGTGAACCGATCCCGCTGACGCAGGACCCCGTCGTAGCGGCTCACTCGGAAGTTGATGCTGCCAAAGCTGCCTTGAACTCCACGAAACGCGCCGATCGCAAGGTGGCGCAACAACGTCTCGATCGGGCGCGGGGGGTCGAAAACGCTGCGCTCCAGCACGCTGGAGTGTCGTCGTACACCGAGTATCTGATGTCGGCCCCGGCTCTATCAGTTTCGTTCGTTGCGCAAGTGCCAGAGGCGGGGTCAGTGGGCGACGAATCCAGAAGTACCGCGGTCGAGAATTCCGTGCTCATCGCGCTGCGAGCGCGAGCCGCCGTGGTGCTTGGTCGACTGCCTGGACCTGACGCTATTGCCGAGTTGCGCGACCACGCGCGGCGCTGCTTGAGCACGCAAAACTCGCGAGCAGTTGATATTGACCCCGAGACTCGAGACGCGTTGGTGCTGGAACTCGACGAAATTGACGCCCAAGGTCAAGTTCTGGCCGACAGCCTTGCCAACCCATTCGAGAGTGCGGAACCATCGACTGCTTTAGTGCTCGACGTGTTGTTCTCAACCAACTGCGAAACGCTGGTGATTGACGGCGATTTGTTGTGGGCGTGTTCCTATGACGCACGTGAAGCGCTCCTCAATCGACTGCGTGACATTGCGATGGAACGGCGCGTGGTGCTCGTGTCAGATGAAACGATCCTGGACTCGTTTGTCGACTCGATTCCGCGCGCCATGCTGTGGTCGAGCGGACACCTCCACCTGTTACACGCCGATCGTGTCGAGTGGAGTGACGACCCGGCGGTACGAGGTGCGTCGATCGTGGCGTCAAATACGGTGGTTGATCACATCGGAGTCTGTGTAAACCACGCCGGCTCAGCCACCCGATTGGCTTGCCCTCGATGCCATAAGCCGTTTTGTAGCTTGTGCTTGATCATCGTTGACAAGCGAGCAGTTGAGTGTGTCGCCTGTGCGCTCGGGCGCGGCGGAGTGCGAGCGCGACGGTGGCGCACCTAGCCAGCCAGGGCTCACGCGTTTGACGAGCGCATGGTCTCCTCGTGGCACTATGTTGCCATCATGACTGCTACCCCTGATGCCATTAATGCCACCCTTGACGCCTACACCGCGGCCTATCGCAACAACGACAAGAGCGCGCTTGTCGCGTTGTATGCCGAAAACTGTGAATGGACTGATCCGGTTGGTACGCCAACGCACTACGGACGCGATGGGGTCGCGGCGTTTTGGGATCAAGCGCGTGCGTTGGCCGACTCGATTGTCATCGTCAAAAAGGGCGCTCATATCTGTGGCAACGAAGTCGCCATGCCCGTCGAGATCCATGCCTCGGTTGGGGGCGCGACGATGATTATGGACGGTGTCGACATCTTCACCTTTGACGACGACGCCCACATCGTGGTCGGCAAAGCGTATTGGGACATGGCGCAAGCCCGGCCGGCTTAACCCAAACTTTGCGTACAGTGGTGCAGTAATACGCAGGTCAGAGGGCCAAGACGGTTGCTGGGTCACGTTTCGCGAGCCTCGACTTTGAATTAGGGGTCCACTTCGGCCACAATAGATGGCCGATGAAGGTCGAATCGCGTGACTCAGTTTCTCTTAAGCCCGCCGAACTCGATGAGTTCTCGCAATTGCTTGTCGGCGTGGGCCTCCCGCTCAAAGACGAAGTGCTCGATCAGCACATTGAGTCGTTTCCCTTGGTGGTGCTTGCTCACGACGATGACGGTCTCGCAGGTTTCATGTTCGGGTCGTTAGAACGCATCGGTGGGACTCCAGCGATTCTGTGGGGCATGGGCGCGTCCCGTAAGAAGATCACCGCTTCAGTCCTCAACGTCATGACTGCAGAACTTGCTCGTCGTGCGGCGATTTCCTTTCCTGACGAAGACGTCCTGGTCGGTTCTCGGTATTCGCATCCTGCGATTTACATGATGCTCAACTGCTACACGAACGTGGTTCCTCGCCCTGGCTATTCGCCCAATGGTGAAGAACGAGCTTGGGGCCGTCGATTGGCGAAGCGATTCCGCTGCGAGAGTTCCTACGACGATCGCGCGTTTAGCGTGCGGATCAAGAGCCGCAAACCAACACCAGTGCCGATCCTGGATGCAACGGGTATCAAAGCAACTGGCGGAGCAAAGATCGCAACCCTAGTAGGCACGCACGACCCCATTAAGGGTGAGGCAATGATCTCTTTCGCGTGGGCGGTCGCCGAGGCGCTCGAAGCCGGGACCTACTCAGCTCCCTAGTCGTCCGGCGCTCGCAGCTACCGAGACGTGAGCTCGTAACCAGGATCGACTCGCTTGAGCTGGGCAATCAGCGCACCGGCGTTCGTGACTGGAAGTTGGCATGTCGAGTGCTGGCACACGTATGCAGTTGAGTTGCTGTCCACGAGGCCGCGACCCGACAACAAGTAGACGGTCGAAGCCACTTGGGACGCCATGTCTGGATTCGTATGGAGCACAACGCGATTGCGGGACAATCGCGTGTAGACGACCTCGAACAGCTTCCGCGTCGATATTTCGTCGGGGTCACCTGCGATCACGACTTCGACTGACGGAAAGGCGATCCGCGCTGCTGCTTCGAGCGCGTACCCAAAGCCGGTCGGATGCCGAACGAACAGTGTCGCGACACTCGCAATACATTCCGAACCAATTCGTAGGTATCGGGCGTTGTCTGTGATGGTGGAGAGACGCAACAACGCATTGGCCGCGAGCGAGTTCTCCGCAGGCGTCGCACTGTCCATCTGATCCTTTGCCCGCACGATGAGCCGCTCGGCATCGCTCCCAGTAGTGAAAAAGCCACCATTCACATCATCGTGAAAGAGCTCGATCAATTCATCGGCTACCTCACATGCGGCTGGGAGCCATTCGATGCAGTCATATTCGCACAATGATGCGAGCGCCTCTGCGAGCGCGGCGTAGTCCTGCGCGTACGCCAGCAGCCGGGCCTTGCCGTTGAGGCCCCAACCGTCGGTCGGCGCGGCATCTGCTTGCCACGTGCGCAGGAAGCGACCGTCGGCGCGGCGCAGGTTCGTCATCAGGAACTCGGTGGTGCGGCGGGCTTCGTGAATCCATCGCGGCTCTGCAAATGCCGCACCCGCCTCGCAGAGAGCACGGACCATCATCGCATTCCACGCCAGCAGGACCTTGTCGTCACAGCCTGGGGTCACCCGTAACGCTCGACGTTCGCGCAGTTGACCAAGAGCCTCTAGGAGTGCGGGCGAAGGCTCGTGCTCTCGGTCCGCGAGATGCAGCACGTTGCCAGAAAAGTTCGAGTGCGGATCAACGAAGTTGCCCCGCTCACTCACCCCGTAAAATTTGGAAAACTCGAAATATTGCTCACCCAAGGCTTCGCGAAGTTCGGCGTCACTCCACGCGTAGTACTTGCCTTCGATTCCCTCGCTATCTGCGTCGAACGCGCTGAAGAAACCTCCATCAGGATGGCGGAGTTCGTGCATGGCCCACTCGATCGTCTCGGCAACGATGCGACGGTAACGATCGTTGCGCGTGCGAAGCCATCCGTCGGTGTAGGCACGAATCAACAGAGCGTTGTCGTACAGCATCTTTTCGAAATGCGGAATACACCACTCGTTGTCTGTCGAGTATCGAGCAAATCCGCCGCCAACTTGGTCGTAGATACCCCCGCACGCCATCGCGTCCAAGGTTGTAGTGAGCATCGCGGTGTCGGGGTCGTGGCGCGCGAGCAGAGACAGGGTTGCAGCTTGCGGGAATTTCGGTGCGCGCCCAAAGCCACCCCATTCCACGTCGAAATCCCTGCGCAACGTCGCGATTGCGTTGTCGAATGTTTCGGCTGTGACCGATTCGTGCGGCGTCTGCGGCAATTCAACTGTGATTGCCGCTGTCAGGTTCGTCGCGAGTTCATCTACCTCATCACGTCGTTCATGCCAGGCTTGCGAGATGGCTTCTGCGACGCGAGTAAATGACGGCAAACCGTGGCGATCCTGCGCAGGAAAATACGTGCCCGCATGGAACGGGGCGCCGTCGGGTGTGAGCCACACACTCATCGGCCAACCCCCGCTACCAGTCATCGTCTGGGTTGCCTGCATATAGATGGCATCGATGTCAGGGCGTTCCTCGCGGTCGACCTTGATATTGACAAACAACCGATTCATGATTGCGGCCGTGGTGGTCGACTCGAAACTCTCGTGAGCCATGACGTGACACCAATGGCAAGCGGAGTAGCCAACCGACAAAAAGACCGGCACACCACGGTCGCGAGCAGCGGCGAACGCCTCATCGCCCCAGGGATACCAATCGATTGGATTGTCGGCGTGTTGGCGCAAATAGGGGCTTGTTTCCGCCGCCAGACGATTCACAACGGGGACGCTTCGCTCGCGTCTATTGCTCGCTCGGCTCGGCTGCTCCGCGACGCCGCCCCTGGCGGGGACGCTTCGCTCGCGAGGCGGGTGGCGGTTTCGCAGGCCCACCGGTAGTCGGGTTTGCCCGAGGGCGAACGTTGGATTGCATCAACACGATACAGAGTCTTGGGAATTTTGTAGCCCGCGAGGTGCAATCGCAAGCTGTCGAGAATATCGGCGCATAGTGCCATTTCAGTATCGAGATCTGCGATGGTCGACGTCGCTCTCGGCTGAAACAGCGCGACGACTCGCTCACCAAAGCGAGCGTGCGCCACGCCGACCACCACGGCATCGAACACCGACGGGTGGGCCTTCAATTGAGATTCAACCTCGTCGGGGTAGACCTTCTCGCCACCCGTGTTGATGCAGAGAGATCCGCGTCCGAGCAGCGTCACAGTCCCGTTCTCATTGCGTATCGCGTGATCTCCCGGCACCGACCAGCGCACGCCTGCGACGGTGCGGAACGTGGCGGCAGTCTTGTCCGCGTCCTTGTAGTAGCCGACCGGTATGTGTCCGCGTCGAGCGAGGAGCCCGCTGGTACCGACTTCGGCAACTTGCAGCGTCATTTCGTCGAGAACTTCGGTGGTTTCGTCAAGTAGAAACATGGTGGCCTCGGCGGGCGACCCAAGCGCAGTCACTGCCTGGCCTTGCCCGCCAGTCTCGGACGCGCCGTAGCCATCGACGACGATGGTTTGTGGGAGTTCCTTGATCAAGGCGTGTTTGACAGCAGGCGACAGTACGGCACCGCCAGACACGATTACGTTGAGGCAAGTAAGAGGCGAATCGGTTGCTCGCAGCACATCGACCATCGGAATCGCGAAAGCGTCGCCGACAATCACTATGAAATTTGCCTGTTCAGCAACGGTGAGTGCGAACACCGTCGCGGCATCGAAGTGACGGGTGTCGGTCAACACGACGCATCCTCCGGTCAACAGCGTCGACCAAGCCATCCAGTGTGCACTGCCGTGCATCAGCGGGCAGGCCGTGACGACTCGAATGCGACCGTGCATGCACCGTTGAGAAATATCCGTTGGCGAAGAAATAGGTGTTCGGCCGTTGCCTGCGCCTCCCAGGGCCGCGAAGAACAAGTCGACGTGGCGCCAGACGATTCCCTTTGGCATCCCAGTAGTGCCGCCGGTGTACAACACGTAGTGGTCGTTGCCCGACCTCGGTGCGAAGCCGCGACCATCATCGAGATGACGCAACTGCGCGTCATAGCCGCTATCGACGACAATGGTGTGCAGCAGCAAAGGCAATGCAGGCATGACCTGTTCGACCTGGGTCGCGAACTCGGGATGGTAAATGATCGCAACAGCGTCGGCGTCGTCAAGTAGATACAGCAATTCATCAGCGACGTATCGATAATTGACATTGATCGGTACGGCGCGCAGTTTGAACGACGCGATCATTGCTTCGAGGTATTCGACACAGTTGTGGAGATAGAGCGCGATGTGGTCGCCAGGGCCTACACCAAGATTTGCAAGTTGGTGCGCCAATCGATTGGCTCGACGGTCCAACTCCAAATAGGTGAACCGGCGATGGCCGTCGACGACTGCCTCGTGGTCTGGGATCGAGTCGACCACGAGTTCCCAAAGGTCGGCCAGGTTGAACTCCATGCGGAGGCGAACGTATCGGTGCTATCGGCCGTCAGGGGAATCTTGCCGCTTCGCCCGCGACTATTGCTGAGCACCGACTGCAAATTTTGTGAACACCGAGGCGAACGAAGCACGAATCTCGATCGCGTCTGGTTGCCACGCCGTGCCATGGGCAGCGCGATGAGCCTCCGCCGCGAGCCACCAATTGGCCTCAATCGGCGCCCAGGCGGCCCGAATATCCCCGGCGGCGCCCGACGAGGCTTCGGCGATGACGCGCAGCTGGTCGAATCGTTGCCAGACGGCAAGATCGCTGAACTCGATCGGTACCTGTGGACCGATGACCGGTACGTAAATGCTCACGCAGGGGCTGCCGAGCGCTGCCCACACCTGTAGCTTGCGCGGATCAGAGGTCGAATCGCGCGGGAGTTCAACAATCATCGACGCCGCAGTCGTTTGGTAATCGCGCACATGCATGCACACCGTGACGCCTTCGGCGCTGGCGCCGACTTCGGCGGGAATTGGCGTGGGCACATCTGCGGGCTGTAGCGGATTCCCCCAACTCGGCCCGCCGTGGTCGCGCATTGCCACCGCAATGTCGCCAGGGTTCCGAGCCAGTAGTGCTGCCTGTCGCGTCACCAACAGACGATGATCAGCGTGATGGGTTGGGACGTTGTCGGGCCTCCAGGTCTGGATGTCGATCGGCGATCCTGAAGCATCATCGATGCTACAAAGATCCCAATCGCGCGCAAGAGAGATCCGGTTGCTGATTGCGCCGTGTCCATCAACACGCCGAGCGGCCCAAGCTCGATGGTTGGTTTCGATTGTCCATGCCGACTCCGCGTCGGCGACCAAGAAGCTGCTGTCGTAGGGGACGTTGTGGTGAGGCTCACCACTGCCTCCTTGGCCGTGGCTCGCGACGAGCGCGCAAATGATCTCGCGTGCCTCAGCGGCCGTGCAGGCCCGCTCCAACGCGAGCCGCACAATGTCCATCCCTAGCAGCGCTTCGGGTTTCGTCCGTGGGTCGGTGGTCGTCCAGATCTTTTCGTTGCCGACGGCGACACCGTGTTCATTGACTCCGTGTTCGACGCCCCAAAGCCATGTGGGCTGCGAACCCAAAAAGCCGTACGCCCCAGGGTCGGGTCCAAGGTCAAGGTATTGCGTCCGTAGCCGTCGGGTAGCTGAAGCGCTCCGCGGCGAAAACCAGTGCAGTAATTGCGGCTCGCCCACGGGCCGGTCGCTGTTCTTGGCGAAGTACGTTGCGTGCGGTCGAATCGAACACAGCGTGTCGCACACGTCGGGCTACTTGAACCAGATTCGTTGGTGGTTTCGGCTCATTGGGTGAACCAACAGCGCCACGATTGCGACATCGAACATGAAGTTCAAAATCCAAGGAAACCGCAGTACTTCAAGCTGTAACAGGATCAATTGGAGTGCCACAATGCTGACCGAAACAACGAGGGCCAGCCCGTAGCCCCACTTTTGTTCGTTGGCGATACCAGCCGCACCACCAATGAGCCCCAATGTGAACAAGAGCGGTAATGCTCCACTCAACGCTCCGCCCTGAATCAGATTCAAGACTGCGGTGATGTAACACAGCAGTTGTGCGTTCACGAGCGTGACCGGAAGTGTCTTGTTGAACCATTGCCAGGAAGTATTCACGGCGCCATTATCCCAGATTTCGCGACCGAAGTTGGCCACATGCGGCGTCAATCTGCGTGCCACGATTACGCCGTACGGTGGCGTTGACTCCTCGATCGGTGAGCGCGTTGGCGAAATTCTGAATGCGCATCGCTCCTGCCGGTGTGCCGCCGTAGCCGTCGGTGCTGTTGAGCGGGATCAGATTGACATGCGCGCCGCCGGGAAATCCGCGAAGGAGGTCCGCGAGGGCTTCGGCTCGCTGAAGCTGGTCATTGACTCTTTCAATGCACGCATACTCGAATGTGACTCGCCGTCCCTTGCGCGCGACATACTCCCGAGCCGCCTCCATGACACTTGCGATTGGGTAGCGCTTGTTGATCGGCACCAGTTCGCTACGCAACTCGTCGTCGGGAGCGTGCAGCGACACCGCGAGTGTGACGGGCAGCGCAAGATCTGCCAGTTTCCGCATACCTGGCACGATGCCAACGGTTGAGATCGTGATGTGGCGTGCCGACATGCCCATGTCCTGATGCAATCGTTGCGTCGCACCCCAAACTGCGTCGAGGTTGGCGAGAGGCTCGCCCATCCCCATGAACACCACGTTGCTGACTCGTTGTGGCGAGGCATGCTGCGCACGCAATACTTGTTCCACGATCTCGCCAACGTCGAGATGTCGTTCGAACCCTGCCTGACCGGTCGCGCAAAACGTGCACGCCATGGCACATCCAGCTTGCGATGATACGCATACAGTTGCGCGATCGCGATAACGCATAAGCACAGTTTCGATCTGAGCGCCGTCCTGGGTTCGCCAGAGCCACTTGACGGTCGTGCCGTTGTCGCCCTCGCGTCGCGTCAGTTCGGTCAACGAGTGCGGTAGGAATGCGTCGAGGTGCGTTCGGAGATCCGCACCGATGTTGGTCAAGTCTTCGAGCGGTTTGCGCTGTTCGTAGAGGCCCTCCCACACCTGCTTCGCTCGAAACGGACGTTCGCCGAGCGCGACAAGGTGGGTTGCCAGATCTTCAGCGGTGATGTTGTAGCGACTCGTCATATCGCTGTCACGGTTGCGCAATATGCGGCGTCGGTGCGATGCACCGTAAAGCCGAGTCGCCGATACAAAGCGATGGCATTGTGATTGTCGGCCGCCACATAGAGCATCGCGGTAGAAATTCCACGCACATGAAGTGCGCGCAGTCCCAGGCCGGCGAGTGAGTATCCGAGGCCCCGGCCTTGTGCTTCAGGCGTCACGCCGATCACGTATATCTCGCCGAGTCTCGGTTCGCCGATGTAGGTATTCGCGTCGTGAATCTTGAGCCAATTGAACGCAATGATCGGGCCGTCGGGTTCGTCGCGTGCGACGAGAAACAACTCTGGGTCAAACCAAGGCTCTTCCATGCGTTGTCGCAATGCCAACATGTCCCAGCCCGACTGTTCAGGGTGGGTCCGAAATGCGGCGTTGTTGGCCACAAGCCATGCTTCGGCGTCGGTGTCGCTAGAAAACGTGGTGATGTTCGGCATAGGTGCGTGCTGAGGGTCGAAGGAGATCGGGAGCGATACCCGAAGTTGGTATTGCTCCCGATCGCGCGTAAAACCGGCACGAGCGGCGATGTGATCATCGGCTCGGGTCGCACCAGCCCGCCACCACGTCACGAGCCCGCCGCCGCGAGCCGCGATTTCGCTGGACGCGCCCATGAGAAGCTCTGACAGGGTTGTGTGCGGGGCTTCAACGCCGATGTTCCATTCGAGACGCACAGTCTCGGCCGGTGTATCGCCACTATTGGGTGCGACTGGTCGGTTGGTGCGCACCAGCATCGCGTGGAGGTACCCATCGGGGGCAAGGACGTCGAATGATTCCGGGGTCGGGTTACGCCGGTCGCCCATCAAGGAGTCATTGAATTGTGAGGGAGCATCTCGGACGAACTCGGCGCCCACAAGGGCGGCATCGGCGCTGGCGAGAGCGCGGTCGCGCCGAAGTTGCGGAGGGGTGGTGGAATGCGGCACGCCTCCACGGTACTGTCCGGAACCATGGCCCGACCCCGTGGAGCACGCCAACGTGGCGAATCTGTTCAAACACTGCTGGCTGAGCTATATCCAAATGTTGTGTGCGCGCTGCACCACCGCAACGCGTATGAACTGCTCGCGGCGACCATATTGTCGGCGCAATGCACCGACGAACGCGTCAACATGGTGACGCCAGCGCTTTTCGCTGAGTTTCCGACACCCGGAGATTTGGCGGCCGCGGACCCCGATCGAGTCGAAACGTTGGTGAAATCGACTGGCTTTTATCGCAATAAGACCAGGAGCCTGATCGGGATGGCACAAGCGATAGAGCAACGCTTCGATGGCAAAGTGCCGGAGGCACTCGAAGATTTGGTCACGGTTCCCGGCGTGGGACGCAAGACGGGCAACGTCGTACGGGCGGTGGTGTTCGATCTCCCTGGGCTTCCCGTGGACACGCACGTCACGCGCTTGTCGCGGCGTCTGGGCCTCACTCGCGAAACCGACGCCGTCAAAATTGAGATGGAACTCAACGACATGGTCGAACCGCAGGATCGTGGCAACTTTTCGTTGCGCCTCATCGAACACGGTCGCCAAGTGTGCGATGCTCGCAAGCCTAGGTGCCACGATTGCACCCTCGCCGCGATCTGTCCGTCCGCGACGACATTCGGTACCGTGGCGAAATCGGCCAAGCTCGCTAAACAGCGAGTCGCAACCAAAACGACAGCTGTGACGAAGCCAGCGAAGAAATCATCGGCGACACAGCATCGACGCGGGGCCTTATGAGCGAATCGTCTATCCAAACCACGCCGGGCTTCGAAATTCGCTGTGCCACGGATGGCGATCTCGACGATCACGCTCGGCTCCTAGAACAGGGGTACGGATTCGCGCCTCCTTACGGCGCCCGGCACGCGGATCTCATTCGTGGCGCCAACCTCACGCATCGCGTCTTTGGAGCCTACGAGCGCGGACGGTTGATGGCGACGATCACGCAGTATCCCTTCGGTCAGTTCTTTGGTGGTCGGCCAGTCCCGATGGGGGGCATCGGCGCGGTAGTTGTGTTGCCCGAACATCGGGGACGGGGAATCGCCGCGAGTTTGTTGGGCCATGCAATTGGCGAGATGCGCGAACACGGTGAAGTCGTATCCTCGCTCGGGCCCGCGACGATTGGGGTATATCGCCGAGCGGGCTGGGAGCTCGCAGGCGATCGCTGTTGGTACTCACTCTCAACGAGTTCGCTTGCGGCGCTCGAAATTTCGCAGAGCCAGGAACGACGATCTGTGCGTGGCGATCACGATGCAATGAAGCGGGTTTATTTGCGGTGGGCATCGGCGCGACCGGGTTCATTGGCTCGCCCGGCATACCTGTGGGATCAACGCCTTGAACTCGATGTCGGTTCGTACTGCTACGTCGCGACGAGAAACGATGCGATCGTGGGCTATGTGATCTATACACAGCGCAGAGGGCGGGTCGGCTACGCGATCACTGTCGACGATTTTGCGGCGCTCGACTGGGATGCTCAACGGTGTTTGTGGCGACATCTCGGCGCCCATCGAGCGCAAGCAGCCACAGTCGTGACGCAAGGCCTGGTGCCGGACTCGTTGCTTCTGCACCTGGAGGAGGCGAGCGTATCGTTGGTGCACCAACACCAATGGATGCTGCGCATACTCGATGTTCGCGGCGCCATCGCGGCCCGCGGTTTCAATTTTGGGGTGCAAGGCTCGGTATCGCTACACGTGAACGATCCGCTCGTTCCCGCCAACAACGGCGCATGGACGCTGGATTTCGCCGAGGGCCGAGGGCAAGCAACGGCCGGCGGTGCAGGGCCGATCGAAATCAGCGCCAATGGACTTGCGGCGATGTACAGCGGATTGCATTCGGCCCGCACGTTGGCGGCGAGCGGTTTGCTTGACGGCGCGACGCCTGAACAAGTTGCGCTGCTGGATGCTGCCTTCAGTGGACCTCGGCCGGCCATGGTCGACGATTTTTAACGGGATTCGTTAGCTCGTGCGGCGCAGCAGATCGCTGGCCCGGTCGAGCGTCCGGCCTGCGGTTCGCAAGGCTCGCTCTCCTGAAAAGAGTTCGGCGGCAATCTGCGAATCGGGGGTACTGGCGTAGCTGTCTGCCATTGTCGTGACCCGGAGCTGGAGTTCGTCGAGTTGGGAGCGGAGGCTTGAAAGCAATGCGAGGTCGGATGCGGCAGTCATTGCGAGCAAGATTGGTCGCGTTTTGGCCGTAACGCAAACCAAGGCCGCGACAATCCAATCGCCCGGTTCGACCCCGGCGCGTAGCATCGAACGGATGTTGGCTCGACTTGATCTCCGAGGATACGAAGGTGACCTCAATGTGGCGCTGATGCACGCGCCGAAGTCGGACGCGGCACAGGCTGAGCTTGTAACCGATGTGACCGCGATTATCGACACGGTGCGATTTGGCGGGGACGCGGCATTGCGCGAGTACACCAAGCGATTCGACGGTGTCGCAGTCGAGGATTTGAAGGTGCACGCCGACGAGTTGCAAACTGCCCTCGATTCGATTGATCCGGATCTGAGGATCGCATTGGAGTTCGCTCGCGATCAGATACTGGCGTATCACGAAGGCCAACGTGAGCACTCGGGTCGCCACGAGCGCAACGGCGTGCACGTGCAGGAACTCGTGCTTCCGGTCGAGCGGGCTGGACTGTACGTTCCGGGCGGGCGTGCGGCGTATCCGTCGACGGTGTTGATGACGGCGATTCCCGCCAAGATCGCTGGTGTGCCCGCGGTCGTGTTGTGCGTCCCTCCAGATAGTTCCGGCGCAATTCCGGCGTCCACACTCGCCGCGGCGGCGATTGCGGGCGTTAACGAGGTGTACAGCGTCGGTGGAGCACAGGCAATCGCTGCGCTCGCGTACGGCACGGAATCGATTGCGGCAGTCGACGTGATCGTTGGGCCAGGCAATGCGTACGTTGCCGAGGCGAAGCGCCAAGTGATCGGTGCCGTTGGAATCGACTCAATTGCGGGTCCCTCCGAGGTTGTGATTATTGCTGACGGGTTGCGGGACGCGCAGTTTGTTGCCGCCGACCTGCTGGCGCAATCGGAACACGGACCGGGGGGCAGCGCCATCCTGATTACGTGGAATGCGGCGCTCGCCGATGAAGTCGATCTCCAGCTGAAATCGCTGACACGCAGCGCGCCACGCCGAGATGAAATCGAGAGCACCCTCGGCGTGGGCGGACGGTGCGTGATTGTTCAAGACATACGCCAGGCACTCGATGTGAGCAACACAATTGCTCCTGAGCACTTGCAACTGATGTGCTCGAATGCCGCGCACGCGGTTTCAATGGTTCGCAACGCGGGTGCCGTATTCGTCGGGGAATGGGCTCCTGCTGCGATTGGCGACTACGTCGCGGGTGTGAATCATGTGTTGCCAACCGGTGGGACGGCTCGGTTCTCAAGTGCGTTGCGAGTCGCGACGTTTCAAAAGATGGTGCACGTCGTAACGATGGATGAAGCGGCCCTTGATCGCGTCGGCCCCTATGCGGCGACGATCGCCGACGCCGAAGGTCTCTATGCCCATGCTCAGTCCGTTCGGCTTCGGCGGCTCCCTCGATGAATATGAGGCCGCAGCCGCGCGACGATCTGAGAGCACTTGAGGGCTATCACTCACCCCAACTCGATGTCACCGTCCGGCTGAATACCAACGAGTCGCCGTATGCGGCGCCGCAAGCGTTTCTCGACCGTTTGGGCGCTGAAGTTGCCAGCGGCGACTACCACCGATACCCCGACCGCTCCGCCACGGTGTTGCGGTCTGCGATCGGCAAAGCATTAGGTCAGCCGAGCGAGCGAGTGTTCGCTGCCAATGGGAGCAACGAAGTGTTGCAGACGTTGCTTCTCACCTACGGCGGACCGGGGCGATCGGCGCTGATCTTCGAGCCGACGTACGCGCTGCACTCGCACATTGCTCGGATTACGTCGACGGCTGTATTCGTTGGAGCGCGCAACCACGACTTCTCAATAGATGTGGATGACGCATGCTCGCGCGTTCTGCGCGATCGCCCCAGCATCGTGTTTGTATGCAGCCCAAACAATCCGACGGGTACGGTGGAGCCGCACGCGACCGTGACCTCAATCGCGGATGCGTGTGCGACCGTTGGTGCGCTCGTCGTGGTCGACGAGGCGTATGGAGAATTCGCGCCTCGAAGCGCACTCGAATTGGTCTCTGACGAACGCGCACTGGTTGTGGTGCGTACCTATTCGAAGGTCTGGTCGCTGGCTGGCGCCCGTCTGGGTTTCTGCATCGGACCGCAATGGGTGGTGCACGAACTGGAAAAAGTTGTGCTGCCGTATCACCTATCAACTCCGACGCAGATCGCGGGCACGCTGGCACTTGAATACCGACAAGAGATGCTGGAGCGAGTTGCTGCGCTGGTCGAGGAGCGGGGCAGGATGTTCGTTGCACTGGATGCACTCGATGGCGTTTCTGTGGTTCCTTCGGGCGCGAACTTCTTGCTGATTCGCGTCCATCACGACGCTCGGGCAGTGTGGCAAGCGATGGTGAATCAGGGAGTATTGATTCGCGATTTTTCTACGTGGCCGGGTGTCGAAGGATGTTTGCGGATCACGATTGGTACTTCGCAAGAAAATGACGACTGTCTTGTCGCGCTGCGCGCGGCACTTACAAAGGTTGGCAACACATGAGTCGGCGCGCGAGCACACAAGATCGGGTTACCAAAGAGACGAACGTTCACGTCGAGGTCGATCTTGACGGTGAAGGAAACCGCATCACGGTGTCTACTGGAATACCGTTTTTCGACCACATGCTCGAACAGATCGGCAAACACGGAGGCCTCGATCTCGACATTCAAGCTACCGGTGACGTTGAGGTCGACCTACACCACACGGTTGAAGACGTGGGGATCTCGCTTGGCGTTGCGATCCGTGAGGCATTGGGTGACAAGGCCGGCGTTCGCCGTTTCGCGAATTCGTTGGTACCTCTCGATGAAGCATTGATTCAGACCGCGATCGATCTTTCTGGTCGCCCGTTTCTCGCGTACGACGTAGACCCGGTAGCGGAATGGATTGGTACGTTCGACCCACAACTCATGGAAGAGTTTTGGAAGGGTCTCGTCGACGGATCCCGCATGACGTTGCACATTCGCTCACTCGCAGGCAAGAACGGCCATCATGTTATCGAAGCGTCGTGCAAGGGTTTCGCTCGCGCACTCAGGGATGCGGTACGGCTCGAAGGCACAAGTGTTCCATCGACCAAAGGCGTGTTGTGAGCCGGGGGTCGCCTCGCATTGCAGTCATTGACTACGGCATCGGCAATCTGGCGAGCGCGCAGAAGGCGTTTATTCATCTTGGAGTGGACGCAGTATTGACCAACGACGCGCGCGAAATCGCGGGCGCGGACGGCGTGGTCTTACCCGGAGTTGGCAACTTTGGCGCTTGCATGCGAGCGCTGCGCGCTGCCGATCTCGAAACGGTCGCGACAGAGTGTGCAATGGATGAGCGTCCGTTTCTTGGGATTTGCGTGGGGATGCAGATGTTGTTCGGGGGCAGCGATGAGTCGCCTGACATCGTTGGTTTAGGTGTTGTGCCAGGTTGGGTACGAAGTCTTCCTGACACAGTGAAACTCCCACAGATCGGCTGGAACACCGTGGAAACTCGGGTCGACTCGTTGATGTTTCAGGGTCTGAACGCGGCACCGTGGCTCTATTTTGTTCACACGTTTGCGGCCTTCGATACAGATCTCGATGTTGTCAGCGGATGGTGCGACTATGGCACTCGCTTCGCATGTGCGGTCGAACGAGACACGTTATGGGCAACTCAATTCCATCCGGAAAAGAGCGCAGCGGCCGGGCTGCATATATTGCGCAATTTCGCAACGCATTGCGGAGTCTCACCATGACGTTTGAGTTATTTCCCGCAATCGATTTACGGGGCGGCAATGTGGTGCGATTGCGTCAAGGCGACTACGCGGATGAGACGCAGTACTCAGATAATCCTGCTGTAGTTGCGCGCGGCTTCCAGGATGCTGGTGCTCGGTGGATACACGTTGTTGATCTTGAGGCAGCGCGCGATGGCGGGAGTCCGAACCTCGCCGCGATCGAAGCAATTTGCAGCGCGGCCCCGCTGTGCGACGTGCAAACGGGAGGAGGCGTGCGATCGTTTGCCGACGCCGAATCTCGTTTTGCGCTCGGCGTAGCGCGCGTCATCGTTGGGAGCGCAGCAGTGGAACATCCTGAAGTGGTCGCGGAGATAGCCGCTGCCCGACCGGGCCGGGTGGTCGTTGGGCTCGATGTCAGAGGACGAGAAGTGAGCACTCACGGCTGGACCAAGGGCGCCGGTTGCGACGTGGGCGCAATGCTGCAGGCCTTCGATGGTGCAGGAGTGGGTGCATGCGTTGTGACTCAGATCAACGTTGATGGGTTGCTGACAGGCGCCGATATTGGCCTGTACGTTGAGTTGCTGGCCGCAACCGCGATTCCGTTGGTCGCCAGTGGTGGTGTTGGGAGCCTCGACGATCTCGAGGCATTGCGAACGATCAAGGTCAACGGCCGTGGCCTTGTAGGAGCCATCGCGGGTAAGGCGATCTATGAAGGACGATTCACGACCGCGCAAGGAGTGGCGGCATGCTCGCGACCCGAATAATTCCGTGTTTGGATGTCGACGCCGGACGAGTCGTCAAGGGCATCAAATTCGTTGAGATTCGCGACGCTGGCGACCCCGTCGAGTTGGCGGCCCGTTACGACGCCGAGGGCGCCGACGAGTTGGTGTTTCTTGATATCACCGCATCAAGCGACGACCGAGAGACAATGGTGCACGTGGTCGAACGGGTCGCAGAACAGGTTTTCATTCCGTTCACTGTCGGTGGAGGGATTAGAAGTGTCGCCGACGTTCGCAAGATGTTGCGGGCCGGGGCAGACAAGGCGAGTCTCAATACCGCTGCTGTGCAACGGCCCGAACTCATCGACGAATGCGCGAGCGAATTCGGAAATCAATGCATCGTCGTGGCGATTGATGCCCGTCGCCGTGACGCCAGTCGGCCCGAATACGGTTGGGAAGTTGTGATTCACGGCGGGCGTACAGCGACGGGGCTCGACGCCATTGAATGGGCGAGCGAAGTGTGTCGTCTTGGCGCAGGGGAAATCTTGCTCACCAGCATGGATCGCGATGGCACCCACGCTGGGTATGACATCGAGCTGCTGCAGCAACTTGGAGCCGCGGTGCCGGTGCCCGTCATTGCGAGCGGAGGCGTCGGTACCTTGGAACATCTGTGCGCCGGAGTGACCGATGGTGGAGCACAAGCCGTTTTGGCCGCGTCGATTTTTCATTTCGGTCAGCACACCATCGCTGACGCGAAGCACTACCTAGCGGACCGTGGCATCGTTGTACGGCCGGTGGTAGCTGAACCCGTGACATAGCTGTCGGTCGCAGACGCTGGTTGCCTCATTGACCCAGTTGCGCCGATCGTTGTCGCGCGGCTCAAGCTGTGGTGAGTTCATTGATGAAATCGGCCACGACGGCCATCATGATTTCAGTGCGGGCGACAAAGAAATGATTCGCTCCCGCAACTGATTGGCTGCGCAAGTTCCGCCACTGCGCCGTGTGGTTCAACACCCATTCGGGATCTCGAAAGTCGTCTCTTGCCGCCAAGATGATTTGTTTCGGTCGGTTGTCCTGGGCGAGTGCATGCGACTCGGAACTTGAGTCCGCAAAGCGAAACGGCGGCGCAATCATGCAGTACGCGTCGACCTGAGCGCCGACGCATGACATTGCAAGGTCGGCACCAAATGAGAATCCGATCAGCACAAGCGGGGTATTCGGGCGCACCGAATCTCGATGGCTCGCTACTGCATCGGCGACGTCGAGTTGTTCGCCGATGCCATGATCAAAAGAACCCTGCGAAGCGCCGACCCCTCGAAAGTTGAACCGCAAGGTGTCGATGCCAAGAGCTGGCAATTGTTCGAATAGCGGTGAAATTACGACCGATTGCATCGTGCCTCCATGCGCTGGGTGCGGGTGGCACAGCACCGCGCCGGCTCGCACTTCGACCTCCGCTGGTGGCCGCCCGCGCTCATATTCGATGGTGATCCCGTCGCTCGTAACAAAGGTGCCGTGTTCTCCCATGCGCGGAGGCTAGGGGCAGGTTGTAGGTTCATTGCCCATGACAAGTCGATTCGCTCGCGACACTGCCGTTACCGGTCTTGGCGAGGGACGTTTCGGCGCCACGATTGACCGTGGTTGGTGGATCGTGCGCGGGCCGAACGGCGGTTACGTCGCGGCAATCGTGTTGCGAGCCATGCAATCAGCGGTCGCCGACGAATCTCGCCATCCGCGTTCACTGACGGTGCATTTCACTGCTCCACCCGCGGAGGGCCCGGTTGTCGTGCACACAACGATCGAACGTGCGGGACGATCAATCACAACAGTCACCGCCCGACTCATGCAAAACGATCGCGTATGTGCGTTCGCCATCGGTGCGTTTTCCGATGCCTGGCCCGGACCTGAAGTACAAGACCGCTCGCGGCCCGTCGCGCCACCGCCCGAACAGTGCTCCGAACATCCACCGACGCCGCCAAATCAGTCTGCGGAGGGTTCTGTGAATGCGCCGTCTTTCACGCCACCGCCGTTGATCGATCGTTATGACATGCGTTGGGCGATCGGCTCGCCGCCCCGCACCGATGGAGACCAGGCACTTGCGGGCGGGTGGATTCGATTTAGCGATGCTCACGTGATGGATGCATGTGCCGCGGCCGCAGTTTCTGATGCTTGGATTCCGCCGATTTTCAGCCGGGTGCAACAGCCAATGGTGGTGCCAACAATCGATCTGACTGTGCATTTCCGATCGCGATTACCGTTGCTCGATGCTGGAGCCGACGATTGGCTGCTCTGTATGTTTCGCACCACCGTGGTGCAAGAGGGCTTCCTGGAAGAAGACGGTGAGATCTGGAGTCGCGACGGCCGGCTGCTGGCGCATTCGCGCCAGCTTGCGGTGGCGATGCCTTTTGCCCCGTAGTGGTCGCCCGTAGGTCAGGCACGGCCAGGCCAAATCATTTCGGTTTGGCTTGCATCCTCGCCGCGTCGGCTGTATCGAACGTCCACGCTAGGAGCAGAGCTTCCTCTCGCCATTGCTCGTAGCGTCCTGACGGGCCGCCGTGGCCGGCTCCCATCTCAGTGCGCAGCACCACATTGACATCCGGACAAAGTTCACGCATCTTGGCTGTGAACTTCGCGGGTTCCCAATATTGCACGCGAGGATCATTCAATCCAGCAGTGATGTGAAGCCGTGGATAGCTCACGCCAGCGGCAATGTTGTCGTACGGTGAATACGCCAGCATCGTCCAATAGTCGGACTCAACTGTGGGGTTGCCCCATTCCTCCCACTCGTTGACGGTCAAGGGGATGGTCGCGTCTGACATCGTTGACACAACATCGAGAAACGGGACCTCTGCAATAATGCCGCTCCAGAGATCGGGCCTGAGGTTCGCGACTGCACCCATCAAGAGCCCGCCCGCGCTCGCTCCGCGGGCCACGATGCGGGTCGGATCGCAGAACTGCTTGGCGATGAGATGTTCAGCACAAGCACAAAAGTCGGTGAAGGTATTCATCTTGTAGCCGAGTTTGCCTGTCTCATACCAGCCGCGCCCCATCTCTCCACCGCCGCGTGGGTGCGCAATCGCATAGATCCATCCGCGGTCGAGAAGCGGAAGAATGTCACTGCTAAAGGCGGGATCGACCGACGACTCGTAGCTGCCGTATCCGTACAGGAACAGGGGAGCAGTTCCATCTACGGCAACGTCGGTGCGATGTACGATCGAGATTGGAACCAACGTGCCATCGAGCGCCCGAGCCCATTCGCGCGTCGTGCAATAGTTTGATGCATCGAAATTGGGAACAGGCTGCTGCTTCACCACCGTGCTTTGGCGAGTCGCAACGTCGTAGTCGAACGCGGTACGGGGGCACACGAGCGATGAATACAAGTAGCGAAAGGTCGATGTTGTGTATTCGCGATTTGATCCGGGCCAAGCCGTATAGACCGGATCAGGGAGGTCGATTGTGACCAACTCTGCGTCGTTGTGGTGCCGCACTCTGAGCCGTTCGAGGCCGTTGACACGTTCATACAACACAAGGAAATTCGCGAATGCACTGACGTTGACGATCCTGACCTCAGGGTCGTGATCGATGAGTTTGGTCCATTGGCTACGGGAGTCGCGGTTGGTCGGGGCGAGGTAGACCTCGAAATTTGTGCACCCGCCGGCATTCGTCCAGACCACGAACTGATCGCGATAGTGATCTACGTGGTACTCGACTCCATCAACGCGCTCAGCGATGCGCTGTAGTTCATGGTTTGGCTCGCTGGCGAGGAGAAAATGAACTTCAGACGTAATACGCGAACTCGCGGATATGAAGATGTATTTACCGCTACGACTCCGACCTACTCCAACGTCGAAACGTTCATCGTCTTCCTCATAGACCAAGATGTCGTTCTCCTGGTCGGTGCCGAGCTCGTGCCGCCAGACTTGGTGCGGCCGCATGGCATCGTCGGTGCGTGTGTAGAACAGAATGCGGCTGTCGGCCGACCATGCCAGCGAGTAGTACACGTTGTCGATTCGATCAACCAGATTTTGACCATTGGCACCATCGGCCAGGTCCCGTATTGCGAGTGTGTAGAGCTCTCCGCCGGTGACATCGGTCGTGTACGCCATCAGATTATGTCGTGGGTCGATCGCGATATCGCCGACCGAGAAGTAGTCATTGTCGCCAGCTTCGAGGTTCTCGTCGAGAATGATGGCGGGCGCGCCTCCGGCGAGTGATGTCCGTTCGTGCACCGCGTACTCCTGGCCCTTGACCGTGCGGGTCGAGTAGATCCACGAACCCCAAGTCACGGGCTCCGATACATCGTCTTCCTGTACATGGCTGCGCAATTCGTCGAAGAGCGTTTCTTGGAGAGGTACTGCTTCGGCGAGGCGTTGTTGGGCGTAGTTGTTTTCGGCAGTGAGATACGCGAGCACCTCCGGTGAATCACGATCCCGAAGCCAAAACCAGTCATCTTGGCGATCATGCCCATGGGCCGAAAGCGTCGTTGGATGTCGCGGGGCTTGGGGTGAAGGAAACGTGGGCATCCTTGGAGTCTCGCGCATCACTGGTATTCGCTCGTGAGTCCGAGGTTGCTCACCGGTACGATAGGCGTCGTGACTGATCCGCAAGCAACACCGATCTCGTTTACTCCTGCCGAACTGGACGCGGTTTCGTTTGATCGCGATGGGCTTGTGCCAGCGATCGTGCAAGACGTCGACTCGCGAGCCGTGCTGATGATGGCTTGGATGAACCGTGACGCGCTCAGAACGTCCTTAGAAACTGGTCGAACGTGGTTTTGGAGCCGGAGTCGCCAGGAGTACTGGTGTAAGGGCGAAACGTCTGGAGATCGCCAGTTCATTCGCGCCGCGGCCTATGACTGTGACATGGACGTGATCTTGCTTGAGGTCGATCAGGTTGGTGCGGGCGCGTGCCACACCGGCCAACGTAGCTGCTTCTTTCGTTCGTTCGGCGGCGGCGACGAACCTGGCCGACGATGACCCATCGCGGCAACGTCCAAGTGTCCACGCGCGATGCAAGCCCGTCGCTCGATGATTTTCTCACCTATTGCCGCGAGCACACCGTTGTTCCGGTGTGGTGCGAAGTCCTCGCAGATTTTGAGACTCCGTTGTCGGCATTCACCAAACTCGCAGGTTCCGGCGATGGCTTCTTGCTGGAATCGGTGGAACATGCCCAGCAATGGGGCCGGTTTTCATTTCTTGGGTGGGACCCAATTTCGACGCTCACTGTACGCGGGCAACACGTAGAAGTCCATGGCGCGGTACTCGACGACATCCCGACTGACCGCGGGAGCCTCGGGATACTCGATGCGGCAATCGCGAAGTACCGATCGCCGGTCATCGATGGACTTCCGCCGTTTCACGGCGGCATCGTCGGATACATGGGATACGACCTGGTCCGCGAGATCGAGCGGCTGCCCGCGGTGCCGTCTGATGACCTTGGACACGCGGACGCGGTGCTATTCCTCACGGCAAGCGTTGCCGCGTTTGATCACTTCGGTCAGCGACTGTTTCTCATCGAAAACGTCTACGTGGCTGACACGACTGATTCCGACGAACTCGCGGCGCAGTACTTCGCAGCTCGTGCACGGCTACACGCCAATGTAGACCGGCTCGCCGAACCACTTGCCCCAATGGCGAGCGTGTGTCCGCCTCAGCGCGACGATGCGTTGCCGTCCCATACACGGCGCACTTCGTTCGATGAGTATTCGCGCAGCGTAGAAGCCGCGAAGGAGTACATACTGGCAGGCGACATTTTTCAGGTGGTACTTGCTCAACGTTTCGACCTTGATAAACCCTGCGATCCGTTCGGTCTCTATCGGGTGTTGCGGGTGGTGAATCCCTCTCCATATATGTACTTTGTGCGCGCAGGCACTACCGCGGTCGTCGGGAGCTCACCCGAGGCGCTCGTGCAAGTACGAGATGGTCATGTCGTGAGTCGGCCAATCGCCGGAACGCGAAAGCGCGGTCGCGACGAAGAGCACGACAAACGGCTTGCGTCGGAACTGTTGGAGCATCCTAAGGAACGCGCAGAACATGTGATGCTGGTCGATCTGGCGCGCAACGACGTTGGTCGCGTCGTTAAGTTCGGCACTGAAAAGATTGATGAAATGATGACGTTGGAGCGGTACTCCCACGTGATGCATATGACAAGCCAGGTGTCAGGCACGCTGGCTGAAGGCAAGACCGCCGTCGATGTGCTGCGCGCGACGTTTCCTGCGGGCACCGTCAGCGGCGCCCCGAAGGTTCGCGCCATGCAACTCATCGATGAGCTCGAACCAACGAAACGTGGACCGTACGCAGGAGTGGTTGGATACTTTGACTTCTCCGGCAACCTGGATACCGCAATCGCGATTCGAACGATGTTTTTTGACGGGACACAGGGTTCGGTTTCAGCCGGTGCGGGCATCGTCGTCGATTCGGATCCTGCCGACGAGGATCTTGAATGCAACAACAAAGCACGGGCGTTGCTCAATGCTGCCGCGGCGGCGCAACACCTCTTTCCACTAGACGGGATCTGATGCCAGAAACATTTGATGGCACGCCAATCGCTGCCACCGCAACAGAGCAGGCACAACTCGCAGCGTTTCGCACAGGTGCTGCAGTCTTTACAACCCTGAAAGAGGTTGTGAGCGTGCGTGGTATCGACGCTCGGAGTTTCCTGCAAAGCCTTGTATCTCAAGACGTCGCGAACTTGGCACCCGGCGAGGCAACTGACGCGTTGCTTCTGCAACCGCAAGGGAAGCTCATTGCCTTGATGCGGATGTTTGTAATCTCAGAGGAGCATTGGCTTCTGCTGGTAGACGCGGGAGTGGGCACTGCATTGCACGACGGCCTCGCCCGGTTCAAGATTCGAGTTAAAGTCGACCTCGAAATTTCCACGGATCTCGTGGTCGCTTGCGTGCGGGGGCCTCGAGCAGTCGAGGTCACAGGTTACGACGCTTCGCGGTCGGTGATGGCCCTTGATGACGGCGTACTCGTTCCCAATAGCTGGGATATCGTCGCTGGCGTCGATTGGGTAGGACCACGCGTGAAGCTCACTGCGGCCGTCGACGAAATGGTCGCGAACGGTGCCCTTGCGGTGACCAAAGGTGTGTATGAAACCGCACGCGTCAGCTACGGCGTTGTGACCCAAGGCGTCGACATCAACGATCGCACCATTGCGCAAGAAGCGCAACTAGAAGTCAACGCGGTCAGTTTTACCAAGGGCTGTTTTGTGGGCCAAGAGCTTGTATGCCGCATCGACAGTCGTGGCCATGTCAATCGTTTTGTGCGGCTGCTGCGAGCTAGCGATAGCTCCGCTCGGTTCACCGTCGGCGACTCGGTCGAGTGTCAAGGCACGGTCGTAGGCGAAGTCACGAGCGTGGCCGCGTTCGATGGCGTTGCGTTGGCGACGATTCGCCGCACTGTCGACGTGGGGACTGAAGTGAGTGTGGGTGGCTCGTCGGCCGCCGTAGAGCAAAGATTTCCTTCAGAGCCCACGAACTCGGCATCTGCCGATTAAGGATCCAGGTCGCATTTGCCGACAATGGGTGTCTGTACTCGCCCGAGTGCGGTAACCCAACGGGGGGTTGACATGCGACGAACCACCGCAGTTGCACTGGTTGCAGCGCTCGGCGCGACGAGCTTCGCCGCGGCCAACCTGCGTACTGCTCCTGCTTACGCGGCGCTTGGCGCCACATCCGATTTCAACTGCGATGGATACTCGGACTTGGCTGTGGGAGTGCCGGGAGAGACCGTTGGTGTTGTCGCGAGCGGCATCGTCCAAGTGTTTTGGGGTTCGGATGCAGGCCTTCAACCCGATGCGACGGTGCTGCGGATCGGTGCAATGGGGGCAACAGGGACGGGCGCAAACGGCGATCGCTTCGGAGCCATCGTAAAATCTGGCAGCCTTGATGACGACACCTGTGATGATTTGGCAGTCGGGGCCCCCGGAGTGGACCTTTCGAATTTGGTCGATGCTGGTGTGGTGTACGTGTTCTACGGTTCTGCCGGCGGATTCACAACCAATCGCACGTCGCGTATTACGCGGGGCTCCAAAGGTGTTCCTTCGAACAACCAAGCTGGAGCATTGTTTGGGACTGCGCTTGCAATCGGAGATGCGAACGGCAACTTCATCGAAGATCTTGCCATAGGTGCACCGAGCGACGACGGACCAACGACGACGAACTCAGGATCAGTGACTGTGCTCTACGAACCTGGCGAAACTGGCGGCGGAACCTACGACGCCGCGTGGTTTCGGATGGGGCTGGGCAACGTCGCGGGTACGCCCGAAACGAATGCCGCATTCGGTTCGGCATTGAGTTTTGGCAATTTCAACAAGACAAGCGACACAGACTTTGCCCAAGAGCTTGCGATCGGTTCGCCGGGCCTGAATGCCGACGGCATGCGCGATTCCGGAGCAGTCACAGTGCTTGCCAACAACAGTGTGGGATTGATCGCGGGTGGCTCGGTGGTTCTCACCCAGAATTCGGTCGGTGTTCCGGGCAGCTCGGAGGTCGGCGATGGCTTCGGCTTCGCCCTCACGTCGGGCGGCCTCCTTGGCAACGATGATGCCGACGACCTCGCAGTCGGCGTTCCCAACGAAGACGTCGGTTCCAAGATCGACTCTGGCAACGTGATCGTCTTGGGCGGTTCCGCGCAAGGGTTGGTCGATGTGGTCGCGCCGCCCGCCCGCACGCTGTATCAAGGCGCTGCTGGAGTCCCCGATACATCCGAGACTGGTGACAAATTCGGACGCTCGCTCGTTGCGGCGAATTTTTCGACGGACGCAGTGGATGTGGATCTGGCGATCGGTGTCGCCAATGAGGATGCAGCGGGCATCACCGACGCGGGCTGTGTCGTAGTCATGCGTAGCTCAAGTGGTTCGTTGACCTCGTTCAATCCGCAACTATTTTGCCAAGGTATCGGTGCAGCGCCGGGGAGCGCAGAGACGGGAGATCTGTTTGGGTACGCGTTGTCTTCCGGCGACTACCGAGGGACCGGAGCGAACGATTTGGCCGTAGGCGCTCCCTACGAGGACGGATCAGCTGCTACCAATTCGGGTGCAGTGACGATACTCAACACCGATGGCAATCGACTTGATCCTGCGGGTTCCGGTGCCGCGGTGTGGGTGCAAGACACGACGGGTGTACCCGACACCGTTGAAGCCAACGACAAATTCGGAACCTTCTAGCTGGATTTGACCGCCGCGGTGCCAGTGCGCACCTGCAGTCGAAATGCCGCACCTTTCTCGTGGTCATCGAGGAGCGTGCACGTTCCGCCCATTGCGTTGGCGAGTTCGGCGACGATCGTCAAACCGAGGCCCGTCCCGACGGCTCTTCCAGGGGTTTTGCGAGAGGTGTAGAGACGTTCGAACACCTTGACGCGCTCGCGTTCCTCGATGCCAGGGCCATCGTCGACTACATCGACGACGACGAGGTCTGCGCGATGTGTCAAGGTGACATTTACGTGGTGTTGCGCATACTTCAAAGCGTTTTCAACCAGGTTGGCGACTGCCTGGCCGAGGCGTTCGGGGTCGAGGTCGCACGCCACGGTGGTGTGCGTTGCGTTGAAATCGAGCACGAGGCTGCTGGCCTCAGCCCGCGGTTGGAACGCTTCCACAATTGTGGAGACGACTTCAACAGCATCACACGGTTGAGCACGCAAGGTGAATTCGCGGCTCTCAAGCCTCGATAGATCGAGGAGATCACGCACGAGTCGTTCAAGGCGATTGGCTTCCGCCGTGATGACTTCGGCCGCTCGTTTGCTTGCTACAGGATCGGTAGTGTCAATCGTGCCATCGGCCAAAGCTTCTGAGTATCCGCGAATCGATGTGAGCGGCGTTCGGAGATCGTGACTCACAGCCTGAAGGAAGCTGCGTTCAGCATTGCGAGCAACATCCAAGTCGTGGGCGAGGCGGTTCATCGTCATGGCAACGTCGGCTAACTCTCGGTCGGCATCGGCATCAACGTGAACCCGAGCCGAAAGATCCCCGGCCGCGAGGGAATATGCAGCGGCTTCAATAGCGAGCAACGGGCGAGTAAGGCGTCGACTCAACCACGCCGCGATCATCACGCAAGCACCTAGTGCTACGACTGCTGAAAAGAGAAAGGCCGTAGTTGCCCTGCGAACGCCGGCACGATCGATGGGTTCGCTTAGAATGACGATCGGAACTGCGAAGCGCAAAGCGGGGATATCGATCGAAGCTGCGAGGTATGCGGTGTCGTTGCGTCTCAGCGTGCTGGTTGCCCCTTTTGCCACTTCGCGAAGTTGGAGATCAGCGGCGGTGATCCCATCGGGAAGTGCGACGAGTGCTTCGGCGCCGATTTCAGCGCCCACGAGAACTTGCTCTCGCCGCGGGTCGCGCCGCCCGACCGCGTTGAGTTCCGCGTAGGTCAGGACCTTGCCGTTACTCATGAAGACCACGCGAGCGTCGGCAACCCGAGCCGTAGCGCGAAGTTGGTTCAGAAATGCGGCGATCCCCAGCGTTTGCCTCGTCGCCTTGGCAGAGCCAGGGGCTTGCATCCGTTCAACGATGTTGGCCGAAACGGCGGCGATGTTATCGGCCTTATGGCGGATCTCGTCGGTCGCCGACTGTTCTGCGCCGCGATTGATGAAGTACGCGGTCGATGTGCCTGCGAGGGTCAGTGCGCCGGCCGCTACAAGTACGAAGCTGAAGAGTAACCGATTGCGAAGCGTGCCGCGCCGCGCTTGCAAGGGCTTCATCGTCGATGTTCGAGCCGGTAGCCAATGCCTCGAACCGTCGCGATTTCCACTGCCGTGTTGATCTTTTTTCGTATTTGCGCAATGTGCACATCAACGGTGCGGGGATCTCCAAACCAGTCGTAGCCCCAAATACCATCGAGCAGCTGTTGGCGTGAAAGTGCCCGACCAGGACGCTCCGCGAGAAAGTGCAAAAGTTCAAACTCTTTCGTAGTGAACGCCACAACCGCGTCGCGTACGCGTACCTCGCGTCGTCCGATATCTACGATCACCTCGCCAACCTGCAAGAGTTCAGCGGTTGAGCCTCCTGCCCCGTCGGTCCGGCGCAGCACAGCCTTCACGCGCGCAACAAGTTCCGCCGGCGAGAATGGCTTGGTGATGTAGTCGTCGGCACCAAGTTCGAGGCCGAGCACTCGGTCTACCTCGCTGTCGCGGGCGGTCAGAAAAATGATAGGGATCGGAGAATGGGCGCGGAGGCGGCGACATACTTCAAGACCATCAAAGTCTGGCAACCCCACGTCGAGGATGACCAAGCGGGGGCGATCGCGATCAACCGCCGCCAAGGCACCGGCGCCGCAGTTGGCCTTCAGCACGCGGTAGCCCTCGCGAGCGATATAGAGCTCGACGAGATCGGCGATGTTCGCCTCGTCGTCGACCACCAGAATTGTGCCCCGTTCCATACCTCTCTATCGTCCCAAATCCTTATTGTCGAAGCAGTGATGTATGTGTGAGGGATTTGTGAAGTATTGAAGGTCTTGTGTCTAGCCTGGGCCAGTATCCTCGACGAATCATGGGCATTCTCGACGAAATTCTCGCCACGAAACGTGATGAGGTCACCGTGTTGCGTCACCCTGCGACTCGGAAGTTATTGCAGCGCACCGCGCTCGCGGCATCGCAACCTCGAGATTTTGCACAAAGCTTGCGCCACGAAGACGGTTCGTTAGCCGTCATTGCCGAGTGCAAACGCCGGTCCCCGAGTAAAGGGGAATTGTCGCCGGATCTCAACGCTGAGGTCACTGCACAGATGTACGAACGAGGGCTAGCGAGTGCCATGAGCGTGCTCACCGATGCACCGTACTTCGGCGGCAGCATTGAGGATTTGCAGTTGGCACGTGCGCATTGCGGGCTTCCAGTGCTGCGCAAAGACTTTGTTATCGATGAAATCCAGGTGTACGAAACCCGCGCGGTTGGTGCCGATGCCATGCTGTTGATCGTTGCTGCCCTTGACGATGCCGCATTGCACGACCTGCACACGCTAGGTCGAGAGCTAGGTCTTGGTGTGCTGGTCGAGACCCACGACGAATCCGAACTTGATCGAGCGTTGGCTTGCGGAGCCGAAGTTATTGGCGTCAATAGTCGAAGTTTGCAGACCTTCGGTGAAGACCTTTCGATTGCAGAAGCGTTGAGGAGTCTGATTCCTTCGGACTGTGTCGCCGTCGCAGAATCTGCAGTTCGCTCGATTGCCGACGCACAACGCATGGCTGATGCCGGATTCGATGCGGTCTTGGTGGGCGAAGCTTTCGTACGCAATGACCATCCGGAGTTGCTGTGCCGCGACATGGCAAGCTGCACGGTGCGGAGGTAACGAACATGTGGGTCAAAATTTGCGGCATCACCAATGAAGACGACGCGCTCTTGGCTACGGCCTTGGGAGCCGATGCGCTGGGTTTCGTCTTCGCACCGAGTCGTCGCCAAGTCGATCTCGACACGGTGCGTGACATTGTGAAGCGTCTTCCAAACGAGATCGTGACCGTCGGAGTGTTTCGTAACGAACGCCCAGAGCGCGTGTCGGAAATCGTCAACAAGCTTGGCCTCCACGGCGCGCAGCTTCACGGACATGAACCGCTGCGCGAGGTGCGTTGGATCCGTCAACGGGTGCAGTTTGTGATCCAGGCCTTCGCAGCGGGCGACCCCACGATTCAAGCTGCTGCGAATGGCCCCGCCGACATTCTCCTGCTCGACGGTGTGAATCCAGGTGGCGGCAAGGTGTTCGATTGGCACCTCGCTGAAAGTGTGCCCGGCGGAGTGCGGCTCCTGCTCGCCGGAGGTCTCACGCACGACAATGTCGAGGATGCGATTCACAAGGTGAGGCCCTGGGGCGTCGACGTTTCTACTGGCGTAGAAGCTGGGCCCGGCCGTAAAGACCCTCGCAAGTTACGACTGTTCATTGAAGCTGCGAAAGCTACTGAGACCGAAGACGAATACGTGGAGCCACGTGCCACGCATCGGCCCGACGATGGCGCAGGCAGCAGCTTCGCCGACCTCGACGATGAACCCCGGCCCTTTAATTGGGAGATTGATTCGTAGCGGGTTCCGGCCTCGGTTTGGCCGCGGAGATCACAAAATGCTCACAATGGCTGATGAGATCTTCATGCGGCGCTGATCTGATCACCACATGGTTCTTCGATAGTTCTGTTGTCGCCACACGACGACGAACTCACCGATCCCACAAAGGAACCTGTCATGTTGAAACGTCTCGTCACTACAACCATCCTCGGTGCAACCTTGGTATCAGGTACGACACTCGTCGGAACGACTGCTTCCGCGTCGCCTGCGTCAGCAACGCAATGCCCGTCGGGTACGTGGAATAGCCGGACCCTTGGTGTGCCAGCGGGTGCGAAACCAGGCATGAGCGGCGTCGCGGTGTTTCGCAAGACTGACAACGATGTATTTAGCCTGCGTATGAGCACCGCTCGACCGGGAGCTGTGTACGTCGGTTCGATTTCCGTCACCGAAGGTGCCATCAGCTACCGAGCGATTCGTACCGAACGCGGCGATGTGATCCGACAGGTCTCACCACACAAGATCGTTTTCAAGATGACGAACCGCGGTCATCTCGACGGTCTCGACATCCGAGTGCCGTGCAGCGCGTCAGTGAAATTTGGCGTAACTGTCAACGGACACAGGGTTGCGCTGAACCGAATTGTGCTCGGGTCTGGCGAAACCCACCCGACGAGCAATCCGTTCACCGAGACCAAAGCCTGAATTCCATACTCCAGTGGTTCCTGGCTCTTGGCTTCTGATCTAGGGCGACTGGGCCACGAGACAACGTTGCATGCCCCGGCTATTGCGCCGGGGCATGCAACGTTGTGGTCGGTAGAGTGTCGCCTTCGCTACTGAGGGAATTGTGATGAACGCTCCATCTCGCGGCACTGCCGTAGAACTCGATCCTCCAGGACCTGAACCAACGACCGACGGTCGCTTTGGTGATTTTGGGGGTCGCTACGTGCCGGAATCGATCATTCCGGCGCTTGAAGAGCTTGAGTCGGCGTTTCGTACCTCGTGGCATGACGATGAATTTCGACTGCAATACGCCACGCTGCTGAGTGAATACGCCGGACGTCCAACGCCGGTTACCGAGTGCCACCGCCTGTCGGATCGGCTGGGCGTGCGAGTTCTGTTGAAGCGAGAAGATCTGACCCATACCGGATCGCACAAAATCAACAACGTGTTGGGTCAGGCTCTGCTCACTCGGCGTATGGGGAAACAGCGCGTCATTGCTGAAACCGGCGCCGGTCAACATGGTGTCGCGACTGCGACCGCAGCAGCACTCTTCGGGCTTGATTGCACGGTTTACATGGGTGCGGTCGACGTTGAACGACAAGCTCTCAATGTTTGGCGAATGAAGTTGTTGGGCGCTGAGGTCGTGCCGGTCACGAGCGGCAGCGCAACGCTCAAGGACGCCGTGAATGATGCAATGCGTGAGTGGGTTGCCTCCGTCGAAACCACGCACTACTGCTTGGGCTCGGTCATGGGGCCGCATCCGTTTCCCTGGTTGGTCCGTGAATTTCAACGGGTGGTCGGCGACGAGGCCCGCAAACAATGTCGCGCAATTCTCAACGGCAAAGATCCCCAGTACGTGGTTGCCTGCATTGGCGGGGGATCGAACGCGATGGGCACCTTCGCCGGGTTCGTGACCCAGTGCCCCGATTCAGTGTTGATCGGTGTCGAAGCGGGTGGTCTCGGTCTCGAATCGGGCCACCACGGGGCTGCGGTGAATCGGGGCGTGCCCGGCATCGTGCACGGTATGCGTAGCTTGTTTCTTCAAGATGAGCACGGCCAGGTAGTGGAAGCGACGTCGATTAGCGCAGGGCTCGATTATCCCGGGATCGGCCCGGAACATGCGCACCTCGCGGAGCTCGGTATGGCGCGGTACGAATACGCCACCGACGATGAAGCGGTCGCCGGTTTTCAACTACTCGCCGAAACCGAAGGCATCGTGCCGGCACTGGAGCCGGCGCACGCGATTGGATGGCTCGCACGTGAGGCCGGACGATCGATTCCGAGCGGGTCGACGGTGTTATTGACGCTGTCGGGACGCGGCGACAAAGACGCGGCCCAGCTGATGGACCGGCTGGGGGAACTATGACAGTCCACCTCGAAGCCCACTTGCGGGCGCAGCGCGCCACTGGGCGCAAGCTCTTGGTTCCCTACGTCACGGGTGGTCTTGGTAAAGATTGGATCGATGTGGTGCGCGCCTGCGCTGCCAATGGAGCCGATGCTGTAGAAATCGGGATTCCGTTCTCGGATCCGATGATGGACGGCAAGACAATCCAAGAGGCGTCGCAACGCGCCCTCGACCTCGGCGCGACGCCGGAGAGCGTCATCAGCCAGGCCGCGGATATCGACGTGGGAATTCCGCTCGCCGTGATGACCTACTACAACCTTGTGTATCGCATGGGCCATGATCGTTTCGCAGCGTCGCTGGAAGCCAGTGGTATTTCTGGGTGCATTCTGCCGGATCTACCCCTCGATGAACTGCAGCGAGGTGGCTTTGATACAGCCGCCGCGGAACACAACGTCGAGTGCGTGCTCCTCGCGTCGCCCACCACCACCGACGCTCGGCTGCTCGATATTTGCCGGAGTGCGCGGGGGTTTGTTTATGGCGTTTCCTTGATGGGTATCACCGGCGAGCGCACCTCGTTGGCGGGCAGCGCCAAGATCATGGGGGAGCGGATGAAGGCCGTCACGGATCGCCCTGCGTTGCTTGGTGTCGGGATTTCGACTCCCGAGCAGGCCCATGAGGCTGCGCAGTACGCCGACGGCGTCATTGTTGGTTCGGCGTTGGTGCGCCGGTTGCTGCAGTCGGGCGGCCCCGATGAGGCTGGCGCCTTCGTTGCTGAACTTCGGGCCGCGCTCGACGCGTGAGTCCCCACAGTTAGGGCACGCCTCGCAGATATCGGTGCGAATCTCATCTCCAGGTGATCCGTTTGGGTGTCGATACCACTCACGGCGGTAATCCCACACGGAGGCGGGAACAAGATGGAAAAAGGAACGATGGTCGGCCTTGCAATGGCCGTGGTGGGGGTCTTTGTCGGCGCTGTGCTCAAGGGCGCCGACGTCGTGATGCTCTTTACCAACGTGCCGGCCATTCTGATTGTGTTCGTGGCAGGCCTAGGCGCTGCGATTATGTCGCACCCATTTGGCGAGACCCAGAACGTGGGGAAGTACTTCTCTATCGCGATGAAGGGCATTCCCGAACACAACACGCAACAGACGATTGACACCATCGTTGATCTCACGAACCGTGCCCGCGCTGAAGGCCTCCTCGCGCTCGAAGAAGCCGCGAAGACCATTGATGACCCCTTCTTGAAAAAGGGCTTGCAACTCGCGGTGGATGGCACCGATCATGACGCGCTGAAAAAGACGCTACGCGCCGAAATCACCCAAATGAAAGAACGACACAAAGCGGGTCAGGCCTTCTTCACCAACGCAGGCGTGTTCGCACCGACTTTCGGAATTATTGGTGCTGTGTTCGGTCTGATGGCCACAATGAGCCACCTCGATGATCCTGCATTGATCGGTCACGGTATTACCGCGGCATTCGTTGCCACGTTCTGGGGTGTGTTCTTGGCGAACGCCATCTACTTGCCGTTTGCGAACAAACTCAAGCGTTTCGACGTGTATGAAGTAGCGCACATGGAGCTTGTGATGGAGGGGATCATGGCGATCCAAGCGGGCACGAGCCCTCGGGTCGTCGAGGAAATCTTGAGCGCCCACATTCCGCCGTCGGCCCGTGTTGACAAGGCTGCCTAGCGATGAGCCACGACGCCGACGATGAACCGCATGAAGAACATGAAGAACACGTCAACCACGAGGCTTGGGTTATCCCGTACGCCGACTTGTTGACACTGCTCATGGCTATGTTCATTGCGCTGTTCGCGATGTCTTCGGTGGATCAAGCTAAGTTCAAAAAGGTTGCTCTTGGCTTCAACGATGCGCTTGGCGGCGAGAAGTTGACGAGCGGTGTATTCGCTGGATCAAAAGCAGACTCCGTCAACGGCGGCAATGGGAAAGGCGGATCCAGCAACGACTTGCAAGAAGGAAAGGAACGGGGCACAGAGTTCTTCGAAAAGATTGCCGACCAACAAGTCGCACTTGAGCAGCGTAAAAATGCGGAGCAGGACACGCTTGAGGAGGTCAAAGACCTCATTGAGGGTGAGGCCGCGAAGGCTGGTCTCTCCGACAAGCTGACGTTTGAGTTGCAGGAACGCGGACTTGTTGTGCGCGTACTTACCGACAAGTTGGTGTTTCGTTCCGGTGATGCAACGCTTCAGGCCCAAGGCCGAGAGCTATTGCAACTTGTGGGCGCGGTATTGAAGGATCTCGAAAACCCGCTCTACATCGAAGGTCACACAGACACTGATCCCGTCGGCCCAAACTCGGTCTTCAAATCAAACTGGGGGTTGTCGACGGCTCGGGCCGAAGAGGTGCTGTTGTTTCTCCGCGATGTCAGCGGCATCGACCAGGGACGTTTACGACCGACCGGCTGGTCGGATACCCACCCAATCGCAAGCAACGATACCGAAGCCGGCAAAGCCACCAACCGACGAGTCGAAATCGTCGTGCAATCCTTGATCATTGATCAACTCTTAGCGGAGAACGACCTCGGCACGAAATCACTGCCCAAATCTGATCCCGCAAAACCCAACCTCGACGAGATCGAAAAGCCGGGAGACATCGCACCCCACTAGATGAGTTGAGGATGGGCGCATCTCCTCTAGATTCATTGGGATGCACGCATGCCCTCGCAATCCACGGCGGAGGAATCCGAGACCGTGACGCCGGGGCAAACGAGGCGTTGGTGCATGCCCGTGGTGCTTGGCCTGCTACTGCTTCCGGTGGCGGTTGTCATTGTGCGCCTTATTGGCCGTGATCATCCCGCAATGAACGGCGACGACGCACTGATCGAACTTCGCACCCGGGACGTGTTCACTCGCAATACTCCATTGTTGGGGAGCTATCAGCGGTACGGCTGGAATCAAGCAGGCCCGCTGTATTTTTATCTCCTAGCGATTCCGTATCGTCTCTTCGGGCAGTCATTCACGACGATTCAAATCAGTGTTGTGGTGATGAATTGCGCCGCGGCAATCGCGACGATTCTGATTATGCGCCGGCTGCACGGCGACGCTGCGGCCGCCGTGGCTGCCGCGCTGATCGCGGTCGCTTTCCACGCGCTGTCAATGCGCACGTTGACGGATCCGTGGGAGCCCAGCATTTCTGTCATGCTGTTGGTGATGCTCGCTGTGGTTGCCTACGAGGCATCCACTGGCAACGTGCGGAGTTGGTTCGCCACAGTGCTGGTCGCGTCCCTGCTGGCGCAGGCGTACGCATCAGTGACGACCATTGCGATCGCGCTTGCCGTTATTGGAATAGCGATAGGCATCGTTCGTCTGCGACGAACTGAGGTTGCGCAGTCGATCGCGAAGCCGGTCTTAGCGCTTGTAGCGCTCGCAATACTGCTGTGGTCGCCGTCGATCATCGAACAGCTCTCGAATTCGCCTGGAAACGTGCGAGCCGCGTTGTCGTATTTCGGTGAGAACCGTGAAACCCTGGGTGGCCGCGATGCGCTCGGTGCGCTGCGAATTGAGAGCGGCCTGCATGCTCCGTGGATTACAAACTCGGTTCCGAAGGAAACATTTTCGCCATTCGTCGATGTCGGAGCTGGCCCGGTATTGCCAATCGCATTCATCCTGTTTGCAGTTGCGGGTGTCGTTGCGTGGCGTCGTCGCGAGTGGTTGGCTTTACAGCTCGTCACGCTCGTCGCAGCGTTTGGCATCGTCGGATTACTGTCGCTGCGTACTTTGACGCGACCGTTCTTCGTGTGGATCCTCATGCCCTATCGAGCATTTGGGCTCTTGCTGTGGCTCGCGTCGTTCGTTGTGCTGTTCGCGACCGTACCGAGGGCAAGAAATCTTGGTTGTGCGGTGGCGATAGCGGTGCTCGTTGGCGTCGGTGCGCTTTCTACGGCGGATGCAGCCCGGGCGCACCTCGGAGCGGATAGCGGCCCGGCGGCGTTTGACGCTGCGGCGGCGCGCGTGTCCGCGGAATTACGGGCTCTCGATGCTCCGATCCTGGTGAGGTCGGAAGTCGGTGGTCAGTTGTTGACGCCCTCGGGTTACGCCCGTGACGAGACCGCCGTGGCGTTGTTGTTGAACGGCGTTGCGGTGGTCGTGGACGTTGACTCGCGGAATCGTTTCGGGCCGCAGCGTGCGCATCCGGAGCTCGCACAGTACGAACTTCGATTAATGAACCACAAGGATCCGATGCCAAAGGGGTTTCGTGAGCTCACGGTCGTCGATCCACTTGGGTCCACTCGTGGCGACCGTGAAGGGTTGGCGCAGTCGGTGACACGTCGGTGTGTTCTCGCCAACGGCACGCAGCCGCCACCGAGCGAGGACGCTTCGGCGAGCCTGCGGTGGTTAGAGAATTGTTCGCAGCGCGACGGCGAAGCCAAGCGACAGATCGGCGTCCTGCTTGACGACTTTGAGGATCTCCCTCGGATCAGCTTCCGACTCGGCGCGATCGCCGCGACCGGTGGATTGTGAGCTACTGCAACGTTGCGATGAGTCGCGAAAGTGCCAAGCGATAGTCGTCGAGCATCGGCAATCCAGCGCTGCGCATCGCGGCGTTATCCAATACGGAATTCCGTGGCCGCGGGGCCGGGCGTGGCGGCTGCAAAGCTGATGTTGGTATTGGTTCGACACGCGACACGTCGCCGCCCGCCTGCGCCACGATTTCGGCCACGAATTCGTACCAGCTCACAGCGCCTTGGTTGGTCACATGAAAGATTCCAGCGGCCTGCGTCGTTGCTAGCAATTCGATGGTTTCAGCGAGATCAGCTGAAAAGGTGGGGCAGCCCCGTTGATCGGAAACAAAGCGAAGCGGGCCGGTTGCGTCTACCAACCGCAACACAGTATTGACCATATTGGGACCGTGCTGTCCGCAGAGCCACGAAGTGCGAATCACGGTGGCGTCGGGGCCGAGGGTTTCTAGAACGGCGGTTTCACCCGCGAGTTTCGACTCACCGTAGACGGACAGCGGATTCGTCGGGTCGGTTTCTGTGTACGGCTCGATCTTGGTGCCGTCGAAGACGTAATCAGTGCTGATATGGATGAGGCGAGAGCGGGAAGCGAGGCAGGCTGCAGCGACGTTGCGAGCCGCAGTTTCATTGCCAGCGAAGGCACTGCTGCGATCTGTTTCGCAGGCATCCACGGCCGTGAATGCTGCGCAATTCACTACAACATCGGGGGCAATGGCGGTGATCATGGCATGGGCAGCGGTGCCGTCGGTCGCGTCAAGATCGTGTCGAGTCCAAGCGACAACATCGTGACCGAGCCGCTGCAACGTCTGGGTGGTATCGGTACCCAACATCCCTGCGGCCCCGGTTATCGCGAATTTCATGTGCGCGCCCGTAATGGTTCCCACCACCAACGGTTGTCCCGGTACCACGCAACAGTTGCTTCGAGCGCTTCATCGAGTGAGCGTTGCCGTTTCCAGCCGAGCGCGGTGACTTTCGCGATGTCGACTGAGTATCGGCGGTCATGACCGAGGCGGTCTTCGACATATCGCACGCTGCTTTCATCGTTGCCTTGCAACGCAAGCAGCTTGTCGACGAGCACTCGATTCGTAGTCTCGTTTCCGGCGCCAATGTTGTAGATCTCTCCTGGTGTGCCCTGTTCGAATACGAGATGTACACCCGAGCAATGATCGTCGACATATATCCAATCGCGTTCATTGAGGCCGTCGCCGTACAACGGAATTTGTTTGCCATCGAGCAAGTTGGTGGTGAAGAGCGGAATCGCTTTTTCAGGATACTGAAACGGACCGAAATTATTGGTGCATCGGGTGACCACGACGTTGAGACCATGAGTGGCGTGATACGACAATGCGATGAGGTCGGATCCTGCTTTCGATGCGGAATACGGCGAACGCGGTTCGAGTGGATCGCCCTCTTTCGACGAGCCAACTTCGACTGATCCGTAGACCTCGTCGGTGCCGATGTGCAGCACTCGACCGATCTCGAGGCGACGCGCGGTATCCATGACAACGTTGGTACCAAAGCAGTTGGTATTGATGAAATCATCGGATCCGACGATCGAGCGGTCGACGTGGCTCTCAGCGGCGAAGTGCACCACTCCATCGCAGCCACGCATAGCAGCTTCTAGCGTGCCGGGATCACAAATGTTGCCATGAACAAACGATGTGCGGGGATCGTCGTCGACATCGCGCAGCGTGGAACGATTGCCAGCGTACGTCAACGCGTCGTATACGACGACCTCGTGGTCGGTGTTCGCGAGCACATAGCGCACGTAGTTCGAACCAATGAATCCGGCGCCGCCGGTAACAAGGAGCTTCACATCAACCTCATGGTTAAGGGGTTACTGGATTTCGACGTGTGAATGGTCGCCCAACAGCAACCGAGTGGCGTTGGGTATCCCTGTTGAACGGGTGACAATCGTGTCTCGACCAAGCAGCGAATCTTGGAGTCGCGGCACGCCGGTGATTTGGCAACGTTCAAGCACGACCGAATGTTCAATTTCGGCGTCGGTGATGATGCAACCTGAAGCGATGGAAGTGAACGGCCCCACGTAGCTGCTATCGATGACTGTATCGGCGCCGATAACGACCGGCCCGCGCACAGTTGAATTGATGAGTTGTGCCCCTGCCTCGACGACAACTCTTCCGATCACTTGTGAGACATCGTCGACTTCGCCTTCGATGCGTGCTTCAAGGGTTTCGAGTACGAGGCGGTTGCAGTCGAGCAGCGGGTCTTTCTTGCCGGTGTCGATCCACCACCCGGTCAGGATGTCGTGGGTCACTCGATGCCCGTTGTCAACTAACCACTGAATCGCGTCGGTGATCTCCAACTCGCCGCGTGGCGACGGCGCTATCGAATCAACTGCGGTATGAATGTGGGGCGTGAATAAGTACACGCCAACTAGTGCGAGGTCCGATGGCGGATCTTTGGGCTTTTCAACGAGACGAATGATCTCGCCGAATTCGTCGAGCGCGGCGACCCCGAACGAACTTGGGTTGTCGACGTGCGTCAGCAATACCTGTGCCGAAGGTGGACCAGCCTGTTCGTTGGCGGTTCCGAGTTGTGGGTGGGCGGCGTGGCTCGCTTCGAAGCGTTCGACGAAGTCGGTAAGACCCTGCTGGAGCATGTTGTCGCCTAGGTACATCACAAAATCTTCGTCGCCTAGGAACGGACGGGCGATCAGAACACAATGCGCCAGGCCCAGTGGAGCATCCTGTTGGATATAGGTGACGTTGACGCCAAACTGCCACCCGTCGCCCACAGCATTCATGATCTCGTCGCCGGTTTCGCCGATAACGATCCCAATCTCGCGGATCCCGGCTTCGGCCATGGCCTCAATTCCGTAAAAGAGAATAGGTTTGTTGGCAATTGGTACGAGCTGTTTTGCGCTGGTATGGGTAATTGGTCGTAACCGTGTGCCAGCGCCGCCTGAGAGAATGAGACCCTTCATGTGGTTGGCGAGTCTAGGGTTCCGGTGGTGACTAATACGCCAACAGAGTGGCCCCACAGCGACAACTGCGATCTCTGCGAAGCTGCAAGGATCACGGAGTGGTTTCACGAAGATGAAATCTGCTGGATCGCCGAGTGCGAAATCTGCTCTACGCCGATGGTCGTGTGGCGCCATCACGGAGTCGAACCCCCACTACAGCACATGGACCACATGCATTCGAATCTCAGTGCCGTCGTAACGAAGTTCTTCGAATTTGAGCACTATGTCGACGATCACATGCGCAACATCCCTGACCATTACCACGCCCATGCCCGTCCCAAAGGCGGCTTTTTTGGGCACGGACTCCGACGAAAGGATCCATCATGACTGCGGAAACCGAATCGCTCCTAGCGCGTATCGCTGAACTGACTGATCGCTTAGATCTCCTCGAAGAACGCGAGAGCAGGCGAGGTAACAACCAAGAACCACACACGGTCAGCCGCCGGGGCATGTTGCGCTACGCGGCAGTGGGCGCAGGCGCCGCGATCGCAGGATCCGTGGTTGCAACAACCCACCCTGCCGCGGCGGACACGGGTGACAACTTCGTGCTCGGAGTGACGAATGACGCCGACGCGACCACATTTTTGCTCGGCAGTGGCATCACCGATGCAGTGCTGAATGTCGACACAGGCGGTCAGGCCACCACAGTCGCGATCGACGCATATTCGCTCGACTCACCCGCAATATCTGGTACTGCGCAGACGACTGGCAGCGGGCTTCAGGGTACGTCGTCCGCGGGCATCGGCGTTGTGGGTATATCGACCACAGGTGCTGGCGTTCGGGGCACCTCGGACTCGTCGTCAGGCGTCATTGCCGAGAGCGTTACATACGTCGGCCTAACAGTCTCCACTACTTCAGGTCCGGTCGCGATCCTGGCCACGAACCAAACGGGTGATGGCACGACCGCGGTAATCAGGGCGACGCACGACGGAAGCGGCTCCGTTATCGAAGCGACATCGAGTGCGGGCAACGCGGTGACAGCTACTGCCGATGCTGGGGTGGCGGTGCAGGCCGAGTCGGCGACCGGCGTCGGGGTTAGTGGCACGTCCGGGAGTGCAATCGGCGTCACAGGCACTTCGGGTTCGAATGTAGGAGTGCTGGGTACTACAACCACTGGCAAGGCGGGTGTTGAAGGTGTGTCGACAACGTCCAGCGTTGGTGTCTATGGCAGCTCGTCGGGCACGGGAACCGCGCTGTTCGGTCGTGGTTTCGGAACCGGACGTGCGGTTGCGGGCTACATCTCGAATGTGTCGAGTGCTTCGGCGTGCATATACGGCAACACTCTCGGCACGGGCGCTGGCGTCGAAGGCAAGAGCCTGAACGGTCGAGGGGCGCAATTCACTGGGAAGCTCGCCCAGGTTCGTTTGGTGCCGGGCGCGCTATCTACCCGTCCGAACGGTGGGGCGCGTGGCGATTTGTATTGCGATGCGGGCGGGCGATTGTGGTTCTGCAAAGGCAGTGTGGGTTGGGTGCAAATCGGCTGATCAATACATAACGACGTCGCCTCACGGATGGGAATTGACGAAACCCACCTGCGAGTACGTCTTGCCGAGGATCTCATGGTCGTCAGCATTCATCCACTTGTCGAGCACCGTCGCGTACACGCTGCGGTAATCAACGTGGCTGCGTAAATTGCCATAGTCGACTAGCTGTGCGTTGGCGAGCGAAGGCATTTGCCCGTAGAGCCCGCCTTTCACCCGCGGGCCCACTGCGATGGCTGCTCCAGACGTTCCGTGGTCGGTTCCAGCCCCGTCGTTTTCTTCAGGGCGACGCCCAAATTCACTGAACGTCAAGCTCATGACGTTATCGGCCCAACTCGGATTCAGTTTCGTGAAGAGCGCATCGATTCCTTTGTCGAGGGAGTCCATGAGGCCGGCATGGCCCGCAAGTTGTCCAGTGTGGGTATCGAAGCCATCAAGCGAGACGTTGAACACTCGAATTCCGAGATTGCGATTGACGAGACCAGCGACGAGTTCCATTTGTCGCACGAACCAATTGTTGTTGGGGTTCGCGGGGTAGGCAGGCGCGATACGACCAGTGAGTCGAAGCACGTTCGCGTTCGTGCGGGCGATGGTGTCGCCCCATTGCCCGAGGCCGGTGCGACCGGCACGAGCAATCGCCGCTACGTCGTCGTACAAGCGGGCGTCGTCTTGGTTACTTCGATTGATACCGAATCGGCCACCGACCGACATCGGCAACGCCGAACCGCGGCCTTGTGAACCGACGAGGTGCAATGGCACTCCATTCGTGTTCAACGTCACGGCGTACAAAGATTCAATTGCCGCGTTTGGCAGGTCGTCGAGGTAACGCCCAATCCATCCGGTCGGCACGCTTTGCGAAGTGCCGCCCCAGCCTTGCATCCAGTAGGCCATCGACGTGAAGTGGCTGAAATCGGGTGGGTTGTACCCAACGCCTTGAATCAGCGCGACATCACCTGCGTCGTATCGCTGCTTCAACTTCACCAGCGAAGGATGGAGTCCGACCGCGCTATTGATATTGAGCGTTTGGCCGGCATCGAAGCCAAGATTGGGGCGCAATGCGTGGTAGTTGCTGTCGTTGTGTGGAACCACCATGTTGAGGGAGTCGTTGCCGCCTCCAAGGGTGATGAGCACCAAGATGGCATCGGTCGACTTCAGTGGCGGAGCCGCGAAAGCTTCGAGGTGCGAAAGCATGGGTGCGAATGCCACACCGCCACCAGCTATCGCGGAGGCTTGAATAAACCTGCGCCGCGAGAATCCTGGGTTCGTCTCGGGCACCGAAAGCGCCGCGAGCACCTCTGCAGTTTCAGGTTCACGTGTGAGTGTCATTGGTTCCCCCAGGGATCAGGCGAGGTTGAATTCGGGCGAGAGCAGTACCAACACCACCAAGTTCGACCATGTGCGTTGGTCCCAACTCCCGGTATGCGATTGGCGGGTTACGGCGGCGATGAGCTGCCGTCGCGTGTTGGCTGAGGGGTTGAATATTCCGAACGCGGTCAAGGCGTAATCGACTGCGTCGACGAAGCGATTTGCGCCGCCGCCATCGAGGATGGTGATGATCGAATCGCGAACCGAAGTGTCGATGTTGGGATCATCGCTCCAGTTGAAGAGCTGGTTGATGACATTGCCGGTGAAATCGGCCCGCTGCCACATTGCCGATGCATTCAGCCAATACTGATTGTTTTTCCACCCAGCCACGTTTGGTGGCTCGAACAACGTCTGGCCCATGTCACCCATGTACCACTGTGGGTTGATGTTGTCGGCAGTGAGACCGGTGTATTTCAATATGGCCGCAACCCACTCGACCGGGCTGCGCACGAGCCCCTGCTTCGCCGTCGTCGTGTAGAACTCCGGTCGCACAAAGAGCGCTCGGAGCAGCGGCTGCATTTCCAGGTCGTTGTCGAGAAACACTTGCGCCAGTTCGTCGACGATGTTCGCGCTGGGGTTTGGGTATGCGAAGAACGTCCAGAGCTTGTTGACGATGTATTTGGCTGAGACGGTCTTTTTGGCAAGATTCTCTTGCAGAAGAAAGTCGATAATCCCAGGACCATTCCAATTTCGGGTCTGGCCCATGAAGGTCTTTTGTGAGTGGTCATGACGACTGTCGTAGTAGATGTATTGGGTCGAGTCGTTGTCGTGAATGTTGTAGCCGGTCCATGCTTTCGCGGCCGCGAGTATGTCGCCCTGGGTGTATTGGTTTACCCCGAGGGTAAACAACTCCATGAGTTCACGCGCGAAGTTTTCGTTTGCGTTGCCCTTGTAGTTATAGGAGTTGTCGAGGTAGTGCAACATTGCAGGCTGTAGCGACATGGTGTGGATGAGTGTGCGGAAATTGCCCATGCCGGTATCGCGAAACAACTTGTTTTGGTCATACATCAATACCATGTTGCCGACCTTGGCATTTTCGCTGCAGAGCAGGCCGTGCCAAAACAGGGTCATGCGTTCTTGCAACGGTTTCGGTGCGGTTGCCATGCGGTCCAGCCACCACTGTTGCAGGAGGTACTCCCACTCCCAATCGTTCACGTTGGGGTCGTTGAAGAACGCTGGTGGGTTGGAGTCGTCTGGCGTGACGACGTCATCGACAAGCAAATCGACAATCTCGGTGATTGTCATTGCGCTGAGCGTCGTGACTTCGGCTTGGGTCGCACCAAAGCCTGCTCGACGCATCAAATGGGCTACATCGTCTGGTGCTGCCATCGGTATTCCCCCTAGTTCCTGATCTATATCGGCGCTTGGGGTGTTGAAACTTGAAGGTAATCGCGCGGTGCGCGCGCAAAGATTCGCGCATTTGATCGCCTGAGCGGACGCGCTCAAGGCGCTCACAGCGAGCTATGACAAGCCCGCTACGACAGACCGCCTACGGCAATCCAGCTCTGGCGTGCTCCACCTCGATGGTTTCAATTCTTCCCGAGAGGGTCACCACGGTTTCATCGGGATGCGACGAGTCCGCGGTACACACAAACAGTGTCGTGCCGTTGTCGCCTCCGAGCATGCAGGCATATGCCGGTCGACCAGTATCGACAACCTGCAGCACCTCGCCACCTTCACGAACACGAATAACGCGACCAGACAATGGGCAGGCGCTCCAGATCGCTCCGTCATCGTCGAGGCAAATCCCGTCGGGCACCGCGCCTTGGAGTTTCGCCCATACGCGACGATTGCTGAGGTGGCCGCGGGCATCGATGTCGAACGCGGTTAAACGTCCCTTCCACGATTCGCCGACGATCAATGTGCTGCCGTCTGGGGTAATCGCCATGCCATTAGGAAACCCCAATTCCGACGCGACCTCGATGACAGCGCCGTCCGTGTCGACCATGATGAGGTTCGTGAGGCACGGCTCGCCACCGCCATCCAGATCGAAGCCGAAGTTGCCCACGTACGCGCGACCGAGCTGATCAACGACCATGTCATTGCAATGCCATGAAGCGAGTGCGCGGAGATCCGCGACCGTGGTCAACCGGCCGTCGGGCTCTTGGCGCAGTAGTCGTCGATCTCTCATCGAAACGACCATGAGATTTCCGTTGGGGTCCCACCCCAAGCCACTTGGCTGTTCCGGCACGCTGCAGATCGTTTCGGTGGTGCTGTCGGGGTTCAAGGCGAGTACGAGACCGCGGTGCATGTCAGAGAAGTACAGGCGGCCGTCGCGCCAGCGAGGTCCTTCGCCAAACGCGATACCGTCGAGCACTGTTGTGCAGTCGCTCATGGGTCGGGCTCCAATTCGGAAGGGCTGATCTCGTCGAGATCGCGTTGATTGGTTTCGGGAAGAAACGGTACAACCAACACAGCCGCAATGAACGTGCCGAGGGCACACAACGCGATGGATCTTCCGATTCCACCAAAGGGATCGCGCAGTCGTCCGGCGATCTGCAACCCCACAACAGAGCCCATCACGCTGATCACCGTGACAAGACCATTCGATGTACCCCGCGTTTCGGTTGGGAATAGCTCAACATTCTGTGTGCCGATAGCCAGTGCGCCGATAGCGAGGGCAGCGTCTCCGATGCCGGAGGCAAACCACAAGATCGGCCCACCGCTCAAAAAGAACAGTGCGCGGATCGCGGAACCGACACTCAGAGCGACGATCGCAACTGGGCGTCGTCCATACCGTTCGAGTAACCGACCCGAGACTGCAATCGCAAGGAACCCGGGCGCAGTAGTCGTGGCGAAACGAAACAGCAGGATGAAGCGGTTGGAGTAGTCGTGGACGTCGGTGAGATACGTATTGGTGAGTTGTGCCGATGGTGCAGACAGCACATTCATGAAGAACCCAATGAGGGCCATCAAGATGAAGCGACGCCGGTATTGCGCACCAAAAACCTCACCTAGTCGTCCCCGTTGAATGGGGGCTCGTGCAATGCGTTCGTATCGCTTGGACTCTTCGAGATGTGAGCCGATCCGGCGGATCATGAGTGCGCTCGCCGCACTGACGAAGAGCATTCCTCGCCACGCCCATGGCGCGAAATCCGAAAGCGGCAACAATATGACGTTCAGCGAAAAACCGACTCCGCCTGCGAGCGCGATCATCGTGGTTGCGAACGCTCGAGCACGTTCCGGCGCTTCCTCCAAGGCGCCGACCGCTGCCACAATGCCCGCCGCAGTCGCGAAACCGCGTGCGAAGGTTTGCAGTACCGTGAGGGTTGCAGGGTCCGGCGCAAATGCGCTGAGCAGGTTCGCTCCAGCCATTGCGAGGAGTGAATACAAGATGACGCGACGGCGTCCGAATCGATCGGCGAGGCCGCCCGCAACCAGGGCAACGAGCGCACCTGCTCGCATGAACGACAACATGTCCGTCCATCGCGCATCGGTAAGATCGAAGCTCTTTTTGATCGGGCTCCCGTATTGCCCAACGATCGATTGGCCAAATACGCCCACCGCAATCGCGAACCCTGCAGTGGCGAGGTACGTCGCTTGTTCTTTCGAATACGCGACCGGGGGCAACAACGGCGTCGGCTTCGGACGTTTCGGCTCGGCGGCGCCGGCCAAGTCGGAAGCGATCGCGGCACCGGCGAATACGCAAGCCTTTTCGTAGTGCAACATCAACATCGAAGTGACGATGCCATTGAAATAGGGAAGTCTGAGGTCGTTACTGGCCGCAATGGTGAGCGCGGTGCCTTGACCGGTTTCGCTCGGCACGCACGTGAAGCGCATCGTTCCGTCGTCACTCGGATCGTCGTCGATTATTGCCCGAAAGGTTCGGACCTCGAACCCGTCATCTTCGCTCGTCGAATCCAGCACCGCGTTGAATCGGGCGACGAGTAACTCCTCAACGGCCTCACGCGATGATTCAAGTTCAACGACGATCGAATGCTGCACGGGCGGCATGCTAAGCAGTGGCAACTCACTTCGGAGGTACCCCATGACGCAACTCAAGATTGGCGACGCTGTACCCAAGTTCGCATTGAGCGATCAGCACGGCAATATCGTCAAGTCCACGCAATTCAAAGGGCGGTTTTTGGTGATCTATTTCTATCCTCGTGCCGACACGCCCGGGTGCACAACCCAGTCTTGCGCGGTACGCGACGCCTTTCCCGATCTCAAGGCGTTGAACGCCGCAGTGTTGGGCGTTTCCCCCGATACTCCAGCCAAACAGTTGAAATTCGACGAGAAGTACAGCCTTGGCTTTCCGCTGCTGGCCGATGTAGACCACGAGATGGCGGATTCGTTTGGAGTCTGGGCCGAGAAGATGAACTACGGCAAGAAATACATGGGGATTGTCCGCAGCGCGTTCGTAGTAGATCCCAAAGGGAAACTCGTTGGCGTGATGTACAAGGTCAGCCCCAAAGACACCGTCCCGAAAGCAACCTCAGCTATCTCAGGTTGAGCGTGCCTATCCGATCGCGTGGTAGCCGCCGTCGACGTGGATGACCTCTCCTGTTGTTGCGGGGAACCAGTCGCTCATCAGCGCCACGCAGGCCCGCGCCACGGGATCGGCATTGCGAACATCCCAACCGAGCGGTGCTCGAAGCGTCCACGCGTCTTCGAATTGTTCGAATCCGGGAATTGACTTTGCCGCGATGGTTCTGATCGGGCCCGCCGCAACGAGGTTGACACGAATCCCGTGAGGGCCGAGGTCTCGAGCCAGGTACCTCGCTACGGATTCGAACGCGGCTTTCGCCACCCCCATCCAGTCGTAGACCGGCCAAGCCACTGTCGAGTTGTCGAAGTCGAGTCCCACGATCGCACTCCCGGGTGTCATCAGCGGTTGACAGGCGACTGCGAGCGACTTCAACGAGAACGCGCTCACCTGCATAGCAATGGCCACATCATCCCACGGTGCAGTCAGAAATCCTCCGCCGAGGCAAGAGTCTGGCGCGTAACCGATCGCGTGCAGCACTCCGTCGAGCGGTGCGCCGATGCGCGATGCAAGTGCAGCAAGATCGGCTTCATTGGTGATATCGAGTTCGACGATTTGAGCATCGGGATTGGGAAGCCTGCGGGCCGCGCGCGTCGTGAGCGATAATGCACGACCGAACGATGTGAGCACGATTTCGGCACCTTCGTTTTGGGCTTGACGTGCCACCGAGAAGGCGATGGACGCATCGTTCAACACGCCGGTGATCAGAATTCGCTTGCCTTCAAGCAACATGTTGGTCTCCTGGTTGTCCTAGAGGGGGGAGTTGGAGTGGCGCCGCCGCCGGCTGTTTCGAGTCTTCAACGCCAATGTTTCGAATGCCTCGATCACTGCGCTGCGAGTTGTCGCAGGGTTGATCACATCGTCGACGAAACCCCGATCGGCGGCCTGCCAAGGGTTCAGGAATCGAAGTTCGTATTCATCGGCGGTGAGTCCTTTGGATCCGAGAATCTGGGTGGCGCCGTCGGTGCCCATGACTGCAATTTGCGCCCCGGGCCAAGCAAAACAGATGTCGTTTCCAATTCCGCGTGAATCCATCACGATGTACGCGCCGCCGAAGGCCTTGCGCATGATCACACTGACTCTCGGCACGGTGGCATCGCAATACGCGTGCACAAGCTGAGCGCCATGTCGGATCATGCCCCGCCACTCAAGATCACGACCGGGCTCGAATCCGGGCGTGTCGACCAACGTCAGGATGGCGATATTGAAAGCATCGCACCATGTCACGAAGCGAGCCGCCTTACGAGAAGCCTCGATGTCGAGTGTGCCAGCTCTCCACTGGGGCTGATTCGCAACAACGCCAACGGTGCGGCCTTGTAATCGCACGAGCGCCGTCACCAGATTCGGTGCGTATGTCTCTCGAAGCTCGAGAACTGAGTCCGCGTCGGCTATATCCGCGATGATGTTTCGCACGTCGTACGGCGTATTCATGTTGGTTGGGATGATTTGCAAGATCGGTTCGTTCGCACGAGCCCGCGGATCCGCGACGAGGACTACCGGTGGTTCGGAGAGTGAATTCGATGGGAGATACGACAACACCAATTCGATAAACGTGTGGAGGTCTTCGGGGCTGTCAACAATGGCGCAAGTAACTCCGGAATCTCGACTATGAACGACAGCACCACCGAGTTCGGTGCGATTCACAATCTCGCCAGTAACGGCGGCAGTGTCTCCGGGGCCACTGACGTATGCGAATGCGTTGGTGGCCATGACAGCAATGTCCGCGATGCCCAGGAGTAGTGACGGACCCGAGACGCATGCGCCCGCGACTCCGAACAGAATCGGAACCGCACCGGACGCGTCGACGATGGCTTTGGCCAGGAGTCCCCATCCATGAAGTGCACTGATGCCTTCCGAGACATCCGCACCTCCGGAATCGAGCACAATGACAATCGGAATTTGGTGACGAGTCGCGAGCCGAACCCCTCGAATCGCAGTTTCGGCACCGCGTAGCCCAATCGCGCCGTGGCGGCGACCTCCAGCAATGTCGATCCACACGACTCTGCGCCCATCGACGATCTGAATCTCGGCGCGGACCGCCGCGTCGCCAAACCGTGCGATACTCACCGAACGTGATGCCGACACTGGCCTCCCATCATTTGTAGTTGTTCATCGCTGGATCATTGCGCGGGCGAAACGATGAGCGAAGCGTTATGTCCGCCGAATCCAAACGAGTTAGAAAGCGCACACGCCGATGGGATCGCACGGGTTGCTCCAGCGACGACATCGAGTTCGAACGCAGGGTCGACCTGATCGAGATTCGCGGTGGGCGGGACCTGTTGCTTCGCCATGGACAGCACCGCGGCGACGGCTTCCACGGCACCGGCGGCGCCGATCAGGTGCCCTGTGATGCCTTTGGTTGAAGTCACTGGCACCGCTCGCGGTCCAAAGACCTTCGTTACTGCCTCGGCCTCGGCCGCATCATTGAGTGGAGTCGAAGTGCCATGCGCGTTGACATGTCCAATAGCGTTGGCTGCAATCGCGGCGTCTTGCAACGCGAGTTCGATGCATGCGGCGGCGCCCGCTCCGCCCGGTGAAGGAGCGGTGATGTGATGCGAGTCTGAGTTGCGGCCGTAGCCAACGATCTCGCCATAGATTCTCGCCCCGCGCGCGACGGCCAGGTCCCAACGTTCGAGGATGAGCGCCCCGGCACCTTCGCCCATGACGAATCCGTCTCTGCCTTCGTCGAACGGCCGCGAGGCCCGCGACGGGTCGTCGGTTCGACCCGAGAGCGCAGTCATGCGACCGAATGCACTGATCGCCACTGGCGTCATACACGACTCCGCGCCCATTCCAATAGCAACGTCGGATTCACCGTAGCGAATTAGGTTGGCGGCATCGCCGATAGCATTGGTGCCCGCAGCACAGGCAGTAGCAACTGCAATATTTGGTCCCGTCCATCCAAACTGCAGCGATACCAGCGCAGGTGTTGCGTTCGTCATCATCATTGGCACAAGAAACGGGCTAACTCGGTTCGGTCCCTTTTCGATCATCACCCCGATTTGTTCTTCCAAGGTGATGAGCCCGCCGATCCCAACGCCGGCAATGATTCCGCACCGCGACGGATCGGCTTCGATTGGAGTGCCGTGCGCGTTGGCGTCAGCGAGAGCGTCGGCGGCGGCGGCGAAACCCAGGATCGAAACGCGGTCGAGACGCCGTGCCTCCTTCGGTGTGACATAGGCACTGACATCGAAATCTGGGACCTCACACCCAATCTGCACAGTCAACTCGGACGGGTCGAATCGCTCGATGCGCTTGGCGCATGACTCGCCACTATTGAGGCGCGACCAAAATGTTGCAAGGTCGTTGCCCGCAGGAGACATGACGCCGAGACCAGTGATCGCCACTCGGTGACGCCCGCGATGGTCGAGATGACTGGAGATCAACATCGTTGACTAGGACAGCTTGCTCAACACAAGGTCGACCGCGTGCCCAATAGTGGTAACGCCATCGAGGTCTTCTTCTGGGACCTGGATGTCGAAACGTTCTTCGAGACCCATTACGAGCTCAACAAGATCGAGACTGTCGGCATCGAGATCTTCTTTGAAGCGTGCGGACTCGACTATTTGATCGGCTTCGACGGAGAGCACTTCGGTGGCGACTTCGCGTACTGCTTCAAGTGCATGAGATCGGTCCATGATTTCCTTTGGTAGGGGATGTGCGAATTGGGTAACGACAACGTAGGGCGAATTTGACGAACAGCTTTCAGTGGCCCATCGCGAGGCCACCGTCGACGGGGATGATTGCTCCAGTGATGTAGGCCGCAGCCTCAGAGCATAAGAAGTCGATGGTCGTTGCCACCTCATCGACGGTACCGAATCGCCCGAGCGGCACTTGGGCCTCAAGCTTGTCGATCCAAGCTTGGGGCATTTCGGCCGTCATCGCGGTACGTATCGGGCCTGGGGCGACAATGTTGGCGGTAATGCCGCGCGATCCGAGTTCTCTTGCCACGCTGCGGGTCAATCCAACCAGTCCTGCTTTCGCCGCGGCATAGTTCGCTTGCCCGGCGCTGCCGAGTTGGCCACTCGCGGACGCGACATTGATGATTCGCCCGTATCGGGCTTTCATCATGGCCGGCGAGCACCGTTTGATCATTGAAAAGGCTCCGGTGAGATTGGTGTTGATCACCGCATTCCAGTTTTCTTCGCTCATGCGCATCGAGAGGCCATCTCGTGTTATTCCTGCATTGTTCACGAGCACTGTTATCGCGCCAAATTCCGATTCCACCGATGTGCACGCGGCCTCAATCGATGACGGTTCGGCGACATCGATGCACACGGGTAGCGCCGACCCCGACGCCTGCAGAATCGCGGCAACGACCGCATTGGCTCCGTCGGCATCGCTCACATAACCGACGCCAACGTGAAACCCGGACGCACCCAGGCGAATCGCAGTTGCGGCACCGATGCCCTTCGAAGCTCCTGTCACAATCGCAGTTCGCCGGACACTCATCGGGATTCTTTCGTGGTCGCTGGCCATCGCAGTACTGATGTAGCCGTGGTGAGTCCAGCTCCGAACCCACACGCCAAGACCGTGTCACCCGGGCGTATGCGACCGTCGTCGACTGCTTCGAATAATGCTAACGGGATCGATGCCGAAGATGTGTTGCCGTAGCGATCGAGATTGACGACAGTTCTGCTCATTGCAATGTTGAGTCGGCTGGCTGCTGCTGTGATGATTCGAATGTTGGCTTGATGGGGGATGAACCAGTCAACGTCGTCGCAGGTCAAAGACGCGCGGTTGAGTGCTCGCTGGCAGGACTCCACTACTGCCAAGACCGCTCGTTTGAAGACCTCTTGGCCGTTCATGCTGATGAAGTGATCCCCTGAATCCAAAGTCTTTTGCGACGACGGAAGCTTCGAGCCCCCGGCAAGCACTCCGAGAATTGCTGTCGCGGAGCCGTCGCATCCGAGATCGTTGGACAAGAACGATTCGAATTCACTTGCATGTGCGGATACGACCGCTGCACCCGCGCCATCGCCGAACAAGATTGCCGTAGCGCGATCGTCAGGATCGACGATCCGGCTCATCGTCTCCGATCCCACGACAAGTACGTTGGGAATGCCATTGCGTGCCATACCGACCGCGACTTCGAGCGCATACACGAAGCCGGAACACGCGGCGTTGATGTCGAAGCTGCCACAGCTCAGGCCGAGTTCGTGGCCTACGAAAGCGCCGGTGTGTGGCATCAACTGCTCTGGGGTGCACGTTGCAACGATCATGAGGCCAATGTCGTTGGGGAATAATCCCGCGCGCGCGATTGCGGCGCGGGCCGCTTGTGCTGCGAGGGTCGCAGTTGTTTCGTCATCATTGGCGAAGAACCGCTGGCGAATGCCTGTGCGTTCGTATATCCACGCGTCAGTGGTTTCAAGGCGCCGTGATAGATCGTCATTGGTCACAATCGTGGTGGGCAGCGCGACGCCCCAGCCAGTGATGGCACAGTGGCTGTTGGAACCGGGCTGTGTCATGAACGGATCCAAGCGACCGGTTGGCCTTTGCGGACACGTTCGCCATCTTGCGCCATGACTCCCATGAACCGACCCGCGAACGCGCTGCGTACGGGCCGTACACCCTGGGTGGTTCGCACAACGCCGACACTTTGGCCCTCCTCAACGTAGGCGCCACGGAATGCCATGGCGGTGAGGTGGAACGTTCCCGTTACCGGTGCAACGATCAAGCGTTCAGCGATGCCACTAGTTTCGCCGCGGTACCTCACTGCCGCATCCACGTCGCTACCAGATGTTCGCGAGCGAATATTCGCGGCGGCGCTGGTCATGGGGTTCCTCGGTTGGATTGAGTTGCGAGAGTGTCGAGCATTGTCAGCGCAGATGTGGCCGTCTCGGGTGACGAAATCCCGAGCACGGCTATGCCAGGCACGGTACGCTTCGCTACGCCTGCGACCATGGATCCGTGACCGACTTCGAGCATCGCGTCGGCGTGTTGCTCACGTATCAACGCCTCCATGGACGAACGCCACCGCACGCGTTGTGTTGGGTGCACGGCGAGCCGATCGCGCCATCCGGAACCATCCCGATATTGCGTCGCGTCTGCATTGGACACGACGCAATGGTGCGTATCTTTGAGCTCTGTCGATTCGAGCGACTGTCTCAGGGTTGCGACGGCGCCTTGCATCAAAGGGGTGTGAAAGGCGCCGTCGACCGCGAGTGGTAGTGCCTTGCGGATTCCGAGTTCTTTGCCACGCTCGATAGCTGCCGTCACCCCCTCAGGCGTGCCAGCGATGACGATTTGTCCAGGAGCATTGTCGTTGGCAACCCAGACATCGCCTGCAGAGTCACATGCCGCTTCAGCTTGCTCCAGACTCGCACCAACGAACGCAGCCATGCGCCCTGGGTGCCGCGACGCTTCGTGTTGTGTCGCCGTAGCACGAACTTCGGCGAAGCCGATCCCTTGATTGAGTGATATTGATCCGGCGGCTATCAGTGCGGTCACTTGCCCGAGAGAGTGACCAGCAAAACCGACGATCTCATGCGAAGAATCCTCGAGTGCTTCTGAAATCGCTCCCCAGGCAATCAGTGAATTGCAAAGTACTGAGAGTTGGGCGAGACGGGTGCTCGAGAGCTCGGCAGCCGTTGCTTCGCACAGCAGATGGGTCAGCGAGATTGAATTCGCATCGATCGCTGCTTCGACGGTGTCCCAGCAACGGTGGCCCTTCCAAGGGGTGCCCATTCCGGGAGATTGCGTACCTTGACCGGGAAACACGATGGCGATACGCACGCGGAGTAACAATCCTTTGGATGGTGGGGAAGTGGTTCGTACGACTCTTGGAGTCAACGAGGGTTACTTGGTTTCGAAGATATTCACATCAGTATCTCAGTCGAGGATGGTTACCGTCAGGTATTCAATGAACAGCTACGTTCGGACGATGAGCAACGACCCAATTGGCCTGCTTGCGCACCGACCCCCATTTCGATTCGTGGATGTTGTGGACGAACTGATTCCTGGGCAACTGTGTGTGGCGCGTTGGCAGATAACCGGCGATGAAGCGTGGCTCGCTGGGCACTTTCCGGAGAACCCGATCGTGCCTGGCGTGTTGCAACTCGAAGCACTCGCGCAGGTGGGAGCGATTGCGCTGCTCAGCGACGAGCGATATGCCGGAAAATTGCCGCTCTTTGGCGGAGTGGATGCAGTGCGTTGGAAACGCATCGTGCGTCCGGGCGACGAACTGCTGCTACGGGTCGAAGTTGAACAGCTCAGCGCACGCGGGGGCTGGGCGACCGCCGTGGCTTCGGTTTCGGGTGACACGTCGGTTCGAGCGCGGCTCCTGTTCGCGATTGCCTGAGAGGAGCGCGCATCGAGGGCGAATCGTGCTTCAACTCAGTGGGTGATCGTGTTGGGGGATCTCGTTCGGGGCTTTGCCATCGTCGGGGCGATCTAGCTCACGCAATGTTTGCATCTGGGCTGTATTGAATTGCCAGCTTGTGTCGACTCGGTTGATTGGCAGTGGCGGCAAGGGTTCGTCGGGATCAAGCCCGAGGAGGAGTCGCAACTGAGTTTCGAGTTCGAGCGGTGGTTCGTCGCGTATCCGGCGCGACGGGGCGACGACGATTGCGATCAGCAGCGTGAGCGCGGTGCCCACCACGATTCCGACAATGAACCCAAACACTGCGGCAAGCGTACTCAGCGTCGGGTAGGTTCGGCATTCGGCGCCGCGTTATGGCAACATGGTTCCGCTCGCCCGAGTGGTGGAATGGCAGACACGACGGATTCAAAATCCGTTGCCGCAAGGCGTGTGGGTTCAAGTCCCACCTCGGGTACTCATTTTCGCAGGTCAGAGCATGGCAAACGTGCTTGTAAACACTGCTTGGGGCACACCCTGGTCACCAACGAAATGCTTCACGCGGATACACCGTCGCGAGCGTTGGCTTTTGCCAGCAGTCGTGGCGCAGTGGGCGCTACTGTTTGCTCAAGAGCTGGTGGGCACAACTCTTCTCAACTAGACATCGTTATGAGCGGAGAGAAGTAGTTCATGTGGTGGAAATTCCGCAAGGAAGTGGCGGCGGCGTGGTGTTGCATCATTGCCGGTGCCGCAGTCGGCGTGGTCTCGCCGTCGCATGCAGCATTCGAAACCATCTTCACTGTGAACAGCGTGGCGGATGCGCCAGATGCGAGTGCAGATGGTGTCTGCGAAACCACGATTGTGGGAGAGTGCACGTTGCGCGCGGCCTTGTTTGAGGCGAACAACGCAGTCACCGACGTCAGGATCAGCTTCGATATCCCTGGTGCAAGCCCTCAAAGAATCCGCACGTATTCGACGCTGCCGCACATCGACAACCCGTACGCGACCGTCAGCATCGACGGCACAACCCAACCGGGTTACGTAGTGAATTCTGACCCGCTGGCGGTTACCACGCAGTTCGGTATCGAACTGGTTGGTGGTGGCGGGTCAGCGTTTCATGGAATCGTCATCAAGTCGGCGCACAACACCGTGCGTGGTCTCAACCTGCATAGCTTCAAGAAGGCAATACTTTTGGACGGTCCTGGCGCTGCATACAACGAGATTGTGGGCGTGAGTATTGGCTTGACGCCAACTGGCGCCTACGACCCGCAGTATGCCCTGCGCGGCGGAAGTTCCTGTATCGAGCTAATCAACGGGGCACATCACAACCGACTCGGCTTGCCGGGCGACGCGAACCGCAACGTGATTTCTGGTTGCGATCAAAAAGGAATTGCGCTGTACCACTCGGGCACGGACTTCAACACAATTCAAAACAGCATCATTGGCCTGGACCCGTCCGGCACGCAGCGACGCGGCACAAAATCGCATGGTGTCGATTTCAATTCGGGTGCATCAAACAATGTGGTTGGTGGTGTGGGTTGGCAGGAGCGCAACGTCATTTCGGGCAATTTCCAGTCGGGCGTCGAGATATCCCACGGTTCGACAACGAAGTACAACCAAGTCATTGGTAATTCGATAGGAACAGATCTCGCAGGAACGGGAGCGAATCCGCAGACTGTGAACGGCCAGATCGGGATTCGGTTGGAAGGCAAGGCGAGTTGCAGCGGAGTCTGCGGTCTCGACGCAGGATGGGCCACCATTGCCGACAACGTCATCGTGAACTCAACGATTGCAGGCATCTTCGTCGACAAAGGGTTCCGCGATTCGCGGATCGAACGTAATTTGATTGGTGTCTTGCCCGGCGGAGGGGCGGCCGCAAACCTGAGCTCTGGAATCAAAATTGAGTCCGGTGTACAAAGGATTTCCATCAGCGGCAACACGATCGCGTACAACGGAAAAGGAATTCAGCTCACGCCGTACGGTTCAATGCCTTCCAACACTACGTCGTCTCCTGTTTTCGGCATTGAAATGATCGGCAATCTTGTCTACGGAAATGGCGGCTCTTACCAAATTGATCTCGCGCCATTTGGTTTGCCCAATGATGCGAGCCGCGGCAACGCAGGCGTCAACAACGACATCCGCATCCCGTTGCTATCGAACGGGTCGGCCACGTCAGTTCGGGTGTCGACCTGTGGGGGCTGCCAGGTCGAATTGTTTGCAGCAAGCGCGACGCTCACATACGGCGGCGCGATCTCGCTTGTAGCGAGTGGTGTCGCAAATTCATCGGGGATCATCAATATCTCATTCCCCGCGAGTCCGACGACTCGCACGATGACGGCATTGGCAACCAATGGCGCGAAGAGCACCAGCGAGTTCAGTCGCAACGTCACAATTCCCTCGGAACCTTGAGTTTCGATTCTGTCGATTCCATCCGAGGGTGGTGTTCCCGTCGCTGCCACGAAGCGCGGCACTGAGCTAGCTACGCTAAGGAACCCATTCGAGAGGTGTTGTTATGAAATTCCATCAGCGGTCCGTCATCGTTGGCGCGCTCGTCGTTGCTTGCGTGGGTGCAGGTTTGGTATCGGCGCAGCAAAGTCCGGCGACCGCCGCGGCCCCGCCGTTTACATCGAATACGACGCTGTCAAACAACATCCCACGTGACACGATCGCGATCGTCGGAGACTTTGACAACGATTTGATTGATGACGTCTTGTGGTACGGCTACGGCGGGATTATCGATCGTTATTGGAAGGGCAAGGCGGGAGGATCATTCACTGGGTCCGCGATTGCCATTCGTGGTAGGTACGAACCCCTTACGGGCGATTTCGACGGCGATGGAAATCTCGATATTTTCTGGTACACCGCCGGCACCGGCGCCGATTACATCTGGTGGGGGAGCGGGGATGCTGGAAGCACCACGGTGCCGCTGTCCGATTGGTTTGATGCCGCGCCCATGGCGGTGAATGGATCGTACCGACCGTTGTTGGCGGATTTCGATGGCGATAATAAGAGCGACATTCTCTGGTATGCACCTGGAGGCGTGCCTGATGCGTTTTGGTATGGGCGCAATCGATCCGGGTTCACGTCTCGAGCCACTGCGATCAACGGCGATTATGACTACGTCACCGGTGGCGACTTTCAGGGCACCGGTGACCTCGACTTGATCTGGTGGCGCGTGAATGTCACTCGACATGCTGTCTGGAACTACAACGGCGGTTCGACCCGTACGTATTCGAACTCCGTAGTTGATTCTCCTGGCATCGGTGCCATCCCGATGGTGATGAAAATCAACTCGGATGCACAAGATGACTTGCTGTGGTACGGCGAAGGCGGCATTCCCGATGCGGTTGCCTACGGTCCGTCATTTGCTCGAATATCGACACAGATATCTGGTCGATATGCCCCGTTATGGGGCAACTTTGATGGCGACAACAACGGATACGACGACGTCTTGTGGTGGGGTTATCTGCCCGCTGGCGGTGACTCGTTTTGGAGAGGCACAGGAAGCTCGAGCTTCGCATCGGTCAGTATGGTTGGTTTGACCCACTACGACTTCGACACGCATGCGCCATTGCTGGGGTATTTCGGGTCCGATGAACCTCTCGACGTGATCTTTCACGATTCCCAACCTGGCGGAACCAGCGCATTCTTCTACGGCGAGGATGTCGATGGTGCTTCGCTGAGCGTGGCGCGACGCGAGACCGTGCGCGGACGATCGTGTGGTCCGCGGCCAGTGCGGAGCTTGCTGCAGCAATGCACATCGCTGCAGCGCTGAGTCGCCAATAGACTCCTTCGCATGCCCAGTCGCAAGCTTGAACGTCGGTTAAGCGACATTGCGCAACGTTTGAAGGCGATGCGTGCCGAAGCTGCAATAGCAGAAGAGCAATTGGCACATTTCTCGGCGGAAGCTGACGACGCTCGCTTGCGGGCCATCGTCTCGGAGACCCCGTTGGCCGCCTCGGAAGCACGATCTACACAACGGCACGCGGACGCGATGCGGTCGGTGCATGAGGAGATGCTGCGTTCGATCGCTGCACTCGAACGCGAGCAAGATGAGGTCCTCGATCAGATGTCGGCGGCACTGCAGTGACGGCCGTCGTGATCGCCCCGTCATCCGTATTCAAGCGATCCCGAACCTGAAAGACCTGCCATCGTGTCCAATCCCGTCCGCGTTGTTGTTGCAGAAGATGAGGCGATTATTCGGCTCGACCTCACTGAAATTCTCGCTGAAGAGGGCTACGAGGTTGTGGGCCAAACCGGTCGCGGCGATGAAGCGGTGGATTTGGTGCGCCAGCTTCGACCGGACCTGGCAATCCTCGATATCAAAATGCCGGGCCTCGATGGCTTGAGCGCGGCCAAGGCCATCACCGACGAACGGCTGTCGGCAGTATTGATCCTCACTGCATTTAGCCAACACGACCTCGTAGAACAAGCGCGCGATGCGGGTGTCTTAGCGTATTTGGTGAAGCCGTTTCAAAAGTCGGACCTCTTACCCGCCATCGAAATGGCCCTTGGTCGCCACGAGCAGATGGTCGCGTTAGAGGCGGAAAATGCCGACCTTGCGGCGCGCCTTGAAGCTCGCAAACTCATCGACCGGGCCAAGGGACGATTGATGGACGATCATTCATTGACCGAAGCGAATTCGTGGCGATTTCTGCAAAAGTCTGCGATGGATTCTCGTCGGCCGATTTCAGAAATGGCCCGTGCGGTCATCGATGGAGTTCTGAAGCCTTGAAGCTCCTTTTGCTCGACGGACACTCACTTGCCTATCGAGCATTTTTCGCTCTCCCGACCGACCTGGTGACAAGTTCCGGCACGGTCACTAATGCGGTCTACGGGTTCACGTCGATGCTCGCGAAGGTGATGGGCGACGAACGGCCTGATCTCATCGGAGTGGCGTTCGACGTGGCAGGAGGATCAGCAGCACGACTCGAACTCGATCCAAACTACAAAGCGGGTCGCTCAGAAACCCCTGACCTATTCAAAGCGCAGTGGCCGCTCATTCACGAAGTGCTCGATGCGCTGCAGATTCCTCAAATAGAGATCAAAGGGGTCGAAGCCGACGATGTGATTGCAACCCTCGCGACACAGGCGGCCGCGGCGGGAATCGACGTCGTCATTGTTACGGGCGATCGAGATTCGTTTCAGCTAGTGAACGACCCGCACATACGGGTGTTGTACAACAAGCGCGGTGTTTCCGACTACGCCCTCTACGACGAAGCTGGAATCGTAGAGCGCACTGGCGGTGTCACCCCGAAGCAATGGTCCGACTACGCGGCGCTGCGTGGCGATAGCTCGGACAATCTTCCTGGTGTCCCCGGTATCGGCGAGAAGACCGCAGCCAAGCTCATTGGTGCTTACAACGACCTTGAGGGAATTTACGAACACCTCGAGGAGCTGCCACCGAAGCAGCGCCAGAATTTGAGCGAATTTCGTGAACGAGTATTCATCAACCGCACGATGACAGTGCTGCGTCGCGACGTCGACTGCGCAATACACGCTACGGATTTGGTGCAGGGAGACTTTGACCGCGACGCGTTTCGCGTGTTGTGTAATCAGCTCGAGTTTCGAACGCTCTTGCCACGGATTCTCGCCGCAGTTGGCGAGGGGCCAGAAACTGCTGCAGCCACCCCGACCAACTTCGATGTGGAAGTAGAGAATTGCCGGGATGCTGGAGCGGCGATTGCCTGGCTCAACGGGCTTGACACTCATGACGGTTGGATCGCGATGGCTGGTCGTTTCGCGACCGGCGCGGGGCGCACCGAGCTCCTCGGAGTCGCGATCTCATGCGAAGCGTCGAAGGCCATATATCTATCGACCACGGTGCTGCAAGACGCGACGGTGCGCGCCGCCCTATCGACATTGATTCAGGCCACACCGGCGCGCATTGTTGCCCATCGGTCGAAAGAGCTGATGCATGGTCTTGGCGGTGTGGCGTGGCAAGGTTTCGCTCACGACACGGCAGTGATGGCCTACCTGGTGGATCCGGGCGAAGGTAAATACATCCTCGAGGATCTGGCGCAACGCTACTGTGGTATTGAACTCGTATCGGCTGATGCCGCGGCTGGGCAACTCGATTTTGGCGGCGACACTGAGGTCGATCAAGTGGGTCGCAGTGCCGCCGCGACACTGGAGCTAGTCGAGGTATTGCGCGAAGCAGTTGAGGCCCGCGAACTCACCGAGCTGTATGAACGATTCGAATTGCCACTGATCAATGTGCTCGTCGTGATGGAACATGCAGGCGTGATGATCGACATCGAGTTTCTTCGCGCTCTCGGTCGCGACCTCGGCGCCCAGGCCCGTGAAGCCGAAGCCCGAATTCACGAACTCGCAGGCGAAACGTTTGCGGTCAATTCGGTTCCGCAGCTTCGGACCGTCTTGTTTGACAAGCTCGGCCTCACTCCGGTCAAAAAGACAAAAACCGGGCCGTCCACCGATGCCGATTCGTTGCAGAAGCTCATTGATGAACATCCGATTATCAAAGAGATTTTGAAGTACCGGGAAGTCGAGAAACTTCGGGGTACCTACGCCGATGCCTTGCCGCCACTTGTCGGTATCGACGGTCGAATTCATGCCAATTTCAATCAGCTCGTTGCGGCTACCGGTCGAATTTCGTCAGAGTCTCCGAACCTGCAAAACATTCCGGTGCGCTCAGCATCAGGGCGCGAAATGCGCAAAGCGTTTGTTGCCGCAGACGGTTGCATGTTGATGACCGCGGACTACAGCCAAATTGAACTACGGGTGTTGGCACACGTTGCTCAGGACCCTGGTCTCATCGATGCGTTCGATCGTGGTGTTGATGTGCATACGGTCACTGCATCGAAGGTGTTCTCAGTCGCTGAAGACGATGTCGATGAATTTCAACGGCGGTTTGCCAAGGTGGTCAATTACGGGCTTGCTTACGGCATGGAGGCATACGGGCTCGGACAACGCCTCGATATTCCGACCGGCCAAGCACAAGAGATTCTCGACAACTATTTCGCAGGTTTTCCGCGTGTTGCAGACTTTATGAAACAAACCATCGCACAAGCGAAGGCAGTCGGGTATACGACGACGATGTTTGGTCGGCGGAGGCAACTCCCCGAGTTAGCGAGCGACAATTTTCGTATCCGCCAGATGGGCGAAAGGATGGCGCAGAACGCGCCAGTGCAAGGCGCCGCTGCGGATATCTTCAAGCTCGCAATGATCGCGAGCCAACGAGCGATCGACACGCATGGCTTCGGCACCAAAATGATTCTCACTGTGCACGACGAGTTGGTGTTCGAAGTTCCCGAATCTGAGCTTGATTCGGCGCTCCCGGTGTTGCGCGACACAATGGAACACGTTTGCGAACTACGAGTTCCGCTGACGGTCGATGTCGGTGTGGGCCGAACCTGGGCCGATTGCAAGTAGCGTTGGTGGAATCGAATCCGCTCGGCGCGCGGCCAAAGCCGGGTTGGTTCAACCCGATCGCGGATTTTCTTGGTTCCGCGTACTGGGCGCCTAACACTTCGCGAGTACAAGCGTTTACTACAGGAACTGCGCAAGAGGTTGCTTTTTTGGTCGAGGCGCTCGGGCTGCACCCTGGCAATCGTGTGCTCGACCTCGGCTGTGGCCCGGGTCGCCATTCGTTGGCCCTTGCGCAGGCTGGATTCGAATGTGTCGGTATAGATCTGTCTCAGACCTTCGTCGAGTTGGCTGAAGCTTCGGCGTTGACGTTGGGCGTTGCAAATCGCACCACGTTTTGGGTTGGCGATGTGTCCAATATTGAGTTCGACGCCGAGTTCGACGCAGTGATTTGTTTGTGCCAAGGCGGATTTGGACTACTCGCTGGGGGAGAAGATGCAGCGTTGATCAAGCGGTTTGCACAGGCGCTGAAGCCCGGCGCGGCAATGGCTATGAGCGCATTTCACGCGTATTTCGCGGTGCGCTATGCCGAGTCGGGCGACAGCTTCGATCCTCGCAGCGGGGTGAATCACGAGATTGCCACCTTGCGAAACGCAGGCGGCGAGGCCCAGCACGATCTGTGGACTACCTGTTTCACGGCCAAGGAGCTCGAATACCTCGCGGCCGCGGCGGGAATCGCGGTAGAGGGCATTCACGGTGTCACACCCGGTGACTACGGGGTGTATCCAGTCAGTGTCGACCGGCCAGAGTTGCTGCTCATTGCGCGCCGACTCCCGTAGCTCGCTGGCCCGAGACAACGCGCACTAGCATCCGACCGTTGGCGCATCCGTTGTGCCAATGACAGCCACGCCGTGGCTGTGCCGCCCAAGTACCGATCATGTATCACGTACCTATTTAAAGGTCCCCCGTTGTCCGACGAAGCTATGCACACCGAAGTCGCGGCTGAAGCCCCCGACGCACCCGTAACAGTCGAAGGCGAAAGCGCCCCTGAAACGGTTATTGCCGAGATTCCCGAAGAACCTTTCGAACTCACCGAGATCACGTTCAACGACCTTGGTGATGTCACCTTCGATGAGGCCATCGATAAGACGATGGTGAACTTCGATGATGGCGATCTTGTGCGAGGCACAGTCGTCAAAATCGATAACGATGAAGTGCTTCTCGATATCGGTTACAAGTCTGAGGGTGTCATCCCCAGCAAAGAACTCTCGATCCGCAACGACGTCGACCCCAACGAAGTGGTCTCTTTGGGCGAGGTCATCGAAGCACTCGTATTGGCCAAGGAAGACAAAGACGGCCGACTCGTGCTGTCGAAGAAGCGAGCGCAGTACGAACGCGCGTGGGGCTCCATCGAGTCGATCAAAGATGCCGACGGCATCGTTGAAGGTCCGGTTATCGAGGTTGTCAAGGGCGGCTTGATCATCGATATTGGTCTGCGCGGCTTCTTGCCAGCGTCGCTCGTCGATCTCCGCCGAGTCCGCGACCTCGCTCCGTTTGTGGGTAAGACCCTCGAATGCAAAATCATCGAACTCGACAAAAACCGCACCAACGTTGTGCGGTCGCGTCGGGCGTTCCTTGAAGAAACCCAACGCGATCAGCGCGATCGATTCCTCACCGACCTTAAGCCCGGCGAAATTCGGCCAGGCGTGGTTTCGTCGGTCGTCAATTTCGGCGCATTCGTCGACCTTGGCGGCATGGATGGCCTTGTGCACGTTTCCGAACTCTCATGGAAACATGTCGACCACCCGAGTTCGGTCGTGCAGGTTGGCGACGAAGTCACCGTCCAGGTACTCGATGTCGACCTCAGCCGCGAGCGCATCTCGTTGTCGCTGAAAGCAACCCAGCAAGACCCGTGGCAAGAATTTGCCGACGGTCACGCAGTCGGAGAACTTGTGTACGGTCGAGTCACCAAGCTCGTGCCGTTCGGTTCGTTCGTGCAAGTTGCTGAAGGTATCGAAGGTTTGGTGCACATCTCAGAAATGGCAGTGCATCACGTCGAGGCCCCGGAACAGGTCGTCACCCCTGGCGAAGAGCTGTGGGTCAAGATCATCGACGTCGACCTGGAACGACGTCGAATCTCGCTGTCGATTAAGCAAGCCGCCGAAGGTGGAACGGTGTCGGCCGAATATCAAGACCTATACGGTGAACACGCCTTCGATGAGCACGGCAACTACATCGGCCCCGAGTATCCGGTGGCCGAAGAGGGTGCAGCACCTGCGACAGAAGCCGATGGCACTGAAACGGCACCAGCAGCAGAGCTCGACTCCGATACGGCGCTCACCGCCGCTCCCGAGGCAGATACCGCCTCGGAGTAACTGAAGCACCACCAACGCGTCGAGTGCCGCAACCTTCGGGTTGCGGCACTCTTGCGTTATGGCATCTCGTCCTTCCCATACCCGCTCATACCGGGTTGAATCACACAACTCCGACATATGTCGACTTGTTTCTTATGAGGTTCATGAGCCACACTCTTATCTGTGTGGGTTATGTGACGAATGTGACCTCTGAAGGATTATGTGATTCATGTGAACTCGATCAAGGGGAAACGACGTGCGTAACTGGCGTGTATTAACCGCAGTAATTGCGGTGGTGTTTGGTGTGGCCGCGGCCGCCGGGAGCTACTACTACCTGAACAAGGCCGACGAGCGCGCGCAAGACAAGCAAAATCTTGTCAGCGTCGTGGTTGCCAAAGGCGATATCACCCAAGCCATGACCGCTGCTGACGCAGTCGATCGTGACCTGCTGGGTGTGGAATCACGTACCAAAGCCGATGTCCCCGAATCCGCGATATACGAACTCAGTTCATTGCGCGAACTGGTGGCAGTCGCAAAAATTGACAAGGGCCAGATCATCACAGCCAGTCAGTTTGTCGCCAAGTCGCAACTCTCAGGTGGGCTCGCCAATCAGATCACGCCGAAGAAAGGTCTACAGGCAATGTCGGTCTTAGTCGACCTTCAGCACGGCGTGGCAGGATTGGTTTCGCCAGGCGACATGATCAGTATGATTGTTTCGGCGCCCGCGGTCGATGTCAATAATCCGGTCGAGTCGCTCGCAACATCGGATATCACCGCCTACCTGATCCCGGGCCTCAAAGTGTTGGCAGTCGACCGAACGACGTCAGCGCCAGCAGCCGTTTCGAACCCGGATGCCAACCCAGACACGCCTACGACAGTGGCGCCACAACAGCAGGCAAATCTTGGTCTGCTCACAGTTGAAGTAAACAGTCGCCAGGCAGAGCAGATCGCGCACACATATGCCGCGAGTTGGAAGATCTATTTGACGTTGAATCCCACTGGTTTTGACCCCAAGGATTTCAAACCAGAAGACGAAATTATCGAGATGTACAACTACTGGGACCAGGAGCTCAACATCTTGCGTGAATGGCAAGCGTTGGTTCCCAAAGTCCTAGCGCAATAGTTCCGACCAACTCCGAAGATCCCAAGATTTCTAGACGAGAGAACTCCATATGTCCAGCGAGGGAACGAGTTATAGCTTGACCCAAACAGCAGCGCGGAAGTGGCGCGTCGCGGTCGTGGCGGCTGAACACCGTGAACGAACCAAATGGTCGATCGAGTTGGCCTCCTTCGGCACTACGGCGTACGACACGCTCGACGCACTGCTCGACACCGTCGACGAACACGAACCTGTAGTTGTGTTGCTCAGCCCTGACTACGCGACCGAAGGTGGCTTTCGCCAGATTCAGCGCATGTCGCGTAGTCATCCGGCGGTCGGTGCGATTCTGTGTCTCGATGCCTTAGTGATTGAGACCTTGCAGAACGCATTGCGGTGTGGGGTCAAAGACGTTACGACGGTCGATGCCGACGAGGCCACGCTGCGCCAATGCGTGGAGCGCGTCGCCGAAACGGTTGCTGAAGTCGCGCGGGCGTCTACACCAGTCGTTTCCGCTGGGATTTCCGAAACTCGCGGGCGTGTCATCGTCGCATTCTCAACCAAGGGCGGCGTGGGTAAGAGCATGGTGGCGACGAACCTGTCGACCGGGTTAGCGATGCGAGGCAGGAAAACTGTCGTCGTCGACTGCGACTTGCAGTTTGGTGACGTGGCAGTGTTGCTTGGAATCCCGCCGCAACACACGACGATCGACGCGGCCGGAGCCATTGAACACGCAGATCTCGACCTGATGGAAAGCCTGCTTTCGGTGCACCCACAGACCGATCTCCGCGTGCTTCCCGCACCGATTGAGCCGTCGGCGGCTGATGCAATCACGCCGGAAGTAATGATCAAGATTGTTGAGTTGTTGCGGCAGCGCCACGACTTTGTGGTCGTTGACATGCCTCCCCACTTTGATGATGTGGTTCTGGCACTACTCGACTACGCCGATGACGTAGTGCTGGTTGCTTCGATGGATATACCGAGTATCAAGAACCTCAAAGTTGGAATGCAAACCCTCGACTTGCTCGCCCTCGCCGGCGACAAACTCAAGCTCGTGCTCAACCGAGCGAACGCAAAAGTGAATCTCGAACTGGCTGACGTAGAGCGAGCGCTGGGCATGGCGACCGATTTCCGAGTGCCGTCCGACATTTGTGTACCCCAAGCCGTGAACCGAGGTATCCCGGTCATTTTGGATCGTCCGAAATCGAACGCCGGGATGGCGTTGGGAATTATCGCTGATTACTTCGCGGGCACCGCGCCCGGTGATGAGGCAGCGCCAGCCGTAACTGCAACTCCGAAACGTCGTTGGCGGAGAGACTGAGGAACAGCATGTCACAATTCACGAAATGGCAAGACTTTCAAAAGCCCGCTGCGTCAGGCAGGGCCCAGCAGGTCGAAGAACTGAAGCTCAAAGTTCACGCACGGGTCATTGAAACGCTCGGCCCGTTGCTTGAGGACACCAATACCAGTGACGCCGACCTTCGCCGCGCTATTGCTGACACGATTCATAAGACGATTGCCGAAGACGCATTGGTGCTGTCTGGTACCGAACGTGCCGAACTTGTGCGCGAGATCACTGATGACGCGCTCGGCTACGGGCCCATCGACCGTTTCGTAAAAGACCCCACAATCAGCGAAATCATGTGCAATGGCCCACACGACGTGTTCGTGGAACGCGACGGGCGCCTGGTGCGCAGCGACGCGCATTTTACCGACGAAAACCATTTGCGGCGCGTAATCGAACGAATCGTAAGCGAAGTAGGTCGGCGAGTCGATGAATCGACACCGATGGTCGATGCTCGGTTGCCGGATGGTTCTCGCGTGAACGCTGTCGTGCATCCTGTCGCGGTTGGCGGGCCATTTCTCACCATTCGTAAATTCTCCAAGGTTCCACTGCAGATCTCCGATCTCATCAACTTCGGAACGTGCACGCCCGCGGTTGCTCACTTTCTTGACGCGTGCGTCCGAGGTCGTCTGAATTGCATCATTTCCGGTGGTACCGGTTCGGGCAAGACCACACTGCTGAACGTGCTGTCGTCATTCGTGCCCCCGTCGGAGCGAGTCGTCACCGTCGAGGATGCCAAGGAATTGCGGCTTCAGCAGGAACACGTTGTGGCGATGGAAACTCGGCCACCGAACATCGAGGGCACCGGCGAAGTCACGATTCGTGATCTCGTGCGCAACTCGTTGCGTATGCGCCCCGACCGCATCATCGTTGGTGAGTGTCGCGGCCCTGAAGCACTCGACATGCTCCAGGCCATGAACACAGGCCACGACGGATCATTGACGACCATTCACTGCAACTCGCCACGCGATGCGCTGAGCCGTATCGAAACGCTGGTTTTGATGGCCGGTCTCGACATTCCGGCGCGTGGTGTGAAAGAGCAAGTCTCTTCGGCACTCGATCTCATTGTGCACGTGTCGAGACTTCGCGACGGCACGCGACGGATCACTCACGTCTCGGAGGTTGCGGGCATGGAAGGCGAGACCATCGTGCTCCAAGACTTGTACCTGTTCGACTTCGGCATGGGTGTTGATGCCGACAATAAGTTCGTTGGCCGTTTGAAGAGCACGGGTATTCGTCCGCGCTTTACGGACCGCCTCGCCGATCAAGGTATCCGTCTCGAAGGTGAACTCTTTACGCTGGAACCGTTTGTACGACGCGCTGGAGGTGGACGATGAATTCTGTGGGCGCGGCCTTTTTCGATTCGGCAGTCTTTCGGTACGTGCTCGTCGCATTGTGCGCGATCGCGGCTGCTGCTATTGGAGTTGCAGTATCGTTCGTTGCGAGTAAGCGCTTCGGCCGCATCGAGCGACGTCTCGCCGGCTACGAGCCATTGGGCAATGGTGGGGCAGCTCGACCGATGTCGCAGCACGATGTTTTCGACCTATCCAGCGAAAGCAAGGTTGTCACCAACGCCGTTGACAAGACGCGCGACATCGCCGAGCGCGCAGGTGTGCTCACCAAGGTGGAACTATTTCTCGAGCAGGCGAATGTTCCCATGCGTCCAGCTGAGTTGCTGTTCTACGGACCCGTTGGAGCGTTACTGGTTGCCGCTTTCGCTTTCTTGCTCTTTGAACCACTCTCGGCGCTGCTCATCGTGCTCGGCGTCGTTTTGGTGCCATTGGCAGTGCTCGGCCGCAAACGTGCGAGTCGATTGAAAAAGTTTGAGAAGCAACTTCCTGACTCACTGAACTTGCTCGCGGGTTCCATGCGAGCTGGATTTTCGTTTATGCAGGGTCTCGAAGCGATCGCCAACGAAGCCGCCGAACCCGCAAGGCGCGAATTGCAGCGTGTCTTCACCGAAGCGCGGCTTGGCCGCAACGTGGAAGACGCGTTGGAAGACTGTGCTGTGCGAATGGACAGCGTGGATATGGGTTGGGTCGTGATGGCTTTGCGAATTCAGCGCGAAGTCGGTGGCAACTTGGCTGAGTTGCTCGACACGGTGGCGAACACAATGACGCAACGTGAGCGGCTTCGTAGCGAGTTGAAGTCACTGACCGCGGAAGGGCGATTTTCGGGAGTCGTGCTGACGATCATGCCGTTCTTTTTCTTGCTGATGTTTCAGGTTCTTGAACCCGACTACGTGCCCAAGCTCTTCACAGAAACCATCGGCATCATTGCGCTGATTGGTGCTGGTGTGGGCATCATCGTCGGTTGGTTCTGGTTACGCAAAATCGTCGACATCGAGGTATAGCTGTGCTGATTTTGATTATTGCGGGTTTTAGCGTTGCCGTAGGGCTTGCCGCGCTCACCACTGTTGCTGAAGTAGGGAACCGCTCCGACACGCGTCGTTCACTGAAAGCCCTTGACGGCTACCAGGTGACCGTGGTGCGCGAGCAGGAGATGCTCGAATCATTCGGCAAACGAGTGTTGTCGCCGATCGCCGATTCTCTCGGGCAACGCCTGAAAACGCTGACGCCGTCTGGCTACAACGAAAAAATCGGTCGCAAAATTATGTTGGCCGGCAACCCGGTTGGCTACCAGGTCGATCGCACCATCATGCTGCAGGCACTCGGAGCATTATCGGTTGTTGTGTGGTTCCCAGTGGTGTACATGGTGCTCGAACTCGATGGTCTCCTCGGCTTGGGTGCGTTCGGGCTGCTGTGGGCGGGTTCATTCTTGTTGCCCACATTGTCGCTCGACCGTAAGATCGACGATCGCCGCAAAGCGATCGCTCGCGGACTGCCCGACCTGCTAGATCTTCTTGTCATTTCCGTCGAAGCTGGGCTGGGCTTCGAACAAGCACTCGACCGGACCGCGAATGCCGTGCCCGGTCATCTCTCTGACGAGTTTCGCCGCATGCTGCAAGAGACACGTCTGGGTTCGTCGCGAGCCGATGCTCTTCGCGCACTCGATGAGCGTACTGACGTTCCTGAGCTGCGGTCGTTCATTATGGCGTTGTTGCAAGCAGACACCTTCGGTGTATCCGTCGGTCGCATCCTGCGTGCTCAAGCCGACGAAATGCGCATTCACCGTCGGCTCGCAGCGCAAGAAATGGCGCAGAAAACACCTGTGAAGATGTTGTTCCCGTTGGTGACGTGCATTTTTCCGGCTGTATTCGTCATTGTGCTCGGTCCCGCCATGATCACGATCCAAAACACCTTGTAGCAAACGCGGTTTTGTCGATAGAGACGATATGACGACCACCATTTCTGAGGTGACTGCTGCCGTCGACGAAGTGGTCGCATCGTCGGCCACGAATGCCGAAAGCGCGCAGTCGACGCGTCAAGGGTTCGGGTCATTTACTTGGCTGTTTACCGCCGGGTTCGCTATCGGTGGATTCAAAGTCGGTTCGGCGCGTTTGCACGACAACTCCTTTTTTGTGCATCTCACCACCGGCAAGTGGATGCTGGAGCACGGTGCAGTGCCGCGGGTCGACTATTACTCGTTCGCTGCAGCCGGCGAATCCTTCGTCGCGCAGTCGTGGCTCGCGTCGCTTGTGTATGGAGCACTAGATCAGTCACCCGTTGGTGGTCAAGGTATCCGCGTCCTCATGGGCGCCATAGCCGCAATCATTGCTGTGAGCACGTTTCGACTTGCGTTGCGTATCACCCTCGATCGCAAGCGCGCGATCTTGGTCGCCCTCGCCGCATTTGGCGTGATCGCCGCGATGTTTTCGGCGCGTCCACTTGGATTTGGTCTGCTCGGTCTCTGCGCAGTGATTTGGATCGTAGAGGCACCGACATCTGCCATCGGCAAGCGCCCAGAGCTTGCGATTCCCATAGTGATGTGGTTGTGGGGCAATGTCCATGGATCTATGGCGCTGGGGTACCTATACCTTGCCCTGTACTTGTTGGCCCGCGCCTTCGACGGCTCGGTGGCGTGGCGCCCGGGTAGAGAGCGCCAGTTGGCCATCGGCACGTTGCTGTCGGTGTTGGCAATGCTTGCGAATCCTTACGGCCCGAAACTGTTGTTCTTTCCGCTTGAGCTGATCGGACGCGGAGAGGCGCTCAAAGACGTCGTGGAGTGGATGTCGCCGAATTTCCACACTGCTGCCGGAATCGCCTTCGGAGTATTTTTTGCCTTTGCCTTCATCGTGATTGCACGCGGCAACCGACCGTCACGTACTGACGTGATCGTCACGCTGCCATTCATACTGTTGAGCTTCTGGGCGGTACGCAATACTGCCATCGCCGCTCTGGTCATGGTCCCGATGGTGAGTCGATCGTTCTCAGTCGATCAGCGTCGCAACGAAACGCAAGATCTCCGTGTCGGACGAATCGCTGGCGTCGCCATCTTGGCGCTTTGCACAGTGTTCTTTGCGCTGACCTTCACGCAACAGCCATACGACACGCAAACCTATTCGCGCAAGGCGTTTGGATTCCTCGAAACGAATGGGCTCCTCGGTCAAAAGATGCTGACAACAGACGCGAATGCGGGCTGGGTGCTAGCTAAGTATTTTCCGAGGCAGCAAGTGTTCATGGACGATCGTTTCGACATGTTCCCTGAGGCCGTGATCACGGACTATGCGACTATTTCGAGGGCTCGACCGGGTTGGGATGCCAGGCTCGATCACTACGAAATTCAAGTAGTGGTGTGGCCGACGTCAAACGCACTGACCCAAGTCCTCGCACTCGACAAACGTTGGGACCGTGCGTATCGAGATGTTGAGTGGACGGTTTTCACGCGCTCGGCAACTTGAGAGGCCGCCAGCGTTTGCTGACGGCCTCTGAGTTTTCTCTTGAAGCCATTGCTGGCCCGGTGTTGCTGGGGGGGGGCTAGAAGCCGGCGTTGGCCGAGGAAAGCTTCGTTGAAACGTTGCTACCAAGTGCTTGCACGGCAACGAGCACGATGATCGCGATGAACGCGAGCAGGAGCAGGTATTCGACCAAGTTGGCGCCACGCTCGTCGCGGTTCACGAACTTGCTCTGAAGCCAGGTGCGAAAGATGAAAAGATCCATGTTTGTGTCCTTTGTGGGTTGGCGACGCAATGACTGCTGGTGTGTTTCGACCTCGTTCACTCTGCCTGAGGTGACTGATCCAGTCGATAGGTCGTCGTGCTCAAATGCCTAGCCTCATCTGTGGCGCTAGGCACATACAGGAACGCGTGCGCACAACGACAGAGGTCGCAGGCATCCGTGCCTGCGACCTCTGTCGTTTGTGGCCGTTGCCGGCCGCGTATTACTGGGGGACTAGAAGCCGGCGTTGGCCGAGGAAAGCTTCGTTGAAACGTTGCTACCAAGTGCACGGACGGCAACGAGCACGATGATCGCGATGAACGCGAGCAGGAGCAAGTATTCGACCAAGTTGGCGCCACGCTCGTCGCGGTTCACGAACTTGCTCTGAAGCCAGGTGCGGAAGATGAAAAGATCCATGTGTATTTCCTTTGTTGTGTAGGGGTTGCTGCGTGTGGGATGAGTATCGCCACACAGAGTGAACAAATCCATGGGTCATCAGAACCAAACCGCGCGGCGCGACGATGGCGCCCGACACAGTTCCGACGCGATTTGGAGGGCTCTCGACCTAGCAATAGGCCGACCGGACTAGAGACTGATCGGCATCCTGTGCCCCTCGGGCACTCACCGACCTGCCGTGATGTACTTGCAATAACACGCTCAGTTCGGGCAATCCGAGCGGGGCCAGGGCGACGGGCGACAAGGTTGCGTCATGGCCCTACCCGGCTGAAACGTATGCTGTTGACCCATCGAGTTGGACGCAAAGTGGTTCGATCGGTCATGCTCCAGCCGGTTGGTACGTGCATCACAACGAAGGAGAGAATCATGTCGGTAGACGTTGTCATCAACTTCGAGGGCTTGCCGGGCCATGCCGCAGAATTACGCAGCCTTCTATCCCAGGGCCGGGATATCAGCAGAGCTGCGGACGGTTGCGAGTCCTTTGAGCTGTACCAGCGAGAAGATGACGAGAACAAGTTTGTCTTCTTGGAGCGGTGGGCCACGATCGAGTTGCATCATGCAAACATGGCGAACAACATCGTGGCTAGCGGTCACCTGGCCAGAATCCTCCCGCTGATCGTCGGTCCCCCCGACAACGGAGTCATCCGACTAGTCGAATAGACACCGAGCTGCCGTTACGGACTTGCAATATCGGGCGCGGACCGGGCAAATCCCTAACCCGCCCGACCTCCACACCAGCCCGCAGGGGGTCCCCCACCCCCCCCCTGTTAGATATCCGCCGCTCGCATTTCGGGCGCTCCGTATTGAGGCACTGCCGAAGAGTTTTTGCGACGCGTCTCGCGACGCGGAGTTGCAATAACACGCAGAGACCGGGCAATCGGAGCGGTTCTCGCGTTCACATTTGAAGTGCGAGGCGCACTGTCTCTTTGACCGCAGAATCGATGCCGCGATCTGCGTAGTCGTAACCGCCCAGCGATTCGCCCTCCGCGTGGTGGATACATGGTTGGCCGACGAATCGCGGCGTGGTCCCAACGTGTGGCCAGGATGCGGCGTGAACCAGGAATGGATGACACAGGAAGACGTCGCCCGCTGACCCGGTCGCATGCACGGTCGGTCGGTTCAATGCTGCAGGTGCTGCCGCTGCGACGTCGAACGTCACGCCTTCGGGTTCTGCCGTGGACAGTGCGCGCGCAACGTCAAGGTGCGAGCCGTTCTTGATGCGGGTCGGAGCGTCGACAAGACCGACCTCGGTGAACAACATGAGCAGCAGGAGCGCACGTCCTCTGGAGGCGAAATTGACTTTGTACGTCGGATACTCGCCGAAGCTCCCGTCGATGTGCCATCCCGTATCGCCAGGGTCTTCAGTCGACGGGAATCGAATTGGAAATGTTCCGTAGCCGCCAAGGCGCGGTTGCCAAAGCCCGACGCCGACCAAGTCGTCGATTGCCCCCAGAAGTCGTGGAGCGTTGACCGCGTCCATGAGTCCGGGCGACGATGTGCCGAAAACTCGCATGACAGGGTGCGTCCATGTCGTGACGTCGTCGGGGTCAGCGTCTAGGTCTGACCACAGTTCCGACACGCATTGTGCTGCGAGAAGCGGATCGAAGGCAGCGTCTAACCGGACGAACCCATCGGTGACGAACCGGTGGATCTGGTCGTCTGTCAGCACCGTTGGCATCGTCTGGTTGTAGCAGACCTTGCTGGACTTGCTCACAAGTTTCTCGACTCAGTTTCTGACTGAGGTGAGTGCGAGAACTGCCGTTTCGCGCTTGCACCGCACTCACGTTCTTCGTTGATTTCGCAGACCCCTCTATTCGGTACGTCGCCCCCGGCGATGCCAACTCGGCGACCGGCAATCAGGCGTACGGCGAAGTCATCGCTCTCGGGAACGGACCCGAACGTCGGCTGGACGGTGTTGACGGGCCGATTCCACCGCGACAGGAGGGCAGGTAGTCGATGCCGCCCGCTCATACCTGCCGATATGGGTGAGTATCTGGGTAGACAATTTGACCGTGGGGTGGGTGCGGAGCTGCTCGCAGGGCCGGACGAAAGCGAACCCCACATACAAGCGATGGCCCGCAGGTGCAATACCTGCGGGCCACGCGCGGTCCCGGACTGGCCCGGGATTGTTATCGATACCCTTGTGAGGAACCGAGGTTTTGCTAATTCAGATCGGTGTTGGCCTTACTGAATTTGGTGCTGACGTTCGAGCCGAGGAGCTTGACTGCTCCGAGCACGACCACGGCGATGAACGCCACGAGGAGGAGGTATTCCACCAAGTTGGCGCCACGTTCGTTGTGGTTTCCGAGTCGGGCGTGGAGATACGCCCGCATAATAAAGATGTTCATAGTGGACCCCCTACAGGTCTGTGATTTGGTTTCCGTTGTCCCAGTCCGTGCTGATAATTCCTGCGCTACGTGCCTGACCCCAGTGATGGTTGAGGCACTTCATGGACGATACGGGAGTTGTTGAGGGGGTTCTAGTTACCGCTGGGATAGATGTTGCTCACGTGAAGTAGCAAACGCGTACGGACCGCTATTGCAGGCGAACTATCCCACTCCGAACGGCTGACAATACGGCTTGGGTACGGTCACGGGCGTCGAGCTTGGCGTAGATGGACGCAAGATGGTTCTTCACCGTTTTGGCCGAAATGAAGAGTTCGCGGGCGACCTCGGGCGTCGAGCGTCCATCTGCGATGAGTTGAAGAATCTCTTCTTCGCGCGGAGTGAGCGGTGAGATTCCGGTGCCATTGCGGTCGGGCTCGCGTGCGTCTCCGGCGGTGCGCCACGACGGCCCGAGTGAAGCACCTACCAATGGCTGAAATTCGCGGACCATGTGCGAGGCCAATTCGGATGACAACTGCTCGCCCGAGGCTACCGCTCGAACAGTGGCGACGAGATCATTCATCGCGCTGTCTTTCGTGAGGAATGCGCTCGCACCGTTCCGTAGCGCCTGCGCCTTCAACGTGTCTTCGGCGTGCATCGTGAGTACGACGATTGCGACGCTCGGCCACGATGCATGGATTCGTTTCGTTGCCTCTACACCGTCGAGCACCGGCATCGTGACGTCGAGCACCACGAGGTCCGGCATCGTTGCTGCGACGCACCGCACGGCTTCTTCGCCGTCACCCGCCTCACCAACTACGTCGAAGTCGGCGTCTTCAAGGGCGCGCCGTAGTGCTTGGCGCAACAGTTGATGGTCGTCTGCGAGAACTACTCGTGTTTTCATGCGGCTACCTCCAATGAAATCCGAATCAGGGTGCCCCGCCCGGGTGAACTTGCAATATCAAGCGATGCTCCAATGGCTTCCGCGCGTTCGCGCATGCCCATCAAGCCGTAATGCCCGCTCGTAACCTGGCGCGGAACAAAGCCACAACCGTTGTCGCGCAATTCGACCTGTGCATGCGAACCTTCGATCGCGTACTTCAGGTCCACGCGATCGGCGCCGGCATGTTTGGCGATGTTGTGCAACCCCTCTTGCACGATGCGCCACAGCTCTTGCTCCACGACGGTTGGCAGGCGCTGGCCGTGCGGCCCGTGGTACTCAACGTCGAAGTTGTGGCGAGCCCGCATCTTTTCTAGATATCCCTGGGCAACCGACGCGAGGTCTTCCTCGTCGGAAATGGTGGCCCGAAGGTCGTAGAGCGTGTCGCGCAACTCGGTGACCACTTCGTGAATCACTTCGCGAAGTTGGGAGAGTTGTTCACCGGACACGGGTTCGGCGGCATAACTATGCCGTTCCAGCTCGAATGACACGTAAGCGAGCGATTGTGCGATGCGGTCATGGAGGTCTCGCGCGATGCGCGCACGTTCGGTGTCGGCCCCCAGTGTTCGAAGCCTCGCGAACCACATAGCATTGTCGAAGCTGAGTGCGAGGTCGGGAGCCAGCTGCTCTAGTGACAGCGAAGCACGTTGATCGAAGTTTGCAGCTTGATCAGACTCGAGTGCGAGAAGGCCAATAACGGCACCACGGGCTCGAAGTGCGCAATAGATTCCGCTTCGAGCGAAAGGCGACACACCTTGCGCTTCAGTGTTGAGGTACTCGGCGACGACTAGCGGTTGTTGACGACTGACGAGAGAAGCAAGTACTGCGGGCAACTCCTCGTCAGTCAGCGGTGGCGTTTGTTTTACTCCGTACGCGATCTCGTGGTGCCAATGGCCGGTCGCGGTGTTGCGGATGTGCAGCGACGAAACCGTATGGGGCATGGCCGCATTTAGCCGCTTCTTGGTGTCATTGATCACCGCAGCAAGGTCGAGCGTTGCTGGCATTGTTTGTGCGAGACCGTGGAGGGCGACGAGCAGGTCATTGGCCTGCGTAAGGCGCGAAACTTCGACCAAAGCTTCGTCGCGGCGTTCGTCCATATCACTGACGACGCGGCGAGTGATCACCCCAAGAATCCCGCAGATCAGATACACCACACCCACAAGAGCTACGGAGCGAGTCGCGGCATCGTCGTTGTCCTGCAAGAGCCCGAGTACGACTGCGAGCACCGCAGAAACGTACGCGAGCACAACAGCTTGCCGTTCACTGAGCACGAACGCCGCAAGCATGAGAGGGATCGCCGGAGCAAGTACGAATGGGCTCGCGATTCCTCCACTCAGTGCAACCGCGGTCGCGCATAACACCATCTCCGCGAGGACGAAGACGCGTTGATTGTCGGACTGCGAAGTGACGTATCGAAATGTGACAAAACCTGCGACGAGATACAGCAAGCCAGTCGCTGCGACATCGAGTGCGGCGCGGCCTGGTCGCAACACGACGACCGTGCCGAGGAGCAGCGTGAGCCAACGGGCGCCGAGCGCAAGACGAGCGAGATGGTCCGAGAAGTGGTCGGCTTCATCGCGCAGCGGACGGTGCGAATCGGCGCCTTCGTCTGGGGCGATTGGTGTTTGGTCTTGGTTCGGTCGTAACTCGGTGACGGTCAAGATGACCTCGACTTCTTTACTCGGATGTCGGGCCACCGATGGCCCACATAGTCCATTCGGCATGCACGACGGTTTGTGAAGCAAAACCAGACATGGCAAGCCCGATAATGTCGTCCGATGGCAATGATTGGGTTGACCGGCGGCATCGGTGCAGGCAAGTCCACTGTCGCGGACTGCCTTCGGAGGAGGGGAGCCGTTGTCATCGACGCTGACGCGATTGCCAGGCAAGTGGTGGAGCCCGGTACCGAAACCCTGGCCTCGTTGGTCGCGGAGTTCGGCGTCACGATCCTCGACAGCGAGGGCGCCTTGATTCGCCCGCGCCTTGCTGAATTGGCATTTGCAGACGATGTGCGCCGTAAGGCCCTCGAGTCGATTACCCATCCAGCAATCGCGAAGGAGTTCTCTCGTCAACTCGAGCTTGCGAGTAGCTCCGAGGTTGTCGTGCACGATGTTCCCTTGCTCGTTGAAAGTGCCCAGGGCTATACCTATGGGGCCGTGATCGTGGTCGAAGCCCCGATCGAGCTGCGCTTGGACCGACTGGTTGACCGCGGTGTCGATCGAGCCGACGCGCAGCGCCGTATCGCGCTCCAAGCGACCGATGCGCAACGACGCGAGGTTGCAACTTGGGTCCTTGACAACGCGGCAACTGTCGATGCACTCGACGCGCAGATCGAACGGATTTGGCCGGAAATTCGGTCACGAGCAACCGAGGGGTGCGAGACGGCGGCCACACCGGCCAGGAATGGGCCCAAACCGGAAATGTCGTAGGTGCTTTGTACGATGCGTGCATGCCACTGTTTGAACTGGTCACGGATTTCGAGCCTTCGGGCGACCAACCAACTGCGATCGCCGAACTGCTGGCGGGGATTGATGCGGGCGACAAATTCCAGACCCTGCTAGGCATTACGGGATCGGGCAAGAGTTTCACAATCGCGAATGTGATTGCCCAGGCGCAGCGGCCCACAATCGTCTTGGCGCCAAACAAGAGCTTGGCGGCGCAACTGGCCGCCGAGTTTCGCGAGCTTTTCCCCAAAAATCGGGTCGAGTACTTCGTCAGTTACTACGACTCCTACCAGCCTGAGGCTTACGTCCCTTCGTCCGACACCTATATCGAAAAAGACAGCTCGATCAACGACGAGATCGATCGCCTCCGCCATTCTGCGACGAGCGCGCTACTGACCCGACGCGATGTCATCATCGTTGCGTCGGTGTCGGCGATCTACGGGCTCGGGTCGCCTGAGCAGTACGCGGAGAATCTGCTGATGCTTACAACGGGTCAGCAGATTGATCAACGCGCGATTCTGGCGAAGCTGGTCGACCTGCAATACGAACGCAATGATTTCAGCTTCCAGCGCAACAAGTTTCGGGTGCGCGGCGACACCATCGAAATCTTCCCGGCGTACGAGGAGCGCGCGATTCGTATCTCGATGTTTGGTGATGAAGTCGAGCGCATCACAGTGGTGGATCCGCTCACTGGCGAATTACTCGAAGATGTCGGTGCGATGGCGCTATTTCCGGCGTCGCACTACGTCACCAATGTCGAGCGAATGCTCAAGGCCGTCGAGGGCATCGAAGTTGAGTTGCAGCAACGTCTGGCAGAACTTGAGAGCAATAACAAGCTGTTGGAAGCCCAACGGTTGCGTATGCGTACCGCATACGACCTCGAGATGATGCGCGAGGTCGGGTCGTGCAGTGGCATCGAGAATTACTCGCGCCATCTTGACGGACGCGACGCCGGCGAACCTCCCTACACCCTGCTCGACTATTTTCCCGACGACTTCATTGTCGTTCTCGACGAATCGCACGTGGCATTGCCCCAATTGCACGGGCAATATCTCGGCGATCGCAGCCGTAAAGACACCCTTGTAGAGCACGGGTTTCGGTTGCCCAGCGCGATGGACAATCGTCCGCTGCGATTCGAAGAGTTTGTGACGAAGGTTGGGCGAGTCATCTTTATGTCGGCGACGCCGGGCCCGTACGAGCTCGAAATGTCGAATCGAGTTGCCGAACAAATTGTGCGGCCTACGGGCCTGCTTGATCCCGAAGTCATCGTGAAGCCGACCAAGGGCCAGATCGACGATCTTGTGGGTGAGATTCGCCTTCGCGCCGAACGAGATCAGAGAGTTTTAGTCACCACTCTTACCAAGAAGATGTCGGAAGATCTCACCGACTACCTCTTGGAGCTTGGCATCCGTGTCCGGTATCTCCATAGCGAGATCGATACGTTGGAGCGCATTGAAATCTTGCGGTCGCTTCGGCTGGGCGAATTCGATGTGTTGGTCGGTATCAACCTGCTTCGCGAAGGCCTCGACCTTCCCGAAGTGGCATTGGTGGCGATTCTGGATGCCGATAAAGAAGGGTTCTTGCGATCGGGCACTTCACTCATCCAGATGATCGGGCGCGCGGCACGCAACGTTGACGGCCAAGTGATCATGTACGCCGACAACTACACCGACTCGATGCGCAAAGCCATTAGCGAGACGGTTCGGCGCCGCCACCGGCAAATTGAATACAACCTCGAACACGGCATCGACCCGCAGACGGTTCGGAAACGAGTCACCGACATTTTGGCAATGTTGCGCGGTTCCGAGGACGATTCGAGCGACGGCGGATCGCGGCGCGGCGGTCGGGGTCGCTCGAATACTGGCCGGGCTACCCGCAAACTCGCTGCGCTTCCCCTCGATTTGCCGAAAGACGAATTGGGTCGCCTTATTCAGAGTTTGACTGACGAGATGCACGACGCCTCGCGCGATCTGCGATTTGAAGAGGCCGCTCGACTCCGCGACGAAATCAATCAATTGAAGCGAGAGTTGCGCGAGGTTGGATCGATGTAGCGCCTGAGCGGATTTCGCCGGATCGGATTTCGCTTGAGCGGGCGCGATTGCGGTTGCGGTTGCGATGCTGTTACCGGCACGTTCGGTGCCGATATGACAACGTGATTGTTGCCCTTGGTATCGAACGATGAGTACCACGCTACGTGAGCAACGATTACGCGGGAATTCAATCGTGGATCGTGACCGGGCGCAATCGCAACTGGGACGACGCTCTCAAGCGATCCGTTCCGCTCGTATCGGTTGGGCACTGTGTTGCACGGCGCTTGTGCTGCTGACTCCAATCGTCGGTCCGCGCACTGCGCAACCAGCCAGCCGATACGCACTCGCAGCCGCCATTGCCGACGATGGCTCCGTCGACGTCGGCCGGTTCGCTTCGGTTCTCGGGGTTGATCACGCGATCTTCGAGGGACGCTGGCGGTCTGACAAAGGCCCAGGCCAACCCGTCCTTGCTGCAGGGGCATACAAACTTGCTCGAGTCTTTGGCGCAGGACCACTGGACGCCTCGAGTCCGGTACGTGGCGATTTGATGTTGTGGTGGCTGACGTTCGTGACTGCACTCGTTCCGTTTGCTGTGTTGCTCATGCTGACGTACCGAAGGGCGGCGCGGGCGGCGCCTGCCACGGCGCTCGTGGCTGCAGTTTCGGTGCTCGCAGGATCCATCATCCTGCCTCATGCAGTAAATCTCTACGCCCATACGCTGTCTGCCCTCTTGGGATTTGGCGCATACATCATCCTTGACGTTCCGGTGCGCGCGATGGAGTCGCCCACGACGGCGACACCCATCGCTTGGCCGCGACTTGTAGCCAGCGGCATATTCGTCGGCGCGGCCATTGCGACTGAGTATCACCTCGCGATTGTTGCCGTCGCCCTGACCGTGGTTGTGTTCCGACGCAGCCGGTTCCGTGGACTAGTGCTATTTGCGGTTGGATCGTTGGCGCCACTAGCTGGATTGGCGATCTACCAATGGCGCGCGTTCGGCGCATTTTGGCGCACCCCGTTTGCCTATTACGCCGGCGAGATCGCAGGCACGACAGAAGGTGGATACTCGCTGCCGACGTTACGAGGTATCGAATGGTTGACCATTGGAAACCGGGGCCTCCTCATCAGCGGTCCGATCCTGGTGATTGCGGTCGGCTGCGCGGTGTGGCAACTTCGAACCCGCGCAAATGACCTGCAGCACCGTGCTGACTGCGCCCTCGGAGTGTCGGTCATGGTCGGCTACGCGCTGTTGGTCGCGGGGTGGTCGGGGAGTGTGTTTCTTGAGGAACCCGGCCCGCGGTATCTCATACCTGCTATTCCTTTCCTTGTTGTTCCGTTGGCGTTGTCTTGGAACGCAATTCGACGCATCGCTCGGCCGGCAGCTGTATGGGGTGCAATTCTGATGATCGCTGCAACCGTGACGGTCAACTTGGTGCCGCACGACGAGTCGATTGTGGCTGGGTATGTGCGGTACATCCAACAGGCCAAATTTCGACCGACGATATGGTCGATGGCCTTCGGCGGCGTTGGCATTTGGCTGTACGTAGCGTCTGCACTCCTAGCTCTGCGCTGGTTGTGGCAGTCAGCCAAAACGAAACCTCACGGCTAAAGCGTGAGATTTGGAGGCGTACGTGTGTTCGCTGCGTGTACTCTCAACGTCGTATGCACGACGAGATCATTATCCGCGGCGCCAAAGAGCACAATCTCCGCAACGTCGACCTCACGTTGCCACGCGACAAACTGGTGGTGTTCACCGGCCTGTCGGGTTCGGGCAAGTCGTCGATGGCGTTCGACACGATTTACGCAGAGGGTCAGCGCCGCTACGTCGAGTCGTTATCGGCATACGCCCGCCAGTTCCTTGGGCAGCTCGACAAGCCCGATGTTGAGTTCATCGAAGGTCTTTCGCCCGCCATCTCGATCGACCAGAAGTCGGCGTCACGCAACCCTCGTTCGACGGTTGGAACGATCACCGAGGTCTATGACTACTTGCGATTGTTGTACGCGCGGATTGGCAAGCCACACTGCCCGAAGTGTTCGCGGCCCATATCTCGCCAGACACCACAACAAATAGTCGATCGCATTCTCAAGCTTGAAGATGGCACCCGTTTCCAAGTACTTGCCCCAGTCGTGCGCGGCCGCAAAGGCGAATACGAAGGTCTGCTGAAAGAACTCGCAGGCCAAGGTTTTCAACGCGCTCGCGTCGATGGCGAAATTGTTGAACTCTCCGATGGACTGAGTAGCAACCTGGCTCGTTACGAGAACCACTCGATTGAGGTGATCGTCGATCGCCTCGTGCGACGTCCTGGAATCGAGCGCCGGCTCACCGACTCGCTCGAAACTGCACTGCGGCTCGCCGACGGCGTCGCGGAAATCGAGATTGTGCCGCCGTCAGACACATTGCTCGAATCCGAACCCGAAACGATGATCTTCTCCGAGCACCTTGCCTGCACGCATTGCGGTATTTCCTTTGAAGAGTTGGCTCCCAGAAACTTCTCGTTCAACTCTCCCTACGGCGCGTGCGAAACGTGTGATGGCCTCGGTACGAAATTTCAAGTCGATCCCGAACTTGTGATTTCCGATGAGGATCTTTCGATCGATGACGGCGCTATTGCCCCTTGGTCGGGGTATCGCGGAGAGTTTTTTGGACGCATCTTGGCGACCATCGCCGAGGACAATGACTTCACGACGTCGACTCCGTGGAAACGGCTGAAAGCTCCGCACAAGAAGCTGGTGTTGTTCGGCACCGGCAAAACACAAATTACGGTGCGTTACAAAAACCGCTATGGCCGCCAACGGCAGTACCAAACGAAATTCGAAGGCGTGATTCCGTGGCTTGAACGACGACACACCGAAACCGATTCTGATCGCGGTCGCGAACAAATCGAGGGATACATGCGAGAAGTGCCGTGCCCAAAGTGCAACGGGGCGCGGCTGAAGCCTGTGTCACTGTCAGTCACGATCGACGGTCACAACATTCACGAAATTGGCGACATGCCGATCAACGAATGTGCCGCCGTGCTGCGAGCCTTGACGCTGTCGGAGCGCGACCGCATGATCGCGGAACGCGTCCTGAAGGAAGTCAATGAACGTTTGCAGTTTCTGCTCGACGTGGGGCTCGACTATCTATCGCTGAACCGCAATTCGGGCACGCTCGCGGGAGGGGAAGCGCAAAGAATTCGTCTTGCCTCACAAATTGGAAGCGGCCTCGTCGGTGTGCTCTACGTTTTGGACGAACCCTCGATTGGGCTCCACCAACGCGACAATCAGCGTCTCATCGACACGATGATTCGACTGCGCGATCTCGGCAACACGGTCATCGTGGTGGAACACGACGAAGAAACTATTCGTGTCGCTGACCATGTGGTCGACATCGGGCCAGGGGCTGGCGAACACGGCGGCGTGGTGATTCATAGTGGATCGTTCGAGGGCTTGCTGAAGGCGAAGGATTCGATCACAGGCGACTACCTCGCGGGGCGGCGGTCGATTGCCGTCCCCGAGTTGCGGCGCCCGCCGAAGGACGCTTGGATCACAGTGCGAGGCGCCAAAGAGCACAACTTGCAAGACATCGACGTCGAATTCCCTCTTGGCTGTTTCGTGGCAGTGACCGGAGTGAGCGGGAGTGGCAAGAGCACGCTGGTCAACGACATTCTGTACCGCGCTCTGATGCAGAAGATCTATCGTTCGAAAAACGTGCCCGGTCGGCACAAGAAGATCGAAGGTTTCGAATATCTCGACAAGGTGATCGATATCGACCAGTCACCAATTGGTCGTACACCGCGTTCCAACGCGGCGACCTACACCGGAGTCTTCGACAAGATTCGCACACTGTTTTCGCAGACTCAAGAAGCGAAGGTGCGGGGCTATCAACAGGGACGCTTTTCCTTCAACGTGAAAGGCGGGCGTTGTGAATCTTGCCAAGGCGATGGCACCATCAAAATCGAAATGCACTTTCTGCCCGACGTCTACGTGCCGTGTGAAATTTGCAAAGGTGCGCGGTATAACCGAGACACGCTCGACATCCAGTGGAAGGGCAAAAGCATTGCTGATGTACTGGATTTACCATCCGAAGCTGCGTTGGAGCTTTTTTCGAACCAGCCAACAATTGCTCGTCAATTACAGACATTGGTTGATGTTGGTCTTGGTTACGTACGGCTTGGCCAACCCGCGCCGACGTTGTCAGGTGGCGAGGCGCAACGGGTCAAGCTGTCGACGGAATTAGGTAAACGCGCCACGGGCAGAACGATCTACATTCTCGATGAGCCAACTACCGGACTGCATTTCGAAGACGTTCGCCGGTTGCTCGGCGTATTGCAACGGTTGGTCGACACCGGCAATACCGTTCTCGTCATCGAACACAATCTTGATGTGATCAAGTGCGCAGATTGGGTCATTGACTTAGGCCCGGAGGGCGGCCGCGGCGGAGGGCGAGTGCTCGGTGAAGGCACTCCTGAGCACATCGCCAAGATCGTTGAGAGTCATACCGGCCGCTTTCTTGGTCCAATGCTCGACCTCCCCACGCGCCCACGAGTGGCCACGGGTGCAACGCCAACGCAGAAAACACCGAAACAGAAGGCACCAGCCAACAAGGCCCCAGTCAAGGCAAAAGCGACCAAAAAGAAGGCTGCGCCGAAGTGACCCAATCGAGTGACCCCTGGGAAACCCACGCCGGCTGGTGGCAGGACGGATTCACCGAAGGCGCAGATCCCGAATATGTTGAACAGATTCTGCCCCTCACGCTCGAATGGCTTGCGGGCTACGACACCATCATCGATATCGGCACCGGCGAAGGCCAATCGGCACGGGCTTTACAAGCACAAGGCAGCAACGTCATCGGGCTCGACCCCACGCGCGCCCAAGTCGTTGCCGCTATGCAGCGCGCCGGCGGGCCCACCTACGGTATTGCTGCAGCCGAGGCGCTCCCAATCCGTAGCGAATCCGCCGATGCCGTACTTGCTTGCTTGGTCTTTGAACACATTCCCGATTGTGTCCCGGCCATTAGCGAAGTCGCACGCGTGCTGCGGCCCGGAGGTCGGTTCGTGTTTTTCTTGAATCACCCTTTGTTGCAATGTCCGGGGAGCGGTTGGATCATCGATCACATACTCGACGAGGAGTACTGGCGTATCGGTCCGTACCTCGTCGTCGATACCGTGATGGAAGAACTTTCACCGGGCGTAAAGCTTCCGTTTGTGCATCGCCCGCTGAGCGGTTATGTCAACGCGATGTCCGACGCTGGATTGCAACTTCACAGAATGCTCGAGCCAGCACCGCCTCAGGGATTCATCGACAAGGCACCGGAGTATCAAGATGCTGCGACAATCCCGAGGCTGCTTGTACTCGTCGCTCAGAAGCAGTAGCCGTGTGTCAATCCGCAACGTTCGAAACGTCGGTTACGTAATATCGAGCATGCGCTGCAACGAAACGCGGGCCCATTCGATCGTGTGATCGTCGACCACAATCCGATTTTCGGGTGAACCGGCAACAATGTTTTCCAACGTCCACGCGAGGTGCGGGCCATCGATGCGAAACATTGTGCTGCACGGGCATATCAATGGGTCAAGGGATGTAATTGTTTTACCGGGATGGGCTGCAGCGAGTCGTTGCACCATGTGGATTTCGGTTCCGATAGCGAGTGCCGCTCCAAGTGGAGCGGCGTCGGCCCAGTCGAGAATACGTTCCGTACTGCCGACCTTGTCGGACAACATGACAACGTCGTGCGCGCATTCGGGATGCACAATAATCTCAACTTGAGGATTGTTAGCGCGCGCGGCTGCGATGTGTTCTGGACGGAAGCGTTGGTGGACGGAGCAATGCCCCTTCCACAGTAGGAACGTCGCCTCTTTGACATCGCGTTCCGAAAGGCCGCCAAAATCTTTGTGCGGATTCCACAACCGCTCGTCGGCTTCGGTGTATCCCATCGCGCGAGCGGTATTGCGGCCGAGATGTTGATCGGGAAAGAACAGCACCTTGTCGCCCTTTTCGAGCGCCCAGTCCAATATCGCCCGAGCATTCGAGGAAGTACATACCGCGCCGCCGTGAAAACCGACAAATGCCTTGAGCGCAGCGGACGAGTTCATGTATGTGATTGGCACGACGCGATCGATGTCAAGGACAGCGCCGAGGTCGCTCCATACGTCTTCAACCTGCTCGATGTTCGCCATGTCGGCCATTGAACATCCCGCGTTGAGATCCGGGAGATACACGTGTTGTTCGCGACTGGTGAGCACGTCGGCAGACTCCGCCATGAAGTGCACGCCACAAAATACGATCGAATCCGCCCTGTCGTTGTCTGCAGCGAACCGGGCGAGTTTGAAGCTGTCACCAATCGCGTCAGCCCACCGGATCACTTCGTCGCGCTGATAGTGGTGACCGAGGATCACAAGCCGGTCGCCGAGGTTCGATTTAGCATCTTGGATCATGGTCACGACTTCTTCTGGTGACGCGGTCGTGTAGCGATCGGGCAGTGGTGCCTGGAGTCGCAGCATGTCGGGCCCTCCCTGGAGCCATGAAATTGGAGGATCCGTATCGGCCGGTGGGTGGCAGCCCGGTCGCCATCACCACGGGGGTGTCGGCCTAGATCCTTGAAAACCTGCGACTGGATACCGGGCCAGCCGTATGCACACCATAACACTCGCGCTGAGCTTTATTGTTCCCAGACGCCAGGCCTCACTATTGGGTGCGCCACGCTCGTTCAACTTCTGCGACGACATCAGTGAACTCGGCGCCGCTGACATCGATTGTGACGCTCTCGATCCTGCCGTTGTAAGCGAACGGGGAGCTGTAGTCGCCAACCGGTGTGCCGTCGTCATACCCGCAGCACATGCCTTCGCCAGCGAGGGTGAATCTCAGCAACGATGTCCGCGGCAGTGAGACCGCCCCCGATTTGACTCCATCGACGTGCATCACCGCGTCCATCTGCAGCCCGGCGACGGGAGTAACGCTGACGCCGACGGTATGGGTTCCAGCGCCGAGAGTTGTAGTTCCAATGATCTCGTGCGAATCGATGCCAGCAAAGTTGTAGGTGAATCGAGGGACGCTGTCGCGCACCCACAGACTGAAGCCGCCGAACTTGCCACCCTGCGCGAGCAGGACGCCATCACCGCCTCCAACCGGAATCTCGAACCGAGCGACCACCGTGTGGGGCCGCAGCTTTAAGTTGGGTGCAACCTCCTCGGGAATCGGGGCGGCGCCTTGGCGCAGCTCGTAGCGTGAGCGTTCGCGGATTGTGTGGGGGCGACCCACCGCGAACGCACGATCGGATTGGAGCGGCAACGCGTTGTAGATGCGCGCCTGCTCCCACCAAATTGCCTTCAGTTCCTCGAGCTTGTCAGGGTGCGACGCGGCGAGGTCGTTGCTCTCGGACGGATCTACTGCAACGTGATACAGCTCCCAAATATCTTCATCAAACGGGCGACGAGAGTCATCGGTCGGGGAGTATCTCGCAATCGCCATCGGGTGATACGCAACCGCTTTCCAGCCGTGGTGGTAGAGAGCGCGACACGCAAATTGTTCGTAGTACTGCATCGTGCGATGTTCTGGTGCGGCCGCGTCTTGCAATGATCGGAGAAACGTCGCGCCAGCGAGTGGTTCCTGGGGCACACCATTGAGCACTTCGGGTATCTCGATACCGCAGACGTCCAGCACGGTGGCTGCCACGTCGGTGGCGTGGACATACTGATGGCGCACATTGTCGCCGTCCGCGGCTTGAGTAACTCCCTTGCCGGCAACGATGAGTGGGTCACCAATCCCGCCCTCATGAGTCTCACGCTTCCAACGCTTGAACGGTGTATTGCCCGCGTAGGCCCAACCCCAGGGATAATGGCCGTAGCTGTCGGGGCCGCCGAGCTTGTCGACGAGTCGCATCGTGGTCGCGAGATCGTGCGGCAATCCGTTGAAGAGAAAGTTCTCATTGAACGTGCCGTTCGGTCCGCCTTCGGCGCTGGCTCCATTATCGGAGAGCAATATCACCATGGTGTTGTCAGACTGACCCGCCGCCTCGAGGAAGTCGAGAAGCCGACCGATGTGATAATCGGTGTGGGTGAGGAACCCTGCGAAGACTTCCATCATCCTTGCGTACGCGCGTTGTTCTTCGGCAGGCAGCGTCGACCATTCTTGTACCCAGTCAGGTCGTTCGCTGAGTGCAGTTCCTGGTGGAATCAGCCCTGATTCGAGTTGACGCTGATGCGTGCGCATACGCCATGCATCCCATCCCTCATCAAAGCGCCCTTGGTATGCGTCGATGAAATCTCGTGGTGCATGGTGTGGCGCATGGCACGCGCCATAGGCCAGATACATGAAAAAAGGTTTGTCGGGATCGACTGCGCGCAAATCCGTCAACATGCCGATCGCATGATCGGTGAGATCTTGGGTGAGGTGGTACTCCGCGGGGAATTCCGGCGAAATCATCGTGTTGTCGATGACTAGGTCAGGCGCCCAATGATTGGTCTCGGCACCAATAAATCCGAAGAAGCGTTCGAAACCTTGCCCCAACGGCCAACGATCACGGTTTGCGCCAGCATGAATTTCGTCGGAAGGCGCGAGATGCCATTTGCCAACCGCATAGGTGGCCCAACCCGCTTGGCGCAGAACCTCGGGAATGAATCCGCAGCTCTTCGGAATACGACCGTTGAACCCTGGGTATCCCATAGCCAAATCGGTGATGCCGCCAATGCCACACGTGTGCTGTGAACGACCAGTAAGAAGACACGCTCGGGTCGGCGAACACATCGCTGTAGTGTGAAAGTTGCGAAACCGCAAGCCCGCCTTCGCGAGCCGAGCGATATTGGGAGTGTCGAGATCGCTTCCGAACGGCGAGAGCTGTGCGTAGCCAACGTCATCGAGCACAATCATCACGACGTTCGGTGCACCTGGCGGGGCCTTCGGTCCGGTCGGCCACGCCGGAATCGAGTCGGCGAGTGTCTCACCGATCACGCCTGGAAATTGTTCACCGTCACGGTAGGTCAGCATTCGCAGAACCTACGCGGCAGTAGCCTGATGCGCCACTACTCGATCAGTGGATTCGTACAAACGACCTGGGAGCCATTGTGAACACCGGTATACGAAGCGACCTGCGCGCTGCGATATATCCGTGGCTTGCGAGCCGGGCCGCCATCGGCGTGGCACTCGCATTTGCGCACATGTTTCGTGAAGCTGTGGAGCGCATCGGCACTCGTGGCAACGTCGTTGGGCTCTTCGGCTGGGACGCGTCGTTTTATCGAGAGATCGCACAACATGGCTACAGCGCGGTGGAACAAGCCGATGGGTTGCGGTTCTTTCCGTTGTATCCGTTGTTCGCTCGCTCGCTCGGCGGCAGCAACTTCGCGCTCCTCGCGGTGTCGAATCTTGCAGCGCTTGTTGCGCTTGCGCTGCTGCATCGATTGACTCTGTCCTGGGTGGGTGAGGGTGGTGCGAGCCGTGCGGTATGGATTATGGCACTCGGCCCTGGTGTCACTGCGAGCATGATGGGGTACGCGGAGCCGATGTTTCTCGTCCTTGCGATTGGCTGCCTTCTTGCGCTCCAGCATCAGCTAATACCGCTCGCCGCGGTCTTGGGCGCGGGTGCTGCGCTCACTCGTCCGGTCGGTGCCCTATTGGTTGTCGCATGTGCAGGAGACGCGTTGCAACGTCGGAGGCCGTGGAGTCTCCTAGCTGCCGCAGGACCAATCATCGGTCTCTGGAGCTACCTCGCGTGGGCGCATGACCGCACCGGAGATTGGCTTACTCCGTTGCGGTTGCAAGCGAATACGAATCTTCGCGGCGAAAACGTGGACCCGATACGCGCGGCCTGGGCCGCGCTGAACGCAGTGTTCGTGGATGGTCGAATCGGGCCCGGCCTCCATCTCATTTGGGCAGCCGTAGCAGTTGGGTTATGCGTTGTGGCTTGGCGCAAACTCCCTCTGGCGGGTGCCGCATTCGCGACCGCCGCGGTGGTGACGTCCTTGACCACTCGCAACCTCGATTCTCTCGAACGCTACTTGTACGCCACATTCCCGCTTGCGATTGCTGCCGCCACGCTTCGGCTTCCTAAGAAAGTTGAACGTGCGGCCCAGTTCGGCGCACCCGTGATGGTTGCGGGATACGCCGTACTCGCATTCGCCACAAAGTACGTCCCGTAATATGGCCACTTGATGATGCAGTTGAACGCCGTGGCACCACCAGCCCCACAAGCGGGCGCAAAATAGTGGTTCTTAGGCCTGAGCGCGGCGCGATTCCTGAAGGGCCCGGTTCGTATCAGTTCTTTGATGCTGAGAATCGCATCATTTACGTAGGCAAGGCGAAGAGCCTCCGGAGCCGATTGTCGAACTATTTCGCGCCGCCACACACGTTGCTTGATCGCACCCGCCAGATGGTGGAAGCGGCGGAGCGCGTCGAGTGGATTCAATCGTCGAACGAGGTTGAAGCATTCTTCTTGGAGTTCAATCTCATCAAGCAACATAGACCGAGATTCAACATCCGTTTGAAGGACGACAAGAGCTATCCGTACCTCGCGGTCACACTCGACGAGGAGTGGCCGCGCGCAATGGTATTGCGCGGCAAGAAGCGCAAGGGCGTGAAATATTACGGACCCTTCGCGCATGCGTACGCGATTCGTGAGACGCTTGATTTATTGCTGCGCACGTTTCCGATTCGTACATGCACAACGAGCAAGTTTGATACACACCAAAAGCTGGGTAGGCCGTGCCTGTACGCGCATATTGAAAAGTGTGCGGCCCCATGCGTCGGAGATATCGGACGTGATGACTACGACGCCTTGGTGCAGGAACTGCTTTTGTTTCTCGACGGCGACAGTGACGAGATCGTCGCTCGTCTCGATGCTCGGATGCGTGACGCCGCCGATGATCTTGAGTTTGAGCTCGCTGCTCGCCTGCGAGACCAGCTTGGCAGCGTTCGTAAAGCAATCGAACGGCAACAGATGGTGGGAGCCCGTCAAGAGGACTACGACCTACTTGGCGTTGCCGACGACGAGCTCGAAGCCAGCGTCCAGCTGTTCTTTGTACGCAAGGGGCGCGTGGTCGGTCGCAGGGGAGTGGTAGTTGACAAGGTCGAAGATCTCGATACCCCTGCCTTCATTGCTCGCGTTGTCGAAATGCTGTACGCGGACATGCCGCCGCAAGACATACCGAAAGAGATCCTCGTACCTTCTGTGCCAGAAGACCTCGACTTGTACGAAGAATTTCTGTCGCTGCAACGCGGCAACCGGGTGACGATTCGTGTACCACAGCGCGGCGGCAAACGCTCATTAATGGAGACTGCGGAGTTGAACGCTCGCGAAAGTTTCATGCGTCACAAGCTGCGCAGGGCGAGTGATCACAACGCGCGTGCCCGCGCACTGCTGGCGTTGCAAGAAGCACTCGATCTTGCGGAAGCTCCATTGCGCATCGAGTGTTTCGATATATCAAATCTGATGGGCACCGAAATTGTTGGGTCGATGGTTGTCATGGAGGACGGCTTGGCGAAACGTAGTGAGTATCGCCGGTTCAAGCTCAAAACCCTCGACGGTCAGGATGATTTCGCGTCGATGGAAGAAGTGCTGTCGCGTCGATTCAGGGCCTATCTGAAGGAAAGGGATGAAGGGATCCAAGCGGGGAAGCGCTTCAGCTATCCACCCAATCTGCTGCTTATCGACGGCGGCAAAGGGCAACTCAATGTTGCCGCACGCGTATTGGAAGATCTCGGACTTTCCCACATCAACCTTGCGAGTCTTGCGAAACGGTTTGAAGAGGTCTATCGGCCGGGGAATCCTGACCCGATCAGGATTCCGAGGGATTCTGAAGCTCTCTATTTACTTCAGCAGGTTCGTGATGAAGCACACCGATTTGCCATCACCTATCACCGCACGCTCCGTGACAAGAAGATGACCAAGAGCGTGCTCGACGACGTGATCGGATTGGGTCCGAGCCGTCGTAACCGTTTACTGAAGGAGTTCGGAAGCGTCAAGAAATTGCGCGAGCTGCAAGAACACGACTTTGTGGCGCTGCCTTGGCTCCCCGATGCTGTCGCGAAAGCGACGTACGCTGGGCTTCATGCCCGTGGCTGATCAGGCGCTCGACGTCACCATCATTACCGGCATGTCCGGAGCGGGCCGGTCGGAGGCTGCTCATGTGCTCGAGGACATTGGGTTTTTCGTCATCGATAACCTTCCTCCTCAGCTGATCGTCAAAGTCGCTGAATTGGCACGTGGTCAAGATGAGCCAACCCGCTATGCCTTGGTGGTCGATGTGCGATCCGGCGATTTCCTTGATGCTTTGGGAGTCGCGATGCGTGAACTGCGCGCATTGGGCGGCACGGCTCGCACGTTGTTTCTCGATGCGAACGACGAAGCGCTGGTACGACGCTACGAAACGAGCCGTCGTCGTCATCCGATGAGTCCTGATGATGGAGTTATCGATGGAATTCAGCGTGAACGAGAGCTCCTCGGCACGATCAAAGGAGAAACCGACGTGTTGGTCGATACGTCGAATCTCAATGTGCACGAGCTTCGCGACCGGCTGCGTGAAATATTCGTGGATGAAGCCTCGCGTGGTGACGTCCGGTTGCGTACCAACGTCATGTCCTTCGGGTTCAAGCACGGACTACCGCTTGATGTCGATATGGTGTTCGATTGCAGGTTCCTACCGAACCCCCATTGGATCGAAGAATTGAGACCGCTATCGGGGCAAGATCCTGCCGTTCGCGACTACGTGCTTGGCCAACGCGAATCCAAAGCGTTTGTGAAGGAGCTCGATCGACTGTTCACGTTGTTGCTGCCGGCATTTGAACGCGAAGGTAAGTCGTACCTTTCGATTGGTATCGGGTGCACCGGCGGACGTCATCGTTCCGTGGCTATTTCTGAAGAGCTCGGACGGCTTCTTGAACGCAAAGGTCACGGCGCGCGCGTGCATCATCGGGATGTGAATCGTGGCTGAGGGCACGAATCAGGACACGTTGAATCTCTCGTGGCTCCAGAGCTTGACGATCGGACCGGTCCCTGGTGGGCCAAAGGTCGTCGCTATTGGTGGAGGCCACGGGCTCGCGGTGATGTTGCAGGCCGCGCGGCGCTACGCGGGTTCAATTACGGCCATTGTCAGCGTCGCCGACGACGGCGGGAGTTCCGGTCGTTTGCGAGAAATGCATGACGTTGCTGCTCCCGGCGACGTGCGTAAAGCTATCGGCGCGTTGGCAGCAGATGGCTCGGTATGGCCCGGTGTTTTGGAGCACCGGTTCGCGTTTGGCGATTTGGCTGGCCACACGGTCGGCAACTTATTGCTTGTCGGCCTAGCCGAATCATTAGGTTCGATCACGGCTGCGTGTGCCGAAGCCTCAAGAATCGTCGGTGCAGTCGGCTCGATCTTTCCTGCGACCTCCGAGGCTGTCAGCTTGGCTGCCGATGTCGACGGCATTGCGATCGCCGGGCAGGTTGCGATTCATCAAGCAGGGGCGCGCGGACGCATCCGCAACGTACACATCGTGCCCGGTGACGGGTCGGCCAGCCCAGGTGCGCTTGGCGCGATCATGGAAGCCGATCAGATCATTATCGGCCCCGGTTCGTTGTTTACCAGCGTGATTGCGTCGGTGGTGGTCCCCGAAATCCGCACCGCGGTTGCTTTAGCCGCAGCCCGGGTTATCCAAGTAGCCAACTGCGCCGAGGAGGCGCCCGAGACCACAGGCCTCAGCGGAACTGACCATCTTTTGAGCGTCTTGGAGCACCGAGTGAGGGTCGACACCTTCGTGTACGACCGCCAGGCGGCCCTCGCTGTGAACGAGACAAATGTCTTTGAACACGGCGTTATGCCAGTTGGGGCGGATCTCGGAGCGTCTGCGGCGGGCCTCTACGACCCTGATCGGTTGGCGAAAGCACTCTCAGACCTGCTGTAGTCGCACTCCGCACGACATATCTTGCATTTCGTACGCTCTCGTTCGGGATGCAAACGACTTCCCATATATCCATCTCAGCACTTCCTGTCTCCGAGGAGTAACAATGACGGTACGCGTTGGCATTAACGGCTTCGGTCGAATCGGTCGATCATTCTTTCGAGCCATCTTGGAACGCGGTGCCGATGCCGGCGTCGAACTTGTCGCTGTGAATGATCCGTTTGGGGACGCCGAGACGATGGCGTTCCTCTTGAAGCACGATTCCGTCGGTGGCACATTGCATCACGATGTGGCGGTGGCTGAGGGTGGTTTTTCGGTCGACGGCAAGTTGATCAAGAAGCTTGAGTTCCGCGACCCATCGGAGATTCCATGGTCCGCTGAAGGCGTCGACGTTGTTATCGAATCCACTGGTTTGTTCACTGCGCGCGAAGGTGCAGCCGGACACCTCAAGGGCGGCGCCAAGCGGGTAGTCATCTCGGCACCTTCACCCGACGCTGACGCGACCATCTGTATGGGCGTCAACGATGAGGTATTCGATTCCGCAGCGCACACGGTCATCTCGAATGCGTCCTGCACCACCAACTGCCTTGCACCACTCGCGAAGGTGCTCGATGACGCGTTCGGCATCGAGCAAGGCTTGATCACGACGGTGCATGCCTATACGAGCGACCAGCAGTTGCAAGATCAAGCGGTCGCGACCCGATCAGGCAAGCCCGACCTTCGCCGCATGCGCGCGGCCGCGCTATCGATTATCCCAAACAGCACCGGTGCGGCCCGTGCGATTGGGGTGGTACTTCCTTCGTTGCAGGGCAAACTCGATGGCATGGCGTTGCGGGTTCCGACGCCAACCGGTTCGATCACTGACCTTGTGGTCGTCGTGAAAAAAGATGTTGACGCCGCGGCAGTAAACGCAGCGTTTGAGAAGGCTGCAGCGGATCCGAGGTTCCGAGGCGTTTTGAAATACTCAACAGAACCGTTGGTGTCGGCTGACATTGTGCACGATCCATCGAGTTGTGTGTTTTCTGCGATCGACACACTCACAAATGGTCGTCAAGTGAAGGTGCTGGGTTGGTATGACAACGAGTGGGGCTACTCGAATCGCTTGGTTGATCTGGTGAAGTTCATTGGCGCCAAGTAGTCGTCGCTGATCATGAGCGCTGCTTCGGTTCCTCAACTCGAAGATCTCCCCTTGCAACATGGAACACGGGTATTGGTTCGCGCCGATTTCAATGTGCCCGTCGATGTGAATGGGTCGATCACCGACGATCTCCGGATCCGGGCCTCGATTCCCACCATTGAATGGCTCCGCAAACACCATTGTTCGGTAGTGCTCTGTTCGCATATGGGGCGTCCGAAAGGCCAACCAGATCCAAAATATTCAATGGCGCCGATCGCGCGACGGCTGGGCGAACTTCTGGGCGTTGAGGTGGCAACGAGCCCCGAAGTGGCGGGTTTCGCGTCGTTATCAGAGGCACAGAACCTCGCGCCGGGCGGAGTGTTATTGATTGAGAATCTGCGCTTCGACGCGGGCGAGGAATCGTGTGACCCCGCATTCGAAGTGAATCTCAGCCAACTCGCAGACGTGTACGTCAACGATGCGTTCGGTGCCGCGCATCGATCTCATGCATCGATTGTCGGTCCGCCGCGAGTCTTACCGAGCGCCGCCGGTCGCTTGTTGGCTCGCGAAGTGGAAGTGTTGGGTGCATTGCTCGACCAACCCCGCAAACCGTTTGTTGGCATCCTCGGTGGATCAAAGGTCAGCGACAAACTTGGCGTGATCGACGCGTTACTCGCCCGGTGCGACACGATTCTGGTTGGTGGCGCAATGGCGTTCACATTCCACGCCGCGCAGGGCCTCGCAATTGGCGACAGTTTGGTTGAGCCCGACTTCATTGATCGTTGCAGAGTGCTGCTGGAGTCCGGACGGATCCATGTACCCACCGATGTGGTGATCGCCCAGGAAATGTCGGCGACCGCAACGTCGCGCCATTGTGGCGCTGGTCGGATACCCGATGGCTGGAAAGGTCTTGACATCGGACCAGAAACTGCTGGGGCATATGCGGAAGCGATTGCAGAAGCTGGAACTGTTTTGTGGAACGGTCCGATGGGCGTCTTTGAAATGAAGCCGTTCGAAGCCGGTACGCGCACCGTGGCGGAAGCCGTCGCGGAATGTGGCGGATTCACTGTGATTGGTGGTGGCGACAGTGCCGCGGCAGCCAAGCAGTTCGGACTTGATGATCAGATCGATCACGTGAGCACCGGCGGGGGAGCAACGCTCGAATTCATTGAGCAGGGAGATCTGCCGGGTTTGAAAGCACTGCGTGAATCTTCGATGAGAAAGCATTAAATATGGTCAAACAGGTTCGTAAGCCCCTAATGGCTGGTAACTGGAAAATGCATCACAATCACTTTGAAGCGATTCAGGTGGTGCAGAAGTTGGCGTATCGCCTTGAAGCCGACGACTATGACCGCTGCGATGTGGTGGTGTGCCCGACCTTGATTTGTTTGCGTTCGGTGCAGACGGTGATCGAAAGCGATCGCATGACGATCGGGCTCGGTGCTCAGAACTGCTACTTCGAGGAAAAGGGCGCGTTCACCGGCGAGGTCAGCGCACCGATGTTGGCAAAGATGAACGTGCAATACGTGATTGTCGGGCACTCCGAGCGGCGGGAGATCTTCGGTGAGACCGACGAGGTCGTGGCGAAGAAGACTCGGGCAGTGCTCGGCGCTGGCATGACCCCGATTGTGTGCTGTGGCGAAACGCTCGAAGAACGAGAAGCCGACCAGACTACTGAGAAGGTTTCTGGCCAGATCAAGGCCGCGTTTCACGGCATCAAGGCCGACGACATCGCGCAGTGCATCGTCGCGTACGAACCCATTTGGGCCATCGGCACGGGCAGAACGGCTACGTCTCAGGAAGCCAACGACACCATTGGTGTCATCCGGTCTGTGATCCGTCAGATGGCAGGCGGCGCGGCTGATCAGGTGCGGATTCTCTATGGAGGCAGTGTGAAGCCCAGCAATGTCAGCGAGTTGATGGGCATGCCAGAAATCGATGGAGCACTCGTCGGAGGCGCATCGCTTGACCCAGATGACTTTGCCAAGATCATCAAGTTCTGAGTCGTCATTGGTTAGCTTTTGGCCAGACCGGTCGGAACGTCATTCGCTTTGACGGCCCGGTTCGTTCCAAAGGCCATTGACCTGGGAATATAGGCGCCCATTTCTCGTCTGGTATGTCCACATGCTGGCTTACTAGACGGTTATGCTCCCCGGTGTTCGGCATCCGCCGAGCGCCTTGTGTACTGAGGAGTCAACCGTGGCGAACGCAGCCATCATCATCATCCACGTGATCGTGTCACTCATCCTTATCGGCCTCGTGCTGTTGCACGCTGGTCGTGGTGGTGGGCTTTCTGACATGTTCGGTGGGGGTGCGGGTGGATCGTCGGCCGGCTCGACCGTCATGGAGAAGAACCTAGACCGCATCACTGTGTTGTTCGGTCTGACGTTCATGTTCACGACGATCTTGCTTGGCATTCGTATGCAGTAACTCAACGGTGCGTGGGTCGGCCTTTCGGGATCGACCCGTCACAACTGGGTGTCCAGCCCATAACAGATTCACACGAGACGGGGAGGTCTCTACATGACTGACAAGCGCAAACGTCCACTGCGCATCGTCGCCGGAATCGCCAGCTTGGCAATTCTTGCGAGTGCGTGTGGTAGCGACAAGAAATCCGGCGACGACAACCCAACCACGGCGCCGGCTGCGAGCACCACTTCCTCGGTTGAAGTGCCGACTGGCGGCACGCTGACCATTGGAGCCGAGCAAGAACCCGATTGTTTTGACTGGATTGGGAGCTGCGGCGGTTCAAGCTGGGGCTACTGGATGGCGGGCGTGCAGACCACCCCGGCTGCGCTGACCCCAGAGAAGCAAGCCGACGGTACGTACCAATATGTTGCCAGCAACCTGCTGACCGGCGAACCCGTTCTTGAGACGGACCCAGTTCAAAAAGTCACCTACGAGATCAATCCCGACGCGGTGTGGAGCGATGGCGTCGCGATCACGTGTGACGACTTCGAGTACACGTGGGATCAGGTCGCGAATGGCGAAGATGTCTATGACCCGACCGGTTACACCGACATCGAGAAAGTCGACTGCACCGATCCATCGTCACCGGTGGTGGTGTGGAAGAAAGGCGCCGTATATTCGGGTTGGAAACAGCTGTTCGGCGCTGGCTACGGCGTATGGCCATCCCACTTGCTGAAAGGCAAAGACCGCAACGCCGAAACCAAAGACGGTTACGACTGGTCTGGTGGTCCATGGCTTGCGAAATGGACAAAGGGCGACAACGTCACGTTGACTCCGAACGATAAGTATTGGGGAACTAAGCCCAAACTGGAAAAGGTCGTCTTCAAGATCCAGTCGGACACTGCGGCTCAATTCCAATCCTTCAAATCTGGCCAGGTGCAAGCGATTTACCCGCAGCCTCAGCTTGACGTGATTGATGCGATTGGTGCAGGCATTCCGAAATCGAAATCGGTTGTGAACGCACAGACCGGGTCACTCGAAGCGTTGTGGATCAATACTTCGCGCGCGCCGTTGGACTCGGTTGAGGTGCGCCAAGCCTTGGCGTATTCCATCGATCGTGACACAATCGTGAAGCAACTGTTTGGCAAAGTCGGCGTTGAAAAAGCGGCCAACTCGCTCAACCCATTCATCCTTGCGGAATTCTCCGACCAAGAATCATTTGCCGGGTACAAGCTCGACCTCGCCAAGGCCGAGGAACTTCTTACGGGCGAAGGTTGGGCGAAAGGATCCGATGGCTTCTACGCCAAGGACGGCAAGACACTCGGTTTCGAAATCAAGACCACTGAAGGAAACAAGCGTCGCCAAACGACGCTCATCGCGCTCCAACAGGTCTTGAAGCAGGCCGGATTCGACGTCAAAATCACGTTCCGCAAAGCTGGTGATCTGTTTGGCACCGATGGCCCTAACGGAGACTTCGACGTCGCTCTCTATGCCCAAGTGTTAACCGCGATCACACCAGGGCTGTGTGGCCAATTTTGCACCGACAGCATTCCGACCGCTGCGAACGGCAGCACGGGAAATAACTGGCAGCGTTTCAGCGACCCAGATGTCGATGAGCAACTCGAAATCATCGAGAGCAGCCTTGATGCTGACAAGCAGAAAGCAGCCGCGAAAGCCGCAGATAAATTGCTGGCCGAGAACATGGCTTCTTTGCCGCTCGACCCACTTCCGAACATCATTATCTGGAACGAGACCGTGATTGGCCCCATCGGTGACCAGGCTGTCCTCGGACCGTTCTGGAACTTGAATGAGTGGGGTTGCACAGCCGGAAAGTGCGCCTAACCTCTGTTGCGTAATCGTGTGGGCCTCACCAATTTGGTGAGGCCCACACTTTTGCAATCACGAGATTTCCGACAACATGCTGACCTACCTCGTCCGGCGAATTCTCTATTCAGTACCGGTTCTGTTGGCCGTATCGTTCGTGACCTTCTGGGGGCTACGCATTACGACTGACCCTTTACTGAAATTTCGAAATTTGCGCAATGCAGCAACGATTCTGCCGATCCAACGCAAGCGACTCGGGTTGGATCAGCCGATCATTGTTCAGTGGTGGAAGTGGCTACTCAACGCACTCCAAGGGGATCTGGGCGTGAGTTCGAGGACGAACGGTGCCGTTGGCGGTGAACTTATCCACGCGCTTGGCACCACCATGCACCTCGTGATTTGGGGAACGATTATCTCGTCGGTCGTAGCGGTCAGCGTCGGCGTGTACTCGGCAGTGAAACAGTATTCGATTGGTGATTACGCATTTACCGGCCTTTCGTACATCGGCATTGCGATGCCACCATTTTGGTTTGCACTCATGGCAATCGTGTTGTTGGTGACCTGGCCCAAGGTGCACTGGGATCTTGACCAGCCGATTTTCTATTCGATCGGGTTGCACTCCACTGATCGTTCCGGCATCTTCAACCTTGACTATTTCCGACATCTTGCATTGCCGGTAATGACGTTGGTTGTTCAAACGATTGCTTCTTGGAGTCGCTACATGCGGGCTTCGATGCTTGAGGTGCTCGGCGCAGACTACGTGCGAGCGGCTAAAGCAAAGGGAGTGCCTCGGCGAACCGTCATTCTTTCGCACGCTCTGCGCAACGCATTGATTCCATTGGTGACGGTAATGGCTCTCGATACAGCGTTCTTGTTTGGCGGGCTGATCATCACAGAAAAGATTTATTCAATACCAGGTACCGGAACGTATTTCTTGAATGCGCTGACGGCGGGAGACGCACCCGCACTTCTTGGCTACACCCTGTTGACCGGAATTTTGGTGATCACCGCGAATCTCATCGCCGACGTTCTCTACGGTGTCCTTGATCCCCGAATCAGGTTGTCATGACTGAAAGCATGGGGCCTTCGACCGATCAAGTTGACCTCGAATTGGCCGTTGGAGCCGAAGCCGCGCCGCGAACCCAATGGCAACTTTTTTGGCGCAGATTCTTGAAACATCGACTGGCCGTGGCGTCGTTGCTCACGCTCACTTTGATCTCGTTTGCTTGCTTTTTTGCCGACTGGGTCGCACCATACGATCTCGATGAGCTCGATCTCACCTTGATTGGAGTAGTGAAGGGTCCTTCCTGGCAACATTGGATGGGAACGACCGATCTTGGCCAGGATCAGTTCTCCCAAATCCTTCACGCGGGTCAGATTTCGTTGAAAATCGGGTTCTTCGTGGCGATCCTGTCGACGCTGTTCGGGGTGACGGTGGGTGCTCTCGCCGGCTACTACGGCGGCATCGTTGACCAAATCGTCAGCGGCTTTACTGACGGATTCCTCGTTATTCCGCAACTCGCGATTCTCGCAGTGCTCTTGAAGTATTTTGGGCAGTCGACCAATGTAATCATTTTCGTACTTGCGGCATTGGGTTGGACCTACGTCGCTCGAGTCAGCCGCGGACAAGTGTTGTCCTTCAAGGAGAAGGAATTCGTCGAAGCCGCCCGAGCAGCGGGCGCTACCGGTCCGAGGATTATCGGACGTCATGTTTTGCCCAACATGGTGGGGCCAATCATGGTGAATCTCACATTGAGCGTGGCGGGCGCGATTATCACCGAAGCAACGTTGACTTTCCTCGGTTACGGCGTCAAACCGCCCGAGACTTCCTGGGGGTTCATGTTGAGCGCGAACGAAGGAGCGATCAACGACACCGCGAAAATGCATCTGCTGCTCTTTCCCGGCTTGATGTTGCTCATCGTCGTGTTGTGTGTGAACTTTTTAGGTGATGGACTACGCGACGCGTTCGACCCCCAGGCGAAACATTCGACATGAGGCAACAGTGAACGAATTCGCAACGCTGCCAGACATTCTTAAACCCGATGCTCGCTCCCGTGACGCGCTCCTCGAAGTGACTGATCTGTGCGTTCGCTTCCCAAGCGACGACGGAGTGGTACATGCGGTCGAGCACGTTTCGTTCAGTGTGCACGCGAATGAAACACTCGGTGTTGTCGGCGAGTCCGGGTCTGGCAAGAGTGTGACGTCAATGGCAATCCTTGGCCTGCTTCCGACCTATGCGCTGGTTTCCGGAAGCGTGAAGTTTCGAGGAGAGGAGCTCCTTGGTCGTTCAGACAAGGCAATGCGTTCGATCCGTGGCGACAAGATCGCGATGATCTTCCAGGACGCCTTGACGTCGTTAAATCCGGTATTCACAGTTGGTCGCCAAATAGTTGAAGCCATCGTGGTGCATCAGCGCATAACTAAAGATGCAGCGAAGCAACGCGCAATTGAATTGCTCGAGCTTGTCGGTATTCCTAACCCCCAAGATCGTTTCGATCAACATCCGCACCAGTTTTCTGGAGGTATGCGACAACGAGCGATGATCGCGATGGCTATAGCCAATGAACCCGATGTTCTGATTGCCGACGAACCGACGACGGCTTTGGATGTCACGATTCAAGCTCAGGTGCTCGACGTCCTTGAACGGATACGAGAACGAACTAACGCCTCGATCATGTTGATCACGCACGACCTCGGTGTCGTCGCAGGGGTTGCAGATCGTGTCATGGTGATGTACGCAGGCCACCAAGTTGAAGTCGGTGGAGTCGATGAAATTTTCTATGACGGAAAACATCCGTATACACGTGGACTCCTCGAATCCTTACCTCGCCTCGACCGCCGCAACGGTACGGATCAGCTGCATCGCATTAAGGGACAACCCCCATCGTGTGTCCATCTACCACCTGGTTGCGCGTTCAACCCACGGTGCCCGCATGCGCTCCCTGGTTTATGCGACGACACGCCTCCTTTGCTGCGCGAAGTAGCTCCCTTTCACTTTTCGACGTGTCTCCGTGCCGAAGATATCTACCCGGAACTCCGCTGATGACGCCCCTGCGTTCCGAATCAACGGCACAACGGACCACTCCGATTCTTGAGGCATCGGATCTAGTGAAAGCGTTTCCCATCCGCGCAGGGCTTTTCCGACGGCAAATTGGAATCGTGCAGGCAGTTACTGGCGTCTCGTTCAGCGTTGGCGCGGGCGAGACCCTCGGGCTTGTTGGTGAATCAGGTTGTGGGAAGAGCACTACGGGCCGATTATTGATGCGGCTGATTGATGCAACGTCGGGCTCGGTTCGATTCCGAGGGACCGAGCTCTTGACCCTCAGCGCCCGCGACATGCGCGAAATCCGGGCGAAAATCCAGTTCGTGTTTCAAGATCCTTACGCATCGTTGAATCCTCGTATGACCGCGCAGTCGATCATCGCGGAACCAATGCGGATTCATAAAACGTATAAGAACGGCGGCGCGGCAAAGATCAAAGAACTGATGTTCCGGGTCGGTCTGAACCCGGAGCACGCCAATCGCTTCCCACATGAGTTTTCCGGAGGCCAGCGGCAACGCATTGGGATAGCGCGCGCGTTGGCGCTCGATCCAGAACTCCTCGTGCTCGATGAACCAGTTTCGGCATTGGACGTGTCGATTCAGGCTGGCGTCGTCAACCTCCTGGAGGAGTTACAAGACGAGTTGGGGCTCGCATATCTATTCATCGCCCATGACTTGTCGGTCGTACGGCACATCTCCGATCGTGTCGCGGTGATGTACCTCGGCAAGATCGTCGAGATCGGTGATGCCAATGACATCTACGAGCGGGCGGCACACCCCTATACCCAAGCTTTGCTTTCGGCTGTCCCGGCGCCTGATCCCCGCTTAGAACGGCAACGCAAGAAACACCGCATCGTGTTACAAGGTGACGTTCCAAGCCCAGCCAACCCACCAAGCGGATGCCGATTTAGGACGCGTTGTCCAATCGCACAGAAACAATGTGCGATCGACGAACCGGCATTGATTGAACGTGGACAAGGCCATCCTGTCGCCTGCCATTTTGCCGCAGAATTTCCAGTCGAGATTGGATTCAAACCCCTCACTTAGGTCCGGATATTGAGCGCAGCGCGCGCTATATTCGTCACTCCACGTCGGAGTGGCGGAATGGCAGACGCGCTAGGCTAAGGACCTAGTGCCCTTAGGGGCGTGGGGGTTCAAGTCCCCCCTCCGACACGCA
>SXHN01000055.1 GCA_005773635.1 Actinomycetota bacterium
ATCGTTGGCTGACTAGCTTCGGACCGCAACGCGATCGGAGCCACCAGCAACAACGAGCTCAGCGCGTACAACGACTGTGATGCGACACCATTCTCGTACGCGATGTCGAGCCGCGATCGCAGAACGAGTACCAACGCCGCAACGATCCACAACAACAGCCCGCGATCGCGTGCAAATCGAGATATCGCTCGTACCCGCTCGCCGGTGCGAGCAGCATCGGTGGACAACACGGCCAGCGCAATTCCGACGCCAAACGCCATCAGAAAGTTCGGTAACCACTGCTGATGGAACGCATTGCCCTCAGTGCGAGACGACCAGACGATCCACGTCGCTCCCAACCCAAGCAATGCCAAGAATTCGGCCCTCATTGCCCCGACCCAGCGTCCAAGGATGCCCACCAGATACCCATACAACGGAAGCAATAGGTAGAAGCTCAGCTCAACGGCCAAACTCCAAGCGTGGGGTAATCCCCTTGGCAAACCAAATGCGACCACAGTGTCGCGCTGCGAATACACCTGCACGAGCCCGAACTGGCGGAGTACCCCTGCAATACCGACATTGAAGTCGAGCTGTGTGTTGTGAATCGCCGTGAAAAAAATCAATGTCACCCAATACGCGGGCAGGATCCTGATCAGGCGATTACGGAAATAAACTCCGAGGCGCGGAGTTTCGGATCCATCGAGATGAGCGTGAGCCCAATTGCGATAGAGCAAGAAACCAGAGATCGCGAAAAATACCCAGACCCCAAAGCGCAGTTGTTGGAGCAGGTCGCGAGCCCAATCCGGGCTAGTCGGAGCGAAGAAGTCCAGGTGATATACAAAGACACTGACCGCAGCGATCGCGCGTAATCCGTCTACTCCGACCAAGCGCGTTTTCGATGGCAAGCCACCGATTGTACTTGGCTCAGCTTTATGCTCAGGTTCAATGGACCCGAGCCGCTCATGAACCAACGACACCAGTCGTCAGCGAGTTCGACGGCTCCCTCAGACCGCGGCAACCACCGTGCCTTCTTGTCAGCAATAGTCCCCGGCTCCGCGGTATCGATGTTGAGCGCCGCACTGCTGCTGCTCCGAGCGCCGACCAATGCCTTGACAACGGTGCTCGGCAGTATCCACGATCGCCAAGCGCGCGCCATATTCGATGGACACCTCGATATGCACCAAAGCGATCTTGCGATCGAAGCCTTCGACATCGAGGGCAAGTACCACACATATTTCGGAATCTGGCCAACACTGCTTCGAATGCCAGTACTCGCTGTGACCGACCGCTTCGATGGGAGGCTCACCGGAGTATCGATGCTGTTGGCTCTCGCGGTCGCGTTGTGGGCCGTCGCCTCTTTGCAGTGGCAACTCATGAACATTGATCAGCGCCCGGCCCTGTCCGAATGTCGGGTGGCGTCGGCGCGTTGGTGGATGCTCATTGGCATGCAGGTCGTCGTGGGTACAGGCACAGTTATTGCTTTCTTAACCAGTCGGCCGCTGGTGTATCACGAGATGGAAATGTGGGGAATCGCGGGTGCCCTCGCAACTGCCGCCGCCGCACTGCGATATCTCACGCATCCCTCGACACGTCGCGCGGCGGCACTCGGAGCCGCAGTCGGCGTCACATTGTTGTCGCGTCCTTCTGTAGGTTTCGGTGCAGTCGTCTCGCTGTGCATCGTCGTTGGCGTGGCTGCCATCCGCAAACATGGCGCACGACACCTCATGATGCTGGTGGGATGCGCGGCGTGCGCGGTCGGACTGTACGGCGGCGTCAATGCCGCCCGATTCGGTGGACCATTCGCGTTGCCGCTTGAACACCAAGTCTTCTCAGCCAGCGATCCTCAACGGCAAGCTGCGCTCGCAGCCAACGGTGGATCACTCTTCGGAGCGAAGTACGTACCGACAACTTCGTTTCAGTATCTCCGCCCTGACGCGTTGCGACTCGACGATCGGTTTCCCTACGTCAATTTCCCACTGCGCCGTGCCCATGTTGTTGGGCGAGGTGTCATCTTCGACACACTGGATCGATCGTCCAGCATGACGGCTTCAATGACCGGGCTGTGTGTGCTCGGAGCGTTCGGCGCGATGTACGTCGGAAAGCGCAGAGGTCGGCTCCATCCTGCGACCAACGCAATGACGCTCTCGGTAGCCGTTGGCGGTGCGTTCGGATCTGTTGCGGTGTTTTCCATCGCCTATGTCGCACACCGATACCTCTCGGATTTGTTGCCGCCACTTATCGTGTTCGCGATCGTCGGTGTCCAGCGGCTGGTGGAACGGTCGTTGAAGTTTCCGTTGCGGGTAGTCGCCGTGCTCTGCATCGCCGGCGTCTGGATCAATATCGGTTTGGCGATCGTGTACCAACGAGATCCCCGATGCGGAGACCCTGATTATGGTCGAGGTACGACTGAGCCCGTGTGTTTCGTCAGTTCGAATAGCAATTGATATCCGAACATGGTTGGCCACGTAGCGGTCGCCAACTTGTCGACCCGTTGGGCACCGCGCAATAGCACGTTGCGCGGAGCACCAGATCCACCGCGCTCGAGGACCTCGAACGGCACACCAACCGCGGCCGCACGGGTGACTACAAATCCGCAATCCTGCGCCATCGACCGGAACGTCTTACGGGTGAAGAATCGAAGATGTCCCCGATCGAGAATGCCTCGACGTTCATACGCAAACCGCCCCGCCGCAACTCGCGAACGAGGATACCAATGGCTGATATTCGGAACGCACGCGATCATCGTTCCCCGCGGACCTAGCAACTCCGCCGCGCCTCGCAGTAACAATTCAGGTTCTGGGACATGTTCAAGAACGTCGGCTGCGAGCACAAGGTCAAAGTCGCGACCAACGGTATCCGGAATGCCGAGAGCAAGATCAGCCGCAACAAATTGATCAACCCGGTCGTGTACTCCGTCTAGCTCCACGACATCGACACCAACGACGGTATGTCCGAGCTTACGAAGTTGTTCGCTCAGGTGACCCGATGAACATCCGAGGTCGAGGATTCGCATTGGTGCTCGGCCTTCGAGCCAAGCAGCAACGGTGCGATGCGAGCTGTTGTCACTTTGTTTCAACTCGTATTCCTGCGAATTAAACGCGCGCTCACCTGAACCGAAGCCCATTTTGTGGGCCCGATACTTCAACACGTGCCGAACAACATCGCGAGCGTACCCAAGCCCGTTCACGCGAGAAATCTCATCTCCGTAGTAGGTCGGAATCGGTATTTCGGCGATTGACTTGTTGGCTTCTAGTAGCTCCAAGATGATCTGAGTGTCGAAATCGAATCCGTCGCTGTTCGATTCGAATGGAATCTCGCGCAACGCGGAAACGCGGTAGACGCGATATCCGCTGTGCCACTCCGAAAGCGACGCTCCCGCCGCAGCATTTTGAATTTTGGTCAGAATCTTGTTCCCAACAAACTTGTACAGAGGCATCCCGCCACGACGAGCGGCACCATCGAGCATCATTCTCGAGCCGAATACCGCGTCAGCGTTGTGAGATTCCAGCGCGGCAACCATGTCGGGCAACATTTCGGGCGCGTACTGGCCGTCGCCGTGCAACAACACGATGACATCTAGTCCGTTATCGATCGCCCACCGGTAGCCGGCTTTTTGATTCCCGCCGTAACCAAGATTCGTTTCGTTGCGAAACACTCGCAACGGCAGATCGGATGTCTGCGCGTAGCCGAGACCCACAAGATACGTCGAGTCATCGCTGTGGTCATCGAACACCAAGATGTCGGAAATCTTCGACGCGAATTCGCGAGGAATACGATCGAGTACCTGCGCAAGAGTCGACGCGGCGTTATACGCCACCACGTGAATCCCGATACGCATACCTAAACCTCGCCGAGTTGTGGGGCTGATGGTGATACTTGTAGCTCATCGGCGGTGTCGCTGCGCTCCTGAGCGGCGCGATTCCGAACAGATCGCCGACGGCGCACGCCGTCGGCGCACCAAACAATGCCCAATGCAGCACAAACCACCAGTGACGGCTCGGCAGTAGCGCGAAATCGAGTCTGCCCGTAGGTCACGACCGAGACTGCCGTTACGGTAATGACCGGTGTAGCGAGTATCCACGCATTGAGACGTTCACGGCACCGGATCAATGCGCCCACCCCAATGAGGGCGGGCGCAAGCAGTAAGTAGTAGGCAATGAGGCCAGGCCAGGCCACGAACGGCTCCCGGTTCTCACCTTTGTTGTACGAAATCATCGCCCGGGGCGCGTACAAGCTGAAGGTGCGCCCGACGCGGGCAGCAACCACTATGGGAAAACGCGACTTGTGATTCTTGAAATACTCGAATGCCTTGGCGCGATACGCGGTCGACACCTCACTTTGGTCGCCGATCGAGGCTTCTCGCTCGGGCGTGTATGAGCAGCCATCTTCTGTAGCCCACAAGCCGATCGAGTCGCCGTAAAACACAGGGTCGCAATACGAGCCAGCTAGCGCGAGTCCATCGTTGGTGGAGTTCATCACAAAGTGTTCAAAACGCCCTTGGTTGTAGATGAACCATGGGCTCATGACGACAATGCACCCAACCGCCGCGGCCGTAACGCGCGTGGTCGCTTTGACGAAGCCGTCGCGCCGACGCGCCGCGAGCGGAATCACCAACAGTGGAGCAAGCAACAGCAGCTCAGCGCGGGTCAACGCGGCCAACGCGATGGTGGCCCCTAATAGCAGGTAATTTCCCGACCCCGATGCCTTCGCACACCGCAAGGCGCACAGCATGCTCCCGATGACAGTCGTGATCGCAATCGTTTCCGCAAAGAGCAACCCGTCGTTCACCCACAGATTCGGGTAGAGCGCCGCGAACAGCGCGGCAACGAGGCCAGCAGAATCGCCCCCTAGGCGGCGGCCTAATAACCCGATGAGCAACACATTGAGTGTCCCTATGAGGGCCATCAGATACCGCTGCTCTCGCACGAAGGTGTGGCTGACCACTCCGTTACTCAAGCGAGTCTCGTCAGCGAATCGCACGAGCGGCTCTCGGTCGAATAGCCACGAAACCGAAGCGAGCACGACCGATGTCATCGGCGGATGATCGGCAACCTCCGGATGGTCTCCAAACGCGCCTACGAAGCCGCGTCCGTCAGCAATCTGATTGGCCATGACGTTGTAGTAGAGCTGATCATTGGGCCGTTCGGCACTCTCACCGGTGCACTCACTTCGATATGACGAAATCACGCGACCCTCGGCAACAATGTTGCAAGGACCCTTCTTCGCGAACGCAACGTAACCGACGCGTAGCCCCAAGGCGCCGAGCAGGATCACCATCAGTAGTCGCGTGAACTTGCGCTGCCGCCGGCCAGTCAGTTGTTGGACCGCCGCGTTTGGGCCGGTGGACGCCTCATGCGGGGCCGCGACAGTACTCATCGACTGCGGTTCACACGGGGAGAAAGTTCGATCACGTTGGCGTGTTCGAGCACCTCGGGATCGGAGGCCAACAGCAATGTTCGATCCCGCTGGCCCTGAGTCGCGAGTGCATCGAGGAATTCATCGCATAGTTGGGCATGCGTGATATAGCCGGCCGCGGTGACGACGAAGATGTTGGCGTTCGACGGAGCGAACGCGAGCACGGTACGCGCAGCGTCGGACGGCGACACGGCATCCAGTCGCTTCGTGTAGTCGACCCAATCGATGAGATCAACCCGACGGTTATTCGGATACGACATTTCAACCAGCGCAACGTTCGTCGACCGCTGCAGCACTCGATGCACCGACGGACCAAGTTGATCGGGGCAATATACGACGATGTCTCCCGATGACGCGGCACGAAGAATGGACCTCGCAGCATCGCCGCCTTGAGTTCGGCTCTCAACCACATTGCGCCCGGCGCCGACGGCACCAACCAGCATTACGAAGGCGACGACCCCGGATCGCACCCGAGCGTTTTCGAACAACGAAATCCCTCGCGCCAACACAACTACAAAGAAGGGCAGTATGAGCGCGACGTAACGTGCTTGGAATCCGCTGCCACCGACGTACGCAACGATCGCGCCCACTGCGAGTGCGAAAAATCCGACAGTCGCTTCCGGAGCCACTGAGGAGTGATTGTGGATGTCAATTTCGATCGTTCCTCGCGTCGTTGAATGTCCAGCCACGCCGACGACCAGCAACGCAACCGCCAAATAGACAAATGCCCATCCCTCGCTACGATCGCCACCAGAAAATTCCAATATCGAACGCGCAATCGGAATCGGCGGAAGTTGCGGGACCGCCCACGGAGTACCTGTGTGCTCGGCTTGGTACAAGAAGTTGGGAAGCCACACGACGAACGTCGAAGTGCCCACACCGATCGCTGTAACAATGCGCAGCGCTGCTGGGCGCAACTTCGGCGACCGCCATGCAACTGCCAGCATGTAGATCGCACTGACCAACACCAATGACAGGGACCAATAGTGGGTGAATACAAGCATTGCTGAAACAACAGAAATCAACAGCAGCCGCGTCGTTGTGGGCTGGTCGCATGCCCGCCGAACCGCCAGGATTCCCACAAACACAAAGAAGATTTCAACGCCGTACATTCGGGTCTCGGTTGCGAAGCGAATCGCATACGGATTGAGGGCGAACACGATTACGGTCAACCAACCAGTCGTTCGACCCCCAGCCCGTTTCCCCACAAAGTATGCAGCCGGTATCGCAGCGACCCCAAACATTCCCGCCAGTGCACGCACAGCCACGTCGGACGTACCAAAAATTTCCATCCAGCCATGCAGCATCCAGTAATACAGCGGCGGCGCTCCATCGTGACGTAACCATGAACCAATTTCGCGCAGCGGCAGCTGACTGATGTTGACAGTCAATGCCTCATCAAGCCACAAGTCGGACTTCGTCACGAACCGTGCGACGACAGCAGCCGCCAACGCACACACGACGACAGCCGGAGAGACGCGATCAACAACGCGAAGCAACGGCGTGCACACCGACCGTAAGTGCTTCGACAACCGGCTCGAAGCGTCGGAATTGACCGGAGGGTCGGACACTGTCACAGCGCCGCAGCATACCGGGCCGTTAATTTGGCGCAGCGCGATCTTGGCGCAATGCCACAAAAGAATCTGGCTTTGAATGAAGGTCTGAAGAGAAGTGCCAATCGCCTAGCGGTACGTAACGTTGGGGATCACGTCGGCTGCGAATTTCTCGATGCTGTAGGTGCTTGGTACGTCGCGAAACCACATCACAAATTCGCGGCAACCAGCGTCAACGTACGCTTGGACCTTCGGAATCACTTGAGCCACCGTTCCAACGAAGTGGTTCGCGACATATTGCTCGTGGGGCACGTCACCGCGCAACGCGCCGCCGCCTGGAGATGACAACCAATCCGCAAGTTCGGCTTCAGTAGCAAAGATCCGGCAATCAGGCCCGTGGGTGCGGGTGATTGAGGCAAATTCACGACCCAGATCGGCGCAGTGGCCCGCTAACACTTCGCTTTTGTGGCGAAACTGTTCGATTCCAACCTGCCAATTGGTATGCGAAGCGTGCTTGGCTGCGACGCGCAAGGTCTTGCGTTCTCCTCCACCGCCTACCCAGATCTCAGGAAGTTGCTGCAGCGGCTTCGGATCGCAATAGGCGCCGTTAAATTCAAGATGTTTGCCTGCAAAAGTGGTGGTCTCTTGGGACCACAACATCCGAACCGCTTCAAGGGTCTCGTCGAGCAACTCGATGCGTGCGCCCGGAGCGGGAAATTCTATTCCGTAGGCTTGGTACTCGCGTTCGTACCATCCGGCCCCAAGGCCGAAAATAAGGCGCCCGCCACTCATCACATCGATACACGCCGCAGTCTTCGCCAACACACCTGCATTGCGATACGCCGCGCACGTCACCAACTGGCCGAGCTTCACGCGACTTGTCACTTGTGAAACCGCGGCGAGGGTCGTGAACGCCTCGAACACGTGGGTTGGCGCTCGCCTCGGAACGGTTTCGACGTGGTCGTACACCCAAAGATGGTCGTAGCCGCACGATTCGATTACCTGCGCGATTTCGAGACTCTGCTTCCACGCGCCAGACGCATCGATCCCAAGATATTCAAGCTTCCAACCTTGGGGAATAAACGCCCCAAACTTCAGCTGAGAATCCATCTACGCCGCCGGCGAATCATGAAGCCACGCCTTGTCCCACCATTGGATTTCCACCATCATTGGGAGTAAAAACCCGATGTAACACGAAGTGATCTTGATAGGTCCGTGGTCATCGCGATGTTTATCGATGATGTCGACCCGGTCATCACGCACTTGGTACGACTTAGCCGCGGCCAGAATCTCATCGAGTTCGCCTTCAGTCCCAACTGAGAAGCCATAGTGATCCATACGTGGACAGCGCATCGGGTCTGCCTCACCGTGTAGGAAGACGAACTGTTCGAGTGAATAGGTGTGGAATACGAGGCGTTTGCCTGCGATGTCCATCATCTCGAGGTGATTCCACCCGAATACGTCGGAGTAAAAGCCGATGAGCTGCTCCTTCACAGCTCCGTCAAGCATCGCAGGATCGAGGCTCATTGCGACATGGTTGAAATGCGGGGGGCGCCGCTTCGGCGTATCTGTGGAACTCATCGTCAGATTCCTTCTCCTAGTCCTGGGACAATCATGACTTTGGCTGCGAGCTGTCCCTCGTTCAATGCGACGCAGGCGCCCACCAGCCCATCAAGAGAGACGTCATCACTCTCGACCAACAGATCGAGAGGAATACTTCCCGCCGCCAAAAGCTCAAGCGCGTTCGGAAAACCGTCGTGGTCGTACACGAACGCCCCGGTGATTGTGAGCTCATTGAGGAGCAGCCGATTTGGATCAATCTTCGGGGCGTGAATACCGGCGCCGACAAACACCATGATTCCAGCACGTTTCAACTGCGCCACCCCAGCCTCCATCGCACTTCGATGACCGGAACATTCCAATACAACGTCAAAGGGGTCGTCAACAATGTCGTGGGGCATGATCGGACGTACGAGTTCACTCGGGTCGACAGTTTGCGCCCCGAGTTGCTCACAGAGTCTGCGTCGCGCCACATGTGGTTCGCTCACCACGATTTGCGTAACGCCCGCGGCACGCAACGCTGCCACCGAAAGAAATCCAATCGGACCGCCGCCAGTCACTAGATAACGCTTCGTCGCGTCGGCGCCACCACTGCGGGTAATGCCATGCAGTGCTACAGCCATTGGCTCGACCAACGCCGCGAAACGCAGCTCCAATCCAGGCGGGACTCGCAAGACCTGATCTTCGTGAAGCTTCTTGTATTGGGCGAATGCTCCCATCCAATCGCCATCGTCGGCCCCGACCCGGCCGCGTTCAGTGCATAATGACGGACGTTGCTGTACACAGAACTCACAGCGGCCACAACGAGGTGTCGGCCCACCGACAACAAGATCTCCGACGTTCCATTTCGACACTGACGACCCCGTCGCTGCGACCCGCCCAGAGAACTCATGACCCTCAATCGTGCCGGGTTTACCGGCACCGGGCCAATGCACGATGAAGTGCAAATCGCTGCCACAGATTCCGCAATGACTTACTTCGATCAACACATCGTTCGGTCCGAGCGAAGGGATTGGCACCGACTCCACTGGCACATCACGAATGCCCTGGAACACCGCCGCCCTCATGGTCGCAGGAATCTTGGTCATGTGCAGCACTCTCATTCCGGGAACATCGTCATGTCAAGTAATTGAATCCGAAGGGATGCACCGACCGTGCACAGCTTGGGCGCAGCGCGGTACCGTTCGGATATGACTCGACTTGTAATTCGCGGCGGCAACCTCGTCGACGGCACCGGCGACCCGCGACGACGAGCCGACGTCGCCGTCCAAGACGGACGAATCGTCGAAATCGGACCGAACCTGCAAGGCGACGACGAACTCGATGCTTCGGGGCAGATCGTCGCTCCCGGTTTCATCGACATTCATTCGCACTACGACGCCCAAGTGTTTTGGGACCCTGCGCTCACGCCGTCTTCACATCACGGAGTGACCACGGTAATTGCAGGGAACTGCGGCTTCTCTATTGCACCGGTGCGCGAACGCGATCGTGGGTTGTTGATTCGTACGTTGATGCACGTTGAGGACATGAGCCCTGACACGTTGCTGGCCGGAGTTCCGTGGGACGAGTTCGAAACATTTCCCCAATACCTTGACGCCGTACAACGTCACGGCACAGTGTTGAACTACGCGTGCTACGTCGGCCATACCGCGGTCCGCATGTACGTGATGGGCGAACAAGCATACGAACGAACTGCAACGTCTCGCGAAATCGAGATGATGCAACAGATCGTCGCCGAAGCGATCAGCGCGGGCGCCATCGGATTCGCCACCAGCGCGGCTCCAACACACAACGGCGAAGGTGGGCGTCCGGTGCCGTCACGCGTTGCCGACATCGACGAACTCCGGTCGTTGCTCCTGCCGTTGCGTGACGCCCAACGGGGCGTAGCGGCTTTGTTGCCCGGTGGCGTCATTGCGGCGCAACAAGTTTTCGACTTGCAGCGAGAAATCGGCAGACCCTTTACATGGACCGCATTGCTCACGTTCAAAGGCTCTAAACATTACGTCAATTCCATAGCCGAAAACGACGCCGCCCGCGCGGAGGGCATCGAGGTGTGGCCTCAGGTGTCGTGTCGCCCGCTGGTCTTTCAAATGAATATGCGGGAACCGTTTACGTTCAACACTCGGCCAGCATTTGCTGCACTCATGTCTGCTTCGTACGATGACCGCGTTGCTGCGTACCTCAGTCCAGAGTGGCGCGCAGTCGCGTGGGAGGAGCTTTCGAACGGCGGGTTTTTGCCTGCCAATTTTCACACGATGCTCATTGCCGAAAGCCAGAATCATCCCGAGCTCATCGGGCGGGCGATCAGCGCGATAGCGAAGGAACGCAGCTGCACTCCGCTTGACGCGATTCTCGACATCGCGATCGACGATCATCTCGACACCCGACTGACAAGTGTGGTCGCGAACAACGATGATGAGGGCATCGCGTGGCTACTGCCACGAGACAATGTGCTCTTTGGGCTCGCTGATTCTGGAGCGCACGTCTCTCAGCTCTGCGATGCGTGTTTCTCAACGGATCTCTTAGGCACATGGGTACGCGAACGAGAGGTCATGACCGTCGAACGTGCTGTGCACAAGCTCACGAAGGAACCGGCGGGTGTGTATGGATTTACCGATCGGGGCACGCTGGCCGAAGGTATGCGCGCCGATATAACGGTGTTCGATCCCGCGACAGTCGGGCCCGGTCCGCTGCGACGCATCCGAGACTTTCCTGCCAACGGGGAACGACTGACTGCTGATGCTCCAGTGGGGCTCACCCACACGCTCGTCAATGGAATCGCTATACGTCGTGATGGCCAGGTGATGGCTGACGCGATCAACGAATCGCCGGGGCACGTGTTGCGGAGCCACAACTAGCGGCGAACAAATGTGAGAGGTTTACCCGTTTTCGGCGAGGTACTCTGCGAGCACCGTACGCGTAGGTTCTTTCGGCGTCGAGAACGCACAATGCACCCGTTGGTGATCGCCGCCATCGGTTACCCCAACTACGAGCGCGCGTACGCGCACGATCTTGGTACCCAACACTAAATTGGCATCAACGACATCGCCGGTTCCCCAGCCGCCATCGAGTCGGGCACCGAAGCCGCCCATTGAGAGGTCGATCGTCTCGCCATGCGCCTCATCGCCGAGGCCGCTCGGCATAACCCGGCGGGCAATCACTGCCACCCGGATACTCCGCCTGTCGCTATCTCTACGTTCAATTCCCATGACATTCGAACGGTACTCCCCACGAGCGTTCATGTGAGGGATAGTCGTGCAAATGCAGTATCGCCTTGAGGACATTTATACCGCGTCTTCGGTACAACGCACCGCGGCCTCGACGACTGACCGCTGAACCGGGCTCAGCGCACGGTCCACGCGATGGGCAGCCATGCGGTACAACGACAACATCGCGAGATCGGCTGCGCCACGCTCCACGCCTGCGGCAATGTCGAAGTCGCGCATCCAGTCGTGTCCCATGGCCGCGCCCACAAGTTCCCACATCGCGTTTTCTGAGTCGTAGAACAAACGATGATGTATCGCCATCGCACGGCACAACGGATACAGCATGCCCGACCGCACTCCGGCGGCCGCGCGACGGCGCCCTGCTCGTCGTAGGCCAACTATTCGAAATACCTCTTCGGTGTACTCGGTGACTTCTTGGGCAACTGCTCGCTCACACTGTGTGTGGATGGATTCCCATTGCCACGAATGCGCGGCGTGCTGCACCGAGGCCGCGACGCCGTTGGGGTCGCGAATCAGCAACGCTCCGCGCCATGCCGGCACCGCACCCCCTGCGATGAAAGGATCGTCGAAACTCTCACGGACCGCAGCGGGAGTACGCCACGAAATCGATACAAGGTGTCCTTCGATGACTTCGAGGGCGTAATGCGGGCCAGCACCGAGCGCAATGACATCGATGTCGGAATACTTATGCTCGTCGCCGCGGACGATACTACCGACGAGCACAACCGAGTGAGCGCCCTTCGTCGTGAGGCGAGAAGCAACTCGGTCAGCGATCGCGAGTTGAACTGCGTTACTCATCGATCATCGCTCGCGGCTCGCAAGTCGTCGCGCAGTCGGAACTTTTGTACCTTGCCGCTGGGAGTGCGGGGAAACTCAACGATCGCCCGCAATTCCTCTGGCCACTTCACCCTCGCGAGTCCGGCGGCGTCGAGATGTTCCTGGACTACGGCGAGGCCAGGCATCGAAGCGCCCTCGTGCATCCGCAAGTACGCACACGCGTGTTCGCCCATCCGCGGGTCGGGGGCAGCTACAACTGCGGCTTCGGCAACCCCGGGTAAACGCAGCAAGAGCTCTTCCACCTCGACCGCACTGATATTCTCGCCACCCCGAATAATGACGTCATTCAATCGGTCAGTAATGGTGAGCGCGCAGCGCGTATTGAGCTTCCCGATGTCGCCGGTTCGATACCAACCATCAACAAACCGATCAAGCGTAAGAGCCGGGTCGGTGTAACCGAAACTGCAATCCGGGCCTCGGCTCCAAATTTCCCCGGCGACGCCTTCGCCACATTCGACACCATCGTTCATGATGCGCAACTCAACACCCTGCATCGCCACGCCATCGGTGCGGGCTCGCTGATCCCACGAGTCAGACCATTGGCTACCGGTGATGGATGGGTGTTCAGTAGACCCGTAGCTTCTTGTGGTTTCAATACCCATTGACAACGCGCGTTCACAGACTGCTATGGGCACAGCTGCACCACCAAGACCGATATGGCGCATCAACGGTGCGTGCACTGCAAGGTCGAAATCGGGATGATCGAGCAGACCGGTGAGAAAAATTGTGGCACCTTGTCCGGCGCTCACATTCAATTCGCGCATCGCAGCAAGCACCCGGCCGGGATTCCAGACATCGATGAGATGTATTGCTCGACGCCGCCACACCGGCAGCAGTAACGCAGCCAACATACCAATACCGTGGCCAACCGGCGCCCCGGTGATCATGTCAATTCCGTCGTTGGGTTGTAACGCGCCAAGCTGACGAATCTCAGCAGTAATGGTGCGATGGACGTGCACGACTCCTTTCGGGTCTGCTGTCGTACCACTTGTGTAAGCAATCAACGCGGGAGCTCGCGGGTCGGCCAGCGCAGGACGGTCGAGTCGAGTGCTGGTCGCTAGATCGCCGAAGCCAAACGTCTCGTGGCCTCGGTGCTCCCCCACGACCGCGCACCACTCAAGGTCTGGCAGTCCCGGGGCGGCGCGCATCGCGTCAAGATTGTCCAAGTAGTTCTGGTGCCCGAACGCATCGGCAGTAATCAGCGCCTTCACTTGAGTTTTGCGCAGGATGTAGCCGACTTCCTTCGGCCCATAGAAGTGCACGATCGGCACTACTACCGCGCCGAGGTAGGCGATGGCGTAAAACGTTGCCGCCGCTTCGACCCAATTCGGTAGTTGAAAGGCAACCGCGTCACCGGCACGGATTCCCCGTGCGCGCAGTCCGGTCGCAACGCGCCGGGCTAGATCATCAACGGCACCGAGCGACCCCAAGTACGGACGTACGTCGCTTCGAACCGTGAACGGTTGGCGCGCTGCATCATGCAGCCCACTCGCTAACACGTCACCTAAGGACTGGTCGTCCCAGTACCCAGCGCGAACGTACTGCTGAGTGCGGTCGGCGTCCGGTTCGTGTGGTTGCCAATCAAAGGACATGACGATCAGCGTCTCATCGAGTCGAGCTACCTTGGGAGACCGAGCACGCGTTCAGCAATGATGTTGCGCTGAATCTCACTGGTGCCCCCTGGGATCGTCGCACCAAAACTCCGGAGGTACTGAATCAACCAAGAACCATCTCGCCACATGCGAGGGCCCTCAATACCGAGGTCGATTGCGTCGGGTCCGAGAAACTCGGTTGCTGCGAGTATGCACTGCTGAACTCGTTCCGATCCGAACAGCTTGAGCAGCGAATGCTCGGGCGACGATCTACCAACCATGAACTTCGAAAACCCACGGTAGCCCATCGCCGAAATGGCAAGCGAGTCGATCTGAAACGAAGCGACCGTGTCACGGAATTTTGCGTCGTCGCCAAGCCGCGTCCCAGAGGGGCCAATCCGACTGCCAAGATCCACGAACCCTTGCACTGCTCGTTGCAGCGAGTACGCATAATCGATCCAAAGCATCGCGCGCTCATGAGCGAGCGAACCCTGCGTGAGGTGCCATCCCTGGTTCAACTCACCCAACATGTTCTTGGCTGGAACGCGAACATTGGTGAAGAACACCTCATTGAAATCAAAGAAGTCGGGCTCTGATAGCTCCGGAAACGGTCGACACTGAATCCCTTCACTCTTCATGTCCACGAGTAACGCGCTGATGCCTTTGTGCTTGGGCGCAGTTGGGTCGGTGCGCACGTAGCAGATACACCAGTCTGCGTGGTGAGCACCCGAGGTCCAGACCTTTTGGCCGTTGATCACGAATTCGTCACCATCGAGTACGGCTTTCGTGGACAACGACGCGAGGTCCGAACCCGCGCCCGGCTCGCTCATTCCAATGCACCACGCGATCTCCGCCCGTAGTGTCGGCACCACGAATCGCTGAACTTGTTCAGCCGTGCCGTAATCGCGAATTGATGGCGCGACAATTCCCAATGCTTGCGGATTCCATGTGCGGGGAATACGGCGGTGCGAAAGCTCCTCAAAATAGATCATCTGCTGCGCCGCCGTCGCGTTCCGCCCGCCGAACTCGGGAGACCATCCGGGAACTAACCAGCCCGAGTCGAACAGCGTCTGTTGCCATGCCCTGACCCAATCGGGCAACCATGCGCTAGAAAGCTTGTCGGAATCGAGCAGCTCGCGCGACGGCGAGTTGTGTTCCAGCCAATCGATCAGTTCTGAACGAAATTCCTCATCAGCTTCGTCGTATCGCAAACGCATTGCCGCGAAGCTAGTCCTCGCATCGCCGCGCTGTCATCTAGCGAAGCCCCCGTGCGTAGATGGCTCCACACTAGATTCGTAATGTGGATTTCGAATTCAGTGCCGAACAAGAGGCGCTGCGCAGTTCGGTTCGCAACACGCTGACCTCGCACCTCCCGATAGCCAAGGTACGAAGTATGTACCTCACAGCATCGGGGACCACACCGGCAATCTGGAAGGCATTCGCCGACATCGGTTTGTGCGGCTTGCTCATCGACGAGGCGCACGGCGGCATGAACGCGACAATGGTCGACGCCGCCGTTGTGCTCGAGGAGCTCGGCCGCAGCGCGGCGCCGTTGCCGTTTTGCGCGTCGGCGGTAACAGTCTCGGTATTGCTACGGGAAATCGGCGATGTCGCCACGCTCGCTCACCTCGGCCCTCAGCTGTGTGCCGGCGACATTGTCACATCCTTGGCCGCGTTTGAACCCGGTCGCCAGTATCTCTGGCGACGCGCGACCACGACCGCAGTTCGTCAGTCTGATGGCACTTCGCTACTGAACGGCACAAAAGTGCACGTGCTCAACGGCTACGACGCTGACCTTCTCTTTGTAACTGCAACCTCCGGCCGCGACGAACTTGGCCTCTTCGCCATCGAACGGCTGGCCAACGGAGTGACCACAACGCCTGAAGACCACCTAGATGGATCTCGCAAACTTGCCACGGTGGAGTTCGAAGATGCGGTCGCCTGCCCTGTATTGGCGGATTCAGCCTCGCTGCTGCGAGCCTTGGCGCGGACGTTCGATGCAACGGCAATCGCACACACGATGGACGCGGTCGGGGCTGGCGCCGTTGCACTCGAAATGGCTGTGCGGTATTCGCAGGATCGGATTGCCTTCGATCGACCGATCGGCTCGTTCCAAGCGGTCCAGCACCTGTGCGCCGACATGTTACGGGCAGTCGAACTCGGGCGCGCCGCATCGCTCTACGCATGTTGGGCTCACGACCATGCGTCAATCGAGGAGGCACACCGAGCCGCGATGCTCGCCGCGGCGCACTGTGCCCAGTCTTTCCCCGGCATTGGCGCGTCAGCGATGCAAATATTCGGCGGCGTTGGCTTCACATGGGAACATGACATACAGCTGTATTACAAACGCCTCGTCTCCGCGGCAACGTTGTTGGGTACGAGCCAGGATTTTCTCGAAGAACTGGCAACGCTGGTCATCGGTTAGTCCTTCACCAGTAACAGGCAGCCACAGGTGTTCCCACCCCCGGCTGCGACCGCGCCCACTTCGACGTTGCGAGCGATCTGCCGAGCGCCAGCCTGGCCCCACATCTGCGTCGCAGCCTCATGCAAGAATCCGTAACCGTGCAGCCGCCCACCGGAGAGTTGGCCACCGTGAGTGTTCAGGGGCAATTCTCCGTCGCGAGCAATGCGTGTACCTCCATCAATAAAGGGACCGCTCTCACCGACTTTGCAAAAGCCCAATGCTTCAATCCAACTCATCGTCAAGAACGTGAAGCCATCGTACGCCTGCAACATTTGTACGTCTGAGGGTTTGAGATCGGTGCGGCTCCACATTTGTGCACCGGCATCACGATTCGCCATGGTGGAAAGGTCATCAAATTGATCCCAACTCGGCCGACCATGAATCGCGCTTCCGACCGCCTCGACCCGCAAGGGCGGATTTCGTAGATCATGCGCGCGATCCAGTCGCGACACAATCATTGCGGTTGCGCCATCACAGGGTGCGTCACAATCAAACAACCCGAATGGCGTCGAGATCACGCGAGCGTTGAGGTAGTCGTCCATCGACATGGGTTCGGTGTAGATCGCTTTCGGATTCAACGCCGCATTGCGCCGTGCGTTAATTGCGATCCAACCCATTTGTTCTTTGGTAGTTCCGTAGAGGTGGAAATGGCGTTGGGCAAACTGCGCGATCCAAATCGCCGCACTCGGCGCTGAGAAGGGCAGCGTCCACTCCATGAAACCTGAGGCCTTGAACGATCCACCGCTGCCGCCGGGCATGACGGAACTGCGCCCTTGACCTCCCTGAGCGCTGCCCTCCCATACCGAACGGAAACACAACACGTGGTTCGCAAGGCCGCTAGCGACCGCGAGACACGCGTTAATCACCGACCCGAGTTGGCCTGAGGTTTCCAAACCTCCGCTATACCAACCACAGTTCAGGCGGAGTGCGTCCATCACGTCATAAGCGCCCGCTCCGCTGAAACCCGCAGGCGTCGACATGGGTCCGGGATAGGTGGCCAAACCATCAATATCGCTCGTCGTCAATCCGGCATGGTCAATCGCCGCGAGGCACGCGTCCAGCGTCAGCTCCAACGGATCGCGAAACAATCGCCGGCCAACATCACTTTGGCCGACACCCGAGATGCAAGCACGCCGTTCAATGATTTCGTTGGCCGTCTGTGAATGCGTCATGGTTTCACCTCGGGTTCGAAGAGTGGAATCCATACATCGCCTTCGGGGTCGACGTGATGTTCGAATATCGCTCGCAGCGGCATCCCGATCACCAATGCATCATGATCGCAATTGACGATGTTCGTCGTTAAGCGAACCCGCGGATCTTCCATGATCTCGATGATGGCCACGCAATATGGCAGCTCCGGACCGGGCATCCACGCCTGATGATTCACCGAGAAGGTGGTGAGCGTCGCCCGACCTGAAACCGGCTCAACCCGCAGGTTCTTGCCGTGGCATGAAGGGCAAATCGGCAGCGGCGGATGGATGTACTGCGCACAATCTTGGCAACGCCAAAATCGCAGTTCGTTGACCTCACCACCCTGCCAAAATTCACGATTCGCATCGGTGAGCCTTGGCAGAATTCGAAACGGCACGGCCTCTGCTTCGCTGCTCATAGATTTGCCTCCATTCGACTACAGGTGTTTACGTTCATCTGCGCTCAGTCGAATTCGACATCGCGAGCGGCTTCGTATCCCTCACGAGCAGACGGTATCGCGGCCACTGCGGGCAAAACACCAGCACCAGGAGCCGTGAGCATGATCGCACCCAAAATCTCTTCCCAGGTCGCACCAACTTCGCGAGCCAGCTGCGCATGACGCCGAATCCCTGCGGGATTTCGGACGATCACGGTGACAACCATCCGTATAAGTTCGTGAGTTTTGCGATCCGGAGCGTGGAGCGAGTCGATCGCGGACATCCATCCGTTGTGCGCTTCATGCAGCGCCGGAAAAACCTCGTGCAGACTCGCTTCAAAAGGAAAGTTCCATTGCGCCGGGGCTTGATCATCTTGATCATCTTGTTCATGCACAGGACACCCTCCGCGATATTGGTGCAACGTCATGTTCCCAACGATTAGTCACGTGGGAGTCCAAGCAAGCGTTCGCCGATGACGTTTTTCTGAATTTCCGTGGTGCCCCCCGCGATGCTAAGACATCGGTTGAACAAAAACGCCGACGTCCACTGTTGGGCATCATCCCGATCGATCGCCGCGAGTTCGCCACTGAGATCGACCCCGACTTCTTGGGTGTGTTGATCGTGTTGAACGCCGAGCAATTTGCGAACCGCGGCTTCACTGCCTGACGGGTCGGCACCTCCCAGTGCACTCAGCGTCAGTCGAAATCCCAGCGTAGCGAGTGCATGACTCGTGATCACCAAACCTCCAACGACGTCAAGCCAATGCGAATCTTCAGTAAGTCCACGATTTTCAATTGCTTGCAACACTCCCACCACACCTGCGCCAATCGTCGATGCTCCTCCCATAAACACGCGTTCATTGGCGAGTGTCGTTCGTGCGCACCGCCAACCATCATGTTCCACACCGATCAAGCAATCGTCAGGAATGAAGACGTCGTTCAGAAATACTTCGTTGAACATTGCATGGCCCGTCAGCTCGCGTAGGGGCCGAATGTCGATGCCTTCAGTTTTCATATCAAGCATGAAACACGAGATGCCATCGTGTTTGTCACTGTCGGGCTTGGTACGGGCCAGCAAGATTCCCCAATCAGCTTCTTTCGCCATCGATGTCCACACTTTTTGGCCGTTGACGATCCACCCACCATCACCACGAACCGCTTTCGTAGTCAACGACGCAAGGTCGCTGCCTGCGCCCGGTTCACTGAACAATTGACACCAACCGATGGCACCGTGCAGAGTCGGCATAATCCAACGCGCTCGCTGTTGCTCGGTGCCGTACACAATGACGTTGGGTATGGCCCACCCGCCGACGCCGATCGATGGTCGCGGCACTTTTGCAGCTCGAAACTCTTCCTCGATCACAAGCATTTCGAGCGCGCCGGCCGCGCGACCATACGGACTCGGCCACCCAGGGCTCACATATCCCTCATCCGCGAGAAACTGATGTCGGTCTTTGCCGTCGAGGCTCTTGGCATGCAACGCATCGGCCTTCACGCGCTCTCGAATCGCCGAAGCATCTTCGCCAAGATCGACCGCGAGTCGGCGGCGACCGCCTGCCATTGCGGCCTTCGCGGCGCGGACACGCCACGTGTGGTTCGACCCCACAAGGGCGCGCAACGACATCGCTCGCCGCAAGTAGAAATGTGCGTCGTGTTCCCACGTAAATCCGATGCCACCCAAAATTTGGATGCAATCCTTTGCGCACTCAAACGCGGAATCCATCGCCAACGCGATCGCGGCGCACCGCGCAACTTCATCTCCGTTGCCCGGATCATCGATGGCCCGCAGGGCATCCCACACAGCAGCGCGCGCGAGTTCCGTGCGGGAAAGCATGTCTGCACACCGATGTTTGACGCCTTGAAACTGGCCTATGGGTTTGCCAAACTGCACTCGATCTTTCGCGTACATCGATGCAGTTTCAATGCACCATTGCGCGATTCCGACGGCTTCAGCGCCGAGCAAGACCGCCACGATCTCGATGCCAAGGTTGCCGTCGAGACCCAGCCGAACCGCGCTCGTAGTGTCAGGAACCGCGCGTTGCATCGGGCGTACGACGTCGAGCGACGGAACCAGCGCCGCCGTTCCAGTGGTGAGCCACCAAGCACCCTCATGAGCGACGACTCGGATCGCACTCGCGTCGCCACTTCCGAGTACTAAGCCCTGGCTCACGCTCACAGCACCAGGCGCTCCACCGAAGAGATCGCTCATCGCTATGGCGATCGCGTCACGACCGGCCAGTTCGGTGGTCGCCGCTTCGGCCCGGTCCAAGACGGTTGCAGCTATCGCGCTAGCAACGAAATTCCCTGGCGCACAGGCCCGTCCGAATTCCTCAATCACGACGCCGAGTTCGACGCACGAATACCCGGAGCCACCGTTCGCTTCCGATACCGCCAGCCCCGACCATCCGAGTGCGACGATCTGAGCCTCCCAATCGTGGCGAATTTCGGACGAGCTACTTGCAGCGCGCACCACCGCTGGAGAGATGTTGGTGTCGATAAATCGGCGCACGGTTGTCCGAAGCGCCTCGTGGTCGTCAGTGATTCCGATCGGCATTGCGTGATCGTCGCGCGTCAAGCACCTAGCCGTCACTTTGACCACTGCGGGACCATGCGACTGCGTTGATCTCGCAAGCTCCCATGCGCAGGTGGCCCGCAGGTTTCAGACGACCTTGTCGTCGCCGCGATACACCGATATTGCCTGAGTGGGGCACCCGCGCGCGGCGAGAATGATCTGGTCATCTTCCCCAGCGGTCGGATCGATGACGATCGCGATCCCCTCGTCGTCGAGGTCGAGCACTCCAGGAACGTAGAACACACAGTTCCCCGACCCCATGCAAACATCGCGATCGATTCGAATATCTAGAGCCACGTTGTCACTCTAACCTGCGACTTCAGCCCATAGGTGGTAACGATCATCGACCGCAGCGGCCCACATCGCGTCAGGTTCGACGGTTCGGTCGACGCGAGCCCATCGGCCCGCGTCGTGTGTCGAGCTCTCGAGCCCTGCCGCGATACGAGCGAGAAACGCAGCGCCCATTGCGCCGCCCTCAGGCGTGCCCACGACGTCGACCGGTAAACCGGTGCAGGTTGCGAGCGTTTCGAGCCACTCAGGAACCCGCACGCCACCCCCCGTCGCGACGATCCGCCGGGGTTTCGTCGGTGCCACCTCGATCATTCGTCGAGTGACGAAGCCCGCGGCTTCAAACGCAGCACGGCGAATCGACGCGCTGGTGTGGGTCAGGTCAAGGCCACGGATTTCAGCTCGGCGGTCCGCGTCGTTCAGCGGAACGCGTTCGCCGCGCGGGTACGGCACCCACAACGGTATGTTGCCAAGGTTCGCTGCTTCGCCATCAAGCGCCAACAACGAGGTCGCCCAATTGAGAAACAGTCCACCGGCATTCGACGGCCCGCCAAGCAGAAACTTTCCTGGGGCCGTGTGAGGGATCGGGAAGTAGCCGGGTACCTCAGCAGGTTCGTCGGACACCGACCACACGATCAAGGTTGTTCCGCAAATCACCAGCACATCACCGGTGTGATCCGCTCCTGCAACCAGTTGCTCGGCCATCGCGTCGATCGTCCCACCTTCGACGACACACGCGTCGTTCCCTTGCAGCGTGCCCGCGACCGAGCCTCCTGGCACCAACCGAGGTAACTGTTCCACTTGCGCGCCGGCGGCGTGCACGAGCGGCTCGTTCCAACCTTTGAAATCAAACAGCGGCCAGCAAGCCGCGGCCGCAGTGGTTGAGATAACTGCTTCGCCGGTCAATGCCGCGTTCGCGACGGCCTGTGCAGGTCGAAACCCATGTGCCGCGGGGTACTGCGCAGCAAGCCAGGCCAGGAAACGGCCGAGTTCCCCGCTTTCGCCGGGGTGACCGCCACCTCCTGCGCCTCGTTCGTCGCCATACAGTAGGCCCGGGCTGATTGGCCGTTCATTGGTGTCCACTGCAGTCAATGAAGGCACCATCGCAGCAACGCACACGCCTACGGGCGAAAGGTCGTCCCCGAGCGCGCTCAGCGCGGTCGCGGGGCCGTCGTACCAACAACGCCGCGCGTCATGTTCGAATCGCAGCGGTGCCGGTATCGAAAAATCATGTGGGATACGTGCTCGCCTCACGACCTCGCCCTCGCCAGTCACTGCAACGGCCTTCACCGACGAAGTGCCGATGTCGATACCTACAGTTACATCGCTACGAGCGGCCATTCGGCAACGCTACCGACTTGCGAGCACGAGGCGGTCAGTTGAGTGCACGCAACACTTCGGCATGGAGATTCCCGTTTGTGCATACCAAGCTGTCGCACGTGCGGCTGTCCGTGCGGCCGTCCACAGTCGACCATTGAGCTCCGGATGCTTCCAAAATTGGTATGAGTGCCGCTGCATCCCAATAGTTCAAAATGGGGTCGCACGAAATATCACACGAGCCATCGGCCACCATCATGTGTTGCCAGAAATCCCCGAAGCCACGAGTGCGCCAACAGCGAGCCGAGAGCGCGAGGAGTTTGTGCCCCGCCCCATCAGAGAAGTCGGACGCGAATGACAATTGTGCGTCAGCAAGTTTTGCTACCTTCGACGCACTGATTGGGTTGCCATCACGCCATGCGCCGAGGCCTTTGCCACCCCACCATCGCGTACCCAGCGCGGGTGCGCTCACTGCGCCGACCACCAGTACACCGTCGTGTTCGAGGCCCAACAATGTGGCCCAGACCGGAACGCCGCGCACGTAGTTTTTCGTTCCGTCGATCGGATCAACTATCCACCGGAAGGTGCTGGTGCCAGTTTCCTCACCGTATTCCTCACCGAGCACAGAATGGTCGGGCGCGACAGCGCGTAGGTGCTCGCGGATCGCACGTTCAACTGCTTGGTCAGCTTCACTCACCGGCGTGAGATCGGGTTTGGTTTCAACAATCAGGTCCAGGGCCCGGAAACGATTCATCGTGATGGCATCGGCCAGATCGCTGAGGTGCAACGCCAGGGCAAGTTGGCTTCGGTAGTCCATACCGACACGCTAGGCAGCGCGCTGGGTAGAGGATTCACCGGAGATTGCAACAGAATCATGGTGCTGCGTGCCGATACACCCCACAATGACTGCTCTGGAAGTACCCTCGAAACCCATGGCCTCATCGCTCGCTCATGAACATGACGCTCTCATCGAACGCATCTGCAGCCTCGCAAATCAATACGTTGCTGCCGGTGAGCCGCCAGGGCTGACAGATTTTATTCGTGCCTTCTATGGAGACATGAGCACTGAAGACCTCGCGAGTCGTCGCGTCGAAGACCTAGCCGGCGCGGCTCGCTCGTTGTGGCGCAGCGCCACCGTCCGGGCACCGAAGGCCGTGTTGGTTCGCGCCTACAACCCCCAGCCGTCTGTCGACGGCTGGTCATCGCCCCACACGATTCTCGAAGTCGTCTGCGACGACATGCCATTTATCGTCGACTCTGTGACAATGGCTCTCGACCGACGGCGCTGCACTGTGGAACTGAGCGTGCACCCCATTGTCGCAGTCGTCCGAGACGCGGCGGGTCATCTCTTGGCTGTCTCGCCTTCGCCGACTGCCTCTGCGATCGGCATCGATGACGACAACCTTGTTGCAACTTCGGTCATTGAGTCGTTTGCACATTTCGAAATCGATCGCATCACTGACCCGTCCGAACTGAGCGACATCACAACTGAAATAAGCCGAGTGATCGACGATGTTCGCAAAGCAACGAGCGACTGGGTCAAGATGCTCGCGTCACTTCGCAGCGTCGCTAGTGATCTTGCGCGTCGTCCACCCTTGGTAGCACCGGATGAACTCATCGAATCGAGAGCATTGCTCGAATGGATGGCCGACCATCACTTTACGATGCTGGGCACGTGCGAATACCTCGTCGGAGCAGACGGGACACTGATTGCGAATCCAGACACCGGGCTCGGCATTCTTCGTGAACCACCGGCCGACCCGATCACATCCGCGCCAGGCACCGCACTGCTGGTGATCAGTAAGAATCCCACACGCGCCACAGTGCATCGCGACGCGTACCTCGATTCCGTTGCAGTGCGAAAATTCGCCGACGACGGGTCGGTGATCGGCGAATGGCGCTGCATCGGGCTATGGACCTCAGCGGCTTACAACTCAAGCCCAGTCGACATCCCAATGCTTCGCCACAAAGTGGCATCAGTCGTGCGCACGGCGGGTTACCCAGCCAATTCACACGCAGGCAAGGACCTCATCGCAATCCTGGAAACCTATCCACGCGATGAGCTATTCCAAATCAGCGAAAGCGACCTGTTCAACAACGCGACTGGAATCCTGCAACTGCACGAACGTCGCAAGGTAAGAGTCTTCACGCGCACTGATGAGGCCCGAAGCTTCGCGACAGCACTGGTATTCGTACCTCGGGATCGGTACACGACGACAGTACGCGAACGCATCGATTCGATCTTGACTCGATCGTTCCACGCGCTTGGCTCAGAGTGGACAGTTCGAGTCACCGAATCGGTGCTGGCACGAGTGCACTTCGTTCTGCGAACCGATCCGAATCACACAATCCACCCTGATATCGCTGCGATCGAAGCAGAAATCACCGCGTGCATTCGTTCGTGGCCCGATGAACTCGCAGCGGCGCTGGAACATGAATTTGGCGACACTCACGGACCCGCTCTCGCGCGGCGTTACAGCGAAGCGCTACCGGCGAGTTACCGCGACGAAGTCTCGGCGATCGATGCACTCGCCGATATTGGAGCCCTCGAACAACTCCGGGGACAAGACACCACGGTCGTGCGACTTGACCCCCCAGATGCCACGGACACGATGACGTTCACCGTATTCGCAAACCGCCAGCTACCGCTGTCTGAGGTGATGCCGATTCTGGTGAACCTCGGCGTCACAGTTTTGGATGAGCATCCGTATCACGTACGCACAACCGATGGCGAGGTGTGGGTCGAGCGGTTCCGACTCCGTAGCGCTACCGATGTCTCGCTGCTCACTCAAGCGGCCGACGCCTTCGAGGCTGCATTCATCGCGGTCTTGGACGGTCGAGCCGAGAACGATAGCTACGGGTCGTTAGTGCTGAGTGGCGGATGCACCTGGCGTGAGGCCGCAGTCCTTCGGGCCTACGCACGGTATCTTCGCCAAGTTGGCACTCCATTCAGCGATACATACCTCGCGAGTGTGCTCCAGGACCACCCCAAATTTGCGGCAGCGTTCATCGACCTCTTTCACGCGCGCTTCGACCCCGACCTCGAAGCAACACAACGAGATCTCGACTCACGCTGTGCCGTCATCATTGCGATGCTCGACGACGTGGCAAGCCTCGACGACGACCGCATCCTTCGAAGTTTCCTGGCACTGATTAACGCAACGCTTCGCACGAACTGGTTTCAAAGCGATCGCGCAGACCCCACCAGCCCGACACCGAGTCATATCGCATTCAAGATAGATCCCGCGCTTGTGCCGGATTTGCCGAAACCGGCACCTTTGTATGAGATATTTGTGTATTCGCCCCGTGTTGAAGGCATCCATTTGCGCATGGGCAAAGTGGCGCGCGGTGGTCTGCGGTGGAGTGATCGACGAGAAGACTTTCGCACTGAGGTCCTCGGTCTGGTCAAAGCCCAGACGGTCAAGAATGCGGTCATCGTTCCGGTCGGTTCTAAAGGCGGATTCGTAGCAAAACAACTTCCGCCGCCAAGCGATCGCGACGCATGGTTAGCGGAAGGCATCGAGGCCTACAAAATCTTCGTTGGGGCACTGCTCGATCTCACCGACAATCTCGTCGAGGGCACCGTGGTCGCGCCGCAGCGTGTAGTTCGCTACGACGGCGACGACACCTACTTGGTGGTTGCGGCTGACAAAGGCACCGCCACATTTTCCGATATCGCCAATTCGATTGCAATCGAACGCGGATACTGGCTTGGCGATGCCTTTGCTTCGGGTGGGAGTGTCGGCTACGACCACAAAGCGATGGGCATCACCGCCCGAGGGGCTTGGGAATCCGTCAAAGCGCACTTCCGATCAATCGGTATCGACGTGCAATCGCACCCGTTTACAGCTGTGGGGATCGGAGACATGTCCGGCGACGTATTCGGCGATGGCATGCTGCTGTCACGCGAGCTTCGACTAGTCGCCGCATTCGATCATCGACATATCTTCATCGATCCGAATCCCGATGCAGAGCAGAGCTTCGTCGAACGCGAACGCCTCTTCCATCTACCCAGATCATCGTGGGCCGACTACGACACGACGCTCATTTCCGCCGGGGGTGGGGTCCACCCTCGGTCGGCAAAACAAATATCACTTTCGCCAGAGGTGCGCGCGACCTTGGGCATCGAAGCATCGGTCGAATCACTTACCCCGAATGAGCTTGTGCAGTGCATCCTGACTGCAGAAGTTGATCTTCTTTGGAATGGCGGCATCGGCACCTACGTGAAGGCCACGACAGAACGACACGCCGAAGTGGGCGACAAAGCCAACGACACGCTGCGTATCGATGCTTGCGAACTGCGAACGAAGGTAGTCGGCGAAGGCGGCAACCTTGGGCTCACGCAGCTGGCTCGCATCGAATTTGCCTTGCGCGGTGGGCTCATCAACACGGACGCGATCGACAACTCTGCGGGCGTCGATACGTCGGACCATGAGGTGAACCTGAAGATTCTGCTCGACGGAATGATCGCGCGCTCAGAGCTCTCGGCCACCGACCGAAATCCACTCTTGGCTTCGATGACCGACGACGTTGCCAGCCTCGTCCTACGCGACAACTACGACCAGAACCGAGCATTGGCGTTGGCTTGTGCGCAAGCGGCACCGATGGCCGACGTCCACATTCGTTACCTTGACGACCTTGAAGCCGCGGGGCGTCTCGATCGAGCCATTGAATTTCTCCCCACATCCGAACAGTTGGCTGAGCGCGCCGCCGCGGGTCGCGGACTCACCAGTCCTGAATTTGCCGTCGTGCTCGCCTATACGAAGATTGTTATGGCCAGCGAGGTAGAACACAGCGATTTGGTCCAAGATCCCGATGTTGCGTCGCTGCTCGTCGACTATTTTCCAGCGGCTCTGCAGGGCCGGGCCAGTGGTGCGTTTGAGCTCCACCCATTGCGCGATCAAATCATTGCTACGTCAGCCGTCAACGCGATGGTGAACTTGGCGGGGACAAGCTTGACGTTCCGTATGCAACAAGAAACCGGAGCCACGATCGCCGAGGTAGTTCGAGCCCACTTCGTGGCCACAAGGATCTTCGATCAACGATCAGTATGGACTGCCGTCGCGAGCCTCGACAATATGGTCGCTCCGCACATTCAAACTGAGATGTACCTCGAAAGTCGAAAATTGCTCGAGCGCGCGACGAGGTGGTTGCTTCGGAGTCGCTGGCGGGAGTCTCCAGTGCGTGCATCGCTCGAGTTCTTCAGCGACGGCGTGCAACGGTGCTCCGAGTTCCTTGGCGCGTTGTTGCGCGGCGACGAACAAGACTGGGTCGAATCAGCAACGAACAGATTTCAGGCCGCAGGAGTCGCCTATGAGATCGCGAATCGCATTGCGAACCTCGACTCTTTGTTCACGACCCTTGACATTGTCGAAACTGCAGCGGCCGTGCAGCGCAGCGTCAACGATGTAGCTGCTGTCCGTACCGTCGTCGGCGATCGTCTACATATTGATTGGCTACGCGACCGGATCGTGGAAGATCTAGCTCGAGGCGACCGATGGCAAGCGTTGGCGCGTAACGCACTGCGAGAGGACGCATATCGCGAACATCGCGCGATTACTGCAGCAGTACTTGAAGGCGCTCAAGCTGGCGATACTGCTGACAGCGCGTTCGACCGATGGACTGCGATACACGCAACCGCGATTCAGCGCAGTCAAGCAGTAATCAGTGATGTCCGAGCAGCCGCCACCTACAACCTGGCGACGTTGAGTGTGGCACTGCGAGAGTTGCGCAACCTCACTGCATAGCGAAAAGCGGCGATCAGTGGAGCACAGTTAGCCGTGAACTTCAATGACCGTCGCGCTACCCATGCCACCACCAGCACACATACTCGCGACTCCGATGCCACCACCGCGACGTTGCAATTCATGGATCAACGTCACAACCATGCGCGCGCCAGTCGCTGCAACGGGGTGACCAAGCGAGCAGCCGCTGCCATTTACGTTGGTGATTTCGTGATCGATTCCGAGCATCTGCGTGCTCGCCACGCACATTGACGCGAATGCTTCATTTATCTCGAAGAGTTGCACATCGGAGAGGGACACTCCGGCTCGTTGCAGGGCTTTAGGAATCGCGTAGACCGGTCCGAGACCTGTGCGTTCCGGCGCGAGCCCAATCGAGGCCCAAGACTTGATCGTGGCAAGGGGTCGCAACCCGTGAGCGGCCGCATAGTCGGAACTCACCATCATCACGGTCGCGGCACCGTCATTGAGGCCCGAGGAGTTGCCAGCCGTGATCGGAAACCCTTCGATCTCTGGATGCAACGGCTTCAAGCTCGCAAGCTTTTCGAGCGATGCTTCCCTCGGGTGCTCATCACGCGAAAACGTGAACGATGTACCGTCGCGTCGGGGCACCTGGATGGGAAAGACTTCGTCGTCGAATCGACCAGTCTCGATCGCGTTCAAAGCGCGTACGTGCGAGGTGTACGCCCAGAAGTCCATTGCTTCGCGGCTTACGCCGCCAGCTTTGGCCGCATTCCAGCCAACGGTGATCGACATATCAAATGCTGGTGCATCGGGCGTATCGCGATGGGAAGGAGACATCCACGGCGCCATGTCATCGCCTCCCATCACGCGCTTCGTGAGCGAGGGAAAGCTCGAAATGCTCTCGGTGCCGCCTGCGATCACCGCATGATCCATGCCCGCGCGAATCGACCCTGCGGCAGTGTGCAGTGCCGCCATCCCGGACGCGCAATGACGGTTGTGCGCGACTCCAGGAACATGGGTCAAACCAGACTCAATCGCGGCATACCGCGCAATATCGCCACCGCCTTGGAGCACCTCACCAAGCACAATGTCGTCAACGTCAGCGCCATCGACACCGCTGCGTGCGAGGGCTTCTTGAACCGCCCAAGTTCCTAAATCGAACGCAGTAACGTCGATGAGGCTTCCCTTGCGGGCCGTGCCAATCGCGGTGCGGCATGCCGAAACGATTACTGCGTCAGTCATGGCTGCGAGGCTAATCCGTTCGTCGCAACTCCGCGACGAGTGGCACATGATCCGACAAGCTTGCGGAGCGATGCCAATCGCCGAGCCACATCGAGGTGGCTTCGAGCCGCACGCCAAGCCACATCCAATCGAGCCGCTGATCGGGGGGTCCGCTACGGTCGGTCTCGGCCCAATTCGTGTTGCAGTCGTCGTTGCCGTTGCACTCTTGCCACGCATCGCGCATTGGCAACGCCCGTAGCGCGTCTAGCACTCCCCCTTGGCGTTCGTTCAGATCACCACCGATGAAATCCGGTCCAGGTGCCGCGGTGATCACGCGTCCGAGTTGGGCGACGCGCTCCGAAGGCCCGGTCTTGTTCGTCGCAAGGTGGGTGTTCACGAAGGTGAGATCATCGATCCGTATCTTTTGCATGATGCGGCGTTGCCATTGCCATGGCCAGACACCCCGACTCAATGTGTGGGTACGCACGCGCATCGAATGGCGACTGAGCACGCCAAGCCCTTCCGGCGCGGTCGGGAAACCCCAATGTTTGAACGACCAGTGCCGATACGGCATATCGAGTTGAGCGGCTAACGCTCGAAGCTGCGAGGGTTGTACTTCTTGGATCAACACGACATCACAGCCAACACCGATCACGTCGGCGGCGGCCTTCACATCAAGGCCACAATTTCCCTGCAGGTTCCACGTCATGACACGAATATTGCAACGTTAGTATTGTGTGGTCTGCTAACCGATACGTTGCGGTGCTGCACGCGCCGAGACTCGTACGACGAGCCCATCGTCGTCGCTGAGCAGACTCAGAAATGTGAAATTCACGCGCTGAGTCAACACAACGTCCACGGATTGAATCGTCGCGTCGATTGTTGACGTGGCGATGCGAACGTTGGCTTCTGCGTCGACAAGCGAATCCGCAGCAAGGTCATGCGCAAGGTTCGGGTCCAGGTCTTTGCCTCCTGCCCGAAGCGAAGCTTCATCAAGTCCGTTGGCGCCGGCGGTTGCTGCCGCGTCGGCCATCGCCGCAAGTGATCGCCGAGCCGCGATGAGTCTCCAGAAATCCACCGAAAGACCGCCGATGAACAGCACCGCAACGCAAAGTCCGAGCACAAACAACGTGGCGGTTCCTTGTTCGCCGCGATATCGGGTCTTCGCCATCATCGACTCCGATAGGGATCGACCAACACCGCGCTGCTGGTGGTCCAATGCCATTGGCCAATACTGCCGACGCCGGGAATATGCAACGCCGGCATTCGTATCGTGACCGTAGCCCGCACTCGCTGACCTCGATCTGCGATCTCGCTGAGCTGCACGACGACGTCGCCAGGATCCACTCCCAAGTTGGTTGCCAGTTCGCTCGCCATCTCGTCGACCTCAACATCATCTACCGCGGGCCAGCGATCGGACGTCAACCTTGCGGCCTCTCGGGCGATCACAGTTGCCGCGTGCTCACGGCTACTCCATGAAGGAACGCTCACAACCAGCATTGCAACCGGAAGCAGTAACAACGCGATGCAGGCACTGAGTTCGACGGAAACGAACCCAAAGCACTGCGCACGCATTCGCGTCACGTGATTTCCTGACGCGCTGACGCGTGGAGGTCGAACGTCCACGCAGGCAACAACATTGGAAGGAAGCTCGGCAACTGCAGCGTCGCGTCTGCGCGCACAACACCGCCTTCAACCACGCAGCGCGTCGCAGCGGAGTTGGTATACACGCCACGCACCAAGGAGCGCAGCGCATCGTCGATCCGAGCCTGACATGCGAAGGCATCCGCCCCGACAGGAACGGCGGTTCGCACACCATCATCAAGCGCGTCGCGCACCGCCGCTCGCACGTACAGATTGATAAGTCCGTTGCAGAGAATCACCAACAGCAACAGCGAGAGACCCGTCGCCACCACGTATTGAATAGTGATGAGGCCCACGTCTTGCTGTTGCGACGTCCGAGATCTTCTAGCTGACACCGATTTGTTCGCCCATCCAGCCAACTACGTCGACGCCCAGCTGACGCAACAACGCCCAGATCACAACGAGAGCACCGATTCCTAGTGCAGCGTTGCCGAGCAACTCCGCAGTCGCCATTCCAGCCTCGCCGTGATCGGATTCGTCGGCACGCCACAGCATCACTTTTATGAACAGTTTGGTCATGGTTTCTCCTTGATTGTGAACATGATCAACGCCCACCGAGGACGATGGACGGTAACGGCGCCGCGACAAATAGCAACATGATTGGCGCAAGTATGCCGATGGTTGGGGCCAACATGGCGGCCCGATTTCGTACGGCATATCGTCGCAAGGATTCTCGCCGAGCATTTCGGAGGTCGTCGCCGACGGAGATCAATGCCTCGCCGAGGTCCGTGCCTCGCTCCGATGCGAGCGCAAACATCTGATAGGTGCGCGCGGCGCTCGGGCACGGTGTGAGCTCACCAGCTCGTTGGAACGCAACGGATTCACGTTGTCCACTGCGAATCCAAACCAACACCGATGCGAGCTCATCGGCAACCGCGCCCCGGGTGCGATCCACAACTCGCTGCACTGCTTGGATCGGTCCGGCACCAGAACGCACATGCAAAGCCAGAAGCTGGTTAATTGTGTAGAGCTCAGTTTCCATGCGCTGCGCCCGCTCGGCGATTGATCGGTCAAGCTGTCCGCGCACTCGCGCCGCGCCTGCGACGAATCCACAAACCGCAGCAGTCACAACAACGAACGTGCTACGAACGACCAGCAACGCACCAAACCCCAACAATGCTCCGGTACAGACCGCACGGGTCACCTGCAGCATTCGAAAGTCGTTGGGAGTCGAATCAGCACGTCCCGCTTGATAGAGCCGAAGCGCGATCGCCTCATCGGTTCGAGACTCCATCACGCGACCGACCACGATCGCGGCCGCCCGAAGTGGAGCAATCAGGACTGCTTCGGTGCCGCTGCGACCGCGGAGTTCCAGGTCGATCGCGTCCGACGGCAACCCAAGCGCAGCCCGGGCAGTAACTGTATAGGGGCGAATTCGCTGGGAAGCCCGAGGAGGACGCGGCCGTACTAGAGCCATGAGCCCTGCCGCGGTGACGCCACCACACAGCACCGCGGCGGATTCGATGACGTTCACTGTTGACCCCGAGGTACGAACACCCGCGGTTCACTGGGAATACGACTCAGCCGGCGGATCAGCCCCCATCCAATGAATGTCATGATCGCACCGAGCGACACAACTGCGACACCACCTGAAGACGAATAGAAATCTCGAAATGGTCCCCCACCCTGATTCAGCAGCAGTAGCGCGACCCACGGCAGCACAACGACAGCGCGCGCATTTATTCGACTCTCCAAGAGCGCAGTGTCGATTTCATTGAGCACCTGCACGTCGGCACCGATCGACTCGGCAAGATCGTCCAGAATGGTTCGTACGACCGAACCGCCTCGTTCGATCGCGAGGATAAAGACTTCGAGGACACGGTCTGAAACCGGGTCGGCGAGTTCGGCACGAACGATCTCAAGTGCCGCAACGGAGCCACTCGACCGACTCAAAGATGGATAGCGTTGAAACGCTGTACTCAAGCTTCCGTGGCGACCATCGGCAAGCGCGCACAGTGCTTGATGTAGCGATTGTCCACTCGCAACCGACGTCACGATGTCTCGCAACGCGTCAGGCCACGATCGTTGCGCTAAGGCAAGGCGGGCTGTGCGTTGGCGGTTGTAAAAGAGCACAGGGAGTGTCGCAATGGCGGTGGAAGGCACGATCGCCACGACCACCCCGGACAATGCGCTCAGCATTGCCCACACCACCGAGAAAAGACCAACAATCGCGCCACAAAACTGCCCGGGTGACGCGGGGGCCCCGCTTTGTAGAAGCCAGAGACGAAGTTGATTCGCGTCTTTGCGACGTGAGCGCTGTGGTACTGGTATCCGAAGTCCACAAGCCAACGCCGTGACCGAGGCCAGCGTCCACCCAACGACGATTGCAGCGCCCATCCTCACGACGCAACCTCTACGAGCCCTTCGACGATGTGTCGGATGGAGTAACGACCATACAGTGCGCGATCCATTTTCGACTCCAACGCGGAGGGGATCGCGCCAGTCCACTCAAGCGGCATTCCGGGCGATCGGCGAACAAAAATGGGCTCCTGGTTGAAGTCGTCTCCCGTCGTCGAGGTGACGGCAATGATCTCCATTACTTGGCGACGGACCGAAGCGTGGGCACTACGTTCTGCAGCGTCGTCGAGATCAAGGTGTACTACCAGATCCAACGATTCCGAAAACACCTTGCGTACAGCTCGCTCACCGACATTTTCGCCAGCCATCAACGCGGCGTTGACGAGCGCGCGTAACGCGTCTACTGCAGAATTCGAGTGAACCGTGCACAAGAAGCCACAGCCGGCATTCATAGCTCGCGAGAGTTCGAAGGCCTCGGAGCCGCGAACTTCACCAACAACAATCCGATCCGGGCGCATTGCCAA